>NZ_JAOSZD010000005.1:0-347530 GCF_034438835.1 Nesterenkonia sp. HG001 | reverse complement strand
GCCTAACGAGATCGAACGAGACCATCCTCTCCATTGTGTTCTCGATGCCGCGACGGCTGGGACACGACGCGCACACCTCAACTGCATGGAGCTATTCGGGCACTTCGATTATCCGACCCTGCCGGTGGGGAGCTGATCAGACATGGACGTGTTCCCCGACTTCGACGGTCTTGGCGGGATCGGTGACCTGCGCGAGGTCATCGGCGCCCTACTGACCTTCGTGCTCATCAGCGCGGTGCTGATGCTGATCGTCTGCGCCATCGTGTGGGCGCTGGCGACCGCGAACGGTCACCACGCCGCCGCCACCAAAGCAAGGATCGGCGCCTGGACCGCCCTGGGCGCCGCGGTCCTGGCCGGCGGCGGCGTGGCCTGGCTGAACTGGCTGCTCGACGTGGGCTCGACGTTGTAGGTCAGCCCGCCGCATCGTCGTGTGATGCGGCGATGAGGCGGAGCATGCCGCGGTGGAACTCGGCCCGCTCGCGCTCGGTCCAGTCTTGGGTGAGCCGGGTGAAGACCTGTTCCTGCCAGGCATGCGCGCTCTCCAACAGCTCCCGGCCGACCGGGGTGAGCGCCGTGGCGCGTCGTCGCCCATCGACGAGCGAGGGGGCGATGTCGAGGTAGCCGTGACTTGTGGCGTCGGTCAGCATGCGACTGGCACCGGACTGATCGATACCCAGCTCGGCCGCGACGTCGTTGACCGTCACCTCAGGTCGTCCGTCCTTGGCCAGGGCGTGCACGGCCTCGGTGACCCACACGTCCCGTCCGTGCGCACCAGCGGCCGTGTCACCGGAGGTCGCCCGGCGTGACCAGTGCCGCACGAATCGGAACAGCGCCCTGCCCGGCCCGCCCTGCGCCGGATCAGGACCGGTCATGCCGCCGTGCCGGGTTCGGTAACGGCCAGCTCCCGGTACAGGAACGCGAACTCCAGCGCCTCGGCGAGCGTTGGGAACCGCAGCGCCGCCGACACCCGGCCCCCGTGCGCACGAAACACCGTCGCCACGCGCGTCGCGGCGCCGTCCTGGGGCCAGCGGGCATCCTGCTCCACGACCAGGACATGCTCGCTGACCGGGTGATAGGACCGCGGCGACAAGTGGATGCCCGAGCGGGTGATCCACTCGGCGAACTCGGCCGGGCTGACCGGTCCGGCGCCCTTAGGCCCGTTGACCACGATCGGATCGGACACCGCTTCCCGTGCGGCGTCCAGGTCGGCGGCGTTGACGATCTCATGCCAGCGGGCCACGGCCCGCTGTGTCTCCTCGTGGGCACTCATACCCCAAGTATATGCGATCCGCATGTACCTGTGGCTTGCGGGACATCCCGTGCACCTGACCGACGAGAACCCTCTCTCGCTCGTGAAGGAGCACACCTGCCATGAACACACTGATCCTGCTCGCCGACACCGCGACCGCCGCCACGACCACTGTGGCCGGCCTGGTGCCGATGGACATCAATATCGACCCCAACGACTCCGGACTGCCCGGCATCAGCCAGCTCCGCACCATCGTCGGCGCGGTCATGACGATCGGCCTCATCCTCTCCGTGCTCGCGCTGATCATTTCGGCGATCGTGTGGGGCTTCGGCGCCAACTCCTCCAACCCTCACCTGGCGGGCCGGGGAAAGATCGGCGTCCTCGTGAGCTGTGGCGCCGCCGTGATCTGCGGCGCGTCGGTGACGTTGATCAACTTCTTCTGGGACGTCGGCCAGCAGGTCTGACCCCCGCCCACCAACCTTCTCGACCCCTTCATGAAGGAGTGATCTGCGGTGGGTGTGTGCGATATCCCCCTCGTCTCGACCGTCTGCGACACCGCCGGCGAGGCCGCCGCCTCGCTGGTCTCGGCTCCGTTCGACTGGCTCGCCGGAGCGATGGGCGCCGCCGCGGGCTGGCTGTTCGAGGCCGTCTGGTCGGTGTTCGACACCACCACCCTCGTCGACGTCACCAGCGACGAGTACGTGGCGGTCTACAACATCCTCTTCGGCATCGCCGTGTTCGTGATGCTCCTGTTCTTCTGCCTCCAGCTCATCACCGGACTCATCAGACGCGACCCCACCGCACTCTCCCGTGCCGCCCTCGGCCTCGCGAAATCGGTGCTGGGGTCGTTCGTGGTCATCACCCTGACCGCGTTGCTGTTGGAGATCGTCGATCAGCTCTGCATCGGGATCATCCAGGCCGCCGGGGAGACCACCGAGTCGATGGGCGACAAGATCACCCTGCTCGCCGCCGGGCTGGTCGGGATCAACATCGCCGCGCCCGGGGTGGGGGCCATCATCACGATCTTCCTCGCTGGGCTCGCCATCAGCGCGGCGGCGATCGTGTGGCTGTCCCTGCTGGTGCGCAAGGCGCTGCTGCTGGTCGCGATCGTGCTCGCACCATTGGCGTTCTCCGGGGCGTCGTGGGATGCCACGAAGGGGTGGATCAGCAAGTGGGCGATGTTCGTCATCGCCCTGATCGTCTCCAAGCTCGTCCTGGTCGTGATGTTCCTGGTCGCCATCACCCAAGTCTCCGCACCGATCGACGGCGACCTGTCCTCGGTGGCGGACCCGATCGCCGGGATCGTGCTCATGGCAATGGCTGCCTTCGCGCCGTACATGACCTACAAGTTCCTGAACTTCGTCGGGTTCGACATGTACCACGCCATCGGGTCGGAGCAGGACGCCAAGAGCGCCCTCAACAGGCCCGTGCCCACTCCGTCGAAGCCGCAGGGCGGGGCGGAGCCTAAGAAGGTTCTCGACGACAGTGGCGGGGGCAAGGGCGACAACGGCGGTGGTGGTGGGAAGAAGCCGCCGGAGCCGAAGAATCCGAAGCCGCAGGCATCCAGTGGCACTGCTGGCTCAGCCGGAGCTGGTGGTGGGAAGGCGGCCGCGAGTAGCGGCGCCGGTGCCGGGGCAAGCGGTGGAGCAGGCGCCGGTGCCGGTGCTGGCGCCGCGGCCGTGGTGGCGGCGAAAGTCGCCAAGGACGCCGCGACCGCCGGACCCAAGGCCGGCACGGCCCTCGGCAACCAGGGCGAGGCCGCCGCCGATTCGGCCGGACAGACCGGCAGCACACCACCACCGTCCGCGCAGGCGCCCCCGCCGTCGACACCGGCACCGAAGACACCCACCGGCGGGCCGTCGCAGTCGGAAGCGCGTCCATCGAAACAGCCCCCGCCGCCGGCTCCCAAGCCCACCGGGAAGGAGTGAACCGGTCATGGCCACGAAGCAGAACGACCGCGCTACGTCTTCGGAGTTGGTGCCGGTGAAGTTCTCCCGCCTCACCCGGCGCGGCATCCTCCTCGGACTGTCCCTGTCGCAGCTCATCACCCTCGCCATCGGCATCCTGTCGGTGGTAGGTGCGCTGTATGCCGGTGGCGGCATCCTCCTGGCATACACCGCACCGGTCTGGGTGGTTGCCGCCACCTTGACGTGGATACCGATCGCGGGCCGGCCCGCGGTGGAGTGGCTGCCGGTCGCGTTCTGGTGGCTCTGGCGTTCGACCGGCGGACAACTCCTCTATCGGCGCCGGATCGTCACGCCGCGACCGGTCGGGACGCTTGCGCTGCCGGGTGACATGGCCAGGCTGCGCGAGTACACCGACCCCGACACCGGGGCGGGGATGATCCACGACCCCCACGCCCAGACCCTCACCGTGGTCTGCGAGGTCTCCCACCCGGCGTTCGTCCTGTTGGACCCGGGTGAGCAGGAACGACGCGTCACCTCCTGGGGCCGTGTCCTGGCCACCGTCTGCCGCTCCGGCCGCATCGCCACCCTCCAAATCCTGGAACGCACCCTGCCGGACTCGGGCACCGGGCTGGCCGAATGGTGGGAAGCCCACGGCACCGAAGACGACACCTGGGCCGCGACCACCTATGCGGAGTTGATCGACCGGGCCGGACCCGCGGGTGAGAGACATGCCACGACGCTGAGCTTGTCGCTAGACATGAAGACCAGTGCCCGGCAGATCAGAACCGCCGGCGGCGGCATCCGCGGTGCGGCCGCCGTCCTGCGTCAAGAGATGTCCACCCTCGTGGCCGCTCTGCGGTCGGCTGATCTAACGCCCTCGGGATGGCTGAGTCCCGGCGAGGTCGCCGTCATCCTCCGATCCGCGTATGACCCGGCGATCGCCGCCACCCTGGAGCGGCACGGAGAACTCGGCCAGTCCCTCGCCACCGCCGGACCGGTGGCGGTGAACGAATCCTGGACCCGGCTGCGCACCGACTCCGCCCACCACGCCGTGCTCTGGGTCTCCGAATGGCCCCGGTCGCTGGTCTATCCCGGCTTCCTGTCCCCGGTCCTGCTCTCCACCGGTATCCAACGGTCGTTCTCGCTGATCTGCACCCCGATGCGCTCCGACCAGGCCGCACGGGATATCCGCAAGAAGAAGGTCGAGCACATCTCCGATGCCGCGCAGCGGGCGAAGATCGGGCAGATCGAAGACGCCTCCCAGACTGCGGAGTATCAGGACGTGCTCCAGCAGGAAGCCGACCTGACCGCCGGCCACGGCGTCCTCAGATACACCGGCCTCATCTCGGTGTCCGCGCCCACGGACGAAGAACTCGAGGCCGGGGTGGCAGCGATCGAGCAGGCCGCCATCCAAGCCTCCTGCGAGACCCGGCTCCTGGTGGGCCAGCAGGCTGCGGCGTTCACCGCCGCCGCACTGCCGCTGTGCCGCCGCGTCTGATCGCGCACAGTCGCCGGCCCCCGGCCCAGTGATGGTGGTGGCGTGGTGCGTGCACCTGAGGGGTGAGCCCGAACCACGGGCTCGCCCCTCTCTGTTCGCCCACCGTCTTGGAGGCTGTGATGCCCACGTTCCACGACCCGCTCGCCGATGCGGCCGAAGCCTCCGAGGCGCTGCGCGGTCTCGCCCATGCCTCCCGAGTCTTCGATGACCCGGCGGACACCTACACCGTGTTCGGTGACCTCGTGGCGGGGGTGCGGTCGCTGCGCCAAGTCCTCGACCAGCTCGCCGCTACCCACCTGAACGCCCAGGATCGGGCGTTCGACGATGACGGCGACCCGGCCGCGGGTGCGGCGTCCGCGCTGGCCGCGGCCGATGAGCTGCACCAGGCCGGCACGCTGCTGGATCAGGCCTACGACCGGCTCGACGCGGCGTTCTCGCACTCCGGGCGGATCGCCTGGCACCCCGAACCGGTCGTCGACCGAGACGCCGCCCGGGAACGCGTGGCCGCCCGGCTCGACGGTGACCCAGCGACCACGACCGTGCAGGCCGGGTCGCTGGCGCTGGTGGTGTGGCCGGATGCGCCGGTTGGTGAGCATCAGCGCTACGCCTACCGGATCACCGACACCACCACCGGGCAGGAACTGGAGGGCCGGGACCTGTTCACCGGCGCAGGGCAACCCGTCGACCCCGACCATGCGATCCGCGACCTCGCCACCTTCCTCGGAGCCGCCGGTGAGGCCCGCCAGTACGCCCTCGATCACCCCGACAGCGAGCCCGACCACGAGGGCCTATTCCCGGCGTGGGTGGCCGAGGCCGCCCGCACCAACACCGACGCCCTGGCCGAACTGAGTGAGCACGGCCCCATCCGACCTGACGAGGTCTCACAACGATGGATCAGCGTGGTGTTCCTCCAAGGCGAGGAGGCCGATGCGGTGCTCGACCTGATCGACCGCAACGGCACCGACGCTGCCATCGAACACCTGAAGGGATGGGACTACGGCGACGAGACCACCGATGCGGCGTTGGAGAACGGCTACGTCTACGACGATCAGCCGCCGACGAGCGGCATCGACCGGACCGTCACCGTCGCGGGGTACACGGTGACTTACAACCACGCGCTCGGCCAAGTCGGTCTCTACCGGCAATTCGACACTGCACCCGACCCAGCACTCCTCGTTGATCCGCCTGCTCCCGAGACCAACAGCATCAGGACAGAACTGTCGCGTGATGCCCAGCAGGCAGCGCCGGCGCACGGGGGTCGTGCGGCGTTGGTCGCGGACCGCGACTGGTTCACTTCCCCCTCCCGCAGCTCGGCTGGTTCAGGGCGGGGGTTGTCGCTATGAGCAGCACCGAGCCCGAGCGGCTGCACACCTCGGTCCTGGTCGCACCGGCCAAGGAGCGCCGCCGACTGCGCAAGCAACGTCGCCAGGCAGCGACGAGACTCCAGGCCGAGCAACGCGCTGCCGAGAAGCACGCTGCGCGGGCGAAGGCCGAGGCCGAGCGGGCCGAACGCCGCGCCACCACCTACCTGCCCGCGGCCGGTGAGCCCGGCCCCGCGGCGCTCAGGTCGCCGGGCCGGTTTCGGCTCCCCAGACATCAGGACACCAGTGCAACGTTGGCGGGGGTGTATCCGTTCGTCGCCGAAGGCGGTCTCGGCTCCGACGGTGTGTTCGTCGGGCAAGACCTCTACTCGGGCGGGTCCTTCGTCTACGACCCCTGGGTGCTGTATGCCCGTGGGGTCATCACCGCTCCCAACGTGGTGCTGGCCGGGATCGTGGGCTCCGGCAAGTCCTCCCTGGCGAAATCGCTCTACACCCGCAGCTTGCCGTTCGGCCGCAGGGTCTACGTCCCCGGCGACCCGAAGGGGGAACACACCGCGGTCGCCGAAGCCGTCGGCGGACGCGCGATCGTCCTGGGCCACGGACTGGACACCCGTCTGAACCCTCTCGACGAAGGACACCGCCCCGGTGGTCTCACCGATGGGCAGTGGACGACGACCGTGGCCTCGCGCCGCCGGGACCTGATCGGCGCTCTGGCCGAGACCGTGCTGGCGCGGGGGTTGACGCCGTTGGAACACACCGCCATCGACCTCGCCCTCACCACCACGGTGCGGGAGAACACGGTGCCGATCCTGCCGATGGTCGTCGAGCACATCCTCAACCCCACCGACGACACCGACGGTCGCCTGGCTGAGGATGGTCGGCTCGTCGGCCACGCGCTGCGTCGGCTTGTGGCTGGCGACCTTCAGGGGCTCTTCGATGGCCCATCGACGGTGGCGTTCGAGCCGTCATTGCCGATGATCAGCCTCGACCTGTCCCGAGTGACGGAGAACTCCACGCTGATCAGCGTGTTGATGACGTGCTCCAGCGCGTGGATGGAGTCGGCGCTGTTGGACCCGGCCGGTGGGCAGCGGTGGGTGATCTACGACGAGGCCTGGCGGCTGATGTCCCACCCGGCGCTGTTGAAGCGGATGGATGCGCACTGGAGGTTGGCGAGGCACTTCGGGATCGCGAACATGCTGATCTTCCACAAGCTCTCCGACCTCGACAATGTCGGCGACCACGGCTCAGCCATGCGCTCGCTCGCCAACAGCCTGCTCGCGAACGCGGAGACCCGGATTGTCTACCGCCAAGAGTCCGACCAGCTCGGACCTACCGCGACCGCGCTCGGGCTCACCGGCACCGAGCAGAAGCTGCTCCCGTCGCTGGGGGTCGGGCAGGGGCTATGGCGGATCAAGGATCGCTCCTTCGTGACCCAGCACCAGCTCCACCCCGCCGAGCTGGGACTGTTCGACACCAGCTCCCGGCTCACGCAGGGAGTGACGTGATGGCGTCGAAGAAGCCACGCCGCACCACCGGGCAGGACCCCGCCGAGACCCCGGTGCTGCTGCCACACGTCGTCGTCACGGTCGCCGAGAACGGAATCTTGGACGTCACCGTCGACGGCGCACCGTTCCCGCCCCCACAGCAGGATTCCGCGTGGACGCGCAGCACCTTCGGCGAGCTGATGGATGCCGTCACCTCCGACCGGACTATCGCCGTGCGGGTCGAGGTCCGAGAGAGCGACGGGTCCGTGTTCACCGACCTCATCCGCGCCCGCAAACCCACCCTGACAGAACCCGCAGAGACCAAGCCGCAGGAACGGCGTGGCAAGCACACCAAGACCAAGCACATGCCGGAGCTGGTGGAGGTAACCGGCGAGGGGTTCGTGCCCGGTGAGGACGTCGCGGTCGCCGTCGTCGTCGCTCACACCGACGCCACCGGCACCGGCCACGCCCGCACCCTGATCGACACCACTCACCTCGCTGATCTTCTCGACAACGGCGCCGGCGAGGTCGTGCTGCTGGGACGGGTCTCAGGCACCCTGCACATCCGGCGGCTCCCACGATGACCGGACAGCGACAGACCGGGAGCATGGGCGGTGAGCTGACCAACGCCGCCATCATCGCCCTGATCGGTGCCTGCGGCTTCGCGCTCGTCCTACGCGCCGCCGGGAGCGTGGCGGCGTTCCTCACCGGCACACCCCAACCCGCCGCCGGACCAGCGTCCGGGCTCGGGGTGCTGTTCAACCCCACCGACCCCGCCGCTGCGCTGGATGCCGAGGGGCTGAACCCGGTCGTCTACTGGATCGTCACCGCGATCCTGCTTGGTGGCCTCGCGACGGCTGGCGGGTGGGTGTGGGTGCGGCTGCGCCGTCACTCACGGAAGGCCGAGACCGACCCACGGCGCCTGGCCGGCACCGCCACAGCCCACGAGGTCACCCAGACCGCCTCCGCCAAAGGGCTGCTGCGCCGCGCCCCGACGCTGCGTCCGTCGCTCGACGAGCCCACGGCCTCCGATGTGGGCTACCTGTTGGGTCGTTCGCGCGGCAAGCAGGTGTGGGCCTCGGTGGAGGACTCGATCCTGCTCATCGGACCCCCGAGGTCCGGCAAAGGCCTGCACGTGGTCATCAACGCCATCCTCGACGCGCCCGGCGCCGTGGTCACCACCAGCACCCGGCCGGACAACCTCACCGCCACCCTCCGCGCCCGACAGCGTGACGGGCGGCCGGTGGCGGTGTTCGACCCCCAGCACCTCGCAGAAGGCATCCCCGCCGGGATGCGCTGGTCACCCATCCGCGGCTGCCACGACCCGCTCACGGCGATGATCCGCGCCACCGGCCTCGCCGCAGCCACCGGCCTCAGTGCGGGTGGGGTGGAGTCCGGCGGGTTTTGGGAAGGCAAAACCCGCACCGCCCTGCAAGCCCTGCTCCACGCCGCAGCCCTCGACGGACGCCCGCCATCGGAGTTGTTCCGCTGGACCCTCGACCCCACCGCGGCCGGCGAGGCCGTCGCCATCCTCACCAACACCCCGGCCGCGGCGACGGGGTGGGCGGACTCGCTCGGGGCGATGATCGATTCGGACCCCAAGACAAGGGACTCCATCTGGCAAGGCGTCGCACTCGCTCTCGGTGCCCTGGCCGATCCTCGCGTGCTGGACGCGGTGTCGCCGGGGCCGGGTGAGGAGTTCGACCCCGAGAGCTTCATCCGAAAGCGCGGCACGCTATATCTGCTCGCCACCGGAGCCGGAGCTGGCGCCTCCGCAGCGTTGGTGGCGGCGTTCGTCGAAGACCTCATCGAGACCGCCCGCCGGATCGCCGCACGCTCACCGGGTGCCCGCCTCGACCCGCCGCTGCTGCTGGCCCTGGATGAGATCGGCAACCTCGCCCCCTTGCCCTCCCTGCCGACGTTGATGGCCGAGGGCGGTGGCACGGGGATCACGACCCTGCCGGTGTTGCAGTCGTTGGCGCAGGCGCGGGAGAAGTGGTCCGACAACGCCGCCGGAGCCATCTGGGACGCCTCTATCGTCAAGGTCATCCTCGGTGGTGCCTCCAACTCCCGCGACCTCCAAGACCTGTCCACGCTGATCGGCGAGCGGGACGAGTACACCGACAGCGTGACCCTGGGTGACCACGGCACACGATCGAATCAACGCTCCATCCGCCGCATCCCGATCCTGCCGCCCGATCGCATTCGCACCCTGCCGTTCGGTACGGGTGTCACCCTTCTTCGTTCAGCGCCGCCGATCGTGACCGATCTGCGCCCCTGGCCCGCACGGCCCGACGGTGAGCAGTTGACGA
The DNA here is from genome assembly GCF_034438835.1 of Nesterenkonia sp. HG001. NCBI lineage: Bacteria > Bacillati > Actinomycetota > Actinomycetes > Micrococcales > Micrococcaceae > Nesterenkonia > Nesterenkonia sp. HG001. The sequence continues at coordinate 337,758 of NZ_JAOSZD010000005.1, read as the reverse complement.
CCGACCGGGCTGAGGTCGAGGCGTTGCTCCAGCGCTGAGCCGGCCGCCTTCGGTCGTGGTGGTGCGCGCGTGCACCTACCTGTCCCAGCGGTCACCGCTCCGGTGGCTGCGTGAGCAGGAGTACGTGCGATGAGTACCGATTCGACGACTGGACTGGAGCTGAAGGACAGCATCTACGCCTTCGTGGCTTCCAAGCCGCAACTGACCTACACCGAGAACGGCGATGCCCGCCTGTACTTCAAGGCCGGCCAACGCCACCGCCACTTCGACCCCGAGGCCGGATGGCAGAACCAGCCGACCACCTTCCACGACGTCGTTGCATTCAAGGGTGCTGCCCAGTTCGGCATTGAGCACCTGCGCGAGAAGGACCGGTTCATCGCCCAAGGCTCGCTGCGCGAGTACACCAACAAGCACACCAGTGAGCGCGAGGAGCAGTTCGAGGCCACCCGGTTCCTGCCCGCGACTCCGCCGTCGAAGAACACTGCCGGGCGCGCCCCTCGCAGGACTCTCGAACGCCAGTCCCAGAGCCGGGAGGCCGCCAGTGCGGGGGCGCCGCAGATCGAACAGGCTCAGCGGCGAGCACCGCAGTCCCAGCACGCCACGCCACACATCGGCCTGTGACCCAAGAGGAGACACGAGCATGAACGACGACACTCCGAACGAGCACACGTCCGATGAGGACTTCCACGACATCGAGAACAGGGCTGACGCTGACGAGACGCCGGACACCGATGACGTGGACGGCTTCGACGACGCCGACACGCCGACGGTGCCGCATCCGGTGAACTGGAACCTGCTGAGCGCTGACGACCTGGAAGCCGAGTGGCTGGCACTCAACGACTGGGTCGCGTGGCTGCGCCGCACCTACGGGCTGCCCGTCAGCGTGCTGCCGCCGTTCTGGCACCGCCATCCCGAGCTGGTGTGGGAGCTGTCAGCGCTGCATCTGCACTGGCTGGGCGCCTACGACCCCGAGCAGAACGCCTCGGCCGCGATCGGCTGGCACCGTGACTTCGCCGACGCTCGCGCTCGACTGCGCGACTGGGTGGCCGCCTCGGGCACCCGCCTCGATCACGACCGGCCGACCCGGCAGACGGTCTGGCCCGGCGAGGAACCCGCACCCGCGATCGAGGACGCCACGATCACCAACCGTGGCGAGGATTTCGTGCAGTACGTGTTCGAGCAGGTTCAGACCCGCCGTGAAGCCGAGGACGCGTTCTTCGCCGGACTCGATCTCGACACCGGAGAGCTGCCATGACCACAGGAGCCGAAAGCCCGAGTGCTCCGCCGGAGCGGATGCGCGACTACCGCGTCGAGGCCGAGTTGCGTCCCAGCCCCGACCTGCAAAAGCTCGCCCAGGTGTTCATCGGGATGGCCCAGGCCCGCGCCCGCCAAGAACACCAGGAGAACGCCGGGCAGGAAAGTCCTCCTGAGCCCCCTGGTGGCCAGGGCGTAGAATCGTAAGCGTACGCATGCCAGCGGCCACCCAGGTGGTCGTGGTGTGGCGTCTTGTTCATTAGCCCTCGTGGCCTACCCAGCCCGTCTACAAGCGGACGGCACGGGTCGTGTTTGTTTCCTACGTCGCACCGCACGAGCAGTCCCGCGCTCTCGTGTTGGCCCCATCTGTTGGGGAAGGAAACACGACCCATGAGCACCACACACCCTCCATCTCCATTGGCGACGGCGCCCGATCAGATCGGTGCGACCACGACGCTGGCGGTGACCTACCTGCGCGTCTCGACCAAGGAGCAGGCATCCAAAGGCGGCCAAGACGAAGGGTTCTCCATCCCTGCTCAACGTCAGGCGAACCTGCGCAAGGCCCAGGAGGTCAACGCGGTCATCGTCGAGGAGTTCGTCGACGCCGGCGAGTCCGCTCGCCAGGCCGACCGGCCCGCGCTGATGCAGATGATCGAGTACGTCAAGACCCACCCGGTGGCCTACTGCATCGTCCACAAGGTCGACCGGCTCGCGCGCAACCGCGCCGACGACGTCGCCATCCACCTCGCGCTCAAAGAAGCAGGCGTCCTGCTGGTCTCGGCGACCGAGAACATCGACGAGACGCCCTCGGGGATGCTGTTGCACGGGATCATGTCCACCATCGCGGAGTTCTACTCCCGCAACCTCGCCAACGAGGTCTCCAAGGGCATGAACCAGAAAGCCGTCACCGGCGGCACCAACGGCAAGGCCCCGATGGGCTACCTCAACGTCACCCGGCGCGACGAACTCGGCCGCGAGATCCGCACCATCGACATCGACCCGCACCGCGGCCCGATCATCCGGTGGGCCTTCGAGGCCTACGCCACCGGGAACTACTCGGTGGCGACCCTGCGCGATGAACTCATCGACCGCGGCCTGACCACCGTGGCGACACCGAAGCGGCCAGCCAAGCCTCCCGCGTTGTCCTCGATCCACCGGATGCTGGCCAGCCCCTACTACAAGGGCAACGTGCAGTTCAAAGGCGCGACCTACGACGGCCTGCACGAACCCCTGGTCGCCCCCGAGGTCTGGTACCGGGTCCAGACGGTCCTCGCCGCCCACCAGGCCTCCGGAGAGAAGACCCAAGCCCACGAGCACTACCTCAAAGGCACCGTGTTCTGCGGCACCTGCGGCTCCCGGCTGATCCTGTCCAACGCCCGCAGCCGCAGCGGAGTGATCTACCCGTACTTCATCTGCGCCGGCCGACACTCCAAGCGCACCAACTGTGACCGTAAGTCGATGTTCGTGCCCGACGTGGAGGCCGCGGTCGAGGACTACTACCGCCGCGTGCAGATACCCGCCCACATCGTCACCGCGCTGCGCGAGCTGATCACCAGCGAGTTCGACCGGCTCTTCGCCACCGCCAAGACCGAACGCAAAGCACAGGTCGCCGAACGCGACCGCCTCTACGACGAGCGCACCAAGCTGCTCCAGGCCCACTACGCCGGGGCCGTGCCACTTGACCTGCTGGGGACCGAACAGGACCGCATCGCCCGACAGATCGCGTTTCTCGACTCACGGATCGAGGCCAGCGAGATCGAGTACGACCGGGCCCGCGCCCATCTCGATGACTGCCTGGCCCTGGCAGGCAACGCCCACGCGATCTACATGAGCATCGACGACTCACTCCGTCGGATCGCCAACCAGGCCTTCTTCGACCGTCTCACCGTCACCGACGACGACGCCATCGACGCCGAACCAGGCGTGCCCTTCGACACCCTGTTCAACCCCGAGGTCCAGGCCACCGCCCTCGCCCGCCAGACAGCAGGCGGAAACGGGGCGGATCAAACCGGGAACGTCGCTGGTTTGAACAACGACGCTCTGGTGCCCGAAGTGGGACTCGAACCCACACACCAGGGGTACCGCATTTTGAGTGCGGCGCGTCTACCAATTCCGCCATTCGGGCCGGTGCCAGTCCTCAGGGCGTCTGTTCGTCTCATGGAGGCGACCCTGAGGTGCCTGAACAGCATAGCGGGCGATACCCTAAAGGGGACAACCGGCCCGTCCATCAGCCGTCTGCCCTGTGCGGACGGCCCGGACCTCATCCAAGGAGAACGGTGACTGAAGAGCAGCAGTCCGCCCCATCGGGCGACGCCCCCGCGGAGACCCAGGGCCGTCGCGTCCTCGTCGCCGAGGACGAGACCCTCATCCGCCTCGACATCGTCGAGATCCTCACCGGCGCCGGCTACCAGGTGGTCGGCGAGGCGGACAACGGCGAGCAGGCGGTGGAGCTCGCGCGGGAGCACGAGCCCGAACTCGTCGTGATGGATGTCAAGATGCCCAAGATGGACGGCATCACCGCGGCGAAGGTGATCGCGGAGGAGCGCATCGCCCCCGTGGTCATGCTCACGGCCTTCTCGCAGCGTGATCTCGTCGAGTCCGCCCGCGAGGCCGGCGCGATGGCCTACGTGGTCAAGCCGTTCACCGAAAACGACCTCATCCCCGCGATCGAGGTCGCGGCCGCACGGTTCGATGAGATCCGAGCGCTGGAAGAGGAGGTCACCTCGCTGGCTGACAAGTTCGAGACCCGCAAGCTGGTCGACCGCGCGAAGTCGTTGCTGACCAGCAAGATGGGGCTGAGCGAGCCTGAGGCATTCCGCTGGATCCAGAAGACCTCCATGGACCGCCGGCTCTCGATGCGCGAGGTCGCCGAGACCGTCGTCGACCAGATGTCCTGACGGACTCGTCCACCTGTCGCCGTCTTCCGTCGGACGTGTCAGGGGCGGCGCCTAGGGTGTGAGACTTGGACACCGCAGCGCCACACACCCTGTGGCAGGAGCCCGGCACGGAGGCCGTTCGGCGTGCCACGCTGGCGCTGCGGCGTGCTGAAGCTGAGCAGGTTTGCGCCGCCCTCCAGGTGGTCGACGACGCCGACCGTCGCCTCGCCGCGCAGGATCTCACCGGGCACCTGCGTGAGCTGGAGCGCCGGGCCGTCCGTGCCCAGATCGCAGGGGCGATGTGCCTGAGCGAGCACTCCGTGGCGACGCTGCTGAGCCAGGCTCGCACGGCACGCCGGGACCTGCCTCGGACCTGGGGGGGGGCTTCCGCGAGGGGCGGCTCGATGCCCGGACCCTGCGCCGCATCGTGGAGACCAGTGAGCAGCTCGTCCACCCTGTCAGCCTCGAGGCGCTCGACGCGCGGGCCACGGCCTGCGCCGAAGAGCGGCGTCCTGCACAGATCGACGCCTGGCTGCGCCGGTTCGTGGCTGTGCGTGAGCCGGAGGAGCATCGGCGCCGGGCACAGGCTGCCGAACGCGCCCGAGGTCTGTGGCTGGAGCACCTGGACGATGGGATGAGCCATCTGCACGCGCTGCTCCCCACACTGACTGCCGAGGCCATCCGGAACCGCCTGCGTGCTGTGGCCGTCAGTCCCACCCAGCCGATCCCTCACCACTCGACACTCACCCCGGACCGGTCGGAGGAATCTGACCCGGCCGGCGGTCTCGCTGAGACGCGTGCGGGAGGCGACCCGCGCACTCTCGCCGAGCGTGAAGCTGACATGTTTGCCGCCTGGCTGCTCGACGGTCGCACCGTGCGTGACGCGTCCGTCGAGGCGTCAGTGGCCGTGATGGTGCCGCTGGCGACCCTGACCGGACAGAGCGATGCGCCGACTGTGATGCGCGACCGGTCCCGCCCGGTGCCGCCGGACCAGGTACTCGGGCTGCTGGCTGATCCTTCCACCCGCCGTCGGTGGCACACGATGATCGTTGACCCTGCGGAATCCGATCCCGACTCGCCCGATCCGCAAGCTCCGCCAGACGTGCCCGCCATCGGCCCGCCCGCCCGTGATGGGCGCAGGGGCGATCTGCTGAGCACGTCGGACCCGCCGTCTGAGTCGGGAGCCTCACGGCCGCATCCCCGTCTCGGTCCGACGGGTGTGGAGTTCGACGTGCTCGCTCATGAATACAGCGGACGATTCGTGCCGCGTGTGCTGCGTGATGCGGTGTCCTTCCGTGACGGCACCTGCCAGGCGTCGGGGTGCACCGTGCCCGCAGAACGATGCGACGCCGACCACCGGCTGCCCTGGCCCGCGGGCTCCACCGTGGCGGCCAATCTGCAGATGCTGTGCCGGCGGCATCACCGGATGAAGTCTCACGGTGTGCTGCCTCAGTCAGAAGACGAGGGGGACCAACGACCCAGTCTTCAACACCCCAGCGTTCAGCACACCGGCGATCCGCGTCCGAGCGCGGACCGTGCCGCCGGGCCTCCCGCCCGCACCGTGGACCTGGTCTTCCCACCGCAGCACGTGGGGTACGTCTGCGCCGCCTGAGCCGCCTGAGCCGCCTGCTCAGCTCGGCGGGTGCTCTCAGCTCGGTGGGCCCATCTCGAAGTACACCGGGTGGTGTCGGCTGCACCCCGGGTTGAACGCCGCCCCGCAGCCGGTGCATCCTTCGACCTGGAGGTACTCGGCGATGCTGAACCGCCGTCGGCACACGCCGCAGAGCAGGGCCTCGGCGTCATGCCGATCCGCGGGCCAGGGCAGCACAGAGTGGTCCTCGGCCCCGGCATGGCAGTGCAGGCAGGGATACCAGCGTCCGCAGCAGTGGAATCGGATCGCCACCACGTCCAGTGCGGAGGCGTAGTGCACACAACGGGTCTCGTCGTCCACCACGGGTCCTGCCACCTCGCCCGGGGACGGCTCACGGTGGGCGTCCTCCAGCGCGGCGCCGGTCTCCTGCAGCAAGCGGGTCACGGTGCGGACGGCAAGCCGGGCATGCCGATCGGGGCGGCTCAGAGCAACGATGGAGCGCTGCGCCCGGACACCGGTCAGCGGACGCAGCACGAGACCCTCACGGGGGCGGGTGGTGAACCCCGGCAGCAGGGCGGCACCCATTCCGGCACCCACCAGCGACTCCACGAGGCGGTTGTCGCGCAGCCTCACGCGACGGGACAGCGGTGCTCCGAGCTCGTTCTCCAGAGCCACGAGAACCGTGTCGAAGGGGTAACCCGGGGGCACCCCGATCCACTCCAGCGCATGCGCCTCCTCAGGGCCGATCGCTTCGGCGCCTGCCATCGGGTGGTCGGCCGGCAGCGCCACCACCAGGGGTTCATGCGCCACCACAGTGACGTTCAGCTCCTTCGTGCCCGTGGGGGCGTCTCCGCTCAGACTGTGGGCGATCACGATGTCGGAGTCGTGGGCGCGTGCCGCGAAATCAGCCTCGGCGAGGTCGAAGTCATCCAGGTCCACTGCGATCCCTGTCCCAGCGGTCCGCGCCAGCAGGCCCGGCATGAGCGCCTCGCCGGCGCTGGGCAGCGTGCCCAGGGTGACGGTCCCGGCAGGGGCGCCGCGCCGAGCGTCCAGCTGGGCCTGCAGGTCGGCCATGCGCTCAGCGATGTCCGCCGCCCCGGCGGCCAGCAGCTCTCCCTCCGGTGTCAGCCGCACCGTGCGTGACGCCGGCTCCACCAGTCGCACCCCCAGGTCCCGTTCTGCCGCGCGCAGGTGCTGGGACACTGCCGAGGGAGAGCGGTGGGTGGCCGTCGCCACGGCAGCCAGTGTTCCGCGGGCGGCGAGCTCACGGAGGAGTTCAAGATGTCGGTGCTCCATGGGAGGCATCATCCCACCCATTCATCAGTTCTGCTTCACTGCAGGTGCAGAATAATGCGCTGGTGCTGATGAGTGTTGCGAGGAGAGACTGAACCATGCCCATCCGTCATGTCCTCCTCGCGCTCACCGTCGCTCTGCTCTGGGGCTTGAACTTCCTCGCCATCCATCTCTCGCTCCAGCAGTTCCCACCGCTCTTCCTGGTCGCACTGCGCTTTGCCGTCCTGGCCGTGCCGACCCTCGTGCTCGTGCCGCGCCCTGACGTGCCGCTGCGCTGGCTCATCGGCTACGGGCTGGGCTTCGGCACCCTGCAGTTCTTCGGGCTGTATCTGGGCATGGCGGCGGGCTTCCCTGCAGGACTCGCCTCATTGGTGCTGCAGTCGTCGGCGCCCTTCACCGTGCTGCTCGGCGCGCTGCTGCTCCACGAGCGGCTCGGACCCCGCCGGGCCGTCGGCGTCTCCGTGGCGGTGGCCGGGCTGCTCGTCGTGGGGCTGGCCCGCGGGGGCCTCGACGGCTGGGCACCCTTCCTGCTGGTGGTGCTGGGCGGCTTCGGCTGGGCGCTGGGGAACATCGCCTCGCGACAGGCCCGGTCCGAGAAGCCCATGCACCTGGTGCTGTGGATGACCGTGATCCCGCCGCTTCCGATGCTCGCCCTCTCGCTCACCGTCGAGGGACCGGAGCAGATCGCCCATTCCCTGACCACCGCCTTCACCGCGGCCGCCGTCCCGGCCTGGCTCGGCCTGCTCTACACCATCATTGCCGGAACCGTCATCGGCTCCGCGGTGTGGGTCTGGCTGATGGCCCGTCACCCGGCCAGCACCGTCGCGCCCTTCTCCCTGCTCGTGCCGGTGGTCGGGATCCTCACCGCGTGGGCGGCGCTCGGGGAGGTGCCGCTGCAGGGGGAGATCCTGGGTGGTGTCCTGGTCATCGGCGGGGTGCTCTGGGCCAACAGCCGGGTCCGACGCCGGCCACCTGCGCAACCTGTGCCTGACCCCGGGCTCGACCCGGTGCCTGACCCTGTCGGCGAGATCTCCACCGCCTCCGCGCTCGTCTCACATTCCAGAACGGCGGCGAGGTGCCTCCCCGCGCCCTCCGAGCCCGGTATACGATCTGCCTATGGCACAGAGCACCAGTGAGGACACCCCGTTCACCCCTCCGCAGCCGGTCACCGGCCCGTCGACCGCCGAGAAGCCCCGCAGCTGGCAGGTCACCGACGGCTACACCCGCGCTCCCGCCCGCGGCATGCTCCGCGCCGTGGGCATGGGGGATGAGGACTTCTCCAAGGCGCAGATCGGCATCGCGAGCTCCTGGAACGAGATCACCCCCTGCAACCTCTCGCTGGACCGCCTGGCCCGTGCCTCGAAGGAGGGAGTCCACGCCGGAGGCGCCTATCCGCTGGAGTTCGGCACGATCTCCGTATCCGACGGGATCTCGATGGGCCACGAGGGAATGCACTACTCGCTGGTCTCCCGCGAGGTCATCGCCGACTCGGTGGAGACCGTCATGCAGGCCGAGCGGCTCGACGGCTCCATCCTGCTGGCCGGCTGTGACAAGTCCCTGCCCGGCATGCTCATGGCCGCGGCCCGTCTCGACCTCTCCTCGGTGTTCCTCTATGCCGGATCGATCATGCCCGGCATCGCCCGCTTCGCCGACGGCACAGAGAAGGAGGTCACCCTGATCGACGCCTTTGAGGGCGTCGGTGCCTGTGCGCGCGGCGCCATCAGCGAGGCCGACCTCGACGTCATCGAGCGCGCCATCTGTCCCGGCGAGGGGGCCTGCGGCGGCATGTACACCGCCAACACCATGGCCGCCATCGGTGAAGCGCTGGGCATGTCCCTGCCGGGCTCCGCGGCTCCGCCCTCGGCGGACCGTCGTCGAGACACCTTCGCCCATCGTTCGGGCGAGGCTGTGGTGAACCTTCTCCGCCAGGGGATCACCACCCGCGACATCCTCACCAAGCCTGCCTTCGAGAACGCCATCGCTGTGACCATGGCTTTCGGCGGCTCCACCAATGCGGTGCTGCACCTGCTGGCCATCGCTCGGGAGGCCGGCGTCGGCCTCACCCTGGACGACTTCAACCGCATCGGTGACAAGGTCCCGCACCTGGGAGACCTGAAGCCCTTCGGCCAGTACGTGATGGCCGACGTCGACCGGGTCGGCGGCGTCCCGGTGGTCATGCGCGCCCTGCTCGACGCGGGGCTGCTCCACGGCGACTGCCTCACGGTCACGGGCCGGACGGTCGCGGAGAACCTCGCGGCCATCAATCCGCCGGACATCGACGGCAAGATCATCCGCTCGTTGGACGACCCCATGCATCACAACGGGGGCATCGCCGTGCTGCGCGGATCCCTGGCGCCGGAGGGCGCGGTCGTGAAGTCGGCCGGCTTCGACGCCGAGGTCTTCGAGGGCACCGCCCGCGTCTTCGAGCGTGAGCAGGCTGCGCTGAAGGCCCTGGAGGAGGGGCAGATCCAGGCCGGCGACGTCGTCGTCATCCGCTATGAGGGGCCCAAGGGTGGCCCCGGCATGCGCGAGATGCTGGCGATCACCGGCGCCATCAAGGGCGCCGGGCTCGGCAAGGACGTCCTGCTCATCACGGACGGCCGCTTCTCCGGAGGCACCACGGGATTGTGCATCGGCCATATCGCCCCTGAAGCGGTCGACGGCGGTCCGATCGCCTTCATCGCCGACGGCGACACCATCCGTGTGGACATCGCCGGACGTTCCATCGAGCTGGTGGTCGCCGAGGACGAGCTGGCCCGCAGACAGCAGGAATGGACTCCGCTGGAGCCGTATGTGACCACCGGTGTGCTCGGCAAGTACGCCAAGCTGGTGGGTTCGGCGGCCGAAGGGGCCTACTGCGGCTGAGCTCTGCCCCTGTCAGCCGAGCAGCGGCCCCAGCGCCTCAAGCTCCTCGGCGGTGAGCCGATCCTTGTAGAAGCGGTAGATGTTCTCCGTGGCGATCTTCCGTGCGCCGGTCGGGTCCTGGGCCTGGATGCGCTCGGTCAGTGCGGCCGCGTCCTGAGCAGAGCGGCGCAGCCGCGAGCTCAGCGCCGTGCTGTCGGTCTCGCCCCCGAGTCGCTGCCGGGCGATGGTCGTCAGCGCTCCGTCGACGGCCTGCCCGGTCGCCTGCAGCAGCTGGTTGCCGGAGGCGGCGCGGATGGCCGTGTGGAAGCCGGAGAGCAGCACGCCGAACTGCTCCGGGTGATCTGCGGGCGCCTCCGGCTCCGCGGTGGATGCCCGGTCGGCCAGACGCGCGAGGCCAGCGGCCCGGGAGGAGATCTCCTCCTTGGCCTGGGCGTCGTCCGAGGCAGCGGCGAGCAGCGCCGACTGGCCCTCCAGCAGCAGCCGGAACTGGATCAGCTCCGCTCGGGTCGTGCCCTGCTGGTGCGTCATGCGCAGCAGCGGGCGCTCCAGGGCCTGAGGAGTGAACGGCAGCACCTCGGGGCCCCGCGGGTCGCCCGCTCGGGTGTTGACGACCCCGGTGGCGTGCAGCACCCGCATCGCCTCACGCACCGTGGGCCGTGAGACCGAGAAGGTCTCCATCAGTCTCCGCTCGCCGGGGAGCCGATCGCCGGGGTGCAGCCTCCCCTCGCGGATCCCAGCCTCGATCTGCTCCACGATCATCTCGTAGGAGGGCACCTTCTTCACCGGTTCGAAGCGCATCTAACGCACCTTGTCTCTGAGTCGGGGGATGGCGGACACCAGCTCTTTCGTATAGGGGTGCTGAGGAGATTCCAGCACGTCCGCTGAGGGGCCGCACTCCACGATGTTGCCGGCCTTCATGACCGCCACGACATCACAGCTGTGACGGACCACATTGAGGTCATGCGAGACGAAGACCAGGGTGAGCCGGTACTCCTCGACGAGGTCGTCCAGCAGATTGAGGACCTGAGCACGCACGGAGACGTCCAGCGCAGACACAGCCTCATCGGCGATGAGGATCTCCGGCTTGGTGACCAGAGCCCGGGCGATGGCGATGCGCTGGCGCTGCCCGCCGGAGAACTCGTGCGGGTGCTTCGCGGCCGAGCTGAGTGGCAGCCCGACCTGCTGCAGGAGCTCGTCCACCCGGCGGCTCCGCTCGGTCCGGGACGCTGTTCGCAGCGGTTCGGTGATGATGTCTTCCACTGCCATCCGGGGATCCAGAGATCCCATCGGGTCCTGGAAGACGATCTGCATGGTCTCACGCAGCCAGCGCAGCTGCTTCTCCCGACGGCGGCTGATCACCTGTCCGCTCACCTCCACCTGACCTGAGCTCGGGTCGTCGAGCGCGGTGAGGAGTCGAAGCAGCGTCGACTTGCCGCAGCCGGACTCCCCGACGATTCCGAACCGCTGCCCTGCGGCCACGTCGAAGGAGACTCCCCGCAGCGCCCGCACGGTGCGACCGCGGCCGAGGAGCCCAGGGCTGCCGTACGTGCGGGTCAGGTCACGGACCCTGAGCGCCGGGTCCTCCACCTTGTTGAAGACGGGGGAGGAGCCCTCCTCGGTCAAGGTCTCATGCTGGACGGACCCGGCTCCGGCCGGGGGCACGGGCGTCCCTACGCGATCCGGGCGTTCCGGGGGTGGTCCGTCCACGGTCACCAGTCGCCTGGTGGCCGGGTGCGTCTCGAGGGCGGAGGCGGCCATCAGCGCGCGGGTGTAGGGATGCTCCGGTGCGGTGAACACCCTGTCGAGGGGCCCGCTCTCCACGATCTGTCCGTGGCGCATGATGATCACCCGGTCGCACACCTCCGAGACCACGCCCAGATCGTGGGTGACGAACAGCAGCGAGGAGCCTGCGCTCCTCACCTGTTCGGTCATGAGGTTCAGTGCCTGCTTCTGGACGGTGACGTCCAGGGCGGTGGTCGGCTCGTCGGCCAGCAGGAGGTCCGGCTCATTGGCCATGGCCATCGCCAGCATCACGCGCTGCCGCTGGCCCCCGGACATCTGGTGCGGGTAGACGGTGGCGGCACGGGCGGGCTCGGGGATGCGCACCGAGGAGAGCAGCTCGAGCATGCGCTGTCTGCGGTTCGTGGTCCTCGGCTGGTGGATCCGCAGGCTCTCGGTCAGCTGATCTCCCACCTTCATCAGAGGGTTCAGCGCCGTCATGGGCTCCTGGAAGACCATGGAGATCCGGTTTCCACGGATCGTGGCCATCTGCTTCTCCTGCGCCGTCAGCAGGTCGACCGGCTGAGGGCCGCCGTGAAGCGTGACGCGACCGTCGGCGTGCAGGCCTGGACCGAGCAGGCCGATCACCGAGAGGCAGGTCAGGGACTTGCCTGACCCCGACTCGCCGATGAGGCCCACGCGCTCCCCACGGGACATGCTGAAGCTGATGGTGCGGACCAGCCGGTCCGCGCCCGCGCGGACGGAGAGGCCTTCCACGCTGAGCAGGGGTTCTGCACGGCCGACGCTCAACGCGCCACCTCCATTCGCGGGTCGAACCGGTCCCTGAGCCCGTCGCCGAGCAGATTGAAACCCAGCACGGCGACGGCGACGGCCAGTCCTGGCCACAGCACGGTCAGGGGCGCGACATGCAGGACGGCCTGGCCGTCCTGCAGCATGCGGCCCCAGGAAGCTGTGGGTGGGGGAGTGCCCAGGCCGAGGAAGCTCAACGCCGCCTCCGCGAGGATGGCGATGGCGAATCCCACGGTGGCCTGGACGATGAGGATGCCGCGGATGTTCGGGAGCACATGGCGCACCGCCAGATAGAGCGCTCCCCGCCCGGCGGCGCGGGCGGCCAGGGCGAACTCGCGGCTGAGGACCTGCAGGGTGCCCGAGCGGACGACTCTGGCCACACCCGGTGCGAGCCCGAGTCCCAGAGCGATGATGGCGGTCAGCGTGCTGGGGCCGAAGACCGCGGCGAGGATGATGGCCAGCAGCAGCGCAGGGAAGGCCTGGAGGATGTCATTGCCGCGCATCAGCCACATACCTGCGCCACGGTCGGTCATCGCCGCGATGATGCCGAAGGGCACACCGAGAGCGAACCCCACCGTCACCGTGCCGAGCCCGACCAGCAGCGGCACCCGTGAGCCGGCCAGCAGCATCGACGCGATGTCGCGGCCCAGTCCGTCCGAGCCCAGCCAATGGTCGGCGCTGGGACCGGCCAGACGATCGACCGCGTGGGTCGCTGTGGGGTCCTGGGGGGTCCAGAAGAGGGAGACCAGCGCCATCAGCAGCACGGCAGAGACCAGTACGCTGCCGGCGAGGATCATCGGGCCGCCGCCGCGGCGGCGACGGCGCAGGGCCGGCACCTCCTCAGTCTGCGGCGCGGCGCGGTTCTCCGGGCGGCTCTTCCTCGTGCTCATCTCGTGCTCCTGAGGCGGGGGTCGATGACGGGACGCACCAGGTCCACCAGCAGGTTGACCACGAGCACCAGGATCACCACACACATCACGATCGACTGGATCATGATGAGGTCGCGGTTGGCCACCGCCCGGATCAGGGTGGACCCGAGCCCGGGGATGACGAACACCGTCTCGATGACCACGGCCCCGATGATGAGGTTGGCGAACTCGATGCTGGTCACCGTGACCACAGGCACCAGGGCGTTGCGGAGTCCGTGACGGATCAGGGTGCTGCCCGGGGTGAGGCCCTTGGCCCGGGCGGTGCGCATGAAGTCCTCCCGCATCACCTCCAGCACCGCAGCACGGGTGTAGCGTGCCAGGATGGCTCCGTTGACCAGGCCGAGCGCGAGTGCCGGGAGGGCCAGATGTCGGAGGAAGTCCACGCCCGCCGCCGGCGGTGACCACCCTCCCGAGGGCAGCCACCCCAGGGCCACCGCGAAGACCGCGATGAGGAGCAGGCCGGCCAGGAAGTTGGGCACGGAGATTCCCAGCTGGCTCAGGCCGGAGAAGAGCGCACCGTCGGGGCGGTGGTGACGCACGGCGGAGAGGATGCCCAGGGGCAGCGCGATGAGGACTGCCACGCAGATGCCGCCCAGCACCAGCAGCAGCGACACCTGGAGCGCATCGAGGACCTGGGGGGCCACCGGCGTGCGGGACGCGTAGGACAGCCCCATGTCGCCGCTGAAGAAGCCGGTGACCCATTCCAGGTAGCGGACCGGCAACGGCCTGTCCGCGCCCAGCTGCTCGCGCAGCGCCTGCACCTGCTCCTCGCTCGCCTGAAGGCCCAGCTGCGCCCTCGCCGGGTCACCGGGCAGCACCCCCAGCAGGAAGAAGACCACCACTGAGGCGACCATCACCGTCAGGACGAAGACGCCCAGCCGACGGATCACGTGCAGCAGCATGGTTCTCCTCCACCCGCTCGGATCACTCGGCGACGGTGACGTCGGACAGGTCGATGCCCACGCCCAGGTCATTCTCGGGCAGGCCGGAGATGCCCTCGGTGGAGAGGACCACGTTCGGCGCGTTGTACAGCCACACCCCGGGGGTGTCCGCGACGATCTGCTCGGTGAGCTCCTGCATCGTTGCCACGTACTCGTCGTCCTCGGTGGCGGAGGCGGCCTCGGCGAAGAGGTCCTGGGCCTCCGGAGAGTCGTAGCCCCAGTAGTAGTCGGCGTGGGCGTAGTTGGCCATGTTCCGGGGCTCCACGTGGTTCACCAGAGTGAGATCGAAGTTCTGGTCGACCATGTTCTCCTCGACCCATACGGCGGGGAACTCCTGCGTCTGCAGGGTCACCTCGATGCCGACCTCGTTGAGATTGTCCTGGATCACCTGCGCGGAGGCCTCCGCGTAGGCCCTGTTCGGCACGGTGAAGGTCAGCGAGAGGTCCTCGACCCCCGCAGAGTCCAGCTTCTCCCGGGCCAGCTCGGGGTCGTGCTCATAGGTGGTGGAGAAGTCGACGAAGTAGGGATCGGTGGGAACGGTCGGTCCGCCCAGGATCTCCCCGTAGCCGGCAGTGGCGGCCGCGAGGACCGATTCCCTGTCGATGGCGTGCTGGAGGGCCTCACGCACCGCGGGCTGGGCCAGGGCCTCGTGGTCGGGGTTCATCGACATCACCACCACGCCCTGAGTCGAGCCCACCAGGACGTCGACGTCGTCCTCGGCCTCGAGGCTCTCCAGCTGGTCATAGGCCTCGGAGCGAAGGATGGCGTCCACACCGCCGGTGCGGATGGCGTTGGCGGCGGCGGAGGCGTCTTCGTAGTAGACCAGCTCCACCCCTGCGGTCCCGGCCGGTTCGCCCCAGTACTGATCATGGCGCGCGAACTCCATGCGCACCGCGTTCTCGTAGGTCACGAATTCGAAGGGGCCGGTGCCGTTGGCCTCGGTGGCCAGGCTGTCGACGCTGTCGGGGGAGAACATGGTGCCCAGCGGACCGGCCAGCCAGAAGAGCGCGTCGTAGTCCGGCTCGGAGAGCACCACAGTGACCTCGTGATCGTCCACGACCTCCACCGAGTCGATGGCCGACAGGTCCTCGGGGGTGTTGGCGGACCACTCGTCCAGCCGCTCCAGCGAGAACTTCACAATCTCGGCGTCGAACGCTGTGCCGTCGTGGAAGGTGACGCTTTCGCGCAGCTGGAACGTGTACTCCAGGCCGTCGTCGCTGATCTCCCAGGACTCGGCCAGCAAGGGCTGGAGCTCGCCTTGGGAGTCGACGCGCACCAGACCCTCGTAGACGTTGTAGAGCAGCGCTTCGAAGATCGCGGCACCGCCTGTGGTGGTGAAGTCCAGGTTCGCCGGCACTGCGAACATGCCGATGCTCACGCTCGCGTCTGCGACGACGCCGTCGCTGTCGGTGCCTTCGGCCGGAGAGGCGTCATCGGCACCGGCGTCGCAGGCGGTCATCAGCGTCAGGGCGCCGATGGCCAGGACCGCGGTGAGTGCCGTGCTGGATGGGGCTGGTCTCATGATGGTGTCCTTGTCTCTCAGCGTCCGGGGATGACATGGTCGGTGACTCGCCCGCGCGGCCAGGGTCGGGAGGCGTCCTGCGGACGCTCACCCTCGAAGAAGGCCGCCGCGGCCAGCGCGGTGCGATCCTGGTGGCGCTGGGCGGCGATCTGGAGGCCCACAGGGCTCCCCTCCGAGGTGAATCCGGCGTTCACGGAGGCGGCGGGCATGCCCGCGAAGTTGTAGCCCACGCAGAAGTGGATGTGCTCCATGGCCCGATGCACGTCATTGGACGGCATCGGCCACTCCGCGGGGAAGGCCGCGCCGGGGGAGATCGGGGAGAGCACGATGTCGAGGTCGGCCGAGGCGTCCAGCACGGTGCGCCCCAGCTCGATCTGAGCATCATGGGCCTCCAGAGCCTCCTCGGCGCTGATCGTCGAGGCTGCCCGGCACCAGTCGGCGATGAACGGCAGCATCTTCGCCTGCTGCTCTGGCGCGAGCTGCTGGTATCTCCTCCAATGGCTGGCGCGCCAGAACTTGTCGATGAGGTCCACCGTGCCCGGCGTCAGATAAGGGGGCACCTCCACGACCTCCGCTCCCGCAGCGACGAAGGTCTCAGCCGCCCGCCGGATGAGGGCGGCGACCTCCGGATCGACCGGGGCGCCGTCACCGATGTCCAGCATCAGGCCCACGCGCAGCCCGAACGGGTCCAGCTCAAGGTCGAGCCAGTCTGTGCCGTCCTCACGCAGCGACGAGGGATCGGCCGGATGCGGCCCGGCGAGCACGCTCATCGCGCGGGCCAGGTCGGCCGCGCTGCGCCCCATCGGGCCGATCGTGCGTCCTGGGTAGGGCGGGTCCACGGCGATTCTGCCGTAGGTGGGTTTCAGCCCGGCGACCCCGCACCAGGACGAGGGCAGACGGATGGACCCGCCGATGTCCGAGCCGAGATTGATCGGGGCATAGCCTGCGGCAGAGGCGGCCCCGGCTCCTCCGGAGGAGCCGCCTGGGCTCCACTCCAGGTTCCAAGGATTGCGGGTGATCGGGTGGGCGGACGAGATGCCGGAGGAGAGCATGCCGAGCTCAGACATGGTGGTCCGTCCCAGCACGCAGGCTCCGCCGCGCAGCGCCCTGTCCAGCACGGGGGCGTTCTGCCCGGCCGGCACCGGGAGGGTGGATGCCGAGCCCAGGATGGTCGGCCGGCCCGCCACCTGTTGGTTCTCCTTCAGGGTGAGGGGGATCCCGTCCAGAGGGCCCAGGGGCCTGGACTGCTTCCAGCGCCGGGCCGAGGCCTCGGCTGCGGCGAGAGCCGCCTCGTCATACCGGTCGTACATCGCTCGCAGGGAGGGTTCGAGGGCATCCATCCGGTGGAGGCAGGAGTCGACGACGTCGACCGGGCTCAGCTCGCCCGAGGCATAGCCCGAGGCCATCTGCCCCGCGTCGAGATCCGGGAGATGAGGTGCGGACAGCGATTCCATGGAGTGACCCCCGCAGTGTCGAGATTCAGTGTGCAATGCATCACGTGGACAGGTATGTTACTGGCCTGGCCAGTAGGAGGCCAGGGTGGGGAGTCCTCACGGGGGAGTCGGCGGGGTGAATCGGCCGTCGATCGCAGTCCACCCCCCGTCGACGCGAAGGCTGGTGCCGGTGACGTAGCCGGCGGCGTCCGAGGCGAGGAAGACCACCGCCCCGGCGAGCTCGGAGGGCACGGACCAGCGGCCCAGCGCGCTCTTGGAGGCGTAGGCCTGGTACCACTGGGGGTCGGACTTGATCTGGTGCGTCAGGGACGTCTCCACCACTCCGGGGGCGATGGCATTGACTCTCACCCCCGCCTCGCCGAATTCGGCGGCGGCGGTCTTCACCAGCTGCACGGCTCCCGCCTTGGTCGCGGCGTAGACCGACTGGCCCGGCTCCACCACCTCCTCGCGGATGGAGGAGAAGACGATGATGCTGCCGCTTCTGCGTGCCACCATCGGCGCCCCGAACTGTTGGATGACCATGAACGTGCCCTTGAGATTGAGCGACACCACGCGGTCGAACTCCTCCGGGGAGTAGTCCAGGATCCTCTTCCGGACGTTCATGGCGGCGGTGAGCACCACCGCGTCCAGCGGGCCCAGGTCCTGGGCCGCCCGGCGGACGGCCGCGGCGTCGGTGACGTCCAGCTGCAGCGGGTCGCCCGCCACCTCGTCGGCGGCGGACTGTGCCGTGCCGAGGTCCTGGTCTGCGCAGGTGACGTGGGCCCCGTGGTCCTTCAGGGCCTTGGCCGCCTCGAGGCCGATTCCCCCGGCGCCGATGACCAGCGCCCGGCGTCCGTCCAGGCGGAACAGGTCCGTGTACGTGTGCGTCGTGCTCATCATGCTCCTTCGATGCCTAGTCCGGCCGGATGATGGCCATCCGGGTGACGGTGAGTTCCTCGATGGCGAATCTGGGCCCCTCGCGTCCTATGCCGGAGTCCTTCACCCCGCCGTAGGGCATGATGTCCGAGCGGAAGCCCGGCACCTCGTTGACGACGACGCCACCGACCTCGAGCTCGTCGATGGCCCGGAATGCGTTGGTCAGCGACCGGGTGAAGATGCTGGCGTGGAGGCCATAGCGGGAACGGTTCACCATCTCGAGGGCCGCGTCGAGGTCAGGCACCGACCGGACCCCGATCACCGGCGCAAAGATCTCCTCACCCCATGCCTGCGCCGACTCCGGCACGTCCAGCAGCACGGTGGGTTCCACGGCCCCGGCGGTGGCGCGGCCCCCGTGCAGGATCTGGGCGCCGAGGCGTTCTGCCTCGGCCACCCAGCGCAGAGTGCGTTCGGTGGCCGCGGCATCGATGAGCGGCGCGACATCGGTGGCGGGGTCCCGCGGGTCCCCGACCCGCAGCGCCTCGACCCGGGGGGTGAGCTCGGCCAGAAACGCCTCCCGGACGGCCTCGCAGACCACCACCCGCTGCACCGCGATGCACGCCTGCCCGTTGAAGTAGTACCCACCGCGAACCACGGCCTCCGCGGCCCTGGCGGGATCTGCCTCGGCGTCGACGATCAGCGCCGCATTCGAGCCCAGCTCCAGGAGGGTCTTCCGCGGGGCCGCGTCCCGGGCGATCTGGTGGCCGACGGCGTCTGAGCCGGTGAACGAGACTGCTGCCACCCGGGGGTCGGTGACCAGATGGCGGCCCACCTCGGCGTCTCCGGTGACCACCTGGATGATCTCCGGAGGCGCGCCGTGTGCGGTCGCCGCCTCTCGGACCAGGGCCGCCAGCCACAACGTCGTCAGGGGAGTGGCCGGGGCGGGTTTGCAGATCACCGGGCAGCCCGCAGCGAGAGAGGGTGCGATCTTGTGGCTGGCCAGCAGCAGGGGTGCGTTGAAGCCGGTGATGCCGACCACCAAGCCGATCGGCCGCCGGGTCCAGAACCCATACATCCCGGCGCCGGAACTCTGCAGGTCGAGCGGCACGGTCTCGCCATGGATATGAGCGATCTCCTCAGCGGCGGCCGACCACGTGACCAGGGTGCGCGAGACCTCCATCTCGCAGTCCCTGCGCACCTTGCCGGTCTCTGCCACGAGCAGCGCCACGAGCTCATCGGCGCGACTGCGCAATGCCTCGTGGACGTCCAACAGGATCTCCCTCCGGACCTTGGAGGTGAGCCTGCCGACGGTGCTGGTTGCTGCGGCTCCGGCGCCCAGTGCTCGCTGCGCATGCTCCACCAGTCCGACCGGAGCGTGGGCGACGACTGAGCCGTCGAAGGGGAAGACGACTTCGGAGGTCGGCACACCCTGCACCCATCCAGGACCGAGGGGGAGCCCGTGGGGGATCGACGCCAGGCAGAGATCGGGACGCTGGTCCATGGTGAGGTCCTCCTGGTCAGGGATGACGAGCGGGGCGGGGTACTGGTCAGGCCAGTACTGCGCCCTCTATAGTTTGATCCAGGTCACACTGAGCGGTCAAGGCCCGGAGTTCGCATGAGGAAAGGCCACCGCTCTCAGCCAGGTCAGGATGGAGAGGACAGGACCGCCATGAGGACGTATCGGCTCGCCGTCGTCAAGGGCGACGGCATCGGCCCTGAGGTGACAGAGGCCGCGTTGCGAGGGATGCATGCCGCGGCGCGGCGCTGCGGCTTCAGTCTGGACGCGGCAGACGTCGATCTCGGAGCCGAGCGCTACTTGCGCACCGGAGAGGTGCTGGACGAGGGGACCGTCTCCGCCCTGCGGACCCACGACGCCGTGCTCCTGGGCGCCGTCGGAGACCCCAGGGTGCCCCCGGGCATCCTGGAACGCGGCCTCATCGTCGCGCTGCGGGTCGCCTTCGCCCAGTCGGTCAACATTCGTCCCGTCCGGCTGTACCCGGGAGTGCAGAGCCCCATCCGCGGAGTCACTGACCAGAACTGCGACCTGGTGGTCATCCGTGAGAACACCGAGGGTCTGTACACCGGGGGAGGGGCCCTCGCCCATGCCGGCACTGCCCATGCGGTGGCCGTCCAGAACTCCCTGACCACGGTCGCCGCCACCACGGACACCGTGGAATTCGCCTTCCGGCTCGCGCAGGCGCGACGTCGCCGGGTGACCTTGTGCCACAAGACGAACATCCTGATGCACGCCGGGCAGCTGTGGCAGGAGGTGGTGGACCAGGTGGCCCTGCGCTACCCCGAGGTGGAGCACGACTACGTCCACGCCGACGCGATGTGCCAGCATCTGCCGCTGGATCCGGGCCGCTTCGACGTGGTGGTCACGGACAACCTCTTCGGGGACATCATCAGTGATCTCGGGGCGACGGTGCAGGGCGGCCTCGGCCTGGCCGCCAGCGCCAACTACAACGTGGCAGGCACGGCTCCGAGCATGTACGAACCGGTGCACGGGTCGGCACCGGACATCGCGGGGAAGGGATGGGCTAACCCTGCTGCAGCCGCCCTCTCGGCGGCGCTGTGTCTGGCCGGACTCGGTGAGCGGGAGGCCGCACTGTGTCTGGAGGCGGCCACGGCCTCCGTGCTGGCGGAGCTGCCGTCTCTGGCCGGCCCCGGCATGGGCGGCGACACCGCCGCACTGGGTGACCGCATCGCTGCCCGGGTCATGGACGTCGACCCGGCACAGCACACGGGTGGAGACGGATCCCTGATGAGTGCTCTGAGCCGGATCGCCCGGGAAAGGGCGGCGGCCGTCATCTGAGCCGTCCACACAGTGAGACGAGTTCATGGTCTGTTGACACCCGTCACGCGCCCGGGAAGCATAGAGGCCATGCGTCACCTGCTACGAGTAGCCGTACTCGCCGCCGGGGGAGAAGTGGAGTGATCCACCTTCCTCAGGGTGGTCCGAGCCCTGCTCGTGGCGGGCGGGACGACGGTCGCACCCTGAGCTGACGTACACGCTCAACCCCGGTAGAGAGCCCCAGCAGGGACGCTTTTCTGTCGGGGTTTCTCCTTTCCGGGTTCCCGCATCACCCGCCCAGGGACAGGACAACAGGAAGTCAACGATGAGCACACCAGCTGCGACGAGCCCCGCGGCGCTGGCCGCGAAGAGGCCGCGCCCCAGTCACACGACCTCGGCCGATCGTCGTCTCTACGGACCAGGCCAGCCGGTGGAACCTGTACAGGTCACCGGCTCCCAGTCGATCGTCCGCAGCCTCGAGGCACTCGGCGTGACCGATGTCTTCGGCATCCCCGGCGGCGCCATCCTGCCGACCTATGACCCGCTCATGGACTCCGCCACGGTGAACCACATCCTCGTCCGTCACGAGCAGGGTGCGGGCCATGCGGCTCAGGGCTACGCGATGGTCACCGGAGAGGTCGGCGTCTGCTTCGCCACCTCCGGACCCGGCGCCACCAACCTCGTCACGCCGCTGGCGGACGCGCACATGGACTCCGTGCCCATGGTCGCGATCACCGGTCAGGTGAACGCGCAGGTGATCGGAACCGATGCCTTCCAGGAGGCCGACATCGTCGGGATCGCCACCCCGATCACCAAGCATTCCTTCCTGGTCACCGACGCCGACACCATCCCGCAGGTCATGGCCGAGGCGTTCCACCTGGCCTCCTCCGGACGGCCCGGACCGGTGCTGGTGGACATCACGAAATCTGCCCAGACCGCGCAGACGACCTTCGCCTGGCCGCCGAAGATCGGCCTCAACGGGTACCGGCCGGTGACCCGCGGACATGCCAAGCAGGTCCGTGAGGCGGCCAAGCTCATCCGCGAGGCGAGCCGCCCGGTGTTCTATATCGGCGGCGGCGTGATCAAGGCCGACGCCTCCGCGGAGTTCGCGGCCCTGGCGGAGACAGTGGGCGCGCCGGTCGTCAACACGCTGATGGCTCGCGGCGCCTTCCCCGACTCCCACGATCTCAACGTCGGCATGCCTGGCATGCATGGGACGGTCTCCGCCGTCGCCGCCCTGCAGCGCGCCGACCTGCTCATCACACTCGGTGCCCGCTTCGATGACCGCGTCACCGGCCAGCTGGACAGCTTCGCGCCCGATGCCAAGGTCATCCACGCCGACGTGGACCCGGCGGAGATCTCCAAGAACCGGCTCGCCGACGTGCCGATCGTCGGATCGCTGAAGGAGATCATCCCGGAGCTCGACGCCGCGCTCACCGACCTGTTCGAGAAGGAGGGCCGGACGGACATCGAGGGCTGGTGGCGTCAGCTGCGGCGTCTCCGCGAGACCTACCCGCTGGGCTGGACCGAGCCCGAGGACGGCGCGATCGCGCCGCAGAAGGTCATCGAGCGCATCGGCAAGGCCGCCGGCCCGGAGGCGATCTACGTGGCCGGGGTCGGTCAGCATCAGATGTGGGCCGCCCAGTTCATCGACTACGAGCGCCCCCGCCAGTGGCTGAACTCCGGCGGCCTGGGCACCATGGGCTACTCGGTGCCGGCCGCGATGGGCGCCCAGGTGGGCAATCCCGATCGGGTGGTCTGGGCCATCGACGGCGACGGCTGCTTCCAGATGACCAACCAGGAGCTGGCCACGTGCGCCATCAATGACATCCCGATCAAGGTCGCGGTGATCAACAACTCCTCCCTGGGCATGGTCCGTCAGTGGCAGACGCTGTTCTACGAGTCGCGCTACTCCAACACGGACCTCAACACGTCGCTGAACCCCTCCGGCGAGGCCGTCGTGCGCATCCCTGACTTCCTCAAGCTGGCAGAGGCCTACGGCTGTGTGGGCCTGCGCTGCGAGCGGGAGGAGGACATCGACGACGTCATCGCCCAGGCGATGGCGATCAACGACCGTCCCGTGGTGGTCGACTTCGTGGTCAGCAGAGACTCGATGGTGTGGCCGATGGTGCCGGCAGGAGTGTCCAACAGCGACATCCAGGTCGCCCGCAACATGACGCCGGAATGGGACGAGGAGTAGACCATGACCAGCCCTCAGCCGAACCCCGGTGCCCAGCGCCGCACCCTGTCCGTCCTCGTCGAGGACGTGCCCGGTGTCCTGACCCGTGTCTCGGGCCTCTTCGCCCGCCGGGCCTTCAACATCGACTCCCTCGCGGTCGGCCCCTCCGAGATCGCCGGGCTGTCCCGCATCACGGTCGTGGTCGACGCCGACGCCGAGCTTCTCGAGCAGATCACCAAGCAGCTCAACAAGCTCATCAACGTCATCAAGATCATCGAGCTGGCACCGGAGACCTCGGTGCAGCGCGACCACCTGCTGATCAAGGTCAAGGCCGACTCGCCGACCCGGCTGCAGGTGACCCAGGCGGTGGACCTCTTCCGCGCCAAGATCGTGGACGTCTCCGTGGACTCGCTCACCGTCGAGGCCACCGGCGCCCCGGACAAGCTCAACGCCTTGCTGGAGGTGCTCGAGCCCTACGGCGTGCGGGAGATCGTGCGCTCCGGCACGCTGGCCATCAGCCGAGGCTCGAAGTCCATGACCGACCGGGCGCTCCGCTGAGCGGCCCGGGCCCCACCCACGACATCCCTCATCAGAAGAACCCATCACTCAAGGAGATCTCGACGTGACTGACCTCTACTATGACGACGACGCCGACCTGTCTGTCCTCAGCGACAAGAAGGTGGCCGTCATCGGCTACGGCTCGCAGGGCCACGCCCACTCGCTCTCGCTGCGGGACTCGGGTGTGGACGTGCGAGTCGGCCTCAAGGAAGGCTCCAGCTCCAAGGCCAAGGCCGAGGAGCAGGGACTGACCGTCAAGCCGGTGGCCGAGGCCGCTGCCGAGGCCGACGTCATCATGATCCTGGTCCCGGACCAGCACCAGGCCGCGGTCTACTCCTCGGAGATCGAGCCGCACCTCAAGGCCGGCGATGTGCTGCTGTTCTCCCACGGGTTCAACATCCGCTACGGCTTCATCACCCCGCCGAAGGACGTGGACGTCGCCATGGTCGCCCCGAAGGGCCCGGGCCACGTGGTCCGCCGCGAGTACGAGGCGGGTCGTGGTGTGCCGGCGCTGATCGCTGTGGAGCAGAACCCCAGCGGCCGGGCCAAGGAGATCGCCCTGGCCTACGCCAAGGGCATCGGCGGCACCCGTGCCGGGGTCATCGAGACCACCTTCACCGAAGAGACCGAGACCGACCTGTTCGGCGAGCAGGCGGTGCTCTGCGGCGGCGCCTCCCAGCTGGTGCAGTACGGCTTCGAGACCCTCACAGAGGCCGGTTACAAGCCCGAGATCGCCTACTTCGAGGTCCTGCACGAGCTGAAGCTGATCGTCGACCTCATGGTCGAAGGCGGCCTCACCAAGCAGCGCTGGTCGATCTCCGACACCGCCGAGTTCGGCGACTACGTCTCCGGCCCGCGGGTCATCTCCCCGGAGGTCAAGGAGAACATGAAGGCCGTGCTGGCCGACATCCAGGACGGCGGCTTCGCGAAGCGCTTCATGGACGACCAGCGCAACGGCGGCGCCGAGTTCGCCGAGCTGCGGAAGAAGAACGAGGCGCACCCGATCGAGTTCACCGGTCGCGAGCTGCGCAAGCTGTTCTCCTGGATCACCCAGGAGGACGACTACACCGAGGGCACAGCCGCCCGCTGAGCCGCTAGAGTGTGTGGGGCCGGGCCGGTCACCGGCCCGGCCCCACACGTCTGACCGGAGCATGACAGACCACCCATCACCGAGAAGAAGGACACTGTGAGCATCAACCGCCCCGTCGTCGTACTCGCCGAGGAACTCTCTCCCGCCACCGTCGAGGCCCTCGGGCCGGACTTTGAGATCCGTCAGTCCGACGGGACCGATCGCCAGCGTCTCTTCGCCGATCTCTCGGACGCCGATGCGCTCATGGTGCGCTCGGCCACCACTGTCGACGCCGAGGTGCTCAGCCACGCGCCCCGGCTGAAGGTCGTCGCCCGCGCCGGCGTCGGACTGGACAACGTGGACATCAAGGCGGCCACCGCCGCCGGCGTCATGGTGGTCAACGCCCCGACGTCGAACATCATCTCCGCGGCCGAGCTGACCTGTGCTCACATCCTCGGTCTGGCCCGGCACATCGCGCCGGCCACCCGGGCGCTCAAGGACGGGGAGTGGAAGCGTTCCAAGTACTCCGGCGTCGAGCTGCAGGACAAGGTCCTCGGCGTCATCGGACTGGGCCGCATCGGTGGCCTGGTCGCAGAGCGGATGAAGTCCTTCGGCATGGAGCTCATCGCCTACGACCCCTACGTCACCTCGGCGCGCGCCCATCAGATCGGCGCCCAGCTGGTGACCCTCGAGGAGCTGTTCGCCAAGGCGGACGTCATCACCATCCACATGCCGAAGACCCCCGAGACTCTGGGCATGCTCAACCGTGAGGCCTTCGAGAAGATGAAGGACACCGCGTTCGTGGTGAACGTGGCCCGCGGCGGACTGGTCGACGAGGCAGATCTCGAGGCGGCTCTGGCGGAGGGCCTCATCGGGGGCGCCGCCATCGACGTCTTCGCCAGCGAGCCCTCCACCGACCTGCCGTTCTTCGGCCGAGAGAATGTGGTGGTCACCCCGCACCTGGGCGCCTCCACCTCCGAGGCCCAGGAGAAGGCCGGCGTCTCCGTGGCGCGATCAGTGCGCCTGGCCCTGGCCGGCGAACTGGTGCCCGACGCGGTCAACGTGGCCGGGGGCGCCATCGACGAGCTCGTTCGCCCCGGAATCCCGCTCATCGAGAAGCTGGGCCGGGTGCTCAACGCGCTGGCCTCGGATGCCTTCACCGACGTCGAGACCGAAGCCGCCGGCGAGATCGCCGAGCACAACGTCGACGCTCTGCAGCTGGCCGCCCTGAAGGGCCTGTTCACCGATGTCGTCTCCGAGCAGGTCTCCTATGTCAACGCGCCGATCCTGGCCGAGCAGCGCGGCATCGCCACCCGGCTGACCACCACCCCCGACGTCGAGGACTACCGCAACGCGCTCACCGTCCGCGGCGCCACGGCCTCCGGGGTCAACCTGGAGGTCCGCGGCACGCTCACCGGTCCGAAGCAGATCGAGAAGATCGTGGGCGTCAACGGCTACGACCTCGAGATCCCGCTGACCGACCACCTGGTGATCTTCGAGTATGCGGACCGCCCCGGTGTGGTCGGCGCCCTCGGCCGGATCCTCGGCGAGGCCGAGGTGAACATCGCCGGGATGCAGGTCTCCCAGGACACCCGAGAGGAGCGCGCCCTGGCCGTGCTGGCGGTCGACGCGGCCCTGCCTGCCGGTGTGCTGGAGACCATCTCCCAGGAGGTCGGCGCGGCCCTGGCCGCTGAGGTCGACCTCGAAGAACGGAACTGAGAGGAACTGAGGGGCGACCACTGATGTCACGACCCGCCTACTATCTGACGACGGCGATCACCTACCCCAACGGTGAGCCGCACATCGGCCATGCCTACGAGTACATCTCGGCCGACGTGATGGCCCGCTTCAAGCGCCTCGACGGGTACGACGTCCGTTTCCTCACCGGCACCGACGAGCACGGCCAGAAGGTCCAGCAGACCGCTCAGGCTGAGGGGATCACCCCCTACGCTCTGGCCACGCGGAACGCCCAAGCGATCAAGAGGGTGGACGATGAGGTGCTCGGCATCTCCTATGATCGCTTCATCCGCACCACCGACGACGACCACTACGTGGCCTCTCAGGCGATCTGGCGGCGGATGGTCGAGGCCGGGGACATCTACCTCGACAAGTACGCCGGCTGGTACTCGGTGCGTGACGAGCGGTTCTTCGCCGACGACGAGACCGAGGTCCGTGAGGACGGCGAGCGATTCGCGATCGAGACCGGCACGCCGGTGACCTGGACCGAGGAGGAGAGCTACTTCTTCCGGCTCTCCGCCTACCAGGAGAAGCTCCTCGAGCTCTATCGGTCCCACCCGGAGTTCGCCGCGCCGGCCAGTCGCTTCAACGAGGTCATCCGCTTCGTGGAGAGCGGCCTGGAGGACCTCTCCATCTCCCGGACCACCTTCGACTGGGGGGTCCCGGTGCCGAAGGATCTCACGGCCGGGCAGACGGAGCTGGACCATGTGATGTACGTCTGGGTGGACGCGCTGACGAACTACCTCACCGGGGCCGGGTTCCCGGACACCGAGTCCGAGGAGTTCCGGCGGCGCTGGCCCGCCGATCTGCACATCATCGGCAAAGACATCTCCCGGTTCCACTGCATCTTCTGGCCGGCGTTCCTGATGAGCGCCGGCCTGGAGCTGCCGCGCCGGGTGATGATCCACGGATTCCTGCACAATGCGGGGGAGAAGATGTCCAAGTCGGTGGGCAACGTGGTCGCCCCGGCCGCATGGACCGAGGCCTACGGCCTCGACGCCGTACGGTTCTTCCTGCTGCGGGAGTTCCCCTACGGCCAGGACGGCTCCTACACCCATGAGGCCGTCGTCGGACGGAAGAACTCGGACCTGGCCAACAACCTGGGCAACCTGGCGCAGCGTTCGCTGTCGATGATCGCGAAGAACTGCGAAGGCGCTCTGCCGGTCGCGGGTGAGTTCAGCGAGGAGGACCGGGCGATCCTGGACCAGGCCGCCGGGCTGCTGGAGATCTGCCGCGCCGCCTATGGGAAGCAGGACTTCCACCGGGCGCTCGAACGCACCTGGTACGTGCTCGGGGAGGCCAACGCCTATTTCGCCGAGCAGGCGCCCTGGCAGCTGAAGAAGACGGATGTGGAGCGCATGAACACCGTGCTGTGGGTGACCGCCGAGGTCCTCCGCCGGGTCGCTCTGCTCATCCAGCCGGTGATGCCGGGCTCGGCCACCCTGCTGCTGGACGCCCTGAGCGTGGACGCCGGCGGCGACGCCGGTGCCACCAACGCCTCCAACACCGGTCCGCGCAGCTTCGCCGCCTTCGACGAGGAGCTCGTCGCAGGCACTCCGATCGCGAGGCCGCAACCGATCTTTCCGCGGCACGAGGAGCCGGCCGCGGTCTGAACCGGGCCTTCGGGGGTCGCCCGGGGTCTCAGATGCTGAGAGCTCAGGTGCTTCTCTCGCCGCCCGGCGGGAGAAGCACCTAGCCTGAGGGACATGTCTGACATCGTTGCGCAGAACCCCACCGGCACCACGTTCGACATCGCCGTCGTCCCCGGGGACGGCATCGGCCCCGAGGTGATCGCCGAGGCTCGCCGCGTGCTCCAGTCCGTGCTCGACGCGGCCTCAGTGGCGGTGACCTGGACCGAGTACTCGCTGGGTGCCGCGCACTGGGTGGAGACCGGGGAGACGCTCTCGGAGGCGACTCTGGAGCGGCTGCGCGGCCATGATGCCATCCTTTTCGGCGCCGTGGGCGCCGACCCGCAGGACACCCGCATCCCCTCGGGGCTCATCGAGCGGGAGCTGCTGCTGAAGCTGCGGTTCAGCCTCGACCACAGCATCAACCTGCGTCCGGCCCGCACTTACCCGGGCACCGCCACTCCGCTGGCCGGAGACCCGGAGATCGACTTCGTCGTGGTCCGAGAGGGCACCGAAGGGCCCTATGTGGGCAACGGGGGCACGATCCGCCGCGGCACCGCCCATGAGATCGCCACCGAGGTCTCGCTGAACACCGCGCACGGGGTGCGCCGCGTCGTCGCAGACGCCTTCGCCCGTGCCGCACAGCGCCGCGGCCGGCTGACCTTGGTCCACAAGCACAATGTGCTCACGCACGCCGGGGACCTGTGGCGCCGTACCGTGGAGGAGGCCGCCGCCGAGCATCCCGAGGTCGGCTGGGACTACATGCACGTCGACGCCGCCACGATCCACATGGTGCAGGACCCTGCGCGCTTCGACGTCATCGTCACCGACAACCTCTTCGGTGACATCCTCACCGACCTCGCCGCGGCGGTCACCGGCGGCATCGGCCTCGCCGCCTCCGGGTCGATCAACGTCGAAGGCTCGGCGCCGTCGATGTTCGAGCCGGTGCACGGCTCCGCCCCGGACATCGCCGGCCGGCAGATCGCCGACCCGACCGCGGCCGTCCTCTCCGGCGTCCTGATGCTGCAGCACCTCGGACTCGCCGAGCCCGCCGCGCGCCTCGAGCAGGCCGTGCAGGCTCAGCTCGCGGAGTGGGCCCGGGACCCCGAGGCGGCTCGCGGGCTGAGCACCGCCCAGCGCGGCGAGGCCCTCCTGACCCGACTCGGCTGAGAGGTTACCGAGCCGCCGGGCAGCGGTAGAGTGGACCGCACGCAGAGAACGAGCGAAAGGCTGTTCCCATGACGTTCGACGTCACCTCACACCCTGAGCCGACGACGGAGGCCCGTCGCCAGCAGATCCTGGCCGACCCGGGCTTCGGCACGAACTTCACCGACCACACCGCGGTGATCGACTGGACCCAGGGCGCCGGCTGGCACGGGGCCCGCGTGGAGCCCTACGGTCCCATCACCCTGGACCCGGCCGCGGCCGTGCTGCACTACGCGCAGGAGATCTTCGAGGGCATGAAGGCCTACCGTCATGCCGACGGCGGAGTCCACACCTTCCGTCCGCGGGAGAACGCGCGCCGGATGAACCGCTCAGCCCGCCGGATGGCCATGCCGCAGCTCGACGAGGAGCTGTTCGTGCAGTCGCTGGAGGCGCTGGTCGGGATCGACGCCGACTGGGTCCCCAGCGGCGAGGGCGAGGCGCTGTACCTGCGCCCGTTCATGTTCTCCACCGAGGCCTTCCTCGGGGTGCGCCCGGCACGGGAGTTCACCTATCGGGTCATCGCCTCGCCGGCCGGCAACTACTTCGGCGGCGAGCTCAAGCCTGTCCGGATCTGGGTCACCCGGGACTTCACCCGTGCGGCGCCCGGGGGGACCGGCGATGCGAAGACCGGCGGGAACTACGCCGCCTCGCTGGCCGCCCAGGCGCAGGCCACTGAGAAGGGCTGCGACCAGGTGCTGTTCCTGGACCCGCTGCATGACAACGCCATCGAAGAGCTGGGCGGGATGAACGTCTTCCTGGTCACCGCCGACGGTCGGCTGATCACCCCCGAGCTGACCGGCACCATCCTCGAGGGGATCACCCGGGACTCCGTCATCCAGCTCGCCAGGGATCGCGGACTCCAGGTCGAAGAGCGTCGCGTCACCCTCGACGAGTGGGACCGCGGAGTGCAGGACGGCACCGTCACCGAGGTCTTCG
The DNA here is from genome assembly GCF_034438835.1 of Nesterenkonia sp. HG001. Classification (NCBI taxonomy): domain Bacteria; kingdom Bacillati; phylum Actinomycetota; class Actinomycetes; order Micrococcales; family Micrococcaceae; genus Nesterenkonia; species Nesterenkonia sp. HG001. Next base: position 307,542 of record NZ_JAOSZD010000005.1, on the reverse strand, counting down.
CCTGCGGCACCGCCGCGGTCATCACGCCGATCGGCGAGCTGCTCGACGGCGACCGCACGATCGCCTCCACCGGCACCGGCGAGGTCACCCAGTCGATCCGTGCCGAGCTGCTCGGGATCCAGACGGGGACGGTCGCGGATCGCCACGGCTGGATGCACCGTCTCGTCTGAGGCTCGCGCGATAGGGTGGTGGGCATGCGCATCGCACGTTTCGTCACTGACGCAGAGCCCACCTTCGGAGTCGTCACCGGAGAGCCCGGACAGGAGACCATCACCGAGCTGGTCGGAGATCCCTTCTACCAGGGGATCCAGCAGGCACAGACCACCCACGCCCTCGACGACGTGCGGCTGGTCGCTCCGATCATCCCGCGGAGCAAAGCGATCGGCGTGGGTCGCAACTATGCGGACCACGCCAAGGAGATGGGTCATGACCTGCCCGTCTCTCCGCTGCTGTTCCTGATCCCCAACACGGCAGTCTCCGGGCCGCACGAGCCCATTACCCTGCCCTCCTTCTCGGAGGAGGTCAGCTATGAGACCGAGCTGGCCGTGGTCATCGGCCGGATCTGCAAGGACGTGCCTGTGGAGCGGGCCGCCGACGTCATCTTCGGATACACCGTGGGCAATGACGTCACGGCCCGTGACGCGCAGCGGACTGACGGCCAGTGGGCCCGGGCCAAGGGCTTCGACGGCTCGACCCCCCTGGGCCCCTGGATCGAGACCGAGCTGGACCCCGAAGGGCTGCGCATCACCGGTCGCCTCAACGGAGAGACCGTGCAGGACGGCACCACCGGGGACATGGTCTTCGGGGTGCCCGAGCTGGTCTCCTACATCTCCCAGGCCTTCACCCTGCTGCCGGGTGACGTCATCCTCACCGGCACCCCCGCCGGCGTCGGGCAGGTCTCCTCGGGAGACCGCTTCGAGGCCGAGATCGAGGGCATCGGCACCCTGGTCAACCACTTCCGCAGCTGAACACCCACAGGAGTCACCACACCACCATGAGCATCCCCGTCGTCGACGCCTCCACCCCGGTCCGCGTCAGGTTCTGCCCCTCACCGACCGGCACGCCGCATGTCGGCCTGATCCGCACCGCGCTGTTCAACTGGGCCTACGCCCGGCACACCGGGGGGAAGCTGGTGTTCCGCATCGAGGACACCGACGCCGCCCGTGACTCTGAGGAGTCGTACCAGCAGCTCCTGGAGGCGCTGCGCTGGCTGGGGCTGGACTGGGACGAGGGTGTCGAGACCGGCGGCGAGCATGGCCCGTACCGACAGTCCCAGCGTGGCGAGATCTACGCCGACGTGCTGGAGAGGCTGAAGGCCGCCGGGCACGTCTACGAGTCCTTCTCCACTCCCGAGGAGGTCGAGGAGCGGCACCGCGCCGCCGGCCGTGACCCGAAGCTGGGCTATGACAACGCCGACCGGGACCTCACCGGGGAGCAGATCGCCGCCTTCCGTGCCGAGGGCCGGGATCCGGTGCTGCGGCTGCGGATGCCGGCCGAGGACCTCACCTTCACAGACCTGGTGCGGGGGGAGATCACCTTCTCCGCAGGTTCCACCCCGGACTTCGTGGTGGCCCGTGCCAACGGGCAGCCGCTCTACACGCTCGTCAACCCCGTGGACGACGCGCTGATGGAGATCACCCACGTGCTGCGTGGTGAGGATCTGCTGTCCTCGACGCCGCGCCAGATCGCCCTCTATCGGGCGCTGCATGACATCGGAGTGGCCCGGTACATGCCGCTGTTCGGCCACCTGCCCTACGTGATGGGGGAGGGGAGCAAGAAGCTCTCCAAGCGGGATCCGGAGGCGAACCTGTTCCACCATCGGGACCGCGGATTCATCCCGGAGGGCCTGCTCAACTACCTGGCGCTGCTCGGCTGGTCGCTCTCCGCGGACGAGGACATCTTCACCGTGGACCAGTTGGTGGAGCACTTCGACGTCGCCGACGTCCTGGGCAATCCAGCGCGTTTCGACACCAAGAAGGCCGAGTCCATCAACGGCACCCACATCCGCCGCCTGGAGCCCGCGGACTTCCGTGACCGCCTGGTACCCCATCTGCAGGCTCTGGGGCTGGTGGGCGCGGAGCTCACCGCGCAGCAGGGCCGCATCCTCGACGGCGCCGCGCCCCTGGTTCAGGAGCGCATCGCGCTGCTCAGCGAGGGTGCGGACATGATGGGGTTCCTGTTCGTCGCCGACGAGGACCTGGAGATCGAGCCCAAGGCATTCAGCGGTCTCGGGGAGGACGTGCTCGGCACCCTCGACGCGGGCGTCGCGGCGTTGGAGGGCGTGGCGGAGGATTCCTGGCACACCGAGGTCATCGAGGGGGCCCTGCGCGGGGCGCTGATCGACGGCCTCGGCCTGAAGCCCCGGAAGGCCTTCGGGGCAGTGCGCTCAGCGATCTCCGGACGCAGGGTCTCCCCGCCGCTCTTCGAGTCCATGGAGCTGCTCGGCCGGGAGTCCTCGCTGGCGCGCCTGGCACGCTTCCGTGCGGAGGTCGAGGCCCGGTGAGCCCGGCCGGCGTCCTGTTCGACGTCGACGACACGCTCGTCGACCTGGAGGGTGCGATGCGGGCCACCTTCCGTGAGCTGGCCTCCGCACACCTCCTCCGCGAGGGGGTCGTCTGGGAGGACTCCGCCTGGGAGGCCGCGGAGAGCAGCTTCTGCGGCGACGCCGGTCAGCAGTACGCCCGATACCTCGCCGGGGAGCTGAGCTTCCTGGAGCAGCGGATCGCTCGGGTCCGGGACGCCTACCGGGCAGCCGGGGCGCCGGTTCCGGATCCGCAGAGCCTGCTCCACTGGGAGGACGGGTATGAGCAGGCGGTGAGACGGCGCTGGCGGCCCTTCAGCGACGTGCCGGAGGCCCTGGCCCGGCTGCGCTCTGCTGGCGTGGCAGTGGGCGCGGTGACCAACAACGTGGCCGCGTATCAGCGGGCGAAGCTGGGCATCGCAGGGCTGGGCGGATTCGACGTCGTCGTCGGCACCGACACCGTCGGGGAGGTCAAGCCGGCGCCGGCGATCTTCCACGAAGGCGCCCGGCAGCTGGACCTTGCCCCGGCCTCCTGTGCCTATGTGGGAGACAATCCCGTCGTCGACGGCGTGGGCGCGCGCGATGCCGGGCTGGAGTCTGTGCTGGTGGATCGCAAGGGCATCGTGGAGGCCCCCGAGGGGGTGACCAAGGTCGCCACCGTGGAGGCCGCCGTCGATTTTGTGCTCGGGGCACCTGCTCGTGTAGAGTAGTTTCCCGTTGCGGGGCGCGCGGAAAGCCGGGACGAGAGATCCTCCAGGCGGGCCGAATGGCCAGCAACAGCCGATGGGCTATGGTGTAATCGGCAACACAGCGGTTTCTGGTACCGTCGTTCTAGGTTCGAGTCCTAGTAGCCCAGCGCGATCCGATTTGCGGATCGAAAACCCAGTCGATAGGCTGGTGCAGCCCTCGGCGACGAGGGCATCATAATGACATAGGGCCCCATCGTATAGCGGCCTAGTACGCCGCCCTCTCACGGCGGTAACGCGGGTTCGAATCCCGCTGGGGTCACGGTCGATGGTCTCCTGTTCCTTTCGAGGAGCGGAGGCCATCTCTCCGTCAGCTGCCTTGACGGCAGCTGAAAAGTGAATATGGCCCCATCGTATAGCGGCCTAGTACGCCGCCCTCTCACGGCGGTAACGCGGGTTCGAATCCCGCTGGGGTCACCATATTCAGAAATGCCTCGGATCACATGATCCGAGGCATTTCTTCTGTCTGCCGGCACCACCGGCCTTTCTCCCTTCTCCGGCGATCAGGGAATCTATAGGATGCAGGAGGAAGCTCCGAGAGGTTGCCCATGACTGGTGCCCGTCCCCAGGCCGCCCCCGGCGGCGCAGACTTGATGATGGTCGAGGCAGACTGGAAGCGCGCGCTCGACCACTGGCAGTCGCGCCCGGCGGCGGCCCTCTTGGTCGAGGGTGAGCACGGTGCGCCGAGCGAACGCTTCATCCAGGAGCTGGCCCGAGCGACCGGAACCCGCCTGCATCTGCTCGGCGCCGACGGGAGGGTTACGGCTGAGGCGGTCTCCACCGTGGTCTCCACCGTGCTGTGCCCCCACCTGGAGACGCCTGCCCACGGGCCCGGAGCCGTCCTGGTACCCGGAGCGGACCGACTCGACACGAGTTCGCTGACCGCGCTGGATGGCCTGCTGCGGCAGGAACGCGTGCCCGTGATGCTGACCTGTTGGCCCGGTTCGGACTTCGGGTATCGCTTCGCCCGGGTCGCGGGTGCGCCGCGAGGGCTTCGCGTGAGCCTGGACATGCTCCCGGTTGCCGCGACCCAGCGGCTGCTCACGCGGCTCCTGGGCGTCCCTCCCACCCAGACCCTGACCCGCTACCTCCACCAGGTCTCCGGGGGACATGTCCTCGAGCTGGAGGACGTGGTGGAGGTCGGACTCGTCGAGGGTTGGATCAGCGCCGCCGGCCGGCGGGCGTCGATCGCGCGACTGCCGGACTGGCTGGATCGGCGCACGGCGCGTGGGACGGTCCGCAGACTTCGGGAGGGCACGACGCCCGTGGGCCTCGACGTGCTTCAGCAACTCGCCGAGCTTGGGCCGCGCGACCTCTCCTCGCTGGCCGCAGACTCCACGACGCGGGACGCGGTCTTCGGGCTGGAAGCGGCAGGTCTGGTCGTCCTGGACCGTTCCACGGTCGGGCTCAGCTGTGCCGCGCACCAGCATGCCCTCTCCTGCGACACCGAGAGGTCGGAACGGTCGCGCGGTGAGCCGGCGCCGGAGTCCGCGCTGGGTAGGGCGCTGCGCGGTGAGCCGGTCGGGGAGGAGGAGGGAATCACCAGAGCCTCGCACCTGCTGCGCAACGGGCTCCTGTCCCAGATGCGGGTGCTGCTGCGCCGCATGGATGCCCATGATCCCCGGGTGTCCTGTCTCGAGGCAGCCGCTCTGGCCGCACAGGGGGCACCGGCTGCAGGACTTGCGGTGTTGGACGCCGGGGATCCTCCCGTGACTGGCGGCATCGCGACCCTCGCTCACGAGCTGCGGAGCTTCATCCGTTTCGGCCTCCTCGACGACCAGGGTGACCCGTCAGGGCCGCGATCAGACCTCAGCGGGCGGCTGTGCACTTTCCGCGAGACCCGGGCCACGGAGTATCTGCGACGCTTCTGCGCCCCGGCTCCGGGCTCGTGGGCCCCGGTCATGGGCGACACGACCCTCATCGGTGATCTGCAGCCCCTCCAGGTGGAGACCTGCACCCTGCTCGCACTCGATGCCTATGCCGCTGCGCTGGCCGACCACAGGGTCAGGGCCCGCACGGCGCTCCAGGCTCTCGAGCAGTTCGGTGAGCAGGGGATCCCCCTGGTGTGCCTGTCCTGGGTCGCCGAACGGGTCAGCGTCGCCCGTGTGCTGCTCGACGCCGAGGATTCGGTGCTCCCCGAGGACTGGCGCACCCGGCAGGTCCCGGAGCGCACGCTCGCCATGGCCCTGGCCGTCGGCATCGTCGAGGTGTTCCGCGACGTCGTCCGCGGGGTCCGCCCGGAGAGCCTGCACGGCCGTCTGGAGGATCTCTGGAGCGAGTTCGAGGCCGGAGGGCCGGGCGGCCACGTCACGCGCATGCAGCTGGAGGCGCTGGACTTCCTCATCGACGGGGAGCGATCGAGGGATCTCATCGGGCCGCCAGGGGTCGCGGTGACGAGGGTGGGGGAGTCTTACGGGGATGCCTGGGTGACGGCGATGCTCGGGCTGGCGCGGCTGCTCCACGCCCCGGCTGAGGCCGTCGGCTCCCTCGTCCGGTCCCAGACGAGCGATGAAGCGACCGTCCCGGGGGTGCGTCGTCTCATGCTCCGCTGTCTGGCGCTGCGGCGCGCGCGGGAACTCGCGACGACGGACCTCGTCCTGCTGCTGCAGGCCTGCCGACGGGTCGACGTCGAGGAGGAGATCCTGGACATGCTCTCTGCGCACATCGCAGGAGATGCAATCCAGATCAGGGCCTCCATACAGCGGCTGGGGACGAGCCATCCCCGGCTGCATGTCTGGGAGCATCTTGACAGCTCGGGGGAGGGCCCCCTGCGGTGGAACGCGGTCTATGCGACGTTGTCGCCCCGTGAGCGAGAGACGGTCGCGCTTCTGATGAATGGGCTCCAATCCGCCGATGTGGCTGAGAGGCTGGGGATCAGCCCCCGCACGGTGCAGACCCATATCCGTCACGTGTACCGGAAGCTCGGCGTGGGCTCCCGCACGGCACTGCGTGCCCTTCTCACCCGGGGGAGTCCTCGCTGATGCTGATGCCGCCCCTTCTTGTGGAGGCCCCGGACTTCCGCCCCTCCCGTGCACTGGCGGAGGCCCTGCTCACCGTCGACGACTACGACGTGGCCGCCGTGATGATCCCGGCCCTCTGGGGCGCCGACGAGCTGCTCGGCGAATTGGCGGGGCGGACCCGAGTGCATCGGCTGCGCCACGACGCCACATCGGGGGAGTCTCTCGCCTCAGCACTCGGGCCGCCAGGGGTGGAGAATGACGCGGGCGCAGTGGGCTTCATCGTTGTCCAGCACCCTGCAGAGCTGGAGGAACGGCGGTTCAGCGAGCTGCTGGAGTTCGTGTCCGGCCGGCCCCTGACCGTGTTGCTGATCCTGCGGAGCCAGCAGGACCTGCCGGAGTCGGTCATCCGGCACGGACGCACCGGCCGGGTGGTGACTCTTGCCGTGCGGGCGCTCACGCCGGAGGACACCGTTCGTGCGATGGTCCGAGAGCTGGGTGGTCCGGTGACCTCGCTGGCGGCCCGGCGCACGGTGCTGCTCAGCGGAGGCCACCCCCAAGCGGTGAACATGGTGCTCGACCGGGCGCGTCGCACCCAGGTGCTGAGACCAGTCGACGGTGTCTGGAGGTGGGAGCCCGAGGAGCCCGCCTTCCGCCGCAGGCTGGCCGAAGAGCTTCCGGAGCTGATGCGTGGCTTGGAGGAGAAGGAGCATGAGCTCCTCCGCCTGATCTCCTGTGCCTGGCGACTGCCGGAGTCCTGGGCGGTCCGGGAGTTCGGAGTCTGCGTAGTGGACAGTCTGCGGGCGCAGGGCCTCATCGGTGTGGATGCCCCGGCTCCTCATGGCCCTCCGGAGCTCAGGATCACCTCGGAGCTGCTGGAGAGCGGCATCGCCGACCGGATGCGCCCTGCCGAATCGGCTCGCCTCTGGCATGTCATGGGGGCGACGGTCCCCCGGGTCGGGATCGGCGCGACGGCCGAGATCGGCCTGATCTGGTGGGCGGCACGCGTGGGGGAGCAGGTCGGTGTCGAGGAGGCGCTGCGAGCGGCACGCGGGGCGGTCTCACGTTCCTGGTACGGGCCGGCGATAGCGGTGCTGGACGCGATGGCGGAGGATCCCGGCCCGACGGGGCGTGTGCTCCGTGTTCGCGCCATGCTCGGACTGGGACGCGTGCGGGAGGCGGTCCAGGATCTCGGGCGGCTCGTCCGGCACTCTCCGGGGGACACCGCCCCGTCCTCCGAGTGGCTCGACGCGCTGCGGCAGGGGCTCCTCCTGGCGCGTAGGCTGAGCCTCTTCCAGCCGGCTGCGGCGGACCCGCTGGTCCAGCAGCTCTCCGCGGTGCTGGGGCCGGGGACGACTCCGACACTCGACCGGATCGTGGGCACAGCCGACGATGCCGTCTGCCCCGGTGACCCCGAAGACGTCGAAGGCGCCCGCCGGTGGCTCCAGGAAGTGCGCCGGATCCACCAGGAGGCCCCCTGTGACGAGGCTGCCGTGGCTCAGCTCCATGTCGGCGCCCGCCTCGGTCTCGGACGGCATCCGGACCTCGGACGCCTGGTCCTATCCTTGCTGCTCGACCAGCTGGCCCGTGAAGGTGGCCGGCCGGATGTCGAGGAGGCCGCACACAGCCTTCTGCTGATGATCACCATGGTCACGGGGTGGCATACGGACACCCTGCGCCTCGACGTCGGGACCTGGCGTCACGGGGCCGCGAACCCGGCGACGGGCGCCGCGGTGGCCGACACGGTCGGGGCCGTCGCCGCTATGCAGGAGGACCGCATGCACACCGCCGCCCAGTTCGCCGTCTCGGCGATGGCGTCCTGGGAGCGGGACGACCCCTATGGCCTTCTGCCGTTCGCCTCCGCCGTGCACGCCGCCTGCGCCTCGTACGTGGACCCTGAGGTCGCCGCCGAGGCTCATCGTGATCTGCGTCTCCGTGGGCTCGAGGAGTCTGCGGGCTTCCCGGCGCTGCGCCTGGCCACTGCCGGAATGGCCCTGGTAGGGAGCGGCCCCGGTGCCTTCGAGGTCGCCGATGCCCTCGTGCGGCTCGCGGAGCGTGCCCGTGAGGCAGGGGAGTGGGCCCAGGAGCAGCAGCTGCTCCTGCTCGGAGTGCTCAGCGGCTGGCCCCCCGCTGCTGAGGCGATCGGGGAGTCATCGTGGGGGCGCAGCACGGGCCGGGCCCGCATGATCGGGATCCTCGGGGAAGCGATGATCACGGAGTCCGACACGAGGGCCCTGGAGATCGCGGATGTGCTGCTGCAGGCCGGGGCCAGGTTCTTCGGTCTGGCGGTGCTCATGGTCCGTTGGCAGAGACGCCATGAACTCGACCTGTCCCAGCGGGCCTGGATCGTGCGGACCGTGCTGGAGGAGCGGAGACGGGCGCCGGAGGGCTCGTGGGTGTTGAGCACCTTCACCGAGCTCGACCTCTCGTCCCGGGAGGAGCAGGTCCTCGGGCTGTTGCGCCGCGGCGAGCCGACCCGCCAGGTGGCCCGCGTCCTGAGACTGTCGCCACGTACGGTGGAGGCCACGATCTCCCAGCTGCTCCAGCGGTTCTCCTGTCGGAACCGCATGGAGCTGATGGAACTCGGACTGGTGGACCTGGAATGACAGGGGACGTCCCGGCCGGACGGTGACGTCCCATGGGATCATGGGACCCATGTCAGAGACCCGCCCCGCCGACCCCGCCGACCCCGCCGACCCTGAAGGCGCTGACACGGTCCAGCAGCTCGGAGAGGACGTGGTCCTCGCGGCCCTGCGCGAGGTCATCGATGCCCACAACGCTCACAACGCCCCTGATGCCCATCGTGCCCAGGCCCCTCCTGGGCGAGGGGTGCCGGTGGGCATGCCTGTGGGTCCGGGCGACGACGCCGCAGTGCTCCGGCTGGAGGACCCTCGGCTGGTGGCCACCACCGACACCATGTCCCAGGACCAGGACTTCCGTCCCGGCTGGTGGGCCTATCCCGCCGAGGCCGCGCATGCCGTCGGGACCAAGGCCGCGGCTCAGAACCTCTCGGACCTCAGCGCCATGGGCGCTCGTCCGGTCGCACTGTTGGTGAGCCTCACTCTGCCTCCGCAGACCCGCCTGGACTGGGCAGTGGGCGTCATGTCCGGGATTGCGGCGGCGGCCACGGCGCCCGGCGCTGCGGGGTGTGTGATCGCCGGCGGGGACCTCGGCTCCGGCGATGTCGTGTCGGTGACCATCACGGCCCTGGGGACGCCCACCGGGGCGAGGAGCCTGCTGCGCTCGGGGGCGCGGCCGGGAGATCAGCTGGCCGTGTGCGGGCCGCTGGGTCGGGCCGCCGCCGGTCTGGCGGTGTTGGAAGGGGAGGTGTCGCCCGCGCGGGGCGCCGAATCTCTGCTGGAGGCCTGCCTCGATGCCCAGCGCCGTCCCGCCCCGGACCTGACGGCGGGGCCCCGGGCGCTGGCCTCCGGCGCGACCGCGGGACTTGACGTCTCCGATGGGCTGCTGCGCGACGCGGACCGGCTGGCCCGGGCGTCCGAGGTCGCCCTCGTCCTCGAGGAGCAGACTCTTGCCGAGGAGATCACTGCGCTGGGCCGTCTGGACGCGCACAGCTCCCGCGGGTGGGTGCTCGGCGGGGGAGAGGACTATGCCCTGCTCGCGACCTTCCCCGGTGAGGTCGACCTGCCCGAGGGTTTCCGTCGGATAGGAGAGGTGCGCAGATGCGACGGTGCCCCCGGCGTGTTCGCCGGGGGCACCGTCAGCGCGGGATGGGACTCGCTCCGGCAGGGCGCGGGGCCCGCCTCGAGGTCCGGCTCTCAGTCCTGCGGGAAGTGACGGCCGAGCTGGGCGAAGGTCCAGCCGGCGCCCTCCCACTGCGCGGCGTCGAGCACGTGGCGGGCGTCCAGGAAGTTCTTCGCGGCCACCACTCCGTCCAGGTCGGCGGGAGTCAATGCCTTGAACTCATCCCATTCGGTGGTCAGCACCACCAGATCGGCGTCCTGGGCGGCTTCGGCCAGGGAGTCCACATAGCCCAGGCGCGGGAAGCGCTTCGCGGCGTTCGCATTGCCCTCCGGATCATGGACGAAGACCTCGGCGCCGGAGTTGAACAACCGGTTGGCCACATCCAGACCGGGGGAGTCGCGCACGTCGTCCGAGAGCGGCTTGAAGCTCACCCCGAGGACAGCGATGCGGCGCCCGCTGAGGTCCCCCAGGATCTGCTCGGCGAGGGTGACGACCCGGTCGCGGCGTCGCAGGTTGATCTGGTCCATCTCATTGAGGAAGTTCATCGTGTGGTCCAGGCCGAGCTCGGAGACCCTGGTCTGCAGGGCGCGGATGTCCTTGGGCAGGCAGCCGCCGCCGAAGCCGACCCCCGCGTTGAGGAACTTCCGACCGATGCGGGCGTCGTGTCCGATCGCGTCCGCCAAGGTGCGGATGTCACCGCCGACGGTCTCGGTGACCTCGGAGAAGGCGTTGATGAAGGAGATCTTGGTGGCCAGGAAGGCGTTGGCGGCGACCTTGACCAGCTCGGCGGTCTCGAAGTCGGTGGCGACCCACGGCGTCTCGCGGCTCAGCGCGTCGGCGTAGACCTCGCGCAGCGTGGCCTCGTCCTCGGGGGAGTCCGTGCCGACCACCAGGCGGTCCGGGCGCAGCGTGTCCTGCACCGCGAAGCCTTCGCGGAGGAACTCGGGGTTCCAGGCCAGGGCGACCCTGACCCCGTCGCGGGACTCTTCGGCGACCAGGTCGCGCAGCCGCCTGGCGGTGCCGACCGGCACGGTCGACTTGCCGACGATCAGCGCGTCCTTGGTGATGGCGCGTGCGAGTCCGGCGGCGGCCGTGTCGACGAACGTCATGTCCGCCCCGGTGCCGCCGCTCTGCTGGGGAGTGCCCACCGCGATGAAATGGATGTCCGCCCAGCTGCCGACCGCGTCGAGGTCGGTGGTGAAGCGCAACCTGCCCGAGTCCACGTGGCGGCGGATGAGCTCCGGCAGGCCGGGTTCATGGAAGGGCAGCTCCCCGCGCGAGAGGCGTTCGATCTTCTCCGGGTCGACGTCGACTCCGACGACGTCGAAGCCGAGCTCCGCCATGCACGCCGCGTGCGTGGCGCCCAGATATCCGGTACCGATGACACTGATGTTCTTGATCACGGACCCATCATAGGTGCGTGAGCGGGGGAGCCGGCGGCACAACGTCCGGGCGGCGGGTCTGTGACGATCCAGGCGTCCGAGGCCGCTGCGCGAGGGGGGCGGCGACGTCGGCGGCGACCTCAGGGGCGCCCGGGATCCTCTCCGAGTCCGTGCTCGGCGGCGTCGGGGTTCTTCCGGACCATCTCGGTCAGCTGATGAGCGGCCTGGACGACCACTTCAGCGTGCTGACGGCCCGGCTGGCGGGTCAGCCGCTCGATGGGCCCGGAGATGGACACGGCGGCGATCACCCGGCCGGAGGGGCCGCGCACCGGCGCCGAGACCGAGGCGACGCCGGGCTCGCGCTCGCCCAGCGATTCTCCCCAGCCGCGTCGACGTACCCCGGCCAGCACCGTGGGGGTGAAGCGAGCCCCCTGGAGTCCTTCGACGAGGCGCTCGTGGTCCTCCCAGGCGAGGAGCACCTGGGCGGCCGAACCGGCTCGCATCGACAGCTGGGTCCCGATCGGAATGGAGTCGCGCAGTCCGATGGGGCGCTCCGCGGAGGCCACGCAGACCCGCGCATCGCCCTGCCGGCGGTACAGCTGGGAGCTCTCGCCCGTGGCGTCACGCAGCCGCAGCAGGATCGGCCCGGCGGCGGAGACGAGCCGGTCGTCACCGGCGGCGGAGGCGAGTTCGGCCAGTCGGGAGCCGATCACGTAGCGGCCACGGACATCTCGGCTGAGGAAGCGGTGATGGATCAGCGCCGAGGCCAGCCGGTGGACCGTGGGGCGGGCCAGCCCGGTGCATTCCACGAGCTGGGCCAGGGAGGCCGGGCCGGCCTCCAGGGCGTCGAGGATGAGGACCGACTTGTCCACCACGCCGATTCCTGAGGGGGAGTGCAGCGGGCGGGGCGGGCCCAGCGGCGGGTCCGCGGGGCGGGCCGGGTCAGCTGCGCGTCCGCGCGGCGGGGCGGTGCCGGGCCGCTGGGGGCCGGACGCGGAGGCGGCGGGTCGGGAGGCTCGGGGTCGGGGAGCACCGGCTCGAGGGCTGGACATGGACCACATCATACTGCGAATCCGAGGAAATATCTCAGATAGTGAGACCTGATGCCGCGCCGGGTCCTGAGCTGTGGGTCGCCGATTCGGCTCCCGCTGTTCATATAGTGAGACCCGGGCGTCTAGGTCTGGATACCGCCTGGCAACGATGCTTCTGTAGTGGTATAGGGCCGACCTCAGGAGGATCCCATGGAGGACAAGCCGCTGACGATGGCGGAGAAGGTGTGGCATGAGCATGTCGTCGTGCCCGGCGAGGAGAAGGGCGGGCAGCGCACGCCTGACCTGCTCTACATCGACCTGCATCTCGTCCACGAGGTGACCTCCCCGCAGGCCTTCGAAGGGCTGCGGCTCGCCGGTCGTGAGGTCCGCCGTCCCGATCTCACGATCGCCACCGAGGACCACAACACCCCCACGCTGGAGATCGACAAGCCGATCGCCGATCCGATCAGCCGCAAGCAGGTGGACACCCTGCGCGCCAACGCTGTGGAGTTCGGCATCAGGCTGCACTCGCTCGGCGACGACGATCAGGGCATCGTCCACGTCGTGGGCCCGCAGCTCGGGCTCACTCAGCCTGGGATGACGGTGGTCTGCGGCGATTCCCACACCTCCACCCACGGCGCCTTCGGCGCGCTGGCCATGGGCATCGGCACCTCAGAGGTCGAGCATGTGATGGCCACCCAGACGCTCTCGCTCAAGCCGTTCAAGACCATGGCCATCACGGTCGAGGGCACGCTGAAGCCCGGGGTCAGCTCCAAGGACATCATCCTCGCGGTGATCGCGAAGATCGGCACCGGCGGCGGACAGGGCTATGTGCTCGAGTATCGCGGCTCCGCCATCGAGCAGCTCTCCATGGACGCCCGGATGACGATCTGCAACATGTCCATCGAGGCCGGCGCCCGAGCCGGCATGATCGGCCCGGACGAGATCACCTTCGACTACATCAAGGGGCGCCCCCACGCTCCTGAAGGCGAGGACTGGGACGCCGCCGTCGAGAACTGGCGCTCGCTGCGCACCGACGAGGGCGCGGAGTTCGACGCCGAGGTCGTCATCGACGCCGACGAGCTGGAGCCCTTCGTCACCTGGGGCACCAACCCCGGCCAGGGGGTGAGCCTCTCCGACGCCGTGCCGGCGCCGGAGAACTTCGACGACCCGGGGGACCGCGACTCCGCAGAGCGCGCTCTGAAGTACATGGACCTCACCCCCGGCACGCCGATGCGGGACATCCGGGTGGACACCGTCTTCCTGGGCTCCTGCACCAATTCCCGCATGGAGGACCTGCACGCCGCCGCGGAGATCATCCGAGGCCGCGAGAAGGACCCGCAGGTGCGCATGATCGTGGTGCCGGGATCCCAGCGGGTGCGCCTGCAGGCGGAGGCGGAAGGGCTGGACCAGGTGTTCAAGGACTTCGGCGCCGAATGGCGCTTCGCGGGCTGCTCCATGTGTCTGGGCATGAACCCGGACCAGCTGCAGCCGGGGGAGCGCTGTGCCTCCACCTCGAACCGCAACTTCGAGGGCCGCCAGGGCAAGGGCGGCCGCACCCATCTGGTGTCTCCTGTGGTCGCCGCCGCGACCGCGGTGCGCGGCACGCTGTCCGCCCCCTCTGACATCCTGGCCCCCGCGCCGCAGCCGGCCTGAGCCGGCGTCCCCCACGAGGAGCTGAATCGAGCATGGAACCCATCATCCGGCACACCGGCGTCGGCGTCCCGCTGCGCGCCTCCAACGTGGACACCGACCAGATCATCCCGGCGGTGTACCTGAAGCGGATCACCCGCACCGGCTTCGAGGACGCGCTGTTCTCCTCCTGGCGCAGGGATCCTGAGTTCATCCTGAACCAGGACGCCTACCGCGAGGGCACAGTGCTGGTCGCCGGTCCCGACTTCGGCACCGGATCCTCGCGCGAGCACGCCGTGTGGGCGCTCAAGGACTACGGATTCCGTGTGATCATCGCCTCACGCTTCGCCGACATCTTCCGCGGCAACTCCGGAAAGCAGGGGCTGGTCACGGCCCAGGTGGCCCAGCCCGACGTCGAGCTCATCTGGAAGGAGCTCGAGAAGGAGCCCGGCGCCGAGGTGGAGGTGGACCTGGAGGCCCGCACCGTGCGCTGCGGTTCGGTGGAGTCGACCTTCGAGATCGACGACTACACCCGCTGGCGTCTCATGGAAGGCTTCGACGACATCTCGCTGACGCTCACCCACGCCGAGGACATCTCGCGATTCGAGGCGACGCGTCCCCGCTGGAAGCCCAGGACGCTCCCGGCCCGGATCTGATCCCTCCGGGGCAGTGACCTGGATCGCCGTGATGCTGGGGATCCGCTGGGAACCGGCTGGGAAGATCCCCCGTCATGGAATCGTTGCCTTCCCGCGTGGCTGAATTGTCCGACGGCGTCCACGACGTTGGATACAGTGGCAAGGCCACATCTCCTGTGCATCACGAAGGGATCGTCGAGTCACTATGGCCAAACTGCTCACCATCCAGGGTGGAAAGCCCCTCGAGGGCAGCGTCCGGGTCCGCGGCGCGAAGAACCTCGTGCCGAAGGCCATGGTCGCCTCTCTGCTCGGCAGCGAACCTTCGAAGCTCCGCAACGTGCCGGAGATCAAGGACGTCGAGATCGTCACGAATCTGTTGACCATCCACGGGGTGACCGTCGACGTCGAGCCGGAGACCGGTGACCTCACCCTGGACCCGCGGCAGATGCGCAATGCGGAGCATTCCGAGATCGACACCCATGCGGGCGACTCGCGCATCCCGATCCTCTTCTGCGGTCCCCTGATGCATAAGAACGGGGAGGCCTTCATCCCGGATCTGGGTGGCTGCCGCATCGGCGACCGCCCGATCGACTACCACCTGGAGGTCCTGCGGACCTTCGGCGCCGTCGTCGACAAGCAGGTCACCGGCATCCATATCACCGCGCCCAAGGGCCTCAAGGGTGCCAAGCTCGACCTTCCCTACCCCTCGGTGGGCGCCACTGAGCAGGTGCTGCTCACCGCCGTCATGGCTGAGGGCATCACGGAGCTGAAGAACGCCGCGGTGGAGCCCGAGATCCACGACCTCATCGCGATCCTGCAGCAGATGGGCGCGATCATCTCGGTCAACACCGACCGGACGATCCGCATCGAGGGAGTGGACCGGCTCAGCGGATTCCGGCACCGGGCGATCCCGGACCGCAACGAGTCCGCCTCTTGGGCCTCCGCCGCGCTGGTCACCCGCGGTGACATCTACGTCCACGGTGCGGCCCAGCGCGACCTCACCGCCTTCCTGAACACCTACCGGAAGATCGGCGGGGAATTCGAGGTCGACGACGACGGCATCCGCTTCTGGCACGCCGGGGACCCGCTGAAGCCCCTCGTCCTGGAGACCGACGTCCACCCGGGCTTCATGACCGACTGGCAGCAGCCGATGGTCGTCGCGCTCACCCAGGCCCATGGGGTCTCCATCGTCCACGAGACCGTCTACGAGAACCGCTTCGGATTCACCGAGGCGCTCAAACGGATGGGAGCCTCCATCCAGCTCCACCGTGAATGCCTGGGGTCCAACCCCTGCCGCTTCGGCCAGCGGAACTTCCTGCACTCGGCCGTCATCTCCGGGCCCTCCGAGCTGAAGGGCACCGACATCGACGTGCCCGACCTGCGCGGGGGCTTCTCCCACCTCATCGCGGCACTCGCCGCCCAGGGCACCTCTCGCGTCACCGGCATCGAGATCATCAACCGCGGCTATGAGCGGTTCATCGACAAGATCGCCGGACTCGGCGCTGACGTCGAGATGACTGGCCGCTGAGGCTGGGTAGGCTCTCTGCTGTGACACCTCCTCGCCACACCCCGACCTCGCTCAGCATCCGTGCCGCCGCAAACGCGGTGCGCCCAGCCCTGAACCTGGTCCTGAGCAAGCAGTGGGACGGCCTGGACCGACTTCCGCGCGGGGGCTTCATCGCGGTGGCCAACCACATCACTGAGATCGACCCGCTGGTGGTCGCCCACGCCGTGTACAGCAGCGGCAGCACCCCGCACTTCCTGGCCAAGGACTCGCTGTTCAGGATCCCGGTGTTCGGCGGCATGCTGGGCCGACTGGAGCAGATCCCCGTGGCGCGGGACCAGCGGGGCGCGCAACGGTCCCTCCACCAGGCCCGTGAGGCCCTGGCGGCAGGCGGAGCCATCGTCATCTATCCCGAAGGGACGCTCACCCGGGACCCTCAGCTGTGGCCCATGCGTGCCAAGACCGGCGCCGCTCGCCTGGCGCTGAGCACCGGGGTCCCCGTCGTGCCGATCACCCATTGGGGAGTCCAGGGTCTGCTGGCTCCCTACGGGAAGGTCCCCAGGATCCTGCCACGCCCCCGGTACCGGCTGCGCGTGGGGGATCCGGTGGATGTCGCCGACCTACGGGAGCTCCCCAGCACGCGCAAGGTGCTGGCCCGGGCCACCGAGCGCATCGAGGATGCACTCACCGAAGGAGTGGCCGCACTGCGCGGCGAGGAGCCGCCCGAACTCATCTGGGACCGCGCGCTGCGCCAGCGGGTCCCGCGTCGTCAGGTCCAGGAAGGGTGATCCATGAACGTGCAGAACATCGCCCGGCAGGCTGAACCGTCCTCCGGGGCGCAGCACGGCGCCCGGATCGCGGTGCTGGGCGCCGGCAGCTGGGGCACCACGTTCGCGAAGGTCCTCGGCGATGCGGCCCGATCCTCCGGCAGCCCGATCGAGGTCGTGCTGTGGGCCCGCCGCGAGGAGGTCGCCCGAGAGATCACCGGGAACCACACGAACACCTCCTACCTGGGTGGCGTCCCTCTGCCCGAGTGCGTGCGCGCGACCACCGACATCGCCGAAGCGGTGACGGACGCGGAGGTCGTCGTCCTGGCCGTGCCGGCCCAGTCGCTGCGCTCGCACCTGACCGCCGTGGGAGAGGTGCTGGACGACGAGGCCGTGCTGGTCTCTCTGATCAAGGGTCTCGAGCGCGGCACCGACATGCGCATGTCCGAGGTGATCGCCGAGGAGCTCGGCGTGGGGCCTGCGCGCGTCGCCGTCGTCTCCGGGCCCAACCTGGCCATGGAGATCGCCCGGGAGGAGCCCACCGCCTCGGTGGTCGCCTGCGCGGAGGTGTCCGTGGCCGAGCGGATCGCCGCACTGTGCAACAACGCCTACTTCCGGCCCTACACGAACACCGACGTCGTCGGAGTGGAGATCGCCGGCATCGTCAAGAACGTCATCGCCCTGGCCGTGGGCATCTGCGACGGCCAGCGCCTCGGGGACAACTCCAAGGCCTCGGTGATCACCCGCGGCCTGGCCGAGACCACACGGCTGGCCAGCGTCCTGGGCGGCCAGCTGGAGACCTTCTCCGGGCTGGCCGGGCTGGGCGACCTTGTGGCCACCTGCGCCTCGCCGCTGTCCCGCAATCGCAGCGCCGGCCGGCTCCTCGGAGACGGCCTGACCGCCGAGCAGGTCACCGCCGAGCTGACCCAGACCGCCGAAGGGATGAAGTCAGGCTCGGCCGTGGTCGACCTGGCGCGCCGCCACGGCGTGGAGATGCCGATCTCTGAGGCGGTCGTGGCCGTACTCGAGGGCACGCTCGCGGTGGACCGCATCGCCTCGCTGCTGCTGGCCCGAGACCTCAAAGCCGAAGGGAAGTGACCCTCTCCATGCCTGAACCAGTGCAGCCCGGACCTGCTCAGCCTCGCCCTCGTGTGCTCGTCCTCTACGGCGGCCGCTCCTCGGAGCACGCGGTCTCCTGCGTGACCGCAGCCGGAGTGCTCAAGGCCGTGGACGAGGAGCAGTTCGACGTCGTGCCGGTGGGGATCACGGCCTCCGGCCAGTGGACCCGCCCCACCGTGGATCCGCGGACCCACACCTTCAACGGCGGGGCCCTGCCCCGAGTGGCGCCGACCGCCTCCACGGTGACGCTGCACGGCGGCGCCGACGGGGCCGGAGCCCGCACCGGCGAGCTGCTCGAGGTCGGTCCTGCCGGCGAGAGCACGCTGCTGGGACCTGTCGACGTCGTGCTGCCCCTGCTGCACGGGCCCTTCGGCGAGGACGGCACCCTGCAGGGGATGCTGGAGTCCGTCGGGGTGCCCTACGTGGGCGCCGGGGTGCTGGCTTCGGCCGTGGGCATGGACAAGCACTTCATGAAGGTCGCCTTCGAAGCCGCCGGACTGACGGTGGGCCGGTACGAGACGCTGAGCGCCCGACAGTGGCGCCGCGACCCGCAGGCGGCGCTGGACCGGGTGCGTCGGCTCGAGCTGCCGGTGTTCGTCAAGCCTGCACGCGCCGGCTCCTCCGTGGGGATCACCCGCGTGGACGCCTGGGAACAGCTCGACGAGGCAGTGGCGCTCGCGCAGAAGCACGACCCCAAGGTGGTCATCGAAGAGGGCATCTCCGGCCGTGAGATCGAGTGCGGCGTCCTGGACGGTCGCGAGGGGGAGTCCCCGCGCGCCTCGCAGCTGGGGGAGATCGTCGTCCACGACGGCGGCGAATCCCATCAGTTCTATGACTTCACGGCCAAGTACACAGACTCTGCGGCGGCCGACCTCAGCTGTCCTGCGGACCTGCCGGCGGAGGTCGCCGAGGAGATCCGGCGGCAGGCGGTGATCGCCTTCGAAGCGGTGGACGCCGAGGGCATCTCCCGGGTGGACTTCTTCTACACCGATGCCGGGGAGATCGTGATCAATGAGATCAACACCATGCCCGGCTTCACTCCGATCAGCATGTACCCGCAGATGTGGAGAGCCACTGGGATCGACTACTCGGAGCTGATCACCGAGCTGATCACCCTGGCTCTTCAGCGTCCTGTCGGTCTTCGCTGACGTCCGAGCCGTCCGCGGTGTCCTCGATGTCCTGCTCGGTGGAGGTGCATTCGCGGGTCTGATCGATCCGCTCCACTGCTCCGGAGAGCGCCAGCATCACCGTCGAGGATGGGACCTCTTCGACATCGAGCAGCACCTCCACCGCGGGCTGCCGGCCGTAGCTGATCAGCCGCCAGTCGGCTGAGCCCTCCTCCAGCGCGAGCCAGTCGACGCCGTCGGCGCTCACACAGTGCTCCGGGCTGGGGCCCGGCGGCTCCACTCCGCAGCGCACGACCACCTGACTCGGGTCGCCCCAGACCGCGGTGCCCTGCGAGTCGGTCTCGCGCTGGTCGTGTTCGCCGATCACCTCCGGCAGGGCCAGCATCACCTGGGCGCACAGCGGGTCGGCGGCGTGCGGGGCGGGCTCCACAGAGGCCACGCCCCCGGAGCAGGCGGTCAGTGTCGCGACGACGGGAATCAGGGTCGGGACGTGCAGTCGGCGGCGGCTCGAGTCGGTCCGGAGAACGGGCATGCACGACACCGTAGCTGAGCGGCCCACGGAAGGGCTGTCACGGCTCGTCACAGTTCTGGCATATCCTGGGACGACGTCGACCCGTTCATTGCACGTCGACCGTCGGACGCCGTTCGCGGGGAGACCCGCCGTCCGACGGCAGGGGCGCGCCCAGCTGAGGAGCACATATGGCAGAAGAGACCGTCGATACGGCGCGTCAGAGACGGAAGAAGCGCAGCCGGATCACCATCGGCATCGTGCTGGGTTCCTTGGTGATCCTGGTCGCAGGCGCGCTCGTCGCCGCGCTGATGTATCTGAACTCGCTCTCCCGGAGCTACGAGGACAATGTCCAGACCTTCGCCGAGGAGGATGTCTTCCCGGACGAGGAGGGGCGTCCCGCCAAGGACGACGACTCGATCAACGTCCTGCTGATCGGTTCGGACGACCATGGCGGCTCCGGCGAGTCCGAGGACCTTCCTCGGGTGCCGCAGGGTGGGCGCTCCGACACGATGATGCTGGTGCACATCCCGGAGGACCGGGACAGCCTGCAGGTGATGTCCATCCCGCGTGACCTCTGGGTCGAGGTGCCTGAGCACGGTTGGCACAAGGTCAACGCGCCGCTGGCGCTCGGTGGGATCGCGCTGACCGTCGACACCCTCGAGGGCCTGTTCGACGTGCGCATCGACCATGTCACCTCGGTGGACATGCTTGGCTTCATCGGCCTGGTCGAGGCCCTGGGGGGAGTGGACGTCAACTCCAGCTACTCCGAGGCCTTCACCACCGGGGAGGGGCACACCTTCGAACCGGGCGTGCAGCACATGGACTCCGAGCAGGCGCTCTCCTTCGTGCGGCACCGCGCGACGTTCCCCGACGGGGACCTGCAGCGAGTGCGTAATCAGCAGGCCTTCATCCGCGCGGTGGTCCAGGAGTCGCTCTCTCCCTCGAACCTGACCAACCCCGGCCAGGTGCAGGACATGGTAGAGACCTTCTCGCCGCATCTGGTGGTCGACGACACCCTGGACGCTCGGGCCGTGGGCTCGCTGGCCTGGCAGATGCGCGGCGCCGCCGGAGACATCCAGCTCTTCACGCTCCCGACCGGCGACTCCGGACGTTCTCCCGACGGCCAGTGGATCTGGAACCAGGACACCCAGTCGATGGCGGAGATCTCCGAGGCCCTGAACGACGGCACGCTCCAGGAGTACGTGGACGAGCGCGACCTCTAGCGCCGCCGGCACCAGAACGCAGCACGAGGAGGACCATGAGGGGCAAGGTCAAGGGCCGCCAGGCGGTGCAGGGCTGGTTCGCGCTCGCGGAGCAGTCCCTCGACGCCCGAAGGGGCCAGCTGGACCTGCTCAACGTGTTCCCCGTCCCGGACTCGGACACGGGGACGAACATGCTCGCCGCGGTGCGCACCTGTCGTCGTGCTGTGGAGAGCTCCGAGCAGGAGGATCTGGGCGAGCTGCTGGCCGCTGTGGGATCTTCGGCCATGGTGGAGGCCCACGGCAACTCCGGGACCCTGCTGGCGGTGCTGCTCTCCGGCATCGCCGAGCCCCTCCATGGGCATCAGCGGCTCACCGCGCCCGGGCTGGCCGACGGTCTGGAACGGGCCAGCCTGCGGGCGTGGAGCGCCCTGTCCGAACCCGTGGCCGGGACCATGCTTTCGGTGCTCGACGCCATCGCCGCGGAGATCCGTTCCAGCGCCCTCACCGCCGAGGAGCCGGAGAGCCGCGCCGCGCTCGAGGAATGTCTGCACCGGGCGCTGCGCTCCGGTCGAGCCGCGGTGGAGGCCACCGTGGATCAGCTGGACGTGCTGCGCGCCGCCGGGGTGGTCGACGCCGGCGGCACCGGCCTGCTGCTGATCTTCGATGCGCTGCGTGCCACGGTCTGTGGGGAGGAGCTCGCCGAGGACCTCCTGGACGGGCTGCCCGGTCTGCTCGGACCGGCGCCGCAGGAGCCCGTCGGCGCCGCTCAGGATGGGTCCCCCACGGGCCCTGCCGCGTCCACGTCCCCGCAGCAGACCGAGCATGCCGCCGCGAGCCGCCTGGTGGAGATCATGGCCACCGTCCGCCTGGACCCGCTCGGCGCCGCGTCGCTGCGGCACCGGCTCGATGAGCTCGGGGATTCGGTCATCATCACCCCCGTCGACGTCGAGGCGGATGCCGCGGGAGCCTACCGCTGGCGAGTGCACGTCCACACCGCCCGGCGTGGGCCCACTGCTGAGGCGATCCGCGCCGCCGGTTCGGTCGAGGCGCTCACCCTCACGGAGCTCGGCGGATGAGCGGACACGGACCGCACACGCCGCTGGACCGGCTGCTCGGTGAGGCCTCCGCGCGCACTCTGGAACGTGAGCTCGGACTGCGCACCGCTGAAGATCTGCTCGAGCACATCCCGCGCCGCTGGGTCGAGCACGGGCAGCTCTCCTCACTGGCCGAGCTGCGCGAGGACGAGCACGTGACCTTCGTTGCCCGGGTGGTCAGCTCGTCCAAACGGCGCATGCAGCGTCGCCGCGGCTTCCTGGTGGAGGTGCTCGTCGAGGACGACGACGGCGTCCGTCTCCAGATGGCCTTCTTCCAGGGACACGGGGCCTTCCGTGATCTGAACTCCGGGGTCCGGGCGATGTTCCACGGCAAGGTCGGCAGCTATGGGGGCCGGCTGACCCTGAACAATCCCGACTATTCGGTCCTGCGGGAGGACGCCGAGGAGCCGCCGGGGCTCCCCGCCCATGGACCGTCGGGCGCTCCGCTGCCGGGGGAGGGGCGGACCACTCCGGTCCCGTTGTATCCGGCCACGGCGAAGGTCTCGAGCTGGGAGATCTACCGCTGCGTGCGACTGGTGCTGGAGATGGTCGACCTCGACACCTGGCCGGATCCGGTGCCTGTCGAGGTGGCCGACTCTGAGGACCTCTGCGGTCTGGCCACCGCCTACCTGCTGATCCACCGGCCCGCGCGCATGGAGGACCCCGCTGAGGGGCTGCGTCGGCTGCGATTCCAGGAGGCCTTCCTGCTGCAGGCGCTGCTGGCCCGGCGTCGTGCGGTGGCGGGTCCCGGCGTCGGGCACCCGCGGCCGCGTCGCGAGGGCGGGCTGCTCGGGGTCTTCGAGGCCGCCCTGCCCTTCACCCTCACCGCCGGACAGCGAGGCTGCGGGGAGCTGATCGCCGCGGATCTGGCCGGCGCCGAGCCGATGAACCGCCTGCTGCAGGGCGAGGTCGGCTCCGGCAAGACGCTGGTGGCGCTGCGTGCGATGCTCCAGGTCGTGGACGCCGGGGGGCAGGCGGCCCTGGTCGCGCCCACGGAGGTGCTGGCCGCCCAGCACGAGCGGTCGCTGCGGGGGATGCTCGGTGCGTTGGCCGGCACGGATCTGCTCTCGGCCTGGGACAGCCCGGATGACGCCCCGGCGGTGAAGGTCACTCTGCTGACCGGCTCGATGAGCACCGGGGAGCGTCGACAGGCGCTGCTGGACATCGCCTCCGGAGCGGCGGGCATCGTCGTCGGCACCCACGCGCTGCTGGGGGAGAAGGTCCAGTTCGCCGACCTGGGGATAGTCGTCGTCGACGAGCAGCATCGTTTCGGCGTCGAGCAGCGTGACGCTCTGCGGCACCGCTATACGGTCACCCCGCACATGCTGGTCATGTCGGCCACCCCGATCCCTCGATCGGTCGCGATGACGGTGTTCGGCGATCTCGAGCTGACCGTCCTGGACGGGCTGCCGGCCGGCCGGCAGCCGATCCGCACCCATGTGGCTCGGATGGTCCAGGGCCCGCGGGTCATCGGCCGGGTCTGGGAGCGCATCGCTGAAGAGGTCGCCGCCGGGCATCAGGCCTATGTGGTCTGCCCGAAGATCTCCGAGTCGGACCAGCGCGAGGATCCGGAGACCGGGGTACAGATCGAGCAGGACGCCTCCGTGGAGCTGCTCGCCGAGCGGCTCGCGGAGCATCCGCTGATCGGCAGACTGCGCCTGGCCAGCCTGCACGGTCGGATGGACGCGACCCAGAAGGAGGCGGTGATGACGGCCTTCGAACGCGGAGAGATCGATGTGCTGCTCTCCACCACCGTCATCGAGGTCGGGGTGGACGTCCCCAACGCCACCGTGATGGCGGTGCTCGACGCCGACGCCTTCGGCATCTCCACGCTGCATCAGCTCCGCGGCCGCATCGGCCGCGGTTCCGCGCAGGGTCTCTGTCTGCTGGTCACCCGGCTGCCGGACGAGCACCCGTCCCTGGAGCGTCTGGAGGAGGTCGCCGCGCACAGCGACGGCATGGAGCTGGCTCGGCTGGACCTCCAGCGTCGGCGCGAGGGCGATGTGCTCGGCGCTTCCCAGGCCGGCCGCAGCACCACGCTGAAACTGCTGCGCATCGTCCGGGACGAGCAGGTCATCGCCGGTGCCGCCGACCACGTGCAGGCCATGACGGCGGCAGATCCGCAGTGGGAGGGCCACGCCGCGCTGCGGGAGGCGATCGACGCCTGGATCGCCCGCAGCGACGGTGCCGACGCCTACCTGGAGCGCGGCTGAGCCGAGCCGGCCGACACCCCGGACGGCCGACACCCCGCACGACCGACACCCCGCACGACCGACATCCCGCACGACCGACAGAGAGGCGCATCAGTGGCGCGTATCATCGCCGGCACGCATAAGGGCCGCCGTCTGGCGTCGGTCCCCGGGGAGGGGACTCGGCCCACGAGCGATCGGGTCAAGGAGTCGCTGTTCTCCCGGCTCGAGGTCTATGACGCCCTCGAGGACGCCGTCGTCGTGGACCTCTTCGCCGGCTCGGGGGCGCTGGGGCTGGAGGCGCTCAGCCGCGGCGCCCGCCACGTGGAGCTGGTGGACCGGGCCGAACCCGCGCTGCGCACCCTGCAGCGCAACGTGACGTTCTTCGAGGCGCACCGGGCCACAGTGCACCGCTGTGACGCGCTGCGTCACCTGCAGCGGCGTGACGACGCGCCGATCGAGCTGCTCTTCCTCGACCCGCCCTACGCCCTCGAGGAGCAGGAGCTCACGGCTCTGCTGTCCGCGGCGGTCCCGCAGCTCCATCCCGCGGCCACAGTGGTGGTCGAGCGAGACGCCCGGAGCCCGGAGCCCAGCTGGCCGGAAGGCCTGGAACGTTTCCAGGAGCGCGCCTACGGCACCACTCAGATCTGGTTCGCCGAGCCCTCCTGAGCCGCGAGCCAGACCTGAAGCTCATGCCCGCTGAGCACCTCGCACGGATGTGGTCCGGCGGCCCAGATCGCCTCGGCGGCGCGGGACCGGATCGGAGCGTCGGCGACGGCGACCACCAGGTTCCCCGCGACGGCGCCTTCGAGGACATCGGCAGGGGCGGTGACCAGGCACCGTACGGCCTCCCCGGCCGCGGCGCCGGACACCAGCCGGCTGATCAGCGGGCGGGCGAAGGCCAGTCCCGGCTCGTCACCCAGGTTCATCACCAGCACCCCGCCGGGGGCCACGATCGCTCCGAGCCTGCGGCAGAACTGCGTGGAGGTGACCGCCTCGGGGGCGTCGGCACTGTTGAAGAGGTCGACGACGACGGCGTCGTGGTGACGTCCGGCCAGCGCCCCGCTGGGAGCCAGGGCTGCGGCGGCGTCCGCGACGATCGTGTGCGGGCGGGTGCGCATCGGCAGCGTCTCGAGCACGAAATCCATCAGCTCGGGCTCGAGGTCCAGCACGATCTGCTCGGGGGCGGGCAGGTGTCGTTCTGCAGCTCGGTGCTCCACCCAGCGCGGCAGGGTCAGGGCCCCGGCGCCGAGGTGCAGCACGCGCCGTCCTCTGGTCGAGGCGGTGCCGTCTCCCAGCGCGTCGAGCACCGCGCCGATCCGCACCGTGTAGTCATGCAGCAGCCAGCCGGGGTCGTCCGTCTCCACATGGGACTGCTCGACGCCGTCGATGGTCAGCACCACTCCGGCCTCGGTGAGATCGTCGGCTCGCAGCTCGGCCAGAGTGCCCGAGCCGGAGAGCCCGATGCTGCGCGGGAGGGTGTGCGGCGGGCTGGGTGTCGGCGTCCGCGCCGCGGGGTTCTCCTCGGGGTGGACCATGGTGCTCAGCCCAATGCCGCGGGAAGGCGCTCGCGCAGTCGGCGCATGGCCTCCTCGATGGTCCGCGGCTCCTTGCAGAACGCGAAGCGGACCAGTCGCTGCAGCTCGTCGTCCGTGCTGGCGCGATGCTGGATGGTCAGCGCGGCGACCGGAATCGCGGCGACGCCGACCTCGCGCGTCAGCACCTCGCAGAACTGCGGGCCGGAGAGCTCGGTGACCTCGGCGATGTCGGCGACCACGAAGTACCCGGCCTCCGCCCGATTCGGGCGCAGCCCGGCCTCCCGGAGGCCCCCGCGCAGCAGGTCCCGGCCGGCGGCGAGCGCGGCGGCGTTGGCGGCGAAGAACCCGCGGTCATCACGCAGGCCCTGGGCGATCGCCCACTGGTAGGCGGGTCCCGAGGAGAAGCTGAGGAACTGCTTGACCCCGCGCACTTTGTTGAGCAGCTCCGTGGAGCCGGTGATCCAGCCGACCTTCCAGCCGGTGAGCGAGAAGGACTTTCCGGCCGAGCCCACGGCGACGGCCACCTCCTGAGCGCCGGGGACCGAGAGGATCGTGCGGTGGCGATGGGTGGCGTCGTCGAAGACCAGGTGCTCATAGACCTCGTCACACATGATGCGCAGCCCATGGCGCCGGGCGATGTCGACCACCCGGCGCAGCTCCTCCGGGCTGAAGACCGTTCCCGTCGGGTTGTGGGGGGTGTTGAGCAGGATGAGCGATGTCCGGTCCGTGACGGCGGCCTCCAGGGCGTCGACGTCCGGGCGGAAGTCCGGTGCGCGCAACGGCACGCCCTTCAGCTCGGCGCCGGCCAGGGCGGTGCAGGCGCCGTAGGAGTCGTAGTGCGGCTCGAAGGTCAGGACCTCGGAGCCGGGTTCGGCGAAGGCCAGGATCGCCGCCGTGATGCCCTCTGTGGCGCCGGTGGTGATCATGACCTGCTCGGCGGGGTCCAGGGTGACGTCGTATCGCCGCCGGTGGTCCTCGGCGACGGCTTCGCGCAGCACCGGCAGTCCGAGTCCGGGGGCGTACTGGTTCGGCGGGCCCACCTGCGGATCCGTGATGGCCTCCGCGGCGGCGGCCTGGAGCCAATCCGGACCCTCCCGGTCAGGGAAGCCCTGTCCGAGGTTCACGGCATCATGGGCCAGGGCGGCGGCGGTGGTGCGCTCATAGATGGTGGGCAGCACCGTGGCGGTCTCGAAGTCGAACGTGTTGGCCCCGATCGCCGCCTTGGCCCAGAGGGGGCGGTGGTCCAAGGGGACGCGGGAGAGGGCGGCGGAGGCGGATTCAGACTGGTGGCCGGAGCGGGAGAGCATGCCTCCCATCGTAGACACATCGGTCTTCCCTCCCGCCGAGGAGGGGTCACCTGCAGTAGTGTCCTGTACATGCAGTCAGCCGTGTGCCCCGGATCCTTCGACCCCCTGCACAACGGGCATGTCGAGATCATCGCTCGTGCCTCCAACCTGTTCGACGAGGTCATCGTGGCGGTGTCCCCGAACATGCACAAGAGGCCCATGTTCTCCGTGGAGGAACGCATGGAGATGGTCCAGGAGACCTTCGCCTATGTGCGCGGAGTGACGGTGAGGCCGCTGGGCGAGGGACTGCTGGCCGAGTTCTGCAAGGCCCACGGCGCCAACGCGGTCGTCAAAGGGCTGCGGGATGCCAAGGACCTCTCCTATGAGACCCCGATGGCGACGATGAATCGCCACCTCTCCGGGCTCGAGACGATCTACCTGCCTGCCGACGGTCGTTACACACATCTGTCCTCCACCCTGATCAAGGAGGTTCACAGCCTGGGCGGAGATGTCTCCGAACATGTGCCTCGGGCCGCGCAGCGGCGTCTCGCGGAACGGCGTCACGAGGCCTGAACCACGCCGCGGCGGAGTCGGTGACATGCTAGATTCCCCGATACTGCGGTCCTTCGTACCATCAGTCCTCGGTACCCGAGGCGTGAACCAGAGAGAGGTCGATGAGCAGCATGAAGCCGATCAGCAAGGCCGTGATTCCAGCGGCGGGCCTGGGGACCCGCTTCCTCCCGGCGACGAAGGCCATGCCCAAGGAGATGCTGCCGGTGGTGGACGAGCCGGCCATCCAGTACGTGGTGGCGGAGGCCTCCGCCGCGGGCCTGGATGACATCCTGATGATCACCGGGCGCAACAAGCGTTCGCTGGAGGATCACTTCGATCGGGTTCCGGCGCTGGAGGCCACTCTGGAGGCCAAGGGGGACACCGCGAAGCTGGCGGCGGTCCGGGAGGCCACCGAGCTCGGCGACATCCACTATCTGCGCCAGGGAGACCCCAAAGGACTGGGGCACGCAGTGCTGTGTGCTCGTCAGCACGTCGGGGATGAGCCCTTCGCGGTGCTGCTGGGCGATGACCTGATCGACCCCCGGGACGAGCTGCTGACCACAATGCTGAACACCCAGCTGGAGCTCGGCGGATCCGTGATCGCGGTGATGGAGGTCCCGGTCGAGGACATCAGCGCTTACGGGGTGGTCGACACCGGGCGTGCGGGTGCCGGGCTCACGGAGAACGGTGACGAGACCGTGGTGCCGGTCACCGGGCTCGTGGAGAAGCCCCCCGTGGAGGAGGCGCCGTCGAATCTGGCGATCATCGGCCGGTACGTGCTGCATCCGGCGATCTTCGATCGGCTCGAGCAGACCCCTCCGGGACGTGGTGGTGAGATCCAGCTGACCGATGCGTTGCAGACGATGGCCTCGACTCCGGCCGAGCAGGGTGGCGGGGTGCACGCGGTGGTCTTCCGCGGACGCCGCTATGACACCGGGGACAAGTTGAGCTACATCAAAGCCGTGGTGACCCTGGCGGTGGACCGCGAGGATCTCGGCGCGGACCTGCGGACCTGGCTCAAGGAGTTCGTCCCCGGTCTGTGATCCGCGTCCGGTCAGAGAGCCCACGACGACACGCCGCCGAGGGTGTTCCGGCCGGATTCGTCACCGGCGCCGGCGTGGGATAGACTGGCACGTCGGTCCTCGAGGATCGAATCGTTCGTCGTCCGCAGGGAGTCTCCATCGTGGCTGCACCGCACGGAAGTGCCCTGGTGATCGATGCGAAGGAGCTCCGGGGCAGACCCGGGACCCAACAGCATCTCGCCAGGACCGTCGGCGTGCCCGCCGGTTTCTCCACGGTGCTCGTGGGATTCCCCGAGGGCGAGGACCTCGAGCTGGATCTGCGGATCGAGTCGGTGCATGAGGGCGTGCTCCTCACCGGCACCGTCTCGGCACGGATGTCCGGCCAGTGCGGACGCTGTCTCGGGGAGCTGGGACAGCCGCTCACGGTCGACGTCATGCAGCTGTTCACCTATCCGGAGCGCGCCGCCGACGCATCAGGGGAGGACGAGGACGAGCGTCTCATCGGCGAGGATCTCAGGATCGACCTGGAACCGGTGCTCCGTGACCTTATGGTCTCGGCCCTGCCGTTCCAGCCGATCTGTCGCGAGGAATGCCCCGGGCTGTGCTCCCAGTGCGGACTCCGCATGGAGGATGACCCCGAGCATTTCCACGAGCAGATCGACCCCCGCTGGGCGGCCCTGGCCGACCTGCGGGACGGGCTGGACAAGCCCGAGGACTGACAAGACCCCACCGGGGAGGGGCCGCGGCCCCTGCCGATGACCTGACCGACACCGAGAGAGAAGAGAGACACAGTGGCTGTTCCGAAGCGGAAGAAGTCCCGTGCCAACACCCGTCACCGCCGTTCGCAGTGGAAGGCCCAGGCGCCTTCGCTGGTCAAGACGGTCGAGAACGGCCGTGTCGTCTACAGCCAGCCGCACCAGGCCAAGCTCGTGACCGACTCGGCCGGCACCCCGCTGTTTTACGAGTACAAGGGTCGCAAGGTCGCCGACGCGTGACCTCGACGGCTCCTTCCGGCGGACCCGTCGGAGCGGATGACCAAGAATCACTGGTGAAGAGTCTCGGGGTGCACATCGCCCCCGAGACTCTTCGCTGTGCCCTGACGCACCGGTCCTACGCCTACGAGAACGACGGGATGCCCACCAACGAGCGTCTGGAGTTCCTCGGTGACTCGGTGCTGGGCTATGCCGTCACGGACTACCTGTTCCGCACCTATCCGGATCACTCCGAGGGGGATCTGGCCAAGCTGCGCTCTGCGTTGGTGAGCACCCGGGCTCTGGCCCGGATCGCTCGCGCCCTGCAGGTCGGGCCGCACATCAGCCTCGGCACCGGCGAGCTGCGCACCGGCGGCCAGGACAAGGACTCGATCCTCGCCGACACCATGGAGGCGCTCATCGGGGCTGCCTACCTCTCGACCTCCTTCGAGACCGCCCGCCGCCTGGTGCTGCGACTGGTGGTCCCGTTGCTCTCCGATGCGCAGGCGATGAGTGCCGGCAAGGACTGGAAGACGACGATCCAGGAGATCTCCGCCCAGCGCGGGCTGGGAGATATCCGCTATGGGATCGAAGGGTCGGGACCGGACCATGACAGGAGCTTCACTGCGACACTGATCATCGGTGGCGTAGCCTACGCCTCGGGGACCGGCAAGTCTAAGAAAGACGCCGAGCGGGAAGCTGCTCGACGCTCCGTGGAGAAGCTGGCGGGCGGCTCACCTGACGCCGTCAGGGACGATGTGCTCGACGACGTCCTCGGTGACGTCCTGGACCGTTGACTCGCAGAGCGCCCCGCCATGCCTGAGCTTCCCGAGGTCGAGGTCGTCCGTCGTGGACTCGCCGCCTGGGTCGCCGGCCGTCAGGTGATGGACGTCGACGTCCATGACGCGCGCAGTCTTCGTCGGCATGAACCGTCCCCAGGCTCTGACCCGGGGGCTCCTGCTGACGCCCCCACCCAGCCCGACCCGGCGCCCTTCGCTCGCGGCGAGGACTTCCGTGCTCGGCTTCTCGGCCGGACGTTGCAGGAGCCGCAGCGCCGCGGGAAGTATCTCTGGCTTCCGCTGGACTCTGCCGACTCCGCGCTGCTGATCCATCTGGGCATGAGCGGTCAGGTCTTGGTGGAGGATCGCGCCGCTGCGGCGGAGAAGCACCTGAAGATCTCTCTGGACCTCTCCGCGCGCCGTGGGGCGCCGGAGCAGCTGCGCTTCGTGGATCAGCGGATCTTCGGAGGCATGCAGGTCACTGGCCTGGTCGCCGCCGACCATGCCTCCGGCGCGGTGCCGGCCCCGGTGGCGCATATCGCGGCCGACCCCTTCGAGACGGCCACCGACCCCTCCGCTGATGAGCGGCTCTTCCGGGCTCTGCGCCGCAGGCGCTCCGGGCTGAAGCGCGCGCTGCTCGACCAGTCGCTGATCTCCGGAATCGGGAACATCTACGCCGATGAGGCACTCTGGCGCGCCGGGCTGCACTTCGCCCGCCGAACCGAGACGGTCACTCGGGACGAGGCCTCCCGGCTCCTCGCCGCCGCCCGGGAGGTCATGTCCGCCGCGCTCGAGGCCGGAGGGACGAGCTTCGACTCGCTCTACGTCAACGTCAACGGCGCCTCCGGGTACTTTTCCCGTTCGCTGCAGGCCTATGGGCAGGCGGGCTGCGAATGTTCCCGCTGCGCGGTGGACGGTCGCAGCGCCGGGGTGATCCAGCGGGCCAAGTTCATGGGCCGCTCCTCCTATTGGTGCCCGGTCTGCCAACCGCGGCCCCGCAACGGCCGGTGGTGAGCCGTGTACCAGAGGCCGGCGTTCTCGTGCAGTGACTTATCTCGGGCGTGTTCGTTCGAGGAGCTCGCTGACTAAGCCCACCGCTTCCTCGCCCGGACCACGGCAGGGAGCGTTTCGGCGAATCCTCCAATACGCGCGTTCATGGGGCTCAAGTTTTCGGGGTCTACTCTGTCATGCAGCGTCGCATCGGCATAGTGCGCCCCAGAATGGGCCCTTGTGGGAGTTTTCTGGGCATTCTGTCGGTCTGTGGCTTGTGAGCGTGAGTCTGGGAGCGACACACGGCGGTGTTCTGGACCGCGTCATACAAACGCACTCTCCGAATGTGATCAGATCGGGCGTCGATCTCCTACTACAGGGGGAGATGGCCTACTCCCGAAGAATCAGTCACTTGAGAATCTCTGAAAAAAGTCCTACTCAGGAATGTTCCTGGGCAGTTGTGCGCCTCATATTCTCGATGCAGTAAATATTCGTCATGCCCCTGAACGGGAGTTAAGGAGAATGAGATGACTGAGGTATGTGTCCACGGGAAGCAAAGTCTGACGACCCCGAGGAGAGTCCATCGCGCGATGTCGCTCAGCGCGGTCGGATTGGCACTCGGGCTGGTCCTGAGCGGGTGTGGGTTCTTCGAGGAAACACGAGCTGTGACCTACGAGGTCGAGACAGTGTCCGACGGAGCCGATGCTGAAAACTTGCGGGTTGAGTATCTCGGACGTGAATCCGGGGTGAGTGGGCAGGAGACAGTGGGATCTACGGTGACGAACGGCTCTCTTCCAGCACAGTTTGAGACGCTCGGTCGAGTCGATGATGATGTGTCGGTCTCCGTCGCCGGGGTTGCCGACGTCGTCCTGCGTTGCGTGGTCATCGTCGATGACTCCCACACTTTGGCGGAATCGGAATCGAGTGCTCCAGGTGAGGGCGTTGAGTGCAGTGCCACAGTGCCTGCGCCGGAAGATTAGCGATGATGCTCATATGGACGTGGCCGATACTGTGACTGTGCGGACTTGGTACAGCGGGTTGGGGGCTGACGAGGTATTTCCGTGACGGACGCCGACTGGGATCCTTCGTCCGAGGAATGTTTGGAGCGTTGGCCGCACTTGTCGCTGGTGGACTTCTCGCGCTGGAACATGGCCACCCCGAGGTGCTTATCGGTACTGGGCTCACTGCCGTGGTGATCCTGGTCGCAGGAAACGTTCTTGGCTACCCGGTTCTGACCGTGTTCCTCTTGTGGAGCGGCGTCACCGTGCTGCGTCGAGAGAGCCGCTCACTGGGCAACGCTTCGGCCCTCGTCACTGGGATCGCGCTAGTCTCTCCCGACCACATTGCGATTGCTTGAGCCCTCCGGTGCGGTCCATGATGATGTGGGCTACTTGATTCGCTATGGCCTCCACCTCGCGGCGACGCTCTTCGTGGGTTATTTCGAGTTCTGTTTCTCTGTCTTTCTCGTGGCGTCGTTGCTCTACCGGTGAAGACGGGTTCAGCTCACCCCTGAGGCTGTCATCGTGCTCGGGGCGGGCCTCATCAACGGTCAGGTCCTGCCATTGCTGGCCGGCCGGCTCTGCCGTGGGCTCCACGCCCAGCGCCAGTACGGTGCGAAGCTACTGGTCACCAGTGGCGGTCAGGGGCAAGACGAACCGGTCCCCGAGGGTGATGCGATGCGTGACTACCTGATGAGCCAGGGAGTCACGCCGGACCAGGTCATCGCGGAGACAGCTTTGAGCAATACAGCGGAGAATCTCAAGTTCTCTCGCGAGCTGTTGGGTGACCCGCAGTCGTCTGTGCAGGTCGTGACCAGCAGCTACCACGTATTTCGAACCGCTCTCCTGACTCGGAAGCTTGGCATGAGGGCCCATGTCATTGGGCCGAGAACAGTATGGTATTACTTCCCCAGCGTAGTGATCCGGGAGTTCATAGGGATCCTACGTGACCAGCTGAGGTTCCATGTGGCAGCAGGCGTGATCATCATCGCTGTCAGTGTCCTCAGCGTTGCCTTCTCCTCTACTAGGTCCGCCCCGGGGTGACTGAGAATCACCAGACGTGACTGGTGACCAGGTCGTCGCTCCGAACGAGGCGAGCGATCGCCGCGGAACCCTAGCACTCAGGGCGGTTCGTTCTGGCTGAACCGTTGGGCAAGCACGCTCAGGGTTTTGCGCTGTTGCGGGTTGTAGGTTTCGGTGCTGTATTTGTCCAGCAGATCTGCTGCTCGCCCCAGATCGGTGGGGTGGTCGTCTGTGGTGAGGGGTGAGTCTAGTTCCGCGAAGAACGCGGTAAAGTCGTCAACCAGCTCGGCGATCTGCGCCTCACTGCTAGTCGAATCAAGAGCCTCGAAGCGCCGAGAGATGTCGGCAGAGGAGGCAAGAAGGGCTGAGTCCTCGCTGAGCTTCTGGCAGACAGCCATCAGGTATGCCTTGCCTGTCTCGTCGGAGAAGTGGCTCCACAGGATGGCCTGGTCACGGTCCATCTGAGCCACACGCTCGGGGTAACCGGCCATGTCAAACGGTGGGTAGAACGGCACCAGCTCCGCCGGTAGATCCGGGGCAGCCTGATGCGCGCGCAGGTGGGCGATCACTTTTCGCTGTGCGGTGAGCTGTTGGATCTGCTGCAGCAGTTCCTGGTCAAGGTCATCCAGGTATTGGCCCTGAGCCAGCCCGTCTGTCTCAACATCATCGAGAACGGAGTCCATCTGGTCCAGGGGCATGCCCAGGCTGCTCAGTTGCCTGATCCGCAGCAGCCGGACCAGATCAGTCACACTGTACTCGCGGTAGCCGTTGCTGGTACGTGGCGGCTCTGCAAGCACGCCGACCTGGTGGTAGTGGCGCAGGGTGCGCACGGTGACACCGGCCAGGCGGGCTATTTCAGCGCTGCGCATCTCATGCCTCCTCGGCAGCTTCGGGCGGGGGCTACTCCAGGTTACGGAAGGCCGAGGAGAAGACGGCATAGACCACGGAGATTACCCGCAGCCACAGGAAGATCAGTGCGCCCGCCTCAAGACTTAAGTAGGCGATGCCCGACGGCCGCCGTGGCTCACTGTGTCAGCGACGCGTGAACCCTGGTCACTCAGCGACGGGGCGGTCTTCGCCAGTTACTTGCGATTCCTTGGCTGGTAAGCCAAGAGGCGCGATGGTGTGATCTTGGCCTGCTCGGTGAGTTCGACAATTTCTTCCGCACAGCGAAGCCCTCTTCTCCTTCAGCCGCCCGGAATGGAAGCATTGTGCACGACGAAGAACATCAGTTCGGTGATGGGCCGCTGAACAGGCCGTGCCTGCCGAAGGCCGCCACGGCGAAGCGTTCACCTATGAGTTCATGCGAGGCGGTGTCAGGGTGCAGGGAATCCGAAAGTGGCAGACGCTCCGCGTCCTTCTGGCCGTAGAGCCTCAGCCCGTCCAGATAGGACAGGTTGGGATCGTCCGTGCGCGCATCGACGAGGCTCTTCAATGCGGTGCGGATCACCTGCAGGGTCAGTCGGCCCTGTTCGGTGTCACCGGGCCGACCCGTTGCGGTGAACCGCGCGGTGCCGGTGCCGAAGGATTCGGGGTCAATGGCCCCCGGCCCGGGAGTTTCTTCGTGGATTCCGCAGAAGATTGGCGATATCAGCAGAATCGGTGTGGTTGGGTGGCCCTCCCGGATCGTGTCGAGGAACCCATGCACAGCGGGCACGAAAGCGCGTAGTCGCATCGCATCCGCGTTCACGATGTTGATGCCGAGCTTGACGCTGATGAAGTCCGCAGAGGTGTCGCGGATGACGCGCGCCATGAACGGGTCTGCGAAGGCGCTGCCGCCGAAGCCGAAGTTGTGCAGGCTCACGTTGGCCCGCTTGGCAGCGACGGCGGGCCAGATGCGGCTGGGGGAGATGGAATTCGAGCCGTGGCTGATGGAACTGCCGTGATGCACCCACACCGGGCGGGTCTGTTCTCGAGGGGACAAGGGCTGATCAGAGTGCATCGAAGTCAGCTCGATCGCCTCGTTGTGCGGCAGCCAGAGTTCCACGAACTTCTCACCGTGGGGGAGCCCGTCGATTTGCACGAGGTCCGCCGCGCCCTCGACCAATGCTGTGTGGCCAGTCTCCATGTCGAACTCGAACTGGTCACCCTGGGCGAGGACCCGTGAGTCCCAGTCGGCACCGTCCACGACGACGTCGACCGCACCTCGCGCGCGCTGCAGTCCGCGATAGGTCACGCGCGTGGAGTGGATATCGAGGGTGATCGAGCGGGCCTCGGTGGTGAACTCCAGACGAACGCCGGAGGGCTGGGTCTCCATCAGAGAGAGCTGTTGGTCTGCGTGACGTTCTCGGGTGGCCTGCGGGAGCCGGTGCGGCTTGATGCCGCGGGCGGTGTGCTCAAGTTCAGTGGTCCCGTGGATGAACTCGGCGGAGATGGGGGTCGCGATCATGAGCTCTTCCTCATCGGGTTCGTGGACCGGGTGGTCCAGGTGTCGAGGATGGTGTCCAGAGCTCCCAGTAATTCTGGCCAGGTGCAGTCGGCCTCGGGCTGGCTGTGCGCGAAACTTCCGACTCGCTCGAGATTGACGAAACCGTTGATCGCGCTGCCCACGATCCGGGCCGGGTGCACGTGATCCCGTTTTGCGATCCCGTATCCCCACAGCACAGAGTTGGCCGTCTGGACCAGGCGGTGCGCTGCGGGGTTCTTGGCGACTTGCACTCCCATGGGCTTCTGAAGCGCCTCCCAGCACCCAGGGCGGCTCCGGGCGTAGCGGCGATGCGCGTCCGCGAACCCGGTCAGCGCGCTCTTTCGTGAACGGCCCATGATGGCGTCAGCGATCATCTCCGAGAGTTCCTGCAGCGCGAGAATGGCGATTCCGTCGCGCAGAGCTGCGAGGCTCCCCACGTGGGTGTATAGGCTCGGAGCCTGCACGTTCAGTGAGCGAGCTACTGCGGAGAGAGTGAGTGCGCTGTAGCCCTGGGTGTCTGCCAACGCCGCGCCGCGTTCAATGACCGCAGACCTCGACAACATCACTCTGTTCATGCCACTAGTCTACACCTAATAGGCTCTATCCTATTGGCCATAGGAGGACGGCCGTGTAGGTGTGCCCGGGCCGGGATCCGTGCTCATCGCGTCCCGCAGATTGAAGGGTCCTTGTCTCATGGGTACTCAGACGTGGAACTCTCGTCATTTCGGTCGTCGAGGTCGGACCTAACCTTGTCCAGGACGGTCCGCTGGGCGGAGCTGAGGTAGTGCGTCGTGTGCATTCTGAACCAGGCTTCTGGCGGTGGAGGAAACTCGGGCAGGTCTTGAGTGGCGAGTTCAGCCAGTACGGGCAGGAACAGCTCCGTGATCTGATCAGCGAGAGTCATCATCTCTTCACGCGAAGATTCCTCGTCAAGGTCCGCCCATACTGTCATTGCTGCCGCAGCGGCCGAGGCCCGGTGAGGGTGGCTGAGTAGTTCATAGATCGCCGTCAAGTAGCCCTGGCCCTGGCTGCCGATCAGATGCATCAGCAGCAGAGTGTGGTCGCGATCGACGGCGGCCGCGCGTCCAGTCAGGCCAGAGTGGCGCAGAAGATTGTGGAACGATGCGATCTCCGGAGGAAGGTCAGGCAACGCCTCGTATCGTCTGAGGTGTGAGAGGAGCGCGCGTTGTCGGGTCAGGTTCTCGATCTGCGTCGCGTATTCCTCGTCCAGGGCGTCGAACAGCGCTCTGGGAGGTGGATCGTCGCCCTCGAGCATGGTCGAGATCTGGGGCAGGGAGAAGCCGAGTTCGACCAGGCGTCGGATTCGCAGGACTCTGACCAGCGCGTAGGTGTTGTAGTCGCGGTAGCCGTTGCTCGACCGCGCCGGCTCCTCCAGCAGCCCGATCTGGTGATAGTGCCTAAGCGTCCGGACGGTGATGCCGGCACGGTCAGCGAGGTCACGGCTACGCATCGCGCATCACCTCTTGATCCTGTCCAGCGGGGCAAGTTTTTCAAGGCTGCGCATCGATCGGGCGAACAGTGCCACCAGGAGTCCAAGAGACCACAGCGCGGCGAGTGCCACAAGCGCTGTATGGAGGCCCAAGAATTCTGTCATCGCTCCGGCGAGGAAGATGCCCAGAGGTGTGGCTGCCGTGACGAACGTGTTCTGCGTACCGAGGACGCGTCCGCGCTTGTCTTCCGGGATCCGCTCGATCGAGAGCACCCCGACCAGCGCTCCGAAGAGCCCGACGGAGAAGCCAAGGACGAACGCCCCGACGAAGAGTATCCACACCGATATCAAAGAGGCCACGATCGCGAGGCCGAGCACGCTGCCCAGAGAGCCCGTGACGAACCATGAGCGACGAGAACCCCGCGTTCCAGCAACGGCGTAGATCGCGCCTCCGACCAGTGACCCGGCGGCGATGGCACTCATGACCAGACCAAGCAGACCTGGACGATTGATCTCGGTGAAGTAGAGCGGCAGGATGATGCCTTGGAGTCCTCCGATGGCGATGACTGCAGAGGTGGTCAGGATGGTGGTGACCAGGACGAACTTGTTGCAGATCATCTCGGCCCACCCTTCTCGCAGCTGCCCCCAGACGCGGCGGACTGGGGCCTCGCTGGCCTTGGCTGTTCGTTCGAGTGTTCCCACACGGTGGGGAATCATCAGGGTCAGCAGCGCCGCGGCCAGTGAGGTGCTGGCCGTGACCCATAGGGCTGTGGTGCCGTCCCAAGTGGTGAGCATGAACCCGGCGGCTGCGGGACCGACGACGATCGCGACCGCGCCTAGTGCTTCGCGGGTGCCTGTGATGCGTTCCGCAGACATCCCGCTGTGGCGGATGACGGCAGGGAGTAGGGCTTCGCGTGCGGTGATTCCTGGGACATCACCGATGGCGCCGATGATTCCGAACAGGACAAACCAGCCGACAGAGAGTCCGGTAATCATGTCGACGAGGGGAAGTGCGCCCATCGCGGCAGCAGAGATGAGGTCGGTGAACACGGATGAGGTTCGTCTGTTGATTCTGTCGATGACCACGCCCATGAAGATTCCCGCGAGGATGGCGGGGATGATGGTGGCGGCTGCGACGGTGCCTGCGGCGAGGGCACTTCCGGTGGTGTGGAGCACAAGCAGAGGCAGCACGATGGCCGCGATGGAGTTCCCCAGTGCGGAGAGGGTATAGGAGGCAAGGTATGTAGCGGGTAGAAGTCTCATGGGATGAGCCAAAACTATGACGTCGCGGCGGAGTCAACTGGACTGGTTTGCCTCTGCCGCTCTTGCTCCTACAGCCGACAGCTGAACCCTCCTCTCCCGGGCTTCTATTCGAACTCAACATCACCAGTGGCGCCGCACTGGCCGAGGCTCACGGCTCCAGAGCCCGGACCCCTACTGTGCGGACCGTTCACGCTCTGATCGAGGCGCTTGCACAACGACCTGCGGAGCTCGCCGAGCGGCTGCCAGTCAACCTCCGGCGTCAGTTCAGATGGGCTGCGGCGTTCCATGAGGGGGAGAGCCCAGTGCGATGGGAGAGCCGTGCGCCCCCTTCGCCGACACGCCCCGTGCGACGGTGATCTGCCGCACGGCGTTCATGTGCAGATCCTCCTACTGGTGCCCCGGATGTCAGCGCCGGCCGAGGACGGGGCGCTGGTGAGCTCTCGCATGTCCGCTAGCATGGCCTGGATGACTGCAGGGCTCGAGAGAGGCCCGCGAGTCCGGGGCACATGTGACGCCGCCCCGAGCACACGACTGTTCCGTTCCCAGGGGAGGACCTGTGGCTGATCACGACTCCGCCGCGGGGCGGCAGCCTCACCGACCGCGTCGGGCCAGGCGGCTCAGCGATTCCGCACCGCCGGCCGCCTCCGCCGCCGGGCCGGAGACGCGTGCCGATCGGGAGCAGCGGAAGGCCCGCCGCCGACGCAGACGTCGCATCGCCGGCTGGACGACCGGTGTGATGGCGGTGCTCGTCGCCGCCGCCGTGGTGACCGCCGGCCTCTATCTGCGCGGCCTGCAGACCGACTTCGACGAGAACCGCAACGTCCTGCAGATGGATCTGGAGGACGAGACGGCGGGCCGCACCAACGACGGCGTGATCAACATGCTGCTGCTGGGCTCCGACAGTCGGGGCGATGGTCTCGACCTCGCAGAGATCAAGGGTGAGGACGGGGAGCGCTCGGACACGATGATGTTCGTGCACATTCCTGCGGACCGGTCCGGGGTGTACGTGATGTCCATCGTGCGCGACCTCTGGGTCGACGTTCCGGGCCACGGCGAGGGGCGTATCAACTCCGCCCTGGACGCCGGCGGCTACGAACTGGTGATCGACACCGTCGAAGAGCTGCTCGACACCCATATCGACCACATCGGGATCATCGACTTCGACGGATTCGAGGACCTCACCCAGGCGCTCGGCGGCGTCTACGTCGACAATCCCGTCGCCTTCTCCGCCGGACAGCTGAACCCCTCCTTCTACCCGCAGGGCACTGTCCGCCTCGAGGGATCCGACGCCCTGCGGTACGTGCGGGAGCGAAAGTCCTTCCTCGAGGGAGACTTCATGCGGGTGGAGAACCAGCAGCGCGTGGTCCAGGCGATCGTGGACCGATTCCTCAGCGCCGAGACGCTGACCAGTCCGCAGCGCATCTCCGACGCGGTCAACAGCTTCGTCCCCTACCTCTGGATGGACGAGGGCCTGGACTCCGGCACTGTGGTGGACTATGCGCTGCAGATGCGCGACGTCCGCTCCCAGGACATCCACATGTTCACCATCCCCACCGGGGAGCCCACCACCACCTCCGGCGGGGCGCAGGTCCTCCTCCAGGACGAGGAGGCGCTGCAGACGCTCAGCACCTCGCTGCGCCAGGAGAACATGGACGGGTTCCTGGAGCTCATGGAGACCCGGGAGCAGGAGGACATGCCCGAGGACCTCACCGAGGACCCCGAGGCCGAGTCCACTGAGGTGCCGCAGCCGTGAGGCGCGTCCAGCTGCTCACCCATTCCTACTGGCCGGAGTCCACGCCCCCGCAGCGACGCTGGCAGCGCCTCACCGCGTCGCTGGTCGACGAGGGCTGGGAGGTGGACGTCGTCACTCCCGCGGCCGATCCGCGGCAGACACCGGCCGCTCATCAGGACCAGGGGCGGATGAGCCTGCGCGCGGTCGCCGGCCCTGGCGGAGAGCGGATCCTGCGCCTGCCGCGGCTCCTGCTTCGGGACTCCCGGATGGGCCGTTTCGCCTCGGACGCCGCCGCCGCCGCGCTGATGGTGCCGCGCGCCCTGGGCGCCCGGCGCCCCGACGTGGTGGTGGCCACCGTGCCGGCCCTGCCGGTGATCTGCGCGGGCTGGATGGCCGCCCGGCTGCGTCGGGTCCCGCTCGTGGTCGACATGCGGGACGCCTGGCCTGATCTCGCCCGCGAGGCCGGAGTCCGCGCGGGCCCTGCGGGTCGGCTCATGGAATCAGTGGTGACCGGGGTCCAGCGCGACGCCGCGCTCGTGGTGACCGTCACCTCCGGATTCGCCGACCGGCTCGCCGCCCGCGGAGTGCAGCGGGTCGCCACGATCAGCAACGGTGTGGACCTGGCCGGCGTCCCGGAGCTGAAGCACCGGCCCCGCGAGGCCGGGACCCTCCGCGTCGCCTACCTGGGCAATCACGGGGAGAGCCAGGCTTTGGATGCGGCCATCGACGCCGTCAGGACTGTGCACCGGGCCGGCGAGGTCGACGTCGTGCTGCGCCTCATCGGCTCCGGCACGCAGAAGGAGCGACTGCGTGACCGTGCGGGTGACTGCCCGGCGATCGAGTTCCATGATCCCTGCCACGGCGAGCAGGTCTGGGAGCACTACCGTTGGGCGGACTCCGCCCTGGTCAGCCTGCGCACCGACTGGGCCTCCTTCGCCTGGACCGTGCCGTCGAAGACCTTCGAGCTGCTCGGGCTCGGCAAACACATCACTGCCGCCGTGACCGGCGAGGCCGCCGAGACACTCCGCCAAGCGGAGAACGTGCGGGTGCTCGACGACGCCGGTGAAGGCCCGGCACGCGTCGATCGCCTGGCCGAAGCCCTCACCTCGCTGGCCCGTGATCCCGACTCCACCCCGATCTCGCGGTCCGGTCGTCGGTGGGTGGCTGAGCACGCCGACCTGCCGGCCCTGGGACGACGCTATTCCGCGCTGCTCGAGGAGCTCGTGCCTCACGGATCGTCGACCGACCCGCGGGCGAGCGCGGCGCGCAGCCCGGTGGACTGGGACCGCCTGTGGGTCTGCGTGTGCACGTATCGGCGTGATGACCTGCTCGCCGAGCTGCTGGAGTCCCTGCGCGCTCAGCGTGCCCCGCAGCTGCCGCGTCTGCTGGTGGTGGACAACGACCCCGACGGCGGCTCGGCCGACACGGTGCGCCGGCTCTGGCCCGAGGCGCGTTGGGTGCATCAGCCTCGCCCCGGGATCGCTGCGGCCCGAAACGCCGGGCTGGACGCCCTGCCCGAGGACGCCGACGCAGTGGTCTTCGTCGACGACGACGAGCGCGCCGCCCCGGACTGGCTCGCCGCGCTGGTGCGCACCGCCGACGCCT
Source organism: Nesterenkonia sp. HG001 (assembly GCF_034438835.1). Lineage (NCBI taxonomy): Bacteria > Bacillati > Actinomycetota > Actinomycetes > Micrococcales > Micrococcaceae > Nesterenkonia > Nesterenkonia sp. HG001. The sequence continues at coordinate 265,807 of NZ_JAOSZD010000005.1, read as the reverse complement.
CAGGGGCGGACACGGTCTCCGGTCCGGTGCGGTCCCTGCTGCCGCCGGGCACACCCGCGGACTTCGCTGACGAAGGTTTCATCCGCCGCATCGACTTTCCGACGGGGCCGTGGGCCTTCCGCCCGGCGACGAACAACGTGCTGGTCCGAGCCGACTGGTTCACCCAGGAGCCGGCCTTCCGCTTCGACGAGGATTTCAACTTCAGCGGGGGCGAGGACTCCGAACTCTTCGGCCGACTGCAGGCCGCGGGCGCACAGAGCTGGTGGTGCGCCGAAGCCGAGGTCAGCGAGGACGTCCCCGCCGAGCGCGCGACGCCTGAATGGATGCGTGCCCGCGGGGTGCGGGCCGGTCACGTACGGGCCAAGAAGGCGGCCAAGGTCGGCCACGGGAGCGCCCGCATCGCCGGAGAGGCCATGACTCGCATCGCTCTGGGAGCCGGCCGGGTGGCCCTGCGCCGGCTGCAGCGCCGCCGCGTCGGCTATCGGGACAGCCTGTGGCTGCGGGAGGGCGTCGGCATGCTGCAGACCGTCACCGGCCGCGCACGCGAGGAGTACGCCCGCTGAGATCGGCGGCTTCTCCTGCACATTCCCCTGCGGATTCCCCTGCAGATTCCTCAGCAGTCCGCGGGGGAGCGACCAGTGCCTGATCCAGTGCCTGCTCGGCGGCCATCACCGCATCCCACGGACCCCCCGGGGCCTCGAGCTGCCGCTGGTCCTCGCGCAGCTCGGCCATCATCGCCCGCTGGGCCGTCGGCTCCGGCTTGAGCGTGCGCCGATACACGGTGCCCAGTGCCCGCCCCGGTGGAGTGGCCTTGAAAGCGACGGCCTGCCGAGAGACCTCTTTGAGGAGACGCCGTCGGGAGGCGCCCAGAGCAGGTCGCAGCGCCGCGGGCGCAGGCAGCCGACCGCGCAGCGCCTGCTGGGGGTTCGCCAGCCCGAAGAAGCGCAGCGCCTTGGGAGAGCGCCACCGGTGGGAGGTCGGGTTCGGGACGTACTCAGCGATGATCTGGCGGATGATCCTCTCGGACTCCTCCCGGTGCTCCGGCGCCACTCGGGTGAGCTTCCACAGGTACCAGGTCACCAGGAAGTGTTCGAAGCGGGTCTCCAGATAGTCCCGCATCAGCCCGGTCTCGCGCAGCCAGGCCGCGCGGGCGGATTCGAGGATGAGGTACTTGCGGAAGTACTTCGGGGTCACCACGTTCACGATGGAGGTGTCCACCGCCCCGTAGTAGACGTAGACCGGGCGGTCCACGGCCAGGTAGGCCTTGGTGTGGTGCAGCAGCTGCTGGAAGAAGAAGGTGTCCTGACCGGTGGCGCCTTCCGGCTGGGTCAGCCCGAGGTTCTTGAGCCAATAGGTGCGGGCCACCATGCCCTCGATGCTGGCCGGGCGGAACTTGACCGCTCGCAGCGCATCGCGTGTCGGACGCCGCAGACCGTCGACCTCGGGGATCCCGGCGTTGAGCCACCGGTGCACGTCCAGCACGGTGCGCCGATGGGTCCAGGTGATCTGGGTCCCGAGCGCAAAGTCGGCCTCCTCGGCGTCCTGGAGGCTCTCCATCAGGTGGATGTAGCCGTCCTCGTGCTGCTCGTCATCGGGGTCGAGATAGGTGACGAACGGGGTGAAGGTCAGCTCCAGCCCGGTGTTGCGCGGCCGGGAGGCGGAGCCGGAGCCGCCCGGGGCGTGGTGGAAGGCCGAGACGTTGGGGTGGGTCCGGGCGAGCTCGTCCACCACGGCCGCGGTGGAGCCATCGGTGGAGCCGTCGTCGATGAGCAGCACATGCATCTGCTCGAAGGACCGCGAGCGACGCAGTGAGGCGAAGGCCTTATGCCGCAGGTGGTGTCCGTTGTTGTAGATCGGCACGATGACCGCCAGCTCCAGGCCCCGCTCCTCGGCGGTGCGGCGGAAGTCCCGGCGTGCCGTCGCAAGCTCCTCATCGCCTTCCGGGGGCCCAGGTTCGGCGCCTGCCCGGTTGCCTGCCCGGCTGCCTGCCCGGCTGCTCTGCCCGGTGGCGCGGTGCTGCAGGTGGTCGGTGGCATAGGTCCGCTCACCGCGCAGCGCCTGGGCGAGACGGTCGGGTGACCGCAGCGCCTCAGGTGCCAGTGCGCCGGCCGCGATCCTGTCGACAGGCCGGCGCAGCGCGGAGAGCTCCAGCGCGGCGGCGTCGCCGTCCAGGGAGCCGAAGCGGTGGTGCCGGTGGGCCTGGGGGTCGGTGCCCGCCGCATCGCCGTCGAGCTTGACCGTCAGCGCGGCGGACTGCAGGCGGAAGGCCGCCGTGTGGTCGGCGGCGTAGTCCGGCTCGTAGCGACGCGCGGGGCTCACCGGCATCAGGATGTCGGTCTCTTCGAGGCGGGCCGGAAGCTCCTCCCAGCTGACCACGTCCACGGGGCCGCGACTCTGTGCGGCCAGATCTGCCCGCAGCTGGTCGGTGGGCTGCTCGGCCACGGCGAGCAGGCGATCCCCGGGCAGCTCCACGCTGGCGCCGACGATCGCGGCCAGCCGGGCCAGCAGATCAGCGCCGTGGCTCTCCAGGAAGACCTGCCTGATGCCGTCGCCCTGGGCGCGGCGCAGGGTCTCCAGGTCCAGGTCGCGCAGCGTCGCGGCGACCTCGTCGGAGGAATTCGCGATGCGCACCTGCGGATAGTAGGAGTTCAGGCCCTGGTTGTAGGTGGAGAGGACCAGGGTGCCCGCCGCCTGCAGCTCGAGGGCACGGTTGGCGAACATCGTCTGGCTGGCCAGTACCGAGTTCAGGTTCACCGCGACGTCGGTCACCCGCTGCAGACCCATCAGCTCGTGGTGGTCCAGGGCCGGGACGCGGTAGGGCCAGTACTCGTAGGGGAGCAGCTGATTGGGACTGGGCAGCTCGGCGTCGTGATAGCGGTCCACCACAGCCAGCGGGCGGCCGGCCTGAAGGACGCCGTCGAGGATCCACCGGCCGTAGGCGGCACGTTCGGGATACTTCCTGGCCATCCAGGAGCCGGCGAAGATCACGGGTCGACGAGCGGAGGTCCAGTCCGGCTCCCCGGCGGCGGGCCGGGACCCGATGGGGGAGTGCAGCAGCGGGTTGATCGCGAAGGGCAGCACATCGACGCTGCGTGCCTGGGGGCAGTCATGCCGGTAGTCCTCCACCACTTCGGCGGCCGTGGTGAGGATGTGCTCGCAGGCCCGGGCGACGTCGAGGAACTGCCGGTAGTCCGGCGGATCCTCCTTGCCGTAGTAGACGGTGGGGACACCGGCCTCGCGGAAGGCCGGGATCAGCGTCTCGGTGAGGAGCCGGCGGCGGCGCCTGGCCTGCGGGCCGGTGACGTCCCAGGAGTGCCCGTCGTGGCCCCGCCAGGTTGCGGCGACCAGCAGCACGTCCACCTCGTGGAGATGACGGCGCCAGGTGGTGGGGGTCAGCGGGATGAGCTGCGCCAGCCCGGAGAACGTGTCGAAGAGGAACCGGTCGCAGATGATCCCGATGCGCAGTCCCAGGCGAGGGCGTGAGATCCCTTCCTCTGGGGCCGGCAGCGCAGCGGCGGCCTCGAGAGCCTCCTCGACTCCGCGGCGTGCGGTGGCACGGGCCTGGGCGGACTCGAGGAGAGGAGTGTCGGAGGGTTCGAGCTCCGTGGCACGGGCACGCATCGCCTCGGCGCGACGGCGATGTGCCTCAGCCAGCGGGGCCCAGATCTGGGGTCGGTGCGTGCGGACCAGCGCGGCGGCGGCGTCGTCGTGCGCGACGGCCGCGGTGACCAGGGGCGTCGCGGGCCGCGCCTCGGGACGGGGAAGCTCGGAACTCACCCTTCGAGGGTATCCCGAGCGGGACGGCAATCCGAGACGGCGCGTCGGTTTTGGAGGGTGCGCGGTGCCTTGCTAAGCTGAGTCACCGTTGCGGCTGCGGTCGCGAACGGGGATGTAGCTTAATGGTAAAGCTTTGGTCTTCCAAACCAACGACGCGGGTTCGATTCCCGTCATCCCCTCCATCTCCTTCCTGATCTCCTCTGCCTCCTCAGGAGCGTGCATGCGAGTCCCCCGCCGTCGCACGTCGCGGGACCATGGCTCCCGGCCGAGGGTCCATCTGGTGGTCCAGCCGACCGTCTCCCACTACCGCGAGCCGCTGCTCCGGCGTCTGCTTGCCAGCACCCGGCTCGACGTCGACCTGGTGGGCCGGTACCGCAACAGCGAGGGATCCGCCGCGGACCGCATCCAGTCGGCCTCCCCGGAGCTCCTCGAGCAGGTGACCCCGTTGCGCTTCCTCTCCTGGGGGGAGCTGTGGTGGGAGCGGGGCCAGGTCGGCGCGGTGCTCTCCGGCAGGCATGACGCTTACGTCCTGGCCGGGAGGATCTACACACTCTCCGCCTGGGCCGCGCTGCTGGCTGGGCGGCTGACCGGCCGCACGGTGCTTCTCTGGGGCCACGGGTGGAAACGCCCCGAGGACGGGCTGAAGCGCCGACTGCGCCTGGCGTTCTACGCGCTCTGTGACGGGCTGCTGGTCTATGGCGACCGTGCTCATGACCTCGGACGCTCCTACGGGGTGGCCGAGGAGAAGATCGCCGTGGTCTACAACAGCATCTATTCGGAGGACCAGCTGGCCGAAGGCCCTGCCGAGGAGCGGCCGGAGCCCGGCCACCCCGGCGAGGATCCGGCGCGTGGCGCGGAGGCTGCGCGGCGCCCCACCCTGATCTACAGCTCCCGGCTGACCGCGCGCCACCGCCTGGACACGCTCGCGGAGGCATTGGAGATGATGCCGGCACGGACCCGTCCCCGGGTGCTCGTGGTCGGCGACGGCGTCGAGCGGCCCCGGCTGGAACGGCGCTTCGCCGAGGCCGAGGTGGACGCGGAGTTCCTCGGGGCCGTCTATGACCTGCCCACGCTGCGTCGCCTCTACGCCCAGGCCGACGCGGCGGTGTCCATCGGCGGGGCCGGGCTCAACGTCACCCAGGCGCTCAGCCTCGGAGTCCCCGTGGTGGCCGAGGACGGCAACCCGGACTCCAGCCCGGAGATCGAGGCCGTCATTGATGGTGAGACCGGACGGCTCTACCGCAGCGGCGACCCCGAGTCGCTGCGAGAGGTGCTCCAGGAGCTCGTCGAGGATCCTGCCGGCCTGCGACGGATGGCTCGCCGCGGTCTGGAGGTCGTGCGTGAGCGGTACACGGCCGAGCGTCACGCCGAGGCCATGGAGGAGGCGATCCTCGCCTTCCTCGACGCCCGCGGGGCGCCCAGGAGGACGAGGATCGCCTGATCCTGCCGGGCACGTCCCGGGCAGGTGTGGCCGGAGAGTCAGGACGCCGGTGTGCGCGCCCCGGCGACCACCAGCATCTCGTCGAACTCGGCATCCACCTCGGGGTCCTCACGCCAGGTGAGGCGGGAGACCAGCCACGCGGCGAGGGTGGCCAGCAGGAAGCCGGGCACGATCTCGTAGATGAACCCGGAGAGTGCGTCGACGTTGCCCCAGATGCCCACGGTCACCGCACCGGTGATCATGGCAGCCAGCGCACCGGGCATGGTCAGCCGGCGCCAGTACAGGCTCAGCAGGATGATCGGGCCGAAGGCCGAGCCGAATCCGGCCCAGGCGAAGCCCACCAGCTCGAGGATCGTGGAGTCGGTGTCCAGAGCCAGCAGCGCCGCGATCACCGCCACGGTCAGCACCGCCCCGCGGCCCAGCATCAGCTGATGGCTGCGGCTGGGTGTCCGCCCGAAGGAGAGGTAGATGTCCTCCACCAGGGCGGAGGAGCACACCACCAGCTGCGAGGAGATCGTGGACATCACGGCCGCCAGCACGGCGGCGAGCAGCAGCGCGGCGATGAACGGGTGGAACAGCACCTGGGAGAGCACCAGGAACACATGCTCGGGGTTGGCCAGCTCGGTGCCCTGCTCGTGGAAGTAGGCGATGCCGATCAGTCCGGTGAAGACGGCGCCGGTGGCGGCGATGGCCATCCAGCCGATGCCGATTCGCCGCGCAGCCGGGGCGTCGGCGGCGGAACGCATCGCCATGAACCGCACGATCACGTGGGGCTGGCCGAAGTAGCCCAGGCCCCAGGCGGCCGCGGAGATGACACCCAGCGCCGAGGCCCCCACCAGGAAGCTCATCCGGTCCACCTCGGCTCCGGCGTCGGCGACGCTCGCGGCGAGGTCCGCGGCGCTCACCCCGGAGGTGACCTCGCCCCAGCCGCCGAGGGTGATCAGCGCGATCAGCGGCACCAGCAGCAGGCCCAGGAACATCATCGTCCCCTGGACCACATCGGTCAGCGACGCCCCCAGGAAGCCGCCCACCAGGGTGTAGACCACTGTGACGCCGGCGACCAGGAGCATGCCCTGCAGGTAGTCCATGCCGAAGGCGACGGTGAAGAACTCTCCGCCGGCGACCATGCCGGAGGAGACGTAGAAGATGAAGAACGCCAGGATGATCACCCCGGCGATGATCCGCACGGCGTGGTTGTCGGTGCGGAAGCGGGCCTCCAGGAAGCTGGGGATGGTGATGGAGTTGTTCGCCACCTCCGTGTAGGCACGCAGCCTCGGCGCGACGAACTTCCAGTTCAGCCAGGCGCCGACCGTCAGGCCGATGGCGATCCAGGCCTCGACCAGGCCGTTGAGGTAGATCGCCCCGGGCAGGCCCATCATCAGCCAGCCCGACATGTCGGAGGCGCCGGCGGAGAGGGCAGCGGTGGAGGGCCGGAGCTTGCGTCCGGCGAGCATGTAGTCGGTGAGGTCCGTGGTGCGCCGGTAGGCGTAGTAGCCGATGGCGACCATGCACGCGAAGTACAGGATCACCGCCACCAGCTGGACCGTGGTGTTCGCAGTCTCGATCATAGGCCCGAGTATTGCACCCAGTGACCCGTCTCACCGGACATTGCCGCGCGGGCGGCCCTCACTCCCGAGGGGTGAGGATCATGTTCGTCATCCGGGCCGTGGACAGCCTCCGCCCCTGCTCGTCTCGCATCACGATCTCATGGGAGGTGAGGGTGCGCCCCAGGTTGATCGGGGTGCAGGTGCCGGTGACGACGCCGTCGGTGACCGCCCGGTGGTGGGTGGCGCCCAGCTCGATGCCCACGACGGGGTGGACGAGCTCCAGGGTGAGGCGCACGTGCAGGATCGCCGCCAGCGAGCCCAGCGTCTCGGCCAGCACCATGTGCGCGCCCCCGTGGAACAGGCCCATGTTCTGCTCGTTGCCGGCCACCGGGAGCGTGGCCACCAGGCGCTCCGGGGCCATCTCCTCGAATCGCAGGCCCATCTTCTGCCCCAGCGGGGCCACTCCATGGGGCCCCATCATCCCATGCAGCTCCTCGGGCACGCCGGCGGCGCGGAGCCGGGCGGTGCGTTCGGCCTCGTCGGGGATCTGGCTGGGGTCCGGTCGCAGGTGCGCCTCGGGGGCGGTGCGGGCGGTGAAATCTCCACTCATGCCCACTAGAGTTGCACTGTGAGCCCGCAGAGTGAAGCCAGCCCCGAGACCGCACCCGCCGCAGCATCCTCATCCGGGGGTGAGAAGCTCCTCATCATCGATGGTCATTCGATGGCCTTCCGCGCGTTCTACGCCCTGCCTCCGGAGAGCTTCCTCACCGACTCCGGCCAGTACACCAACGCGGTGCACGGATTCACCAACATGCTGCTCAAGCTCATCCGCGAGGAGGAGCCCACCCACGTCGCGCTCGCCTTCGACCTGGACACCCCCACCTTCCGGCACACGTCCTATGACGAGTACAAGGCCGGCCGGGCCAAGACCCCGGAGGAGTTCCGCGGGCAGATCGGCCTGATCAAGCAGGTCGCCGCGGCCATGAACATTACGGCCATCACCGTGGAGGGCTACGAGGCCGACGACATCGTCGCCACCTGCACCACGTTGGCCGAGCAGGCGGGCTGGGAGACCCTCATCGTCTCCGGGGACCGCGACGCGCTGCAGCTGGTGACCGAACGCACCACCCTGATGTACCCCACCTCTGGGATCTCCAAGGTGACCCTCCTGGACCCCGCCGGAGTCGAGGCCAAGTACCTGGTGCCGCCGGCGAAGTACCCGGACCTGGCGGCGCTGGTCGGCGAGTCCGCCGACAACCTGCCGGGTGTGCCGAAGGTCGGGCCGAAGACCGCCGCGAAGTGGATCGACCAGTACGGCTCCACCCGGGAGATCATCGCCCACGCCGACCAGATCGGCGGCAAGGTGGGCGAGAACCTGCGTGCCGCCCTGGACGACGTCGAGCGCAACCTTGAGCTGAATCGGCTCGTCCAGGACCTGGACCTGCCCGTGGCTCTGCAGGACACTGCCCTGACCCTTCCGGACCGGGACGCCATTGAGCCGCTCTTCGACGCCCTGCAGTTCAACCAGATCCGTGAGCGGCTCTTCGAGACCTTCGCCCAGCGGTTCCCCGAGGCCGAGATCGCAGCGGAACCCACCGAGGAGCTGCCGCCGCTCCGCGTCCTCAGCGAGGCCGCCGAGCTCACCGAGGCACTCGACGCCACGGAAGGGCCGGTCGGCGTCGCGCTGTGCCTGGACCGCAGCGGGGAAGGGCTCTCCACCAAGTCGAAGCGCGACGAGGCGGCACGGGTGGCCGAGGCGCTCGCGGTCGTGCTGGTGCCCGAAGGTTCTGCGGAGGCGCTGGTCATCTCGCTGCTCGAGGCGGACTCGGCGCTGGAGACCGCGCTCGGCGAGTGGATGGCCGAGGCCGGGCGCCCCAAACTGATCCATGACCTCAAAGACGCCGGACGGCGCCTGGCCCGGCGGGGTCTGCGGCTGGCCGGAGCGGCCGAGGACACCCTGATCTCCGGCTACCTGATCCAGCCGGACCGACGCAGCTTCGCCTTCGCCGATCTGGTCACCCAGTATCTGAGTGCTTCCACGGAGCCCGGCGACTACCTCTCCGAGTCCGCGGCCGCAGAGGTGGAGTCGAGCGGCGGGGACACGCTGTTCTCGGCGCAGGACGCCGTCTCCGGGGTGAGTCGGGCGGACCTCGAGGCGGCAGCCGTGCACGGGATGCTGCTGCATCGGCTCAGCGCGGTGCTGCGCGAGCAGGTCGCCGGCCGCGACGCCTCCTCCCTGCTCCACGACCTGGAGATCCCCCTGGCAGAGGTGCTGCTGCAGATGGAGCTCACCGGCATCGCCGTCAGCCGAGAGCGTCTCGAGGCTCTCGACGCCGAGTTCGAGGAGTCCATCGGTGCTTCCGCCGAGGCCGCCTATGCCGCCGTCGGACATGAGGTGAACCTGGGCTCTCCCAAGCAGCTGCAGACGGTGCTCTTCGACGAGCTCGGCCTGCCGAAGACCCGCAAGACCAAGACCGGCTACTCCACCGACGTCGAGTCCCTGCAGGATCTGCTGATCAAGACGCAGAACGAGTTCCTGGTCCACCTGATGGCGCACCGGGACGCCACCAAGCTGCGCCAGACCGTCACCGGCCTGCGCGGCGCCGTCGACGACGACGGACGCATCCACACGACCTACGCGCAGACGGTCGCCGCGACCGGCCGGCTGTCCTCGCTGCACCCGAATCTGCAGAACATCCCGGTGCGCACCGCGGCCGGACGTCGGATCCGCGACGCCTTCGTGGTCGGGGAGGGCCATGAGGAGCTGCTCACCGCCGACTACTCGCAGATCGAGATGCGCATCATGGCCCACCTCTCGGGGGACCAGGCGCTCATCGACGCCTTCCGGGCGGGGGAGGACCTGCACAGCTTCGTCGGCGCGCGGGTCTTCGGAGTCGGCACCGAGGAGGTCTCCACGGAGATGCGCTCCAAGGTGAAGGCGATGAGCTACGGACTGGTCTACGGCCTCTCCAGCTTCGGACTGTCCAAGCAGCTGGGCATCGGCGTGGACGAGGCCCGTGACCTGATGAACGAGTACTTCCAGCGCTTCGGGGCGGTGCGAGACTATCTGCGCGAGGTGGTCGAGCAGGCCCGCACGGACGGCTACACCTCCACCCTCTACGGGCGGCGCCGCTACCTGCCGGACCTCACCAGTGACAATCGGCAGCTGCGTCAGATGGCGGAGCGGGCCGCGCTGAACGCCCCGATCCAGGGTTCGGCGGCCGACATCATCAAGCGGGCCATGCTCGACGTCGACGCCGCCCTGCGGGAGGCCGGCCATGACTCACGGATGCTGCTGCAGGTCCATGACGAGCTCGTGCTCGAGGTCGCATCGGGGGAGCGGGAAGCCGTCGAGCAGCTGGTGGTGGAGCGGATGCGCGCCGCGGCGGAGCTCTCGGTGCCGCTGGACGTCCACGTCGGCGTCGGCGCCTCCTGGCATGAAGCGGCCCACTAGCACGCGTTCCTGGATCATGCATTCCTGGATAAGGTGGGGCTGTGACTTCTGAGACTCCCGTGCAGATGGCAGCCCCTGCTCCGCGTCCACCTGCCGTCGCCCCGCTCGCTGACGGCCTGCGCGCCGAGACCTTTCCCGTCGTGGCCGATGCGGACGGCAAGGTCAGCGACCCCCGGGTGGTCGCCTTCACCCGTGGGGTGGGCCAGGGCTTCTATGAGCGGTGGTCCTCCCAGGAGGAGGCGGACCGCTGGGTCGGCGCCCTCACGGCGGACGGCCAGCGGCTCACCGCGGTGTATGTGGACCCCGGCTTCTCGGGCCTGGAGCCCTGGGGCGAGACTCTCGAGCGGCTCGGGCATGGACCCGAGCATCCGGTGGGGACGTTCGCCGAGTGGGACAAGACGATCAACGCCGGCGGTCCCGATCTGCTGCCGGCCCGGCTGATCTCTGCGGTCACGGTGAACCCGGGCTTCCGACGCCGGGGGATCCTGGCGCACCTGATGACCTCCCGGCTGGCCGCGGCGGTGGAGGAGGGCATGCCCCTGGCCGCACTGACGGTCTCCGAGGGCGGCATCTATGGGCGCTTCGGCTATGGGGCGGCCACCCGTGAGCAGCGGATCCAGGTGAACGCGACCCCTGCCGGGGACGGGTTCGCCCTGCGCACCCCGCCCACCGGGACCGTGCTGACCGTGGACCCCACACGCCTGGGAGAGACCCTTGAGGAGATCTTCGCCGCCCAGCACGTGGCGACCCGCGGTTCGGTGGACCGTCACGAGGCCACCCGAAAGATCGGTACCGCCCGGTGGAGCCCTGACGATGTCAGCTCCTGGAACCGTGCCGCACGGGCGGTGGTGCACGTGCGCGAGGACGGGGAGGTGGGAGGCTGCGCGGTCTTCTCCTTCGACGGCTGGGACACCGACCCGCCCACTTTGCGCGTGATCGACATGATCGCGGTGGACGCCGCCAGCCGGATCGAGCTGTGGCGGCACCTGACGAGCATGGATCTGATCCATCGCGTCGTGCATCGCCAGGCGCCGGTGGAGGACCCGCTCGCCCAGGCGCTCGTGAACCCGCGTGCCCGCGAGGTGATCGGAGGCCAGGATGTGCTCTGGATCCGTGTGCTCGACGTCGTGCGCTGCCTGCAGGCCCGCGAATGGGCCGCCGACGGGCAGATGCGTCTGCGGGTGGAAGACCGCCTCGGCATCATCGACGGCGACTACCGGGTGAGCGTGCATGCGGGTCTGGCCCAAGTGGAGCAGCTGGAGCCCGTCCGGACGGGCCCGGGATCCGTCCAGGAAGAGGCGCCGACCCTGCGTGTCGATGCTGAGACGCTGGGCACGCTGCTGCTGGGCGACGTCTCCCTGCGCACGCTGCACGCCGCCGGCCGCGTCACGCTCGAGTCTGCCGGGGAGGCCGATCTGCGTCGGCTGGCGGCCAGCTGGGACCTGCCCACCGCGCCGCACTGCGCCACGCACTTCTGAGCCGACCCGGCCGTCGGCCGACCGGCCGGAGGGCCCGGTTGAACAGGATTGCGCGGGGAGTATAGACTGGGCGGGCGCGTTCTGCGCACAGAGTCGATCCAGACCTCTGACACAGATCCTGTTCGGCCCTGACGCCCCTGGGCGCCCGGGCCCGCAGCATGTCATTCGTCCGTCGCTCAGTGCATCAGGAGAACCGTGCACTGACCAGTCAAGCAAACGATCCATATCGGAGCCCCTACTACATGACCACCACCGCAACCGCCCCACAGGTCGCCATCAACGACATCGGCACCGCCGAAGAGTTCCTCGCCGCCGTCGACGAGACCATGAAGTACTTCAATGACGGCGACCTCGTGGAAGGCACCATCGTCAAGGTCGACCGTGACGAGGTCCTCCTCGACATTGGGTACAAGACCGAGGGCGTCATCCCGTCCCGTGAGCTGTCCATCAAGCACGATGTCGACCCGGACGAGGTCGTCGCCGTCGGCGACCAGGTGGAGGCTCTGGTCCTCACCAAGGAGGACAAGGAGGGGCGCCTGATCCTCTCCAAGAAGCGCGCCCAGTACGAGCGCGCCTGGGGTGACATCGAGCGCATCAAGGACGAGGACGGCGTCGTCTCCGGCACCGTCATCGAGGTCGTCAAGGGCGGCCTCATCCTCGACATCGGCCTGCGCGGCTTCCTGCCCGCCTCGCTGGTCGAGATGCGCCGTGTCCGGGACCTGGCTCCGTACATCGGCCAGGAGATCGAGGCCAAGATCATCGAGCTGGACAAGAACCGCAACAACGTGGTCCTGTCCCGCCGTGCGTGGCTGGAGCAGACCCAGTCCGAGGTCCGCTCCTCCTTCCTCAACAAGCTCGAGCGCGGTCAGGTCCGCACCGGCACCGTCTCCTCGATCGTCAACTTCGGCGCCTTCGTGGACCTGGGCGGCGTCGACGGTCTGGTGCACGTCTCGGAGCTGTCCTGGAAGCACATCGACCACCCGAACGAGGTCGTCGAGGTCGGCCAGGAGGTCACCGTCGAGGTCCTCGAGGTGGACATGGACCGTGAGCGTGTCTCGCTGTCCCTGAAGGCCACCCAGGAAGACCCGTGGCAGACCTTCGCCCGCACCCACGCGCTGGGCCAGATCGTGCCCGGCAAGGTCACCAAGCTGGTGCCCTTCGGCGCGTTCGTCCGCGTGGAGGACGGCATCGAGGGTCTGGTGCACATCTCCGAGCTGGCCGTCCGCCACGTGGATCTGGCGGAGCAGGTCGTCTCGGTCGGCGAGGAGCTCTTCGTCAAGGTCATCGACATCGACCTCGAGCGTCGCCGGATCAGCCTGTCGCTGAAGCAGGCCAACGAAGGTGTCGAGCCTGAGGGCGAGGAGTTCGACCCGGCGCTGTACGGCATGGACGCCGAGTACGACGACGAGGGCAACTACAAGTACCCCGAGGGCTTCGACCCGGAGACCAACGAGTGGATGGAAGGCTTCGAGGAGCAGCGCGCCGTCTGGGAGGCCCAGTACGCCGCGGCTCAGGAGCGGTGGGAGGCCCACAAGAAGCAGGTCGCGGCCGCCATCACCGCCGACGCCGAGGCCGCCGCTCAGGCGTCCATGGGCGGAAGCAGCTCGTCGTCCTCCTCGTCGAAGTCCGAGCCTGCGCCGTCCAACTACTCCTCCTCGCAGCCGACGGAGGACGCTGGCACCCTCGCCTCTGACGAGGCGCTGGCGGCTCTGCGCGAGAAGCTGACCGGCAACAGCTGATCCTGAGCATCTGCTGAGCCGCTGAAGGCCCCGTTCCACCCTCCGGTGGGGCGGGGCCTTCGTCGTGTCCGGGCTGATCTCGTCAGTCGGGCTTCACCGACTCCGTGACGGTGAACTTCGGATTGCGAGCCAGTTGGCGGGTGGGCCCCACCTCGCGCTGCAGCATCGGACGGTGCCTCAGATGCGAGTTCCACACGCAGAGCAGCTTCCCGCCGGGCCTCAGCACGCGCCCGACGTCGGAGAAGAGCCGGTGCGCGACCGAGGGGTCCACGGCGTTGCCCCGATGGAACGGCGGGTTCAGCAGAATGGTGGACACGCTTCCGTCCTCCCAAGAAGACAGCGCGTCGTCGTGCATCGTGCGCACCCGGTCGGCGACGCCGGCCGCCTCCGCGGTGCGACGCGTGGAGGTCACGGCCGAGGCGGACTGGTCCACCGCCACCACCTGCGCCCGGGGATCACGGAGCGCGGCCCAGGCGGCGATCGTGCCGTTGCCGCATCCGAGGTCCAGGATCTCCCCGCCGTGGGGGAGCAGCTCCCCACCCGCGTCCCCTGCGAGGGTGGACAGCAGGAACCGGGTGCCGGGGTCCAAGCTCGTCCCGCCGTAGACGGCGCCCTCGGCACAGAGCGTCAGATCCTGGTCCAGCCCCAGGTCGGTGACGTCCCGGTGTGTGTGGCGGCGCGGGAACGGGGCCTCTCGTCCGCGGCGTGGGCCGCGGGCGGTGATCACCCGGGCCTTGCCCCGCCCGCGTCCGGGGACGACATCGGTGAACTGTGCGGAGAGCACGTCGTTCATCGAGCGGGTCATGTGCTTGTCCCGGCCTCCGGCCAGCATCACCACGTCCTCGGCCGCATGTTCGGCCACCGTCCAGGCCCAGTCGGCGAGGGTCTCTAAGGAGCGGGGGAGCGGCATCAGCACCGTGTGCGCTCCAGCGAGCAGCTCGGCGGTCACGCCGGGGCCACGAGTGATGGCGCCGAGCTCAGTGGAGAGCCCGAGTCGGGCGGCGTTGGCCACCAGGGCGATCTCGGCGCCGCGGGTGTCCTGGCCGACGCGGAGCAGCTGGGCGCTGGGCTGAGGGACCCCGGCCAGCAGACCCAGGGTCAGCGCGCCCCAGCGGTCATCGATCACCGCGATGTCCCGGGTGGGGTGCCCGGCGGAGAACCAGGCAGCGGCGGTGTCCAGCAGGAGCCTGTCGGCCGCATCGGCGCCGGGGGCCTCGGGCGGATGCTGGCGCAGCGGGGCCAGGATCTGATCCTGGCTCAGTGCTGACGCGACGACCTCGGGAGTCCGGCCTGCCGGCAGCGGAGGGCCATGCTGATCCTCAGGAGTCACGGGTGTCATGGGCGTCATAGGTGTCATGGAAGGAGCTCCAACCAGCCGATGCCGTCGTCCTGGAGGGCGGCCCGCCCGGAGGTCAGCTGGGCCAGCCGCGCATCCAGTGCCGCCAGGTCCTCGGGGGTGTCATCCACCGCCAGGCGCAGCTGTGCGGCTGATCCGGCCCCGTAGTCGGTGCCCAGCACCTCGACTCCTGTGGCGCGCAGCTCGTGCTCCCACCGGCCCACCACTGCCACAGGGGCGGAGAGGCGAACCTGCCGCATCCTTCGGCGGCGGCGCAGCAGCCCCCGGGACTCGGCCTGTCGGACCGCGGCCACCACCGAGTCGGAGTAGGCGCTGACCAGGCCCCCGGCGCCCAGCAGGGTGCCGCCGAACCAGCGGACGACGACGGCGACCGCATCCGTGAGGTCCTGGCGGCCACCGGGCATCGCGGCATGGGTGAGGGCTTCGAGCATCGGCGCCCCGGCGGTGCCGGAAGGTTCGCCGTCGTCGTTGCCGCGGCGGATCTCCTGGGCAGGTCCGATGACCCAGGCGCTGCAGTGGTGCCGGGCGGAATGATGCTCGCGGCGCAGGCCCTCGACCACATCCTGGGCGTCGTCCACGGTCTCGGCGCGGCGCAGCACGGTCAAGAAGCGGGACTTCCGACGCTCCAGCTCGACGACGACGTCCGCGTCCTCGGCGAGGACGGTGCACAGGCGGCCGGCGCGGGGGGAGGTCATCGTTCATCAGTCTAGAGGAGCCTCTGGGCCCACCTGTTGCACAGGAGGTGAGCAGCCGACTCCCAGGAGATATTCGGGAGATGATCACGATGCAATCACGAACTGCGTTCTGTTCGCTCCATGATCCTGGACCCTTCCCGTGATCGGAATGAGACTTCCCTGCACTGGCCGTCGAGAGGGCGGGGTCGTAGAGTGTACGCATTCACCTGGAGCTACACGCCGTGCCAGGTCAACACGTGAAAACAATGGCGTTTTCTCATACGGTGTGTGAAACGTTCCGGAACGCCGCGACCCGGCGGACCGGAGACACGGCAGACCCACGAAAGGCACCCTCATGCTCGAAAGGTTCCACGACCTCTTCAGACTGCGCACGAGCCCTGTCGTGTTCTTCGTCTCGGCGGTGATCATCCTCGGGTTCGTGGTGCTGACCCTCCTGATGCCGACCGGCATGGGGGAGTTCTTCGGCACCGCTTCCGACTGGATCTACTCCAACCTGGGCTGGTTCTACGTCTCAGGTGTCACGGTGTTCCTGCTCTTCCTGATCTATATCGCGCTGGGGCGCTTCGGGCGCATGCGACTCGGCCAGGATGACGAGACGCCGGAGCACTCGGACGTCTCCTGGTTCGGGATGCTCTTCGCCGCCGGGATCGGGACCATCCTGATGTTCTGGGCGGTGGCGGAGCCGGTCAACCACTTCGCGAATCCGCCGCGCGGGATCTCCGCCGAGGAGGCTTCGGAGATCGCCCAGGGCGGCGGTTCGGTGGACCCGACGACCGTCGTCGGAGGGACCGCCGAGGCGGCCTCCGAGGCGATGGGCTTCACGCTCTATCACTTCGGCCTCCACACCTGGACGATCTTCACCCTGCCGGGCCTGGCCTTCGCCTACTTCATCTACAAGCGCAACCTGCCGCCGCGGGTCTCCTCGATCTTCCAGCCCATCATGGGGGAGAAGATCCACGGCCCCCTCGGCAAGGCGATCGACATCCTCGCCATCGTCGGCACCGTCTTCGGCGTCGCCGTGTCCATCGGTCTGGGCACCATGCAGATCAACTCTGGGCTGGCCGAACTCTTCGGCATCGAGGAAGGGGCGCTGTCGCAAATCATGATCATCGCGGCGGTGACGATCGTCGCCCTGATCTCCACGCTGCTCGGGGTGAACCGAGGGATCAAGCGGCTCTCGAACTTCAACATCTGGGTGGCTGTCGCGCTGCTGGTCTTCATCCTCATCACCGGGCCCACCATCTACCTGCTGCGCGGCATGATCGAGTGGACCGGCGTCTACGCGACGATGTTGCCGGAGCTCGCCTTCTGGAACGACACGATGGCCGACACCGGCTGGCAGAACGGCTGGACCATCTTCTACTGGGCGTGGACCATCACCTGGTCGCCCTTCGTCGGCATCTTCATCGCCCGAATCTCCCGGGGCCGCACGGTCCGCCAGTTCGTCGCAGGCGTGCTGGGACTGCCGACGCTGTTCACGATCGTCTGGTTCGGGATCTGGGGGACGGGCACCTTCGACATCGAGATGGAGGGCGACGGCGGCCTCGTCGACCGGGTCGTCGGCGACGGGGACATCCCGGGGGCGCTGTTCGCCTTCCTCGGGGACTTCCCCCTGGTGACCGTCACCTCCGCAGTGGCGATCATGCTGGTCTCCATCTTCTTCATCACCTCGATGGACTCCTGCGCCCTGGTGCTCAATGACATGTCCAGCGGCTTCGAGGGCAAGGTCCCCGCCCATCAGAAGGGCTTCTGGGCCGTGGCCATCGGGCTGATCGCTGCGATCCTGCTGACCGCCACCGGGGACGGCGGGCTGGAGGCGCTGCAGAACGTGGCCATCGTGCTCGGGCTGCCCTTCTTCCTGCTGGGCTACCTGATGATGTTCAGCCTGTCCCGGGCGATGCGGGAGGACGCCGGCGAGATCGGACTGCTGCGCACGCGCCGGTGGCTCAAGACCCTGCCTCCGGAGGAGTACGAGCGTCGCATGGAGGAGGCCGACGAGACTCTGGTCCAGGCCGTGGTCGCCCCCGACTTCCAGGAGGGCACCCAGCCGGAGGGTGCACCGGAGGTGGAGCACGTCGAGCAGCCGGAGATCGTCGAGGAGTACCGCATCCGCACCGGCGAGACGGCAGTCGTGGACCCGGCCGATTCAGGAAGGTTCCCGCCTCGGCAGGGATGAGCCGCGGCTCCGCCGAGCCTCGGAGCCCCGCTGCGCCTCGCCCCGTTCACCGCGGATCGAGGCGCAGCGGGGCTCCGTCGCGGGGGACGTTGGTGATGTTCCGAAGCCGCGTGCGGGACGGGCGCTCGGCGACCGGGTCGGTTCGGAGCAGCACTTCGCGGAGCACCTCGGCCGCCTCCATCTGGGCGAAGGCGGCGCCCAGGCAGCGGCGGACCCCGCCGCCGAAGGGGACCCAGGCGCCAGGGTCCAGGGATCCGTCGAGGAATCGTTCCGGGCGGAAGTCCTGTGGGGCGGAGACATGCCGGGGATCCTGCTGAGTCAGCATGATCGCCGGGGCGACGGTCACTCCGGCAGGCAGCGTCCAGCCGCCGATCGTCTGCTCGCTGCGCAGTGTGCGGGCCACGAAGTCGATGATCGGATGAAGGCGGAGGGTCTCCTTGAGGCAGGCCTCCAGGAAGTCGTCGTCGCCGTCGTCTGCGGCCTGGCGGGCGCGCCGGCGGACCTCCGGGCGGCGGCCGAGCTCATGGAGCGTCCAGGCCAGTGCGGAGGCGGTCGTTTCGTAGCCGGCCAGTACTAGGGTGACCAGCTGATCGCGCAGCTGGGCGTCGTCCAGCCCGGCACGGATCAGCATTGAGAGCACGTCTGATCGCTCCCGGGCCTCCGGCGCCTCCGACTCTCGACGCCGTTCTGCGATCTCCTCGGCGACGAGCCGGTCCACGGCTTCGAGGTTCCGCCGCTCGGCCCGCCAGGGCGGGAGTCCGCGCAGCCGCGGGTACAGCCACCCCAGGGCGACCACCGGTCCGACCTCCACCAGGCGCAGCAGCCTCGGTCGCAGCCGGTTCAGCCGTTCAGAAGCGGTCACGCCGAGGACCACCTGGAGCATCACCTCCAGGGTCACCGCACTCATCCGCTCCAGCGTCGCCACCGTCTGGCCCGTCCGCCAGGTGGAGACCTCCT
The DNA here is from genome assembly GCF_034438835.1 of Nesterenkonia sp. HG001. NCBI lineage: Bacteria > Bacillati > Actinomycetota > Actinomycetes > Micrococcales > Micrococcaceae > Nesterenkonia > Nesterenkonia sp. HG001. The sequence goes on along the minus strand of NZ_JAOSZD010000005.1, from coordinate 247,186 downwards.
CCACCACCAGGCGGTGGACCGTCCTGCGATGGTCGCGCACCGCTCCGGGGGAGAACGCCGGCATGAGGCTGCGCCGCAGCGCGCGGTGGTCCTCGCCGTCGGTGAGCATCACGGAGCGATCCCCCATGGCCGCACGCAGCACTTCGTTGCCTCCTGCCCCGCTGAACTCCCAGGAGTCTCCGGCGAAGATCTCCCGGATGTCCTCCGGGTCCGAGAAGAGCACCAGTGTCTGCGGCCCGGGAAGCAGCCGGAGGGTCACGGTCGGTCCGTAGCGGTCCTGCAGCCGAGGGAAGCTGCGCAGACGTGCGCCGTAGGTCATCAGAGTCTGTGCGACGGCCGGCAGCCGCGGACCGGGAGGGAGCATCATGCCGGGATTCTTGCATAGACTCGGACTATGACCGGCAGCTCCACCGCCCGCCCGACGAATTCCGGACCCGCATCCGGACCTGACGCCCCGCAGACCCTGCTGGTGGGTCTGACCGGTGGCATCGCCTCCGGAAAGTCGGCGGTGTCGGCGCGGATGGCCGAGCGGGGCGCCCTCGTGATCGACGCGGACGTGCTCTCCCGATACGCCCTGCAGCCCGGCGGCGCGGCGCTGGCCGAAGTCGTCGAGGCGTTCGGCGAGTCGGTGCTCCAGCCCGACGGGGCCCTGGATCGGGCAGCGCTGGGGGCGGTGGTCTTCGGGGATCCGAAGGACCGGGAAAGGCTCAACCGGATCGTCCACCCGCGGGTGCGTCAGCAGGCACGGGCCCTGCGTGAGCGCGCCGAACCCGGAAGCATCATCGTGGAGGACATCCCGCTGCTGGTGGAGACTGGGCAGGCCGACCGCTTCGACGTGGTCGTGGTGGTCCGGGCCCCGCAGAAGGAACGCATCCGTCGCATCGTGGAGGATCGGGACAGCACCGAGGCTGATGCCCGGGCGCGCATCGAGGCGCAGGCCACCGATGCGCAGCGGGTCGCGGCCGCTGACGTCGTGCTGGACAACTCCGGCACGCTGGAGGAGCTCCACGACCAGGTGGACGACCTCATGGACCGACTCCTGCGCGCCGACCGCGGCGGCCTGGCGGGATGAGCTCCACCGCACTGTGACGGGGGCGGAGGATCGAAGACATCTTCGAGGCGACGCGATAGGCTGTCCTGGGCGGGCCGGAGCTCCGGCCCGCGGCATCCACGAGACGGGAGGCGAGGGAACGATGTCTCTGGCACCGAAGATCAGCCGCACCGTGGCACCCTTCGAGGTGATCAGCCCGTTCCAGCCCTCCGGGGACCAGCCGAAGGCGATCGAGGAGCTGGCCGAACGCATCGAGGGCGGGGAGAAGGACGTCGTGCTGCTGGGAGCCACGGGCACCGGCAAATCCGCGACGGCGGCGTGGCTGGTGGAACGCATCCAGCGGCCCACGTTGATCCTGGTGCAGAACAAGACCCTGGCCGCCCAGCTCGCCAACGAGTTCCGCGAACTGCTGCCGAACAACGCGGTGGAGTACTTCGTCTCCTACTACGACTATTACCAGCCCGAGGCCTACGTCCCGCAGACGGACACCTTCATCGAGAAGGACTCCTCGGTCAACGAGGAGGTCGAGCGGCTGCGCCATTCGGCGACCAACGCCCTGCTCACCCGCCGTGACGTCGTCGTGGTCGCCACGGTCTCCTGCATCTACGGCCTGGGCACACCGGAGGAGTACATCGCGCAGATGGTGCCGGTCCGTCGGGGCGAGGCGATCGACCGCGACGAGCTGCTCCGCCGTTTCGTGGCCATGCAGTACGCGCGCAACGACACGGACTTCCACCGCGGCACCTTCCGGGTGCGGGGTGACACCGTGGAGATCATCCCCATGTACGAGGAGCTCGCTGTGCGCATCGAGTTCTTCGGCGACGAGATCGAGGCGATCTACACCCTCCATCCCCTCAGCGGCACGGTGGTGCGCGAGGAGGAGGAGATGTACATCTTCCCCGCCAGCCACTATGTCGCCGGCGACGAGCGTATGGCGCGGGCGATCACCGCGATCGAGGACGAGCTGCGCGAGCGGCTGAAGGAGCTGGAGTCCCAGGACCGGCTGCTCGAGGCGCAGCGGCTGCGCATGCGCACCACCTACGACCTCGAGATGATGCAGCAAATGGGCTTCTGCAACGGCATCGAGAACTATTCGCGGCACATCGACGGGCGTCCCGGAGGGTCCGCCCCGCACTGTCTGCTGGACTATTTCCCGGACGACTTCCTGCTGGTCGTGGACGAGTCGCACGTGACGATTCCGCAGATCGGCGGCATGTATGAGGGGGACATGTCGCGCAAGCGGACCCTGGTGGAGCACGGGTTCCGGCTGCCTTCGGCGATGGACAACCGTCCGTTGAAGTGGGACGAGTTCCTCGAGCGGATCGGCCAGACCGTCTACATGTCGGCCACTCCCGGCCCTTACGAGCTCGGGGTCTCCGACGGCGTGGTGGAGCAGATCATCCGTCCGACCGGTCTCATCGATCCGGAGATCGTCGTCAAGCCGACCAAGGGGCAGATCGACGATCTGCTCGACCAGATCCGCTCTCGGACCGCGCGCGACGAGCGGGTGCTGGTGACCACACTGACCAAACGGATGGCCGAGGACCTCACCGAGTATCTGCTCGACCACGGGATCAAGGTGGAGTACCTGCACTCCGACGTGGACACCCTCAAGCGGGTCGAGATCCTTCGCGAGCTTCGCCGAGGCACCCACGACGTCGTCGTCGGCATCAACCTGCTCCGTGAGGGCCTGGACCTCCCGGAGGTCTCGCTGGTGTCGATTCTCGACGCGGACAAGGAAGGTTTCCTGCGCTCGGCCCGGTCGCTCATCCAGACCATCGGCCGCGCGGCGCGCAACGTCTCGGGGCAGGTGCACATGTACGCCGACCGGATCACCGACTCCATGCGCCAGGCCATCGACGAGACCGACCGGCGTCGGCAGATCCAGCGGGCGTACAACACGGAGCACGGGATCGATCCCCGCCCGCTGCAGAAGCGGATCGCGGACATCACCGACCAGCTCGCCCGCGAGGACGCCGACACCGCCGACCTGCTGCAGGGCATGGGCGGTCTGGCCACCGGTTTCGAGTACGGCAAGGGTCATCGCGGCTGGACCGGATTCCAGAAGGACGGCGACGGTTCCGCCGAGGGCACGCCGGCGGAGTCCGGATCCGCAGCATCGACGACTCCGGCCACCGACCTGGCCGACCTGATCGAGCAGATGACCGGACAGATGCACCATGCCGCCGAGGAGCTGAACTTCGAGCTGGCCGCCCGGCTCCGTGACGAGATCGGGGATCTGAAGAAGGAGCTGCGGCAGTTCAAGAAGGCGGGGCACGACTGAGCCGCAGGACTGGAGCCGACCGACGAGCACCGGGAGGCCTCGGGTGTACGATGGTGTTCTGCGTGAGGGAGTATCCGTCAGCGCTGTGAACGTCAGCACGCGGGTCGAGGTCGATCCGCCGGGCACAGCGATCCGAAGCCGTCAGGGCGCCGGGTGGAGAGACTCACGAGGACCGTCCACATCCTCGTGATCGTCGAAAGGACTCCCTGCCGTGGAGATCACACCCCTGGTCTGGGGACTCACCATCCTGCTGATCGTCGGACTGCTCGCCTTCGACTTCGTCTTCCATGTGCGCAAGGCGCACATCCCCACCATCCGCGAGGCGGCCGTCTGGTCGAGCATCTACATCGGTGCCGCGCTGGCCTTCGGGCTGGTGTTCCTGGCGATGGGCGATCCCACGCTGGCCACCGAGTACTATGCCGGCTACGTGACCGAGAAGGCGCTCTCGGTCGACAACCTGTTCGTGTTCCTGGTGATCATCGCGAGCTTCAACGTCCCCCGCGAGGACCAGCAGAAGGTGCTGCTCTTCGGGATCGTCTTCGCGCTGATCGCCCGCACCGCGTTCATCCTGCTCGGCGCCGGGCTGATCCACGCCTTCAGCGACGTGTTCTACCTGTTCGCCGGCATCCTACTGCTCACCTCCGTGCAGCTGCTGAAGAAGGGCTCGGGCGGGACGGACCCCGCCGAGGAGGCGGACAACATCATCATCCGGCTGGCCCGCCGGTTCCTCCACACCACCGAGCACTACGACGGTGACAGGCTCATCACCCGGGTGGACGGCAGGCGGATGCTCACCCCGATGCTGCTGGTGATGGTCGCCATCGGCGGCACCGACATCCTCTTCGCCGTGGACTCCATCCCGGCGATCTACGGGCTCACCCAGGAGCCCTACATCGTCTTCGCCGCCACGGCCTTCTCGCTGATGGGGCTGCGTCAGCTCTACTTCCTCATCGACGGGCTGCTGGACCGCCTGGTGCACCTCTCCTACGGGCTCGCCGTGATCCTCGGGTTCATCGGCGTGAAGCTCCTGCTCCACGCCCTGCACGAGAACAACCTCCCCTTCATCAACGGCGGCCAGAACGTGCCGGTGCCGGAGATCCCCACCGGGATCTCCCTGGCGGTGATCCTGGCGGTGCTCGCCATCACTGTGGCGACCTCGCTGCTGTCACCGGCCGGGCGGGCCTCGCGCGCGGCACGGGACATCGAGGGCACGGAGCCCGTCCGGCGCGGCTGAGGAGCCGGGGCACGCCGCCCACCGTGCTCAGTCGATCCGAGCGTGGACTCCGCGTCCGTCGGCGGTCGCCGCTGGGTTCTCGTCCTCCACAGGGGAGGGCACCAGAGGCGCCGGGGCGTCGGTGCGGTGCAGCAGCTCGCGCAGGATGCGGGCGCCGTCGTCATGCAGGCCGTCGTGATGGTGCTCCGCAGTCTCCCAGACGCTGAGACCGGCCACCTGCGCTGCGGTCTCCAGGGAAAGCTCCCGCGCCACGTAGACATCGTCACGGTAGACCGCGGCGGCGGCCGGGACGGTGTTCCTGGCCAGCCGGTCGGTGTCATAGAGCGGGGTCCAGTCCTCGACGGCGGCGAGCCGGTCGGCGGCATCGGCCAGCGGGGCGAGCACCGGGTCCAGCGCCACGTGATGGCGCAGGATCATCTCCCCGGTGAGGAGCGGAGACGCCGCCGCGGGGGAGAACTCGGGGTGCTCCTCCAGGATCCGTTCCGCCGCCCACCCGGTGGCGCCCCGCCCCTCGGTGAGGTCGGCGGGCTGCCCGTAGATGGACTCGTGCATCAGCGCGTACATCGGGGCTGCGGCGAAGGAGATCTGCTGGTGGACGGCGCTGAGGAACGTGTCGGAGAGGACGTCCGGCCCGGCGGCGTCGAAGGCCTCCTCGAGCAGGAAGTGCAGCAGGTCGGCGCGCGTGTTGCCGCCCAGCAGCATCCCGAGCATCTGGAGGCGAGGGACGGTCAGCGGGGAGCCGTCGGGCAGCCGCACCTCGTGGCGACGCAGATGGTCGACCACTTCGTCCAGCCGCTCGCGGTCCTCCGGGAAGCGGGAGAAGTGCTCCCGGTTGCGGGCGGCCATCTTCGTGTAGGTGGCGCGATAGACCTGGTCGGCGTGGCCGGTCAGCGGGGCCAGGCCGCCGGTGATCAGCGCCCTGTCCAGCGACTCCGGGAAGGCGGACAGATACGTCAGGGTGCAGAAGCCGCCGAAGCTCTGGCCCAGCACGCTCCAGGACCTCAGCCCCAGGTGGCGGCGGAAGGCCTCGGCGTCACGGACGATGGAGTCGGCACGGAAGTGTCGCAGATGCGCGGCCTGCTCCGCGGGTCTGCCACGTCGCAGCACGTGGTGGCGCGTCAGCGGCGTGGACAGCCCGGTGCCGCGCTGGTCGAGCATCAGGATCCGGAATCGACGTCCGGCCTCCTGCATCCAGCTGGGAAGCCGGGCCGGGCGCACGCCCTTGCCGCCGGGGCCGCCCTGCAGATACAGCAGCCACGGCATCCGTGAGACCTGTTCCGGGCCGCGCTCCGCAGCCTCGGCGCTGACGAACTCCCGGGCGAAGAGCTGGAGCTGCTCGGCCCCGGGATCGGCATGGTCCAGCGGAACCTGCAGCCGATGCTCCACCAGTCGTGTGCCGTCGAGCAGTGTGCGGGCGGGGGAGGGGGTGTGGTGCATCCTGGCTCTCTCTGCTGACCGGTCACGGGTCCGCCGGGCGGCGGCTCCGCCCCCGCGGCCGCGGACCGCCGGGGGAGGACGATGGGAGCTGACTCGGGCGAGATGGCCAGCTCCCACCGAGGGATCAGTGTGTCATAGGGCACAGTCGCCGGTCACGCCGCGAGGACGTCGACGCCGGCCGGGTCACTGGGCGGGATCACTGGGCGGGGGCCTCCTGGAGCTCGCCCACATGATCGATGAGCACCACCGGCGTACCGACCTCGTCCGAGGCCGCCAGGTCGATCCAGGCGTGGATGCCCCAGTCGTGGTTCCCGTCGGCGTCGTCGAGGACCTGCACCGCCCGCCAGAACCCGGCGCGGCCGGCCGGGGCCTCGTCGAGGCGGATCAGTGCGGGACCGCGGGAGGAGCCATCGGTGAAGACATCGTCGTAGACGTCGAAGAAGGTGTCCATCGCTGTGCCCCAGCGGCCGGCGTCCCATCCGGACTCGCCGTCGAGCTGTTCCAGCTCCCGCTCCTTCTCATGGGCGAAGAGCTCCGCGCGGAGGAACATCGCGTTGCGCACCATGACCCGGAAGGCCCGCACATTGTGGGTCACGCCCTCCGGCTCGGCCGGTGCGGCATCGGTGAGGTCGAGATCCTCGGCGGTCGCATCCTCTGCACCTGAGGCCAGTCGCTCCCACTCCTCGAGCAGCGAGTTGTCGGTCTGACGGATCATCTCGCCCAGCCACTCCACGAGGTCCTCGAGCCCTTCGGTGACCTTCTGCTGGGGAACGGTCTGGCGCAGCGCCTTGTAGGCGTCCGTGAGGTAGCGCAGCAGCACGCCCTCCGACCGGGAGAGCTGGTAGTGGTTGATCATGTCGGTGAAGCCGAAGGCTCGCTCCACCATGTCGCGGACGACCGCCTTGGGGGCGAGCTCGTGGTCACCCACCCAGGGGGCGGAGGTGCGGTAGACCTCGAACTGCTGGGTGAGCAGCTCGCCCAGAGGCTGCGGGTGGGTCATCTCGTCGAGGATGCGCATCCGCTCCACATAGTCGACCCCCTCGGCCTTGAGCTCGGCGATCCTCTCCGACTTCAGCTTCTTCACCTGGGCGCCGGTGACCTGGTAGGGGGTCTCGAGGATCGCCTCGATCACGGAGATGACGTCCAAGACATAGGTGTCGGACTCCGGATCCAGCAGCTCCAGGGCCGCCACGGCGAAGGGCGCCAGCGGCTGGTTCAGCGCGAAGTCGTCCTGCAGGTCCAGGGTGAGGTCCACGGTGCGGCCATCCTCATCCGGCTCCTCCAGGCGCTCCAGCACCCCGGCGGTGAGCAGCTCGCGTAGGATCTGCAGCGCCCGGCGCTGCAGCATCGCCTGCCGCACCGGGGTCTCGTCGGAGCTGAGGATCAGCCGACGCATCGCCAGGATCGGGTCTTCGGGCCGCTGCAGCAGCTGGAGGATCATCGCGTAGCTGATCTGCATCCGCGAGACCATCGACTCCGGGGAGGCCTCCGTGAGGCGCTCGAAGCTCTTCTCGGACCAGCTGACGAAGCCATCCTGGGGCTTCTTCTTGCCCGCCGAGCGGATCGCCTGGGCGACCTTCCTCTCGTCATCGCCGTGCTTGGCGCGGGCCTTGCGCAGCGCCTGTTCGTTCTCGATCACGTGCTCGGGCGCCTGCACCACGACCCGGCCTTCGGTGTCGAAGCCGGCCCGGCCTGCGCGCCCGGAGATCTGGTGGAACTCGCGGGCGTTGAGCTGGCGGGTGCGCTGGCCGTCATACTTGCTCAGCGCGGAGAGGAGCACCGTGCGGATGGGGACGTTGATCCCCACGCCGAGGGTGTCGGTGCCGCAGATGACCTTGAGCAGGCCCTCCTGGGCGAGCTGCTCCACCAGACGTCGATACTTGGGCAGCATGCCTGCGTGGTGCACACCGATCCCGGATCGCAGCAGCCGGTTCAGCACCTTGCCGTAGCCCTTGGCGAAGCGGAAGGTCTCAAGCCGCTGACGGATGAGCTCCCGCCCCTCCTTGTCCACCACGTTCAGCGAGGCCAGCCCGGCGGCACGTTCGGCGGCCTCGCGCTGCGAGAAGTGCACCACGTAGACCGGCGCCTGCTCCCCGGCGACCAGCTCCTCAAGCTTGTGCTGCAGCGGGGTCATCGAGTACTCGAAGTGCAGCGGCACCGGCCGCTGGGCTGAGGAGACGGTGACGACGTCGCGTCCGGTCCGCTCGGCGATCTGCCGCTCGAAGCGGCTCGTGTCGCCCAGGGTGGCCGACATCAGCAGGAACTGCGCCCCGCGGAGCTCCAGCAGCGGGACCTGCCAGGCCCAGCCACGCTGCGGGTCGGCATAGAAATGGAACTCATCCATGATGACCGGGCCGACCTCAGCCTGGGCGCCGTCGCGCAGCGCCTCGTTCGCGAGGATCTCGGCGGTGCAGCAGATGATCGGAGCGTGGGCGTTGACCGCGGAGTCACCGGTGACCATGCCGACGTTCTCGGCGCCGAAGATCTCCACCAGGGCGAAGAACTTCTCCGAGACGAGCGCCTTGATGGGGGCGGTGTAGACGCTGCGCTCCCCGCGGCTGAGTGCGAAGAAATGCGCCGCCGTCGCGACCAGCGACTTCCCTGAGCCGGTCGGGGTGGCCATGATGACATGACGCCCATCGGCCAGCTCCAGGACGGCATCCTCTTGGGCGGGGTAGAGGGCGATGCCGCGCTGGGCGGCCCAGTCGGTGAACGCCTCCAGGAGCTGAGAGGGGTCGGGGGCGTCGCCCTCGGAGGGGGCGGGACGCAGAGCGTCGAGTCGAGGGGCCGCCACTACCAGCCGCGCTCCCGCCACTGGGTGAGCTGCGGCCGCTCGGCGCCGAGCGTCGTGGGGTCGCCGTGTCCGGGATGGATGACCGTGTCATCAGGAAAGGCTTCGAAGAGCCTGGACTCGACATCGTCGATGAGTGAGGCGAAGTCCGCGTCGCTGTCGGTCTTGCCGACGCCTCCGGGGAACAGCGAGTCGCCGGTGAAGATGTGGGTGGGTCCGTCCTCGACCGGATAGACGAAGGCCACTGAACCAGGGGTATGGCCGCGCAGCTGGATGACGTCCAGCCCGATGCCGTCGTACTCGACGAGGTCGCCGTGGGCCAGACGACGATCGATGTGCACGCCCTGCGCCTCTTCGACGGCGTGAGCGTCATCCTCTCCCGCAGCGGTCTCCACGCCCTGGGCGACTGCGGAGAGCGCGCGGACGTGGTCCCAGTGCCGGTGCGTGGTCAGCACAGCCCGCAGCTGGGGCGCGCAGGGCGTGTCCGCGGCAGCCGCGGCCAGCATCGTGCGGATCGCCTCGGCGTCGTCGGCGGCATCAATGAGCACCTGGACCCCCGACTTCTTCGCCGTGAGCAGGTAGACGTTGTTGCTCATCTCGGAGACCGCGATGCGGCGGACGGTGATCGCCGGGAGGTCGTGGATCAGTGAGCTGTCGGTGGCCATGAGGGACAGTCTATGGTCTGCTCTCGGTCAGATGCCATGACGCCGTCGGGCCTCGCGCCGCCTCGGGCATGCGGCCGCCGGTCGCACCGCTGAGGACGCCGTCGAGCACAGCGTCCAGGGCGGTGCGCAGGCCGGCGGCATCCTTGACGACGATCTGGGCCCCGGCCTCCTCGAGCTCGCCGACGGGCGCGTATCCCCAGCGCACGCCGATGCACGGGATGCCGTGGGCCTGGGCGCCCTCCACGTCGAAGACGCGGTCGCCGACCATCGCCCTCGGCACGGGGTTCGGCCCCAGGTTCTCCGCCCCCAAGTTCAGTGCCTGCAGCGCGGCCGCGAGGATGGGCCCCTTGCCGCTGTGCGGGATCGACTCGTCCGGGTGGGAGCCGGAGATGGCGTCGAAGGCCGTCGCCAGGCCCTGGACCTCCAGGAGCCGCTCGGCCAGCGGCTGCGGCTTGGAGGTGGCCACGGCGAGGGCCGCTCCGGCCGCGCGCAGCTCGCCGAGCAGCTCGCGGATCCCCGGATAGACCGTGGAGGCGGCCATTCCTCGCGCGAGGTACTCCTGCCGGTAGTGCTCCACGATGCCGGGCAGCTGGGACTCGCGAACCTCGGGCAGCGAGAGCAGGCTCTCGGCCAGCGGCGGACCGACCATCGCGTCCAGGACTGCAGGCTCCGGGACAGGGATGCCGTGGGCCTTCAGCGCGGCGGCGATCCCTCCCGTGATGGCACCGCCGGGGTCCACCAGGGTGCCGTCGAGGTCGAAGAGCACAACGGCGGCGGGTGTCGGTGCGGGAGCGTCGGGAGGCGCGGGGGCATCGGTGCCGGAAGAGGGCGTCAGGTCGTCCATGCCCCCATCCTCTCAGCACCGATGTCGGGGCTTCGGTGCCGTGGTCGGTCCACCAGGATCGAATATTTGTTCGATCGCGCCAACGGGCATAGACTAGTGCGCGTGTCTGAGCGATTTGCCGAGGTCCACGGCGCAGTGATCGAATCCGTCGACGACTATTACAGCCGGGGTCAGCGCCGGAAGGCCGGTGCCAACGGGACGATCGGTCGTGCCGAGGTGGACCGCATCGTCGTCCAGGGGGCGCGCGAGCACAACCTCCACGACGTCGGCGTGGAGCTGCCCCGCAACGCGTTCATCGTCTTCACCGGGCTCTCCGGGTCGGGGAAGTCGTCGTTGGCCTTCGACACGATCTTCGCCGAGGGTCAGCGCCGGTACGTCGAGTCGCTCTCGGCCTACGCGCGCATGTTCCTGGGGCGGGTGGACAAGCCCGACGTCGACTTCATCGAAGGGCTCTCCCCGGCGGTCTCCATCGACCAGAAGTCCACTTCGCGGAACCCTCGCTCCACGGTGGGCACCGTCACGGAGATCCACGACTATCTGCGCCTGCTCTGGGCGCGCATCGGCGTGCCCCACTGCCCGGTCTGCGGCGAGACCATCGAGCGGCAGACCCCGCAGCAGATCGTGGACCAGATCCTCGACCTTCCCGAGCGCTCCCGGTTCCAGGTGCTGGCACCGGTGGTCCGCGGTCGCAAGGGAGAGTTCAAGGACCTCTTCCGGGACCTCGCCGGCCAGGGCTTCGCGCGCGCCGTCGTCGACGGCGAGACCGTCCAGCTCAACGAGCCGCCGGTCCTGGAGAAGCAGATCAAGCACCACATCGACGTCGTGGTGGACCGCCTCGTCATCCGCGAAGGGATGCGCCAGCGGCTCACCGACTCGATCGAGACCGCGCTGCGATTGGCCGAGGGCCGCGTCGTGGTGGACCTGGTGGACCTCGCCGCCGACGGGACTCCGGAGGATCCGGAACGGGTCCCCGAGGGGCTCGTCGGCCCGAAGCAGCGCAGCTTCTCCGAACACCTGGCCTGCCCGAACGAGCACCCGCTGCCCATCGATGAGATCGAGCCGCGCTCCTTCTCCTTCAACTCGCCGTTCGGCGCCTGCCAGACCTGCTCCGGCATCGGCTCCCGGCTCGAGGTGGATGAGGAGCTCGTCATCCCCGACGACACCCTGTCACTGCAGGACGGAGCGATCGCGCCGTGGAACCGCGGCAAGGCCTCCAGCGAGTACTGGATGCGGCTCATCCGGGCCCTGGCGGAGGAGCTCGAGTTCTCCGTGACCGTCCCCTGGCAGGAGCTGCCGAAGAAGGCGCGCACGGCGCTGCTGCAGGGGCGCAACCACAAGGTCGTGGTGCAGTACCGCAACCGCTTCGGCCGGGAGCGCAAGTACTCCACCGGCTTCGAGGGCGTGCTCTCCTACCTGCACCGCAAGTATGAGGAGACCGAGTCGGACAACGCCCGGGACCACTACGAGCAGTACATGCGGCAGGTGCCGTGTCCGGCCTGCGACGGTCAGCGGCTGAACCCGGCCTCCCTCTCGGTGCTCATCGAGGGGCGCTCCATCGCCGAGGTCTCTCGCCGACCGCTCGAGGAGGTCGTCGAGTTCTTCGCCACGCTCAGCCTCTCGGCGCGGGACGCCACGATCGCCGAACAGGTCCTCAAGGAGATCCTGGCTCGGCTGAACTTCCTGCTCGACGTGGGCCTGGGCTACCTCAACCTGGAACGCGCCGCCGGCACGCTCTCCGGCGGAGAGGCCCAGCGCATCCGGCTGGCCACACAGATCGGCTCCGGACTCGTGGGCGTGCTCTACGTGCTCGACGAGCCCTCCATCGGCCTGCACCAGCGTGACAACAGCCGGCTCATCGGCACGCTCACCCGGCTGCGGGATCTCGGCAACACGCTCATCGTCGTGGAGCACGACGAGGACACGATCGCCGAGGCCGACTGGGTCGTGGACATCGGCCCGGGAGCGGGGGAGCGCGGCGGTCGTATCGTGCACTCCGGCTCCGTGGAGCGGCTGAAGGCCAATGAAGACTCCATCACCGGGGACTATCTGGCGGGCCGCCGGACCATCGCCGTGCCCGCACAGCGGCGCCCGCTCGACACGGAGCGCATGCTGCGCATCGTCGAGGCCCATGAGAACAACCTGGCCGACGTCAGCGTGGACCTCCCGCTCGGCGTCTTCTTGGCGGTCACCGGGGTCTCCGGCTCGGGCAAGTCGACCCTGATCAATGAGATCCTCTACAAGTCTTTGGCGAATCGGCTCAACAACGCCCGTCAGGTGCCGGGCCGTCATCGTCGGATCGACGGGGTCGACCACCTCGACAAGGTCATCCATGTCGACCAGAGTCCGATCGGGCGCACCCCGCGCTCGAATCCGGCCACCTACACCGGCGTGTTCGACCACATCCGCAAGCTCTTCGCCGAGACCCAGGAGGCCAAGACGCGCGGCTACCAGCCGGGGAGGTTCTCCTTCAACATCAAGGGCGGCCGCTGCGAGGCCTGCTCGGGCGACGGGACGCTGAAGATCGAGATGAACTTCCTCCCCGACGTCTACGTCCCCTGCGAGGTCTGCCAGGGAGCCCGGTACAACCGGGAGACCCTGGAGGTCCACTACAAGGGCAGGAACATCGCCGAGGTCCTCGCCATGCCGATCGAGGAGGCCGCTGAGTTCTTCTCCGCGTTCGCGCCGATCGCCCGGCACCTCACCACCCTGGTCGACGTCGGACTGGGATACGTACGCCTCGGTCAGGCCGCCACCACGCTCTCCGGAGGTGAGGCGCAGCGCGTGAAGCTCGCCTCCGAGCTGCAGAAGCGGTCCAAGGGTCGCAGCATCTACGTGCTGGACGAGCCCACCACCGGTCTGCACTTTGAGGACATCCGCAAGCTCCTCGGTGTGCTGCAGGGCCTGGTGGAGAAGGGCAACACCGTGGTGACGATCGAGCACAACCTCGATGTCATCAAGTCTGCGGACTGGGTCATCGACCTCGGCCCGGAGGGTGGCACCGGGGGCGGACTCATCGTCGCCGAGGGCACGCCGGAGCAGGTCGCCGAGCACGCCGAGAGGACCGGATCGCACACCGGGACGTTCCTGCGCACGGTGCTGTGACCTGCGGCCCGGGCCGTCGCGCTGGCTGTGACGGGCCACTCAGCGGGTACACTGAACCGCGGCCCAGCACGAACGGCGCCCTGCGCCCGGCGACACGAAGGAACTGCACGTGAGCACAGACCCCACCGCGCCCCTTCGGAAGCGCGTGGTCACCCACGATGCGATCCGGAAGACCTTCGCCGCGTATGTGAAGATGACCTGCCGCCCCACCATCACCGGCCTGCACCACGTGCCCGACGACGGCGGCTTCGTGGTGGCCAGCAACCACCTCTCGTTCCTCGACTCGGTGCTGATCCAGGCGATCTTCCCGCGTCCGGTGAGCTTCTTCGCCAAGGCTGAGTACTTCACCCAGACCGGGCTGAAGGGTCGGGCCATGAAGATGTTCTTCGAGTCGGTGGGCTCGGTGCCCGTGGAGCGGCAGAGGAAGTCCGCCAGCGTCGAGGCGCTGCATCAGCTGGGCGACATCGCCTCGTCCGGTTTCGGGGTGGGCATCTACCCAGAGGGCACCCGCAGCCGCGACGGCCGCCTCTATCGTGGCAAGAACGGCGTGGGCTGGCTGGCGCTGGCCACCGGCGTCCCGGTCGTCCCGGTCGGGCTCCGAGGCACCGAGGACCTCCAAGCGGCGGATTCCAACCGGGTGCGCCCGGCGAAGTTCGAGATGCACGTCGGAGAGCCCCTCCACTTCGAGCACATCGGCGAGCGGCATCCGCTGCCCATCCGCCGCGAGGCCACGGCTCGGGTCATGGACGCCATCGCCGCGCTCACCGGACAGGAGCGCGTGGACAGCTACAACAGCCCTCCGGTCGACAGGACTGACGTCGGCGACGATGGCTGACCCCGCCTCCTACCGTCCCCGGCAGGGAGAGATCCCGACCTCCCCGGGGGTCTACCGTTTCATCGACCCGCACGGTCGGGTCGTCTATGTCGGCAAGGCCAAGAACCTGCGCGCCCGGCTGAACTCCTACTTCGCCCGGCCGGCCGGCCTGCCGCCGAAGACCTACGCCATGGTTCACACCGCCGCGCAGGTCGAGTGGACGGTGGTCGGCTCCGAGCTCGAGGCGATCCAGCTCGAGTACACCTGGATCAAACAGCACGCTCCGCGGTTCAACATCATGTACCGCGACGACAAGTCCTATCCGTACCTCGCCGTCACGATGAATGAGAAGTACCCCCGGGTGCAGGTCATGCGCGGTGACCGCCGACCCGGTGTGAAGTACTTCGGGCCCTTCCACCCCGCCAAGGCCATCCGCGAGACCGTGGACACGATGCTGCGCGTGTTCCCGGTGCGCAGCTGCTCCTCAGGGGTGTTCCGGCGCGCTGAGGCGGCCGGGCGACCCTGTCTGCTCGGGTACATCGACAAGTGTTCGGCCCCCTGCGTGGGCAGGGTCAGCCCCGAGGAGCATCGTCGGCTCGCCGAGGAGTTCTGCGAGGTGATGTCAGGGCGGCCCGGCCCTCATGTCCGTCGCATCCAGGCGCAGATGGACGAGGCGGTCGCGGAGCTGCGCTACGAGGACGCCGCCCGTCATCGCGACGACCTCGAGGCCCTGCGTCGGGTCTTCGAGCGGAACGCGGTGGTGCTCTCCGAGGACACCGAGGCCGACATCTTCGCCTTCGCCGAGGATGAGCTCGAGGCCGCGGTGCAGGTCTTCCACATCCGCCAGGGGCGGATCCGGGGGCAGCGCGGCTGGGTCGTGGAGAAGGTGGAGGAGACCGACTCCGCCGGCATGGTCGAGCAGCTGCTGCTGCAGGTCTACGGCTCCATCGAGGACGCCGAGCGCATCCCGCGTGAAGTCCTGGTGCCGGCCCTGCCCGAGGATGCCGAGCAGATCGGGGCGTGGCTGCGGCAGCGCCGTGGGGCCGCCGTCGACCTGCGCGTGCCTCAGCGTGGCGACAAGGCCGCCCTGCTGGGCACCGTGCGGGAGAATGCCGAGCAGGCCTTCGCCCTGCACAAGGCGCGACGCTCGTCGGATCTCACCACACGTTCCCAGGCGCTGCGTGAGCTGCAGGAGGCGCTGGACGCTCCGGAGCCGCTGCTGCGCGTCGAGTGCTATGACATCTCTCACACCTCCGGGACTCATGTCGTCGCGTCGATGGTGGTGCTCGAGGACGGCCTGCCGAAGAAGCGCGACTACCGGCGCTTCTCCCTCCGCGGTGAGGCGGCCCGCGACGACACCAGCGCCATGCATGATGTCATCACCCGGCGCTTCGCCCGCCACCTCGAGGAGCAGATGGCCCTCGACACCCCGGGAAGCGCACCTGAGGAGGAGCCGGGGGAGGAGCGAGTGGAGGAGGCCGGGGAGGAGGCCGGAGAGGAACCTCACGAAAAGGCCCCCGCCTCCGCGGAGAACCCGGGGGAGGACCCGGCGGTGGACCCGGTGGAGGACACGGCGGTGGACCGCGAGGGTGCTCGCTTCGCGTACCCGCCCAGCCTCGTCGTCGTCGACGGTGGCCAGCCGCAGGTCGCCGCGGCGCGTGCCGCGCTCGACGCGCTGGGCATCACAGATCTGCCGGTGATCGGTCTGGCCAAGCGCCTCGAGGAGATCTGGCTGCCCGATGACGAGTTCCCGCTCGTGCTGCCGCGCACCTCCCAGGCGCTCTACATGCTTCAGCGCATCCGGGATGAGGCCCACCGCTTTGCGATCGCCTATCACCGCAGCAAGCGTTCTCGCGAGATGACTGCCTCCGCCCTCGACGACGTCCCGGGCCTCGGCCCGGCTCGGCGCCGCGCGGTCGTCGAGCACTTCGGTTCGGTGGCGCGGCTGCGGCGAGCCAGCGTGGAGGAGATCACCGAAGTCCCCGGTGTCGGGGAGGCCACCGCCCGGCGGATCCTCGAACACCTGGCCGCTGAGGGCTGAGGTCTCCAGGTCAGGGTCGGTGCAGAGAGATTGTTGACCGCGCTGCCGGGGACGTAGGCTTCCGGGTATGAGCGACGGACTGATCCCGGTGAAACCCCCCGAGAACGAGCTGCTGATCGTCACGGGCATGTCGGGCGCCGGACGCACTACGGCGGCCCATGCGCTGGAGGACCGCGGATGGTATGTGGTCGAGGGGCTCCCCGCAGAGCTCATCGGCACGATGCTTGACCTCATCGCCCGCAACCCCGGGTCGGTGGAGAAGCTCGCCGTGGTCATCGACGTCCGTTCGCGCGGGCCGTTCTCCGACATGCTGGACGCGCTGGGACAGGTCCGCGCCGCCGGCATCACCTACCGGATGCTCTTTCTGGACGCCTCCGACGAGCTCCTGGTGCGCCGCTTCGAGCAGGCGCGTCGTCCCCACCCGCTGCAGGGCTCCGGGCGCATCCTCGACGGCATCGTGGCCGAGCGGGACATGCTCAAGGAGGTCAAGGCCGGTGCCGAGGTGGTGGTCGACACCACCGATCTCAACGTCCACGGGCTGGCCCGCGAGATCACCGAGATCTTCGCCGAGGACGGCCCCATCCAGCTGCGGCTGAACGTGATGAGCTTCGGATTCAAGTACGGGGTGCCCGCTGACGCGAACTTCATCGCCGA
Source organism: Nesterenkonia sp. HG001 (assembly GCF_034438835.1). Classification (NCBI taxonomy): domain Bacteria; kingdom Bacillati; phylum Actinomycetota; class Actinomycetes; order Micrococcales; family Micrococcaceae; genus Nesterenkonia; species Nesterenkonia sp. HG001. Next base: position 230,269 of record NZ_JAOSZD010000005.1, on the reverse strand, counting down.
CGTCCGCTTCGTCCCGAATCCGCACTGGGTCCCGGAGCTGCGTCCGTTGACCGGACTGGACGAGCCGGTCCGCGAGTACGTGCTCGTCGACGAGGGTGCCGGTGAGTTCGTGGACCGCTATGTGGAGGCGCTCAAGCCTGTGCTGGAGGGCTATCGGCGGGAGAACAAGCACTACGCCACCCTTGCGGTGGGCTGCACCGGAGGCAAACACCGCTCGGTAGCCATCTCGGAGGAGCTGGCCCGCCGCCTGGACCAGGTCCCCAACGTCACGGTGAACACCGTGCACCGCGACCTGGGTCGGGAATGAACATGGCGCAGCCCTTCCCGGTGCCGCAGCCGACCGGGCCGGTGCCGATCGTCCCCTCGACGGCCCAATCCCGCGGCGCGGTTCCTTCGCGCCGTCGTTCCTTCCGGGTGTCCGCGCTCGGCGGCGGACATGGCCTCTCCGCGACGCTGGCGGCCCTGCGGATCATCGCCGCGGAGCACCTGACGGCTGTGGTCACCGTCGCCGACGACGGCGGCTCTTCGGGCCGCATCCGCCAGGACATGGACGTTCTCCCGCCTGGAGATCTGCGCATGGCGCTGGCCGCGCTGTGCGACGACACCGAGTGGGGCAGGACCTGGGCCCAGGTCATGCAGCACCGGTTCCGCTCCCGCGACGGAGTCAGCGGGAGTCTGGACGACCACGCCATGGGCAACCTGCTGATCGTCGCACTCTGGGAGCTCATCGGCGACCCGGTGGGCGGGCTGCGTTGGGCCGGGGCTCTGCTCGGCGCCCGTGGACAGGTGCTGCCGATGTCCCGGGAGCCGCTCACGATGTCGGGTCTGGTCCATCGGCCGGCCCGGCCGGGGGAGGAGCCTCCGGAGCCGATCCGGGTCTCCTCCCAGGTGGAGCTGGCCCATGCCGGCCAGCTCGGGCGGCTGACCGGGGTGCGCCTGCATCCGGAGGACGCCCAGGCCTGCACCGAGGCGGTGACCGCCATCGAGCTCTCCGACTGGGTCGTCTTCGGACCGGGGTCCTGGTACACCTCGGTGCTGCCGCATCTGTTGCTGGACGGGCTCAGCACTGCTCTGTGTGAGACCGAGGCCAAGCGGTGTATTGTGATGAACCTCACGGCGGACACGGATGAGACTGTCGGGATGTCCCCGGCGGATCATCTGGAGATCCTCATCGACCACGCTCCTGACCTGCACGTGGACCGGATCATCGCCGATCCGGCCTCTGTGCGGGGCGACGAGCGCACCGCCTTCGAGGATGCGGCGGCGCGGCTCGGTGCCCATGTCAGCTACCACCGAGTGCACAAGGAGGAGGACCCCGAGGTCCACGACCCGCTCCGCCTGGCGATCGCCTTCGACGAGGTCTTCGGGACCTGAGGGTCGAAGACCTGGATGGGAGGCTCTGCGTCCTGCATGTCATGCGGCTCACACCCTCGACGCCTTGCCCAGCTGATTCCAGTACCATGTCGAAGCCCGTTGCCGAGCTGACCGCGACAGAATTCACCGGAGGAACGTTCATATGGCGCTGACCGAGTCGGTCAAGGAAGAGCTCTCTCGCCAGGAGATCTCCACATCCTCCGAGCGCAAGGCTGAGGTCTCGGCCATGCTGCGGTTCGCCGGCGGGCTGCATATCATCTCGGGTCGGATCGTCATCGAGGCCGAGCTCGACCACGCCGCGACCGCCAGGCGGCTGCGGGCCGCGGTCACCGAGGTCTACGGCCACTCCAGCGAGATCATCGTGGTCTCCGGCAGCGGGCTGAAGAGGGGGAGCCGCTATGTGGTCCGGGTGGTGCGCGAAGGGGAGGCCCTCGCCCGCCAGACCGGACTCCTCGATGCCCGCGGGCGCCCGGTGCGCGGCCTGCCCTCGGTGATCGTCAACGGATCCGTCGCGGACGCCGTCGCCGTGTGGCGCGGAGCCTTCCTCGCCCACGGTTCGCTCACGGAGCCGGGGAGGTCCTCCTCGCTGGAGGTCACCTGCCCGGGCCCTGAGGCCGCGCTGGCGCTCGTGGGTGCCGCCCGCCGATTGGGCATCACCGCCAAGGCGCGCGAAGTGCGCACGGTGGACCGGGTGGTCATCCGTGACGGTGACTCCATCGCTCAGCTGCTCACCCGCATGGGTGCCCATCAGGCGCTGCTGGTCTGGGAGGAGCGCCGGATGCGCAAGGAGGTCCGTGCCACCGCCAATCGGCTGGCGAACTTCGACGACGCTAACCTTCGACGCTCCGCACAGGCCGCCGTGGCCGCCGGGGCTCGGGTGGAGCGTGCGCTGGAGATCCTGGGCGAAGAGGTGCCTGAGCATCTCCGGTATGCCGGCGAGCTCCGGCTGCAGCACAAGCAGGCCTCGCTGGACGAGCTGGGCCGGCTGGCCGAGCCGCCGATGACGAAGGACGCCATCGCCGGACGTATCCGGCGGCTGCTCGCCATGGCGGACAAGCGGGCCCAGGACCTGGACATGCCCGGCACCGACATCAATGTCACGCCGGACATGCTCGACGGCTGACCTCAGTCGCCAGGAAGCATTTAGGAATGCCTAAATATTGATCTCGGCAGTGCATTTCCTCCCGTGGTGAACATCGGCTGTCATAGTCGGTAACCCCTTATGCGTTCTCGGTCGGGGTCATAGGATTGAAGGCGATCGGGGCTCGACGTCCCGGCCCGATGAATCCCTGCTGCAAGGAGTACCGCATGGCTGAGTACACGCTTCCTGAACTCGACTACGACTACGCCGCTCTGGAGCCGCACATCTCCGCGCGCATCATGGAGCTGCATCACTCCAAGCATCATGCGACCTACGTCAAGGGTGCCAACACGGCGCTGGAGAAGCTCGCCGAGGCCCGAGAGAAGGGCGACTACGCCACCACGCCGAAGCTGCTGAAGGATCTGCAGTTCAACCTGGGCGGCCACACCAACCACACGATCTTCTGGAAGAACCTCTCCCCGGAGGGCCAGGAGCGTCCCGAGGGCGAGCTCGCCGCCGCCGTCGACGAGTACTTTGGCTCTTTCGAGAAGTTCCAGGAGCAGTTCACCCAGGCCGCGCTGACCATCCAGGGCTCCGGCTGGGCGATCCTCGCCTTCGAGCCCCTCGGCGGCAACCTGGTGATCGAGCAGTTCTACGACCAGCAGAACGGCGTGCCGGTGGCCACCACCCCGTTGCTGATGCTGGACATGTGGGAGCACGCGTTCTACCTCGACTACCAGAACGTCAAGCCGGACTACGTGAAGGCGTTCTGGAACATCGTGAACTGGGAGGACGTGGCCCGGCGCCTGGAAGCGGCGCGCTCCGGCGCCGCCAAGCTGGTCACTCCCTGACCCGCGGCCGGGAGTCTCTCCCGGCCCGGACTCAGGTGGTCCATATCGTGGACTCATGCCGAAAAGCTCACCCGTGATTCGCTGAGGTATGAGAGAATATGACCTGATAATTCAAGACTGCGTTCTACGGACAACCTGAGAACAACGAAGTTGTTGGGGGTCAGTGGCGCCGGGCGAGAGCCCGCGCTGCTGATCCCCAACGTGTTTCTCGGGACAGTTTCGACCCGCTCCGGCTCCCGGGGCGAGGCACGCAGTCCGCGCACCTCATCGGTCCGCCGACCCGGTGGACGGAGAAGTCTAGGAAGGGAACCTATGGCGACGAAGATCGCGATCAACGGCTTTGGACGCATCGGCCGCAACGTGCTCCGTGTGATCGAGGACCAGGGGCATGACCTGGAGCTCGTGGCGATCAATGACCTCACCGAGCCCGGCCAGCTGGTCAACCTGACCAAGTATGACTCGGTCCTCGGCCGTTTCCCGCAGGACGTCTCCCTCGACGGTGAGCACCTCGTCGTCGGTGACCGTCGCATCCGCCTGCTCTCGGACCGCGACCCGGCGAACCTGCCCTGGGGCGAGCTGGACGTGGACGTCGTCCTGGAGTGCACCGGCTTCTTCACCACCAAGGACACCGCCGGCAAGCACCTGGAGGCCGGTGCGAAGAAGGTCATCGTCTCGGCCCCGGGCAAGGGCGTGGACGCGACGCTGGTGATGGGCATCAACGAGGACACCTACGACGCCGAGAACCACACCGTGGTCTCCAACGCCTCGTGCACCACCAACTGCCTGGCTCCGCTGGTGAAGGTCCTCAACGACGAGTTCGGCATCGTCGAGGGTCTGATGACCACCGTGCACGCCTACACCGGCGACCAGCGTCTGCACGACGCCCCGCACAGCGACCCGCGCCGCGCCCGCGCCGCCGGCGTGAACATGGTGCCGACCTCAACCGGTGCGGCCGCCGCCATCGGTGCGGTCATCCCCGAGGTCGACGGGAAGCTCGATGGCTTCGCCGTCCGCGTCCCGGTGATCACCGGCTCCGGCACCGACCTGACGGTGACCGTCGAGAAGGACGGTGTGACCGCCGACGACGTCAACGCGGCCTTCAAGAAGGCTGCTGAGGCGGAGCTCAAGGGCATCCTGGCCTACAACGAGGACCCGATCGTGTCCTCCGACATCGTCGGAGACCCGCACTCATCGATCTTCGACGCGCCGCTGACGAAGGTCATCGGCCACACCGTCAAGGTGTTCTCCTGGTATGACAACGAGTACGGCTACAGCTCGCGCCTGGCGCAGATGGCCGTGCACGTCGGCGCCAAGCTCTGAACGGTTCACCGCCCCTGCGGCCGGTGATCCGATGACCGAGGCCCCGCCTGCCCGACCGCCTGCGCGGACGTGGCAGGCGGGGCCTCGTGCGTTCCGCCCGTCCCGATCCCTCTGACCGATTGGTACTCTGAATCCCATGACTGCCTCCACTCTGGACACCCTGCTGACTGACGGCGTCACCGGACGTCGCGTCCTGGTCCGTTCGGACCTCAACGTCCCCCTCGACGGCGGGGCCGTCACCGACGACGGCCGCATCCGCGCCTCTCTGCCGGTGCTGGAGAAGCTCGCCCAGGCCGGCGCGAAGGTGCTCGTCACCGCCCACCTGGGCCGACCCAAGGGGCAGGTGGACCCGCAGTTCTCGCTGGCCCCCGTCGCCTCCCGCATGGCTGAGCTCAGCGAGGTCCCGGTGCGTCGCGCCGAGGACCTGGTGGGCCCCTCCGCGACGCAGGCAGCCGCTGATCTGGCCGACGGCGAGATCCTGCTCCTGGAGAACGTCCGCTTCGACCCCCGCGAGACCTCCAAGGACGGCGCCGAGCGTGCGGCGCTGGCTGCTGAGCTGGCCGCGCTGACGGGCGGGTCCGGCGCCTACGTGAACGACGCCTTCGGTGCGGTGCACCGTCGTCACGCCTCGGTCGCCGACATCACCTCCGAGCTGCCCGCTTACCAGGGGGACCTGGTGCGGGACGAGCTCGTCGTCCTCGAGCGGCTCACCGAGTCCCCGCAGCGCCCCTACACGGTGGTGCTGGGTGGGTCCAAGGTCTCGGACAAGCTCGCCGTCATCGAGAACCTGATGGCCCGTGCTGACACGCTGCTCATCGGCGGCGGGATGGTCTTCACTTTCCTGAAGGCACAGGGCCACGGGATCGGCAACTCCCTGGTGGAGGATGACAAGCTCGACACTGTGCGCGGCTTCCTCGCCGCGGCCGAGCGTCACGGCTGCCGCATCGTGCTGCCCACCGACATCGTCATGGCCTCCGCCTTCGCCGCCGACGCGGAGCACGAGGTGCTGCCGGTCGAGAAGCTGGAGTCCGGTGCCCATGGTGCCGAGGCGCTGGGTCTGGACATCGGCCCGGAGACGGCCGAGGCGTTCGCGCGAGAGATCGGCGACTCGAACACCGTGTTCTGGAACGGCCCCATGGGCGTCTTCGAGATGGAGGCCTTCGCCTCCGGCACCGCAGCGGTAGCCCGGGCGCTGACTCAGACGCAGGCCTTCACCGTGGTCGGTGGCGGGGACTCCGCCGCGGCCGTGCGAGGTCTGGGCTTCGAGGAGTCCGGCTTCGGCCACATCTCCACCGGCGGGGGCGCGAGCCTCGAGTACCTGGAGGGGAAGTCCCTCCCGGGCATCGACGCGCTGCAGCGCTGATCCGCCGGATCCAGGGCATTCTGAGACCCCACGCGACACCCCGCGACCGACCACTGTTGGAAGGACCACCCCACTCATGACCGCACAGAAGGACGGACAGTTCGTCCGCCGCCCGCTGATCGCCGGCAACTGGAAGATGAACATGGACCATATGCAGGGCATCGCCCTGGTCCAGAAGCTGGCCTGGACTCTGGACGACGCAGGCCACGACTTCGAGCGCGTGCAGGTCTCGGTGTTCCCGCCGTTCACCGACCTGCGCGGAGTGCAGACGCTGGTGACCGGTGACAAGCTCTCGCTGGACTACGGTGCCCAGGACCTCTCCGAGCACGACGCCGGCGCCTACACCGGTGACATCTCTGGACAGTTCCTCCATCGCCTGGGCTGCGCCCAGGTGCTCATCGGCCACTCGGAGCGCCGGGAGGTCCATGGGGAGTCGGACGAGCTCCTCAACCGCAAGATCCGCGCCGCGCTGCGCCACGAGCTCGTGCCGGTGCTCTGCGTGGGCGAGGGCCTGGAGGTCCGCCAGGCCGGAGAGCACGTCTCGCACACCCTGGCGCAGCTCGATGGTGCGCTGGAGGGCCTCGGCGCCGAGGAGCTCAGCCAGCTTGTCGTCGCCTACGAGCCCGTGTGGGCCATCGGCACCGGCGAGGTCGCCGGGCCGCAGGACGCCCAGGAGATGGCCGCGGCTGTCCGCGCCCACCTGGCGCAGCGCTACTCAGCGGAGTTCGCCGACGGCGTGCGCGTGCTCTACGGCGGCTCCGTGAAGGCGAAGAACGTGGCGTCGATCCTGGCCGGTGCCGACGTCGACGGCGCCCTGGTCGGCGGCGCGAGCCTGGAGGCTGAGGAGTTCGCCGGCATCGCCTCTTTCGAGAAGCATGTCGACACGGGCGACGCAGGCTGACGCGCCGGGTTATCCTGATAGCTGCTGAAACAACAACCGTCCACGAAAGGCCGCTGTGTCTGCACTGACCATCGCCCTCCAGGTCCTCCTGGCCGTCATCAGCCTCCTGCTGATCCTGCTGATCCTGCTCCACAAGGGTCGCGGCGGCGGCATGTCCGACATGTTCGGCGGCGGCGTGACCTCCTCGCTGGGATCCTCCGGCGTTGCGGAGCGCAACCTCAATCGGCTCACCATCACGCTCGGCGTGATGTGGGGCCTCATCGTCGTCGCGCTCGGCCTGCTCATCCAGGTGAACGTGGACGTCTGACCGGTCCGGGGGAAGCGTCCCCCCGCACGTCATCGCGAAGGCCCGCGACCCAGCCCCGTGAGGGGCTCGGTCGCGGGCCTTCCGCATGGTGGGGGCGTCTCGTGAGGAGGCCGGGAGCTGCTCAGCCGCCCCCCCCGGGTCACCCTCCAGATGCTGTGCGGGCAGATCGCGGCGGCGCAGGGGGTCGGGAGGACTCGGACCGATGTGGTCGATGCGTCGGCGGAAGGGGGCCTTCGGGGAAGAAGAGCCCTCCGATCACGTCCACGCCCACCAGGTCGCCGGGAGCCGGCTGCCAGCCCGCGGTCTCTCCGCGCATGCGCCGGCCCGACCAGTTCAGCTCCACCGTGTGGGCATGCCGGCCGTAGAGGCTGGAGACCACGTCGGCACCTCCGGTCTCCTCCGGACCGACGGGGGAGAGGACCACATGGTTCGGCGTCACGGCGAGCTGACCCGGCACCGAGGGCTCACCCGCGGGAAGGTCGGTGGAGACGTTGCGTCGGGGAACCATCAGCGGGAGCCCGTCCGCGTGGAAGCCGTGTGAGTCCAAGACCCCGCTCAGGAGCGTGGCGTCGTTGAGGAACTGTGCGACGAAGCCGGTGGCCGGCTGCGCCACGACCTCGGCAGGGCGGCCTGCCTGCAGGATCCGCCCCTGGTGCAGGACCACGATGCGATCTGCGATGGCGAGAGCCTCGGAACGGTCATGGGTGACATGCAGGACGGTGAGGCCCAGATCCTTGGCCATCGACTGCAGCTGGGAGCGCAGCGTGGCGCGCAGCGGCTCGTCCAGCGCGGAGAGAGCCTCGTCGAGCAGGAGCACACGGGGCTGGTGGATGATCGCCCGGGCCAAGGCGACCCGCTGACGCTGTCCGCCGGAGAGCTGGTCGGGCCGACGTCCTCCCATGCCCGCCAGCCCCACCAGATCCAGCACCTCAGCGACGCGCCGTTCCCACCGGGGTCGTCGGACGCCGGCTAGCTTGAGCGGGTAGGCGATGTTCTCGCCCACCTTCATATGCGGCCACAGCGCGTGCTGCTGGAAGACCATCCCGAGTCCGCGGTGCTCCACGGCGACGAGGCTCTCCGGAGCTGAGACTGGGGCGCCGTCGATGCTGATGGTCCCTGCGCTCGGGGAGATGAAGCCGGCGAGGCTGCGCAGCAGAGTGGTCTTCCCTGATCCGGACGGCCCGACCAGGGCGATGAACTCGCCGTCGGCGATGTCCAGAGAGACGGACCTCAGGGCCTGATGCCCGTCGGCGAAGGTGACGTCGACGGAGTCGAAGTTCACGGTGCTCATGGCGGTGTCCTTTCAGCGGGAGCGCAGTCGGCTGGTGATCAGTCCCATGCCCACCAGCCCGACCACGGTGACCAGGACTGAGAGCGCGGCGGCGGGCCCGTAGGAGCCCGCCTGCTGCAGGTTGAAGATGGCGACGCCGAGGGTCTGCGCGTTCGGCGCCAGCAGCAGCGCGGAGATGGTCAGCTCGCGCACCGCGGTGAGGAAGACCAGCAGAGCACCGGCGGCGGCAGCGGGGGTCGCCAGGCGGACCGAGACGTCGGAGAAGGCACGGACGGGGTTGGCGCCGCTGATCCGTGCCGCTTCCTCCAGGGTGGCGGAGGTCGATCTCAGAGGGGCCTCGATCGCCTGGACCACCAGCGCGAGGAAGGACATCACATACGCGCAGAGGATCAGCCACGGGCTGTTGTAGAGGCCGAGATGAGGGGCCAGCAGGAGCCACCCGACGGCGACGATCAGCCCGGGGACGGCCAGAGGAAGCAGCGCAGTGGTGCGCAGCGCGCTCCGACCGGGAAGCGAGGTGCGGGTGATGACGGTCCCGATCGCCAGTCCCACCGTGCCGGTGATGAGCGCCGCACCCGCGGCCAGGCCGAGACTCAGCTGCGTCCCCTCAGCGGTCCAGCGGCTCTGCAGCACGGTGCCGAAGTGCTGCAGACTCAGGTTCTCCCAGGTGAGGTCCACACCGGGGGCAGGCAGCAGGGACTGCAGGAGCAGAGCGCTCAGCGGCAGGACCGTGATGCCCATCACGAAGCCCCAGGTGAGCCCTCCCAGCAGCAACGGACGCCGGAGCCTGACCAGCTCTGCGGCCGAGTAGGAGGTCTCCATAGAGTAGGACCCCCGGGAGAATCTGCGCATGAGCAGCATGCCCAGCGCGGTCATCGCCAGGAGCACGCCACCGACGCAGGCCGCCAGCTCCAGCGGGTTCTCCACGGTGCCGGAGCGGACGAATCGGTAGGCGATCGTCGCCAGGGTCTCATAGCGCTCCGGCCCGCCCACCAGCGCGGGGATCCCGAAGTCGCCGAGGTTCGAGACCGCCACCAGGATGAAGGACGAGACGAGTGCCGGCTTCAGCAGAGGAAGGGTCACGTCCCGCAGCGCACGCCGGCTGTCGGCCCCTGAGGCCCTTGCCGCCTCCTCCAGCTCCGCCGGGATCCGGGCCAGGGCGGCGGCGATGAGCAGATAGGCGATCGGATACGAGTGGAGGGCCAGGAGCACGATGACGCCGTCGCCCCCGTAGATGATCCACAGCGGGCTGCCGAGCAGATCCTGCGCGACGCTGTTGATCATCCCGGAGGGCCCGAAGAGGCCTGTCCAGCTGATCGCGCCGATGAAGGGCGGGATGAGCATGGGGCTCAGCGCGAGGATCCTCAGCGCGGCGCGCCCGGGCAACGAGGTGTGCTCGATCAGCAGCACCAACGCTGCGGCGATGAGAACAGCCAGGATCCCGGAGCCGGTGGCGGAGGCGAAGCTGTTCCATGCCGCGCGCGCGACGTCGGGCTGTGCGAGCTCCGGAAGGCGGCCGCTGAGCGCCCCGTGGAGCACCACCGTGCCGAGCGGCACCAGCACCAGGCCGAGGCAGAGCAGCCACAGCCCGGCATTGAGGAGTCCCAGGGAGGGCGAGCGGAGTAGGGCGGGCCGCCCTCCCCGGAGGTCAGCCTCCGATGTGGCCGTTGAAGGCATCCAGCGCCTCACTGTGGACCTCGGTGATCTCCTGGAGGTCTGCGTCCATGAACTTGATCTCCTCGAGAGCCGGGGCTCCCTCCGGGCTGCCGGCATCCGTGCGCACCGGCAGGTAGTTCTGTTCCACGGCGAACTCCTGCCCGCGCCGGCTGATCACGTAGTCGACGAAGGTCTGGGCCGCTTCCGGCTCCTCGGTGGCCTCGAAGATGCCGATGGGCTGGTAGATGGAGGGCACGCCCTCGGCGGGGTAGGAGACCTCCACCGGGGAGCCGGCGTCGCGCAGGTCGCGCATCATGAAGTCCACCACGATGCCGACCGGCTGGCTGCCCTCGGCCACGGCCTGTCCCACGGGGCCGTTGGACTCGGCGATGACCGGGGAGTTGGCGCCCAGCTCGTCGAACCAGGACTCGCCGAGGTCCGGGTGGAGATACCAGACAGCGGAGTTGAACGCGGCGGCGCCGGAGACGGCGGGGTCGGGCAGGGTGATCTGGCCGTCGTATGCGGCCTCGGAGAGCTCCTGCCAGGACGATGGAGGGGTGTCGAGCTCATGGGTGTTGTAGGCGATGACGGTGGGGATGACACGGGTGCCCACGTAGTAGCCCTCCGGATCCTGCCAGGTCTCGGAGACCGAGGAGAGCTCCTCGGAGTCCAGTTCCCTGAGGAGGCCGTCCTCCTTGAACCCTTCGAAGGTCGGCGCGTCGGCAGCCAGGAAGACGTCGGCCCCGGGGCCGCCGCCGCGGAGGTCGGTCTCCAGGCGTGCGGTCAGGTCCCCGGTGCCGGCTCGGAAGACGTCGACCTGGATGTCCGGCTCCACCTCGCGGAAGTCGGCGAGCAGCGCGTCGATCTTCTCCTGAGGCTCCGAGGTGTAGAGCGTGATGGTCGCGCCGTCGGGCGCCCCCGCCGCGCCGTTTCCGCAGGCGGTCAGCAGCAGGCCGGAGAGCACAGCGATGCTGAGCGCGGACCGGCGTCGTGCGGTGTGTGACATGGTTCCTCTGCTCTGTTGGTTCTGCGTTGTGTGGTGATCAGGCGTGGTGATCAGGCGTGGTGATCAGGCGTGGTGATCAGGCGTGGTGATCAGGCGTGGTGAGGTGGACATCGGAGGCCTGCGGCGGGGCGCCGAAGAGCAGCGGGGCGTCCTCGGTCAGCGGGAAGGCGGTGACGCTCCAGGCCTCGGGAGTGAGGCTCAGCAGGCAGTATCCGGGGGCGTCGGCACCGCCTGCCGGGGCAGAGGCTCCCGGGAGCATGATCTGTCGGTAGGAGAGCGCGGGCCCGCTCCAGACAGGGTGAGCACCGAAGCTGCCGCTCTGGGCGTGGTGGTAGTGACCCGTGAGGAGCAGACGGACGTCGTCGCCGCTGCGCTGCAGCAGCTCACCGAGCGCCGCCGGGTTCCGCAGACCTTTGCCCTGCAGCGCCGGCAGGGGAGAGGTCAGTGGGCTGTGGTGCGGGCACAGGACCGTCCCCAGGGGGAAGCAGGGCCGCTCGCGGAGCTCATGCTCCAGCCATTCCAGCTGAGCCGGAGGCAGCTGCCCGGAGGAGCTGTCCAAGACGATGAGGCGCAGCCCTTCCACTTCTCGGGCGAAGAACCGGCGCGCCAGCAGCCCGGTGAAGCGGTCGGCGGCCACGACGTCATGGTTGCCGACCACGGGGATCAGCGCCGCGCCGAGCGAACTGGCGAGTCGTTCCAGTTCCTCCATCGCCGGCGCCAGCGCAGCAGGGGAGCAGCGGTCGATGATGTCCCCGGTGACCAGCACGACGTCGACCTGCGGGCGATGCTCGGTGAGCTGGCACCGCAGTGCGCGGATGCGTGCGATGCCGTCGACCTCGCCGTAGAGGTCTCCACCGGCGGTGGCGTGGATGTCGCTGAGGTGGAGGATGTTCAGCTGCATGCCGCAGCCAGTGCGTCGCTGGGGCTGGTGGCGTGTACCTCGAAGCCGGGTAGCCAGGGACGTCCATCTGCTCTGGTGCCGGCGACGCGGGCGTTGAACGTGCCGGGGAGGTCGAGGATGTCTGCCACGCGTGCGTCACCATTTCATGGGCCTGAGAACCTTGCGGCTCCATCATGGTGACTGCAGATGAACAGGGGACGACGCAGAAGGCATCGATCGTTGAGGCCCGGGTGAACTCACGGATCTTCGAGGAGGTCCCCAGCGGGAGCCGGTGTGCCCGGGGAGTGCGGGGGGGGGGGGGGGAGCCCCGCCGCGCAGCGGTGGGCGGACTGCCCCGAGCCTTCAGAGCTTCGAGGCTGCGGCCCTGTCCAGGTGCCAGACGGTCTCCGCCGCGCCGCGGGCGTTCTTGGCTGGAATCTCCTCCACCGGGGTGCCCACCTGGAATGCCTTCTTCGCGGCGTCGGCCTTGTCCTCACCGGTCACGACGGTCCAGACCCGGTGTGCGCTGTGGATCGCGTCAAAGGTCAGCGAGACCCGCGGGGGCGGCGGTTTGGGGGAGTCCTCCTCACCCACCGTGCTGCGTCCCGTGACGGCCAGGGAGGCCTTGCCGGGGAAGAGGCTGGCGATATGGCCGTCGGGGCCGACGCCCAGCAGGATCGCCGCGAAGCGCGGCAGCGCCAGGCCCGCGGGGGAGTCGTGCGGAGCATGTGCGGCCAGCTGTGCGGCATAGATCTCGGCACCGGCCGCAGGGGTCTCCGCCTCCGCGGAGGACGGCATCCGGTGGATGTTCTCCACGGGCAGGCCGTATGCGGCGACCAACAGGTCCAGCAGCGCCTCGTCGGCCTGCTGGGCGTTGCGCTCGGGATCTCCCGCAGGGAGCAGCCGCTCGTCCCCCCACCAGAAGTGCACGGCCGCCAGATCGAGTCCTTCGGCGGCGCCGGAGCGGAACAGCTCCGCGGCCGCGGCGAGCGTGCCGATGCCGGCCCCGCCGCCGGTGAGGACGACGTGGGCGGCCCCCTCCTCCTCCACAGTGCGGCGCAGCAGTGCGACGAGCCTCTCAGCCACGGCCCGGCACAGTGAGTCCTTGTCCTCGAACAGCTCGGTGCGGGGTTCGGCGGCGGCGGTGTTCAGCGACACGGTCATGGGTCGGTCTCTCCTCGGGGACGGGGATTCAGACGGCGGACTGCTCCATGCAGGCCGAGAGGTCGGTCTGGGGGAGCCCGCGGGTGAGGACCTCACCGAAGACCTCGTCGGCGTCGAGACGCCGCATCTCCTCGGAGAGGCAGTCCTCCAGGGTCCTGTGGGGCAGCGGCACCTGCTGCACCGGGGCGTCCTGCAGGTGCAGGGAGGCGATGTCGCCCCCCGGACGGGACAGCACGACGTCGCCCGCGTCGGTGTGCAGCCGCACGGCGCTCAGACCGCGGTCCACGGTGTGCCGGGTCAGCATGACCGGCACTCCCAGTGCCAGCTGCAGCCAGGCCGCTAGCAGCGCGGAGCTGGGCAGCTCCGGGGCCGCCTCCACCGTCGCGCCGGTGATGTCCTCGGCGTCCATGGTGTCCAGGATGCTGGCCAGCTGGATTCGCCAGCCGGTGATGCGGGTCCACGCCAGGTCCGAGTCGCCGTCGTGGTAGCTCTCGGCCACGGTGCGCAGCGCCTCCAGCGGGCGGGCGGCACGGGCGGTGTCGGTGATGCGCCGGTGCGCGATGCTGCCGATCGGAGTGCGGCTCACATCCTCCGGCACCTCGTCGGCCCACCAGGCGACGATCGGGGCATCAGGCAGCAGCAGCGCGGCCACCATGGCCTCGTTCTGCTCGGCCAGTTCGCCGGAGGCACGCAGCACGATCACCTCCGAGGCGCCGGCGTCGCCGCCCACGCGGATCTGGGCGTCCAGACGCGTGGGGCCGGCGGGGTCGCCGGCGGCCAGCACGATGATCCGGCAGGGATGCTCCCGCGAGGCCAGGTTCGCCGCGGCGATAGCCGGCTCCGAGTTCTCCTCGGAAGCCAGGATCACCAGCGTCAGCACGCGGGTCAGGGCGACGACTCCGCCGGCCTCCCGCATCTGGTTCATCTGCTTGGAGACCTTCGAGGTCGTGGTGTCCGGAATGTCAACGATCACAGGTCATCTCCTCGTCTTGCCCGGCTACGGCCGGCGCCAGGTGCGTCCGTCGCGGGCCAGCAGCTCCTGGGCCGACGGAGGGCCCCAGCTGCCCGGAGCGTAGGGCTCCGGCTGCTCGTCCAAGGAGGCCCAGTGCTCCTCGAACGGGTCGAGGATCTTCCAGGACAGCTCCACCTCCTCGTGCCGGGGGAACAGCGGAGGCTCACCGAGCAGGACATCCAGGATCAGCCGCTCATAGGCCTCGGGACTGTCCTCCGTGAACGCATGCCCATAGCCGAAGTCCATGGTCACATCGCGCACCTCCATCTGGGTGCCGGGCACCTTGGAGGCGAAGCGGATGGTCGCTCCCTCGTCAGGCTGGACCCGGATGACCACGGCATTCTGTCCGAACTCGTGGTCGTCGTGGTCCAGGAACAGCAGGTTGGGGGCGCGTTTGAAGATCACGGCGATCTCGGTGACCCGGCGCCCGAGGCGCTTGCCGGCACGCAGGTAGAACGGCACTCCCGCCCAGCGGCGGGTGTTGATGTCCAGCTTCAGGGCCGCGAAGGTCTCGGTCCTCGAGGCGGGGTTGAACCCCTCCTCGTCGAGGAACCCGACGACCTTCTCGCCACCCTGCCAGCCGGAGGTGTACTGTCCGCGTGCGGAGGCCGCATCGAGGTCCTCGGGCAGGTTGACGGCGGCCAGCACCTTCTCCTTCTCGGCGCGCAGGTCCTTCGCGTCGAAGGAGATCGGCTCCTCCATCGCGGTGAGAGCCAGGAGCTGCAGCAGGTGGTTCTGGATGACGTCTCGGGCGGCGCCGACGCCGTCGTAGTAGCTGGCGCGGCCGCCGATGCCGATGTCCTCGGCCATGGTGATCTGGACGTGATCCACATGCTGGGCGTTCCAGAGGGGCTCGAAGAGCTGGTTCGCGAAGCGCAGCGCCAGCAGGTTCTGCACGGTCTCCTTGCCCAGGTAGTGGTCGATGCGGAACACCGAGTCCGAGGGAAAGACCTGCTCCACGACGCGGTTGAGTTCGCGGGCCGACGTCAGGTCATGCCCGAAGGGCTTCTCGATGACCACCCGGCTCCAGGGGGCGGTGCGGCCGTTGCGCGAGGAGGTCTCCTCCGCGCGGCCGGCGAGCCCGTGGGCGGAGAGCTTCTCACAGACGATCTCGAAGGAGTTCGGCGGGATCGAGAGGTAGAAGGCATGGTTGCCGCGTGTGCCGCGGGACTCCTGGACCTCTCGCAGCGTCTCGCCGAGCCGGGAGTAGGCGTCGTCGTCGTCGAAGCCGGTGGCCGGGACGAACCTCAGGCCTGCGGAGAGCTGGTCCCACACACGTTGGTCGAAGCTGGTCCGGGCAGAGGCCTTCACATGGGTGAGGACCTCCTCAGCGAACTGTTCGTGCGTCCATTCGCGACGGCCGAAGCCGACCAGTGAGAAGCTCGGCGGCAGCAGCCCCCGGTTCGCGAGGTCGTAGATGGCAGGCAGCAGCTTCTTGCGGGCCAGGTCACCAGTGACGCCGAACATCACCATGGCATTGGGCCCGGCGATGCGGTTGAGGCGCCGGTCCCGGACATCGCGCAGCGGGTTGCTGCTGCGGGCGGTGCGGCTGCTGCGCTGGGTGCTCCGAAGAGTCGGATTCATACGAGCTCTCTCTGTGTCTCTCCTGGTCAGGACAGGGCGTCTCGACTGTGCGTGTCAGGACAGGGCGTCGACGGCGTCGAGGACCTGCGTGAGTCCCGCGGCGCGGTCCTTCAGATGCACCTGCAGCACCGGCATGCCGTGGCTCGCGAGGACCTGGGCGTCCCCGGCAGCCTGGGCGCCGATCAGCTTCTGCAGGGTGAAGGGACGTTCCGGGACCTCGAGGTCCGTGTCGGCATCGGTGGTGATCTGCAGGAATGCCCCCACGTGTGGTCCGCCCTTGTGGAACTGGCCGGTGGAGTGCAGGAAGCGCGGACCCCAGCCGAAGGTGACGGGACGGCCGGTGAGCGCGGCCAGCTGCGGTCGCACCTCCTCCAGACGGGTCTCGGTGGTCCGGTCCAGGTAGGCCATGACCGCGAGGTAGCCCTCGCTGGGCACCTGTCCGAGCAGCGCACGCAGTGCGGAGACGAGGTCCTCACCCGTCGCGGCACCGCCGTCGGCCCGGATCTCCACGGATCCGTCGACGACGGCCTCGCCGGCCTCCGGGGCGGGGGTGTCGAGCAGCCCACGTGCCGCGGTCTTGGCCGACTCCACGTCGGGCTGATCGAAGGGGTTGATGCCCAGCAGAGCGCCGGCCACGGCGGTGGCGACCTCCCAGAGGACGAACTGGGCGCCCAGGCTGCCGCCGGTGCGGACCACATGGGGGGTCACCACGGTGTCAGCGGCGTCGCCGTCCACCGAGGAGCCCTCCTCGACGTCGGGGTCGATGATCTGCACCACCAGGACGTCGTCGAGCTCACTGGTCAGCTCCGGCTCGCCGTCGGAGACGATGACCGGGAGCACGCCGGTGCCTTCCTTGCCGGTCGACTCGGCGATGAGCTGCTCGATCCACGCCCCGAGCCCGACCAGCGGGGAGCCGGCGTCGGTGATGACCAGCTTGTTGCGCAGCGGCTGGGTGCCGCCGATCGCCGAGGCCAGCTGCAGCCCCGGGTTGGCGTCGTCGTCGCCGGTCAGCACAGTGAAGGCCTCTTCGGCATCGTCCAGCAGGCTCTCGACGTCGGCTCCGGCCAACCCGGACGGCACGAGGCCGAAGGCTGTGAGCGCGGAGTACCTGCCGCCCACCGTGGGGTCGGCCTCGAAGATGGCGCGCACGCCTTCTGACGCCGCCGACTGCGCGAGCGGGGAGCCCGGGTCGGTGACGATCACCGTCCGGGACGCGGCATCGATGCCGGCGGCCGCGAAGGCGGCGGAGACGATGCGGCGCTGCGAGTCGGTCTCCACTGTGGAGCCGGACTTGGAGGACACCACGAGCACCGTGCGTCCGATGTCCTCGCCGACGACTGCCGCGACGTGCTGCGGGTCCGTGGAGTCCAGCACGGTCAGCGACACGCCGTCGGTGGCGCAGATGACCTCGGGGGCCAGCGAGGACCCGCCCATACCGGCCAGCACCACGCGGTCGACTCCCTCGGCGATGAGTGCCTCACGGAGTTCGGCGATGCGGGGCAGCAGGGCACGGGAGTCGTCGAAGAGCGAGACCCAGCCCAGCCGCTTCGAGGCCTCGTCCTCAGCGGCGGCGCCCCAGAGCGTGTGGTCCTGGGCGGCGAGACGGCTGGCGAACTCGTGGTCGATCAGGCCAGGGACCTGGACGTCCACTGCGTCGCGGGCGGCGCCGCGCAGGGTGAGGGAGAGGGAACTCATGGTGTGAATCCTTTCGAAGCAGAGGCTGTCGAGGCAGACTGTCGCCTCGGAGCGGCCGCGTGAAGCCGGTGGCGTGGCCGAGTCTCGGGGTGAGGCGGAGATGAGGCTGAGGAGGACTGAGCTGCCGACCTCCGGCGACATCGGGTGTCCGACGTCGCCGGAGGGGCGGATCAGCGGCCGTGGTTCGGCCGCTCAGCGAGTGGTCCTCAGGCGACGACCCGTCGCAGCCCGGCGTCGATGGTGCCCAGCAGCCCTTCCCAGGACTTCACGAATTTGTCGAGACCTTCGGCCTCCAGGACGTCGACGACCTCGCGGTAGCTGATGCCCGCGGCGGCGATGCCGTCCAGCACACGGTTGGACTCGACGTAGGTGTCGGTCATCGTGTCGCCGTCGACGGTGCCGTGGTCGGCCAGGGCCAGCAGGGTCTTCTCCGGCATCGTGTTGACCACGCCGGCGGCGACCAGCTCGGTGACGTACAGGGTGTCGGAGAGGTTCGGGTCCTTCGTGCCGGTGGAGGCCAGCAGCAGCCGCTGCGGGTGGGCCCCGCGCTCGGCCAGCAGCTGCCAGCGCTCGGAGCTGAAGGATTCCCCGGCGATCTGGTGCGCCAGACGGGCGTTGGCCAGGGCCGCGGAGCTGCGAAGCTTCTCGGTGCCCGGCTTGCCCTCCTCGGCGGCCAGCTCGAGGCGCTTGTCGACCTCGGAGTCCACGCGGGAGACGAAGAACGATGCCACCGAGTGGATCTTCGAGATGTCCCGGCCGTCGGCGTGGGCCTTCTCCAGGCCGAGCATGAACGCGTTGATGACCGCCCGGTACCGCTCCAGGGAGAAGACCAGCGTGACATTCACGCTGATCCCCTCCGCGAGGACGGCGGCGATCGCCTCGATCCCCTCCACGGTGGCGGGGATCTTGATCAGCACGTTCTCACGGTCGACGGCCTCCCAGAGCTGCTTGGCCTGGGCGATCGTGCCCTCGGTGTCTCGTGCCAGGCGGGGGTCGACTTCGATGGAGACCCGGCCGTCGACTCCGTCGGTGCGCTCGTAGACGCCGGAGAAGACGTCGCAGGCCTGCCGCACGTCGGTCGTGGTGATGTCGAAGACGGCCTTCTCGGCGTCGGCACCGGCGTCCGCGAGCTCGCTGAGCTGCTGCTCATACGCCTCGCCCTTGGCCAGGGCACTCTCGAAGATCGTCGGGTTCGTGGTCACGCCGACCACATGGTGGCTCTCGATGAGTCCGGCCAGCGAGCCGGAGTCCAGACGTTCACGGGACAGGTCGTCCAGCCAGATGGAGACGCCCTGCTCGGAGAGCGCCTGCGTGTTCGCGTTGGTGGTCATGGGTGTGCCTCCTGGTGGCAGGTCTGCGGGCGGCGGCGCCGCCCAAGGGTCAGGTCAGCGGGCTGGGTGTCAGCGTGCGGCGGCCACGGACTCCTCCGCCGCCTCGGCGACGGCCTCGGAGGTGATCCCGAACTCCCGGTAGAGGGTCTGGTAGTCGGCGGAGGCACCGAAGTGGTCCAGGCCGATGATCCGCCCGACGTCGCCGACGATGTCCCGCCAGCCCATCGAATGGGCGGCCTCCACGGAGACGCGGGCACGCACTCCGGCGGGCAGCACGGACTCGCGGTACTCCGCACTCTGCTCGAAGAACCACTCGCGGCAGGGCATGGAGACCACGCGGGCTGCGAGACCCTTCTCGGCGAGCTGCTCGCGCGCCTCGACGGCCAGCTGCACCTCGGAGCCGGTGCCGATCAGGATCACATCGGGAGTGACCGCCTGGCCATCCCTGACGGCCTCGGCCAGCACGTAGGCTCCCTGGGAGACTCCCTCGACCGAGCCGAAGGACTCGGCGGTGGCCGGGCCGTCACCACGCTCGTAGGTGGGGATGCCCTGACGTGTCAATGCCAGGCCGGCCGGGCGGTCCCGACGGCGCAGCACCTCGCGCCAGGCGACGACGACCTCGTTCGGATCACCGGGGCGGACCACGTCCAGGCCGGGGATGGCCCGCAGCGAGGCCAGCTGCTCGACGGGCTGGTGGGTGGGGCCGTCCTCGCCGAGACCGATGGAGTCGTGCGTCCAGACGAAGATGGAGCCGATCCCCATCAGCGCGGCCAGACGCACCGCCGGACGCTGATAGTCGGAGAAGATGAGGAACGTGCCGCTGTAGGTGCGCAGCGGCGTCGACAGCTGGATGCCGTTGGTGATCGCCGCCGCCGCATGTTCCCGGACGCCGAAGTGCAGGTTCCGACCGAAGGGGTTGCCGGAGAACTTGGAGGTGGAGCGCTCCTCGGGCACGAAGGAGGGCGAAGCGGCGATGAGCGTGTTGTTGGAGCCCGCGAGGTCGGCGGAGCCGCCCCAGAGCTCGGGGAGGACGTCGCCCAGGGCGTTGAGCACCTTGCCAGAGGCGGCGCGGGTGGCGACGGCTTCACCCGCAGGGAACTCGGGCAGGCTCTCCTCCCAGCCCGTGGGCAGCTCGCCGGCGCTCAGCCGGTCCAGCAGCTCGGCGGCCTCGGGGCTGGCCTGGCGCCAGGCCTGGTAGGCCTGGTCCCACTCGGCGTGCGCGGCGGCACCGCGCTCGACGACGTCGCGGGCGTGGGAGAGGACCCCCTCGTCCACGGCGAAGTGCTGCTCCGGGTCGAATCCGAGGACCTGCTTCAGGGCGGCGAGCTCGTCACCGCCCAGCTTCGATCCGTGGACGCCCCCGGTGTTCTGCTTGTTCGGGGCGGGCCAGCCGATGATGGTGCGCAGGCTGATCAGCGAGGGCTTGTCCGTGGTGGCCTTGGCCTCGGCGATGGCGCGCTCGAGCTCCGCGACGTCCTCGACGTAGTCGCCGGTCTTCAGCCAGTCCACGCGCTGCACGTGCCAGCCGTAGGCCGCATAGCGGGCCGCGACGTCCTCGGTGAAGGCGATGTCGGTGTCGTCCTCGATGGAGATCTTGTTGTCGTCGTAGATGACCACGAGATTGCCCAGCTGCTGGTGGCCGGCGAGCGAGGAGGCCTCGGAGGTGACGCCCTCCTGGAGGTCGCCGTCGGAGGCGATGACCCACACGTGATGGTCGAAGGGGCTCTCGCCCGGAGCGGCGTCGGGGTCCAGCAGACCCCGCATACGGCGCTGACCGTAGGCGAAGCCGACGGCGGAGGCCAGACCCTGGCCCAGCGGGCCCGTGGTGATCTCGACGCCGTCGGTGTGGCGGTACTCCGGGTGGCCGGGGGTCAGCGAGTCCCAGGTGCGCAGCGCCTTGATGTCGTCGAGCTCCAGGCCGTAGCCGGAGAAGAACAGCTGGAGGTAGAGGGTCAGCGACGTGTGACCGGGGGACAGGATGAACCGGTCGCGGCCGATCCAGTGCGGGTCCTTCGGATCATGCCTCATGACCTTCTGGAAGAGCAGGTACGCGGCCGGAGCCAGCGACATGGCCGTGCCCGGGTGGCCGGAGCCGACCTTCTCCACGGCGTCGGCGGCGAGCACGCGCAGGGTGTCGACGGCCCGCTCGTCGAGATCGCTGAAGACGGCGGAGTCGTTCACGGCTGTTTCGGTCACTGAGATTCCTCCAAGGTTTCGACGGATGACAACGAGGCTGCACTTCGTCGTGCCGCGCGTGTCCAGACTACCGGGGTCGAGCATATGTGTCTCGCATCATGTGGTGATTGCCGAATGCTCACGCGAGCGGTCATGTGAGGTGAGGATCGCTCGGGACGGCGTTCGGCGTCGCTCTGGCCAGGGAAGACGGCCACTTCCGCGTCCTCAATGGCGACTGGTCGTCCGTCCGGATGATGGAATGCGGTTTCCCAAATCCGTCGCAACACAGGACGTCCGTGATTCACTGCTCAGATGAGCGGTCCAGATGAGCGGCGGTGGCCGGCTGCTGGTCCAGCCCCAGCGCCAGGCCCACGAGTTCGAGCGACCGATGCCGGATCACCAGGTCAGCATGCTCCGCCAGTGCCGGCTTGGCGCAGAAGGCCACGCCGACGCCGGCGGCGGTCACCATGTCCAGGTCGTTGGCGCCGTCGCCCACGGCGACCACCGACGCTGCAGGGATCCCCTGGTCGGCCGACCAGCGACGCAGGCGGTCCGCCTTCGCGGCCCGGTCCACCACCTCACCCTCGACACGGCCCGTGAGCCGGCCGGACTCGACCTCCAGCAGGTTCGCATCGGTGAGGGAGAGCCCTAGCCGGGCGGCCAGCGGATCGAGCACCTGCACGAAGCCTCCCGAGACCGCGCACGCCGGCCACCGGCGTCGGCGGAAGTCGCCGATCAGCGTCTCGGCGCCGCAGGTGGGCGAGACCGCCTGCACTGTGGAGTCGATCACCGACAGCGGCAGTCCTGCGAGCACGGCCACGCGCTCGTGGAGCGAGTCGGCGAAGTCGATCTCCCCGCGCATCGCCCGCTCGGTGACCGCGGCGACCTCCTGCTCGCGTCCGGCGTGCCGGGCCAGCAGCTCGATCACCTCCTGGTCGATGAGGGTCGAGTCCACGTCCATCAGCAGCATCTTCGGCCCTTCGGGGCGCATGCCGGCCGGGAGCACTGTGGTGGTCACCGGCGCAGCGCCGTCGAGGGCCTCCTCGCCCTGTCCCTCGGCCTCCAGCTGTTCGGCGACCCGGTCGGCCACGTCATGGAGGAGCGAGATCAGCAGCTGGGTGCCGTAGGAGTCGTCGGAGTCATCCAGCGTCACGGACCACCGGGCGACCTCCACCTCTCCGTCGCCGGCGGCGTCGCGGACCGCCACCCGGCGGGTCTCCACGCTGTGCACTGCACCGCGGCGCTCGAGCTCCGCGGTGAGCGAGCGCAGCAGCGGAACATCCAGGCGCCGTGCGGCGATCATGGCCACCGCCCCCGGGGGCAGATCCGGAGAGGGTGCCGGGGCCGATGGGGAGGCTGAAGGGGACGCCGGCGTGGAGGCCGGGGAAGGGGCTGAGGAGGGGGGAGGAGACACGCGGCCGGAGGGATCAGTCATAGTGCGACCAGGGTATCCGGCTTCGATAGTGTGGGGCGCATGAGTCCAGTCCTCGACATCCAGGGCGTCAGCGTGCGCCGCGGCCGGAAGAATCTGCTCGACGACGTCACGTGGTCCGTCGCTGAGGACGAGCGCTGGGTGGTGCTCGGACCGAATGGGGCAGGCAAGACCACCCTGCTGCAGATCGCGGCCGCACGGCTACACCCCACGGTGGGGTCGGTGCAGATCCTGGACGAGACGCTGGGCGCCGTGGACGTCTTCGAGCTGCGCCCGCGGATCGGCCTGTGCTCCAACGCGCTGGCCTCCTCGATGCCTGTGGGGGAGCGGGCCCTGGACATGGTCGTCACCGCCGCCTACGGCGTCACGGGCCGCTGGCGGGAGGAGTACGAGCGGCTCGACGAGCGTCGCGCCTTCGAGCTGCTCAACTCCTGGGGCGTGGGCACCCTGTTCGACCGGACCTTCTCCACGCTCAGCGAGGGGGAGCGCAAGCGTGTCCAGATCGCGCGGGCCCTGATGACCGATCCGGAGCTGCTGCTGCTCGACGAGCCTGGGGCCGGGCTCGACCTCGCCGGGCGTGAGTCGCTGGTGCACCGCACCGCGGAACTCGTGGCCGCCGAGGAGGCGCCGACCACCGTGCTGGTCACCCATCACCTGGAGGAGATTCCGCCGGGATTCACGCATGTGCTCCTGCTCCGTGAGGGCCGCACAGTGGCTCAGGGACCGATCCGTGAGGTGCTGACCTCGGAGAATCTGTCCACCACCTTCGACATCCCCCTGCAGCTCCACGAGCGCGAGGGGCGCTTCTCCGCGTTCGCCACCACCGGCTGAGCCTGCGATGGAGCTCCTCGGACTGGGCCTGGACCAGGTCCTCATCATCGCGCTGGCCGCGGTCTGGGCCGGTGCCATCAACGCCGTCGTCGGCTCCGGCACGCTGGTGACCTTCCCCGTGCTGGTCGCCATGGGCTTCCCGCCGGTGACCGCGACCATCTCGAATGCGATGGGCCTGATCGCCGGCAACATGGCCGGCACCTGGGGATATCGTCGCGAGATCGCCCAGGTCGGCGGAACGCTGCTGCGTCTGGTGCCCGTCTCGCTGCTGGGCGGCGTCGTCGGCGCTCTGCTGCTCCTCACGCTGCCGGAGGAGGTCTTCGAGACCGTGGCGCCGGCGCTGATCGTCGTGGCGCTGGGCTTTGTGGTCTTCCAGCCGCGCCTGCAGCGCTGGGTGCGGGCGCGCAAGGCCGCCGAGCAGGAGCGGCTCACTCGGCTCGCTGAGGACAACGGCCAGGAGCCTCCGGCCGAGCGCCCGGAGGTCGGGCCGCTGTTGATCGCTCTGGTCTTCTTCGCCGGGGTCTATGGAGGCTACTTCGTCGCCGCCCAGGGGGTGCTGCTGGTCGGCATCCTCGGGGTGTTCCTCGCGGCGAGCCTGCAGCAGGCCAATGCGGTGAAGAACGCGCTGGTGCTCACGGTGAACCTCACCGCGGCGGTCAGCTACCTCTTCCTGGCAATAGACCGCATCGAATGGGTGGTCGTGGCCATCATCGCCGTGGGCTCCACCATCGGAGGCTTCACCGGGGCCTGGGTGGGGCGCCGCCTCAGCCCTCTGGTGCTGCGCCTGGTGATCGTCTCCCTCGGGCTCGTGGCTCTGTTCGTCATGATCCGCAACCTGCTGGGCGCATGAGCGGCCCGTCTCGTCCCGTCGACGCCGGAGAGGCCCGTGCGGTGCCCAATCCGGTCATCCGCCTCGACTCGGCCGATGACCCCCGTGTGACGGATTACCGGTCTCTCACCGACGCGGGGCTGCGCCGTCGACAGGACCTCGAGCACGGGATGTACATGGCCGAGTCCAGCCAGGTCGTCCGCCGGGCGGTCGCCGCCGGACATCGGCCGCGATCGTTCTTCATGGAGCATCGGCACCTGGCGGGCCTCGCCGACGTCGTCGCCCGCTGGCCCGACGCCCCCGTCTACCTGGGCGAGGAGCAGGTGCTGGAGGCCATCACCGGATTCCACCTGCACCGCGGGGCGTTGGCGGCCATGCATCGACCGCCGGAGCTGAGCCTGGAGGAGGTGCTGGCTGGACTCGGCACCGGCTCGGAGAAACAGCGGCTCCGCATCGGGATCCTGGAGGATCTCACCGACCACACGAACGTCGGTGCGGTGTTCCGGTCCGCTGCGGCTCTCGGGCTGGATGCCCTGATGCTGTCCCCGGCCTGCGCGGATCCGCTGTACCGCCGGGCGATCCGGGTCTCGATGGGGGCTGTCTTCCAGGTGCCCTGGACGCGGATCCACCCGTGGCCCGATGGTCTCGCGGGCCTGCAGGAGGCCGGCTTCGTGGTGGCGGGCATGTCGCTGGGGGAAGGATCCATCACCCTGGATGCGCTGGTGGCGGAGGACTACCCCCGGCTGGCCCTGGTCCTCGGCAATGAGGGCGATGGACTCCGGGCGGAGACGGACCGACGTCTGGATGCGCGGGTGACGATCCCGATGATGCCCGGGGTGGACTCGCTGAATGTGGCCGCGGCCTCCGCGGTGGCGTTCTACGCGACACGCTGATCGGCGCGGCGCGGAGTCCCTCCCGTACCCAGCCTCCGCCAGGCACCCGCTCTCGTGGTCTGTGCCACACTGGTGCGCATGCGCATCGCACTGACAGGCTCTTCAGGCAAGCTCGGATCTGTGGTCGCGCGGGAGCTTCGTGCCGCCGGTCATCGTGTGATCGGATTCGATCGCACGGGGGAGCGGGATCGCGACTTCGTGCAGATCGATCTGACGGACCACGGAGAGGTCGCCGACGCCCTGGCCTCGGTGAACGACACGCACGACGGCGTGGACGCGCTGGTGCACCTCGGCGCCATCCCCGCCCCGGGGCTCGCTCCCGATGTCGCCACCTTCCACAACAACATGCTCGCCACGTTCAACGTGTTCTGGGCGGCGACGAAGCTAGGGATCACCAGAATCGTCCACGCCTCCAGCGAGACCGTGCTGGGACTGCCCTTCGACGTGCCCCCGCCCTACATCCCGGTCGACGAGGAGTATCCGGCCCGCCCCGAGTCCGTCTACTCGCTGGTGAAGCACCTCGAGGAGCAGATGGCGATCGAGCTCGTGCGGTGGAACCCGCAGACATCCATCACGGCGCTTCGCTTCTCCAACGTGATGTGGCCCGAGGACTACGGCGCCTTCCCCTTCGACGAGGATCCGCGCGAGCGCAAGTGGAACCTGTGGAGCTACATCGACGCCCGCGACGGCGCACAGGCCGTCGAGAAGGCGCTGCAGACCGCACCTGCCGGCTTCGACCGATTCATCATCGCCGCCGCGGACACCGTCACGACTCGCAGGAACGCCGACCTCGTGAGAGAGGTGTTTCCCGAGGTGCCGATCCGCGGCGACCTCGGTGAGCACGACACGATGCTCTCCATCGAGAAGGCGCGCCGTCTGCTCGGCTTCGAGCCGCGGCACACCTGGCGCTCATGATCCGTGGCGACGCGCTCGTCATCGGGGCCGGCGTCGCCGGGCTGACGGCCGCCCGCCTGCTTGGCCGGGCGGGGCGGTCCGTCGTCGTGCTGGAGGCCCGGGACCGCGTCGGCGGGCGGGTGCACACTGCACATGGGCTCGACCTCGGTGCCAGCTGGATCCACGGGATCGACGACAATCCCGTCGCCGAGGCCGCCGCGGCCTTCGACATGCCCATGGTCGAGTTCACGGTGGGCGGATATCAGGTCGACGGCCGTCCCGTCGTGTACTTCGGGCCCGACGGTGCACGCCTTTCTGCCGCGGAGGCCCGAGCCTTCGCTGAGGACGTGCACACCGTCGACCGGACGCTCGTCCCGCTCATCGAGGCCTCCGGCCCGACCGACTCCTATCGGGATGTCGCTGAGGCCGCGCTCGCGGCCCAGGGGTGGGACGCCGACCGGGCCCAGAGGGTCCGTGATCACCTCGCCCATCGCAGCGAGGAGCAGTACGGCGTCCGGATCGAGGATCTCGCCGCACACGGCCTCGACGATGATGAGATCATCGGCGACGAGGTGATCTTCCCTCGCGGCTACTCCGCGCTGCCGGAGAACCTCGCCGCCGGACTCGACGTACGTCTCGAGCATCTCGTCACGCGGCTCATCTGGGGCGCCGACGGCGTCGTCGTCGAGACGGACCGGGGCAGTTTCGCCGCGGACACTGTGGTCGTCACCGTGCCCGTCGGCGTGCTCAGGTCCGACCGGCTGCGGGTGGAGCCGCCGCTTCCGGAGCCGGTCTCGACGGCGCTCGGACGCCTGGAGATGAATGCCTTCGAGAAGGTGATCCTGCGCTTCCCGCGCCAATTCTGGGACGAGGACGCCTACGCCCTCCGGCAGCTGGGACTGGAAGGGCACTGGTGGCACTCCTGGTACGACCTCACCCGGCTCGACGGCGTGCCGACCCTGCTGACCTTCGCCGCCGGGCCCGCCGCGGAGGGGATCCGCGCCTGGAGCGACGAAGACGTCGCCGACTCCGTGCTGGTGCAGCTGAGGAGGCTGCACCGCGACGTCCCCGAGCCCACCGAGGTGCACGTCACGCACTGGGGCGACGATCCGTTCGCCTGCGGGTCGTACGCCTACATGCCGGTCGGGTCCCGGCCCGAGGACCATGACGACCTGGCGATCCCGCTCGGCGGCGTGCTGCACATCGCGGGAGAGGCGACCTGGGGCCAGGACCCGGCGACGGTGACCGCGGCGCTGTGCTCCGGACACCGCGCGGCCGAGAACATCCTCGGCCGTCCCCTCCCGATCTCCGAGATCTGGGCGGGCTCCGAGACTGGGGCGGGATTCGAGATAGGGCCAGGATGCGAGGCGGGGCTCGGGCATGATCGGCGCCCGGGTGGGTTGGGCCGAAGGGCCGGCCTGGGATAGGATGGTGTGCTGGTCCGAAGAGGGCCCCCTGATCCACGCGCCTCTGGCAAAATCCAGCGGCAGACACGAAGGATATCCGCATCATGAAGTCTGACATCCACCCCACGTACGGGCCGGTCATCTTCAACGACCTCTCCTCCGGTGAGAAGGTCCTGACCCGCTCCACCGCCACCTCCACCAAGACCATGGAGTGGGAGGACGGCAACACCTACCCGGTGATCGACGTCGAGATCTCGGCGGCCTCCCACCCGTTCTACACCGGCAAGCAGCGGATCATGGACTCCGCCGGCCGTGTGGACAAGTTCAACAAGCGCTTCAAGGGCTTCGGCGGCAAGAAGTAAGACGTCGCCACCGCCTCTGACGTCCCGCACGGCGGAGGCAGCACGACCAGGGCCGCGGCACGTGCCGCGGCCCTCGTCGTGTCCGGGGAGCTTCAGCGGTCAGGATTCGCCCCCGGTCCGCCGGCTCCCGGTGTCCGGCAGTACGATGGTTGCCGTGATGAGCCCTCAGCAGAGCAGTCCGCAGCAGCCCCCCTCCTCCGGCGTCGCGGGAGCTGATCCCGTGGCCGGCGTCGTGCGCCCCGGCACCGGGGCCACCCGCCACGGCGAGTACAAGGTCGCCGGCGGCAAGCTGGTCGTCGTCGACCTCACCGTGGACGAGGAGGCCCGCCGCATCGCCGCCGTCTCGGTCAACGGTGACTTCTTCCTCGAGCCTGACGACGCCCTGCTGGACCTCAACCGCTCGCTGGTGGGGCTCGACGTCGACGCCGGCCGAGAGACCATCGCCCGCGCGGTGGAGGCCGGCATGCCCGACGACGCCCAGATGTTCGGCTTCGACGCGGGGGCCGTGGGCATCGCCGTGCGACGAGCCCTGGGGCATGCGACCAGCTGGGAAGACCATGAGTGGGAGATCCTTCCACCCATGAAGCTGCCGATCGCGCTCAACGTCGCCCTCGACCAGGTCCTCACGGAGGAGGTCGGCCGGGGGAACCGGCCGCCGCTGCTGCGCCTGTGGGACTGGAGCGAGCGGGCCGTGGTGATCGGCTCCTTCCAGTCGCTGATCAACGAGGTCGACGCCGACGCGGCCCGGGCCACCGATACCACGGTGGTGCGTCGGATCTCCGGCGGGGGCGCCATGTTCATGGAGCCCGGCAACTGCGTGACCTATTCGCTGTGCGTCCCCCAGTCCCTGGTGGACGGGATGAGCTTCGCCGACTCCTACCCGTTCCTCGACTCCTGGGTCATGGAGGCGCTGCGCGAGGTCGGGGTCGAGGCCTCCTACAAGCCGCTCAACGACATCGTCTCAGCGGCCGAGGGCGAGTCCCGGGGGCGCAAGATCGGCGGCGCGGCGCAGAAGCGGCTCGCCAGCGGCGCGATGCTGCACCACGTGACCATGAGCTATGACATCGACGCCGAGAAGATGCTGCAGATCCTGCGCATCGGCCGGGAGAAGATCTCCGACAAGGGCATCACCTCCGCCGTGAAGCGCGTGGACCCGCTGCGCAGCCAGACCGGGCGCAGTCGAGAGGAGATCCTCGAGACGTTCATGGAGGTCTTCGGCCGACGCTACGGCGCCCGTCCGGCGGCGATCCGTGATGCTGAGATGGTGCGTGCCCGGCAGCTGGTGGAGGAGAAGTTCGGCACCGAGGCCTGGACGTCTCGCGTCCCCTGAGGCCGGTGCGCCCGGACCGCACACCGTGCCTCTGAGGAGCAGTAAGGAGGCATATGGCCCGATTCGTGAACCACGTGGCACGCGTGCTAAAGTTTCATGTCGTTGCCCACGGGCATCGATCACCCGCGCGGGTGGCGGAATAGGTAGACGCGCTAGCTTGAGGTGCTAGTCCTCTATTAATGAGGGTGGGGGTTCAAGTCCCCCTCCGCGCACGATTCAGACCCCGGTCTGATCAGGAGAGATCCTGATCAGACCGGGGTCTTTTCGTCGTGTGCCCGGCGGAGTACAGAGGTCTCCGTCACCGCCGACGCGACAGAGTTAGTCCAGTGGTCTTGATTTCGAGAGTGGCGTATGTCTCAATGGTCGGGTGACGAAGTATCACGGGATCCGGGACCAGCTGCTCGAGCGGATCGACTCCATGGCCGCGGGGGAGCAGCTGCCCTCTGAGCGCGAGCTCGCCGCGGAGCTCGGCGTGGCCAGGATGACGCTGCGCCGAGCCATCGACGAACTCGTCGTCCGCGGCGCCGTACGTCGCCGCCACGGCTCGGGAGTCTTCGCCCTGGGGCCCAAGCTCGATCAGGGGCTGGCCGCAAGCTCCTTCACCCGGGACATGCAGGCCCGCGGACTGAGGCCCGGCGCCCGCACCCTCTCCTTCGACACGGGCCCGGCGGGCACGCTGGCCGCCCGCCGTCTTGACCTCGCCCCGGACACCGCGCTGATCCGCCTGACCCGCCTGCGTCTGGCAGATGATGAGCCCATCGCCCTGGAGCAGCTGCACGTGCCCGCCGAGCTGGTGCCCGGACTGAGCCGGGGAGACCTCGAGGACCGTTCCTTCTACACGCTGCTGGCGCAGCGCTACTCCGTGACGCTGGCTAAGGCTGTGCAGACCATCGAACCTACAGTCCTGGACGCCCAGGAGTCCCGCGACCTCGCCGTGCCCGAGCACACCCCCGCCCTGCACTTCGAACGCACCTCCTGGGACGCCGACGGCCGGGCCGTCGAATTCGTTCGGTCCGTCTATCGAGGCGACCGGTACAAGATCCGCACCGAGCTGGCCCTGCCCGGGCCCGAGCAGGAGGCACCGTGATCATCACCGGCCTGATGTCCGGAACCTCCGCCGACGCACTCGATGCGGCCCTGGTGGAGATCACCGACGACGTCGACGGGACCCTGCACCTCGACCTCCTGGCGGCACACGAGGTCCCCTTCCCCGACGCGCTCACCGCCGACATCCACCGACTGCTCACTCCTGGGGAGGTTCCGCTGGAGCTGGTCAGCAGCGTGGACCGCGAGCTGGGCCTGCACAGCGCCGGCGCCGGCGCGGCACTCCTCGAAGCGTCCCCGGACCGGACCGGCCGGCGATGCGAACTGGTCGTCACGCACGGACAGACCATCCGCCATGAGGTGGTCGACGGCCAGGTGCTCAGCACCCTGCAGATCGGCCAGCCCGCCTGGATCGCCGAACGCACCGGCCTCCCGGTACTCTCCGACATCCGCGCGCGAGACGTGGCCGCAGGGGGTTCCGGAGCTCCGCTGGTCAGCCTCCTGGACCACCTGCTCCTGGCCGGACGCCCGGGTGCCGCCGCCGATCGCGCCACGGCGATGCTCAACCTGGGCGGCATCGCCAACATCACCGTGGTCGCTCCGGGCCGCGAGACGATCGCCTTCGACACCGGCCCGGCCAACGCGCTCATCGACGTCATGGCACGGAGACTCAGCGGCGGTGCCCAGCGCTGGGACCGTGAGGGCCGACTCGCCGCCCAGGGAGAGGTGGACCAGCCTCTGCTCGAGGCTCTCCTCGCCGAGCCCTACTATGCCCGGCCGGCCCCGAAGACCACGGGCAAGGAGCTCTTCCACGGAGATCATCTCGACGCCGCACTGCACAGACGCGCCACCCTGCCGGGCCCACGGCCCAGAGACGTCGACGTCGTCGCCACCGTGACCGCGCTGACGGCTCGGACCGTGGCCCAGGCCTGCCGCCGCCACGATGTCGGCGAGGTGGTCGCCTCCGGCGGCGGAACCCGCAATCCGACGCTGATGCGGATGCTGCGCGCTGAGCTGACGCACGGGGGAGCGCTCATCGAGCTGACCACCACCGATGACGCCTTCGGCCTGCCGGAAGGGGCCAAGGAGGCCTGCCTGACTGCATTGCTGGGCTGGCTGAGCTGGCACGGGCTGCCCGGCACCCTGCCCAGCGTCACCGGCGCGGCGCACCCCTCCGTGGCCGGACGCCTGACCCCCGGACACGACCCCCTGGCCCTGCCCGATCCGCGTGGCCGGATGCCCGACCGCCTGCGCATCCGCCGGGCCTCGGAACCAGCCGCCGCCCCGACGACCACCCCCGCGCACCAGTGCCCAGGAGGCCCGGAATGCACACCCTAGACCTCATCGTCATCCTCGGATACCTCGCCGCCACCGCCTGGCTGGGGCTGCGTCTCAGCGGCCGCCAGGCCGGGCTGAAGGACTACTTCCTCGGCGGACGCAACCTGCCATGGTGGGCCGTCTGCCTCTCGGTGGTGGCCACGGAGACCAGCGCGCTGACCGTGGTCGGCACCCCGGTGATGAGCTATCTGGGGGACTTCTCCTTCCTCCAGGTGGCCATGGGCTACCTGATCGGGCGCATCGTGGTCGCCTTCCTGATGCTTCCGCGCTACTACGACGGCGAGATGGTCACCGCCTACGCCTATCTGGGTAAGCGGTTCGGGCAGAGCACCCAGACCACCGCCGGGGTGACCTTCCTCTTCACCCGCCTGCTCGCCGATGGTGTGCGGGTCCTCGCCGCCGCGATCCCGATGAAGCTCATCCTGGACGGCATGGGCCTGCACACGAACTACTTCACGATCATCGTGATCCTCTCCGTGGTCACCATCGCCTACACGTTCATCGGCGGCATCAAGGCTGTGGTCTGGGTCGACGTCGTCCAGATGTGCCTGTACGTGCTGGGCGGATTCCTGGCGATCATCGTGGTCTCCGTGCAGACCGGCGGCGGCTGGTTCACCGACGCGGCCGCGGACGGCAAGCTGAACCTGCTGGTCACCACCGGCAATCCGCTGTCCGACGCCTCCACGCTGATCCCCTCGCTGATCGGAGGCGCGGTGTTCGCGATGGCCTCCCACGGGGCCGACCAGATCGTGGTCCAGCGTCTGCTGACCTGCCGCAGCCGTGGTGAAGCCCAGAAGGCGCTCATCGGCTCCGGCATCCTGGTCTTCTTCCAGTTCCTGGTGTTCCTGGTGGTGGGTCTGGCGCTGTGGGGATACTACGAGCAGCGTGCTCCGCAGGACCTGGGGCTGGGGCGCGACGATGAGATCTTCCCCCTGTTCATCATCGAGGCGCTTCCGGCCGGCATCTCCGGTCTGCTCCTCGCCGCGATCCTGGCCGCCGCGATGAGCACCCTGTCCTCCTCGCTGTCGGCGCTGTCCTCCTCCACCGTGACCGATGTCTACGCGAAGATCCTGCGGCGCCCGCTGGGGGACCGCGAGGGGCTGCGCGCCGGCCGGTGGGCCACTGTCGGATGGGGCCTGGCCTTCATCGTGCCGGCGGCCTTCTTCCAGTCCGACGAGGGCAACATCGTCATCCTCGCCCTGGGCATCGCCGGCATCACCTACGGAGGGCTGCTCGGGGCGTTCATCTTCGGCATCGTGAACAGCAGGGCCCGGGCGGCCGACGCGAACATCGCCTTCGTCGCCGCGGTCGCGGTGAACCTGTTCTTCTTCGTGATGGAGAAGTATGTGGTGGGGGAGGTCTGGGTGGCCTGGCAGTGGTACCCGCTGCTGGGAGTCATCGTCACACTGAGCGTGGGCGGACTGCTCGGGCTGCGCCATCCCGCCCCCACTCGCCCCGCCGACGTGCCCACCACCTGATCGTCCCCGGAAAGGACCCCATGGCCCAGCACGACGCCGCCCTGCCGCCCACGGAACGGCGCAACCCCCGCACAGAGAACCTGGAGGAGCTCAGCACCGAGGAGCTGCTGCGCCGTCTCCATGACGAGGACCACCGAGCGGTGTCCGCGGTGGACGCGGTGCTGCCTGATCTCGCCGTCGTGGTCGACCGGGCCGCCGAGAGGTTCAGGCGCGGAGGCGATGTGCACTACTTCGGCGCAGGGACCTCCGGGCGGCTGGGGGTGCTCGACGCCAGCGAGCTGCTCCCGACCTTCAACCTGCCGCCCGGGAGGGTCGTCGGGCATATCGCCGGCGGACCTCGAGCGCTGCAGGAGGCGGTCGAGGACGCGGAGGATTCCTTCGACGACGGCGCCGCCGCAGTGGCGGAACTGGGCGCCGACGACGTCGTCATCGGACTCACCGCCAGCGGCTCCACCCCCTACGTGGGCGGGGCGCTCGCCACCGCCAGGGACCGTGGACTCGCCACCGTGCTGATCTCCAGCAACCCGGAGGCCCCGCTGCGGGCGCACGCAGACCATCACCTCTGCCTCGACACCGGGCCGGAGGCCATCACCGGCTCCACGCGCCTGAAGGCCGGCACCGCGCAGAAGCTGGTCCTCAACGCTTTCTCCACCGCCCTCATGGTGGCCGTCGGGCGGACCTGGAGCAACCTCATGGTCTCCATGGTCGCCACCAATGCCAAGCTGCGCGAACGCACCGTGCGCATCCTGCGCGAGGCCACCGGCCTCGAGGAGCCTGCGGCCCGCAGGACGCTCGCCCAGGCTGAGGGCGACCTGAAGACCGCCCTCCTGATGGCACTCTCCAGCCTTGACGCGGATCAGAGCGCCCGCCTCCTGCATGAGCATGACGGCTCGGTCCGCGATGCCCTACGCGCCGACGAGAAGCCTGCCACGCTGCGAGAGCAGGGGCGGACATGACGCTGCTCGGCATCGACGTCGGCGGCTCCGGCAGCCGAGCGGCCCTGCTCGCCGGCGACGGCGCGTCACGCTGGGTGCTCCACGGTCCGCGTGTGGAGGTCCGCCCCACCGGGAGCACCGCCGCGGAGATCGTCCAGGAGCTCATCCGCCGGATCCGCGAGCAGCGTCCGGCGGACCTGCTCGATCTGAAAGGTGCCGCAGTCGGCGCCACCGGCCTCGCCTCCCTCGTGGCCCGGCCGCAGGACATGCTGGAGCTGCTGGGTGGGGAGACCCGCACCGCCGGGGCGGTCGCCATCGACGCCGTCACCGCACACCTCGGAGCGCTGGGCGGCGCGGGCGGAGCCGTCACTGCGCTGGGCACCGGTGCCATCACGGTCAGCCACCCTGGTCCGCAGGGTCCCGGCCGCTGGCGGCGAGTCGACGGCTGGGGGCATCTGCTCGGGGACCGAGGGGGAGGATCCTGGGTGGGGCGGCGCGCGCTGGAGACCGCGCTGCGCGCCCATGACGGCCTCGACCCGGCCGGGGCCGCGATCCTGGCGCAGGGCGTCCGCCGGTTCGGACCGCCGGGCAGCTGGCCGGCGCAGATCTATCCGCGCCCGGACCGCGCGGGGGTGCTCGCCTCCTTCGCCCAGGACGTCGTCGGTCTCGCGGAGCACGATCCCAGCGCCCGGAACATCCTCCGCGAAGCCGGCAGGGAAGCCGCCGCGGGCACCCTGGCGGCGCTCGAGGCCGCCGAGCGGACCGAGGACACGCCCGTCCCGCGCCGGGCGGCGCTCGCCGGAGGGCTGGCCGGGACCGCGGTTCACCTCCAGGAGAGCTTCCGCGCCGTGCTCGAGGAGGCCGATCCGCCCGTGGACCTGGTGCCCTCCCAGGGGGACCCGCTCGACGGAGCCCTGCGCCTGGCGCGGATGGTGGCCGGTGGGGTCCGCGTGGCGCAGCAGGGCCATGTCTGGACATGAATCCCGCCCTCCGTCGGGCGACAGGGCGAGCGATAGGGTGGTCCCATGACTGACGCACTCGACCCCGCAGCCCTCTCCGAGCAGGACGTCGTCGACTTCTGCCGGGACCTGATCCGGATCGACACCACCAACTGGGGCAACGGGCGCTCCCACGGGGAGCGCGTGGCCGCCGAGTACTGTGCGGAGATCATGCGCAGGGCAGGTCTCGAGCCGCAGATCTTCGAATCCGCCCCGGGGCGGGCCTCCGTGGTGGCGCGCTGGGAGGGCACTGACCCGGAGGCCGGCGCGCTGGTGGTCCACGGTCACCTCGACGTGGTCCCGGCCCAGGCGGAGGACTGGCAGGTGGACCCCTTCGCCGCCGAGATCGTCGACGGCATGATCTGGGGCCGCGGTGCGGTGGACATGAAGGACATGGATGCGATGATCCTCGCCGCCCTGCTGCGCATGCGTCGCGAGGGGCACCGGCCGGTGCGAGACATCATCTTCGCCTTCTTCGCCGACGAGGAGGACAACGGCACCTACGGCGCCGGGTGGCTGGTGAAGAACCATCCGGAGCTCTTCGCGGGCGCCACCGAGGCCATCAGCGAGGTCGGCGGATTCTCGACAGAGATCGCCGGCACCCGCGCCTATCTCATCCAGACCGGGGAGAAGGGCCTGCATTGGACGAAGATGGTCGCCTCGGGCACCGCCGGGCACGGCTCCGCGGTCCAGACCGACAACGCCGTCGTCACCCTCGGTGCTGCCGTCGCGCGCATCGGTGAGCACGAGTGGCCCATCGAGTACACCAAGACCACCCGGGCGCTGATGGAGCAGCTCTCCGAGCTCACCGGCATCCCCTTCGACGAGCAGGACCCTTCCGCGCTGCTGGAGGCCACCGGCAGCACCTCGAAGTTCATCGCCGCTACGCTGCGCAACACCTCCAACCCGACGGTCCTGGAGGCCGGATACAAGCACAACGTGGTCCCGGGCACCGCCGAGGCGCTCGTCGACGCCCGTACCCTGCCGGACCAGGATGAGAAGGTCGCGGCCACGCTGCAGGAGCTGGCGGGGGACAAGATCCGCTTCGAGCTGCAGAACGGCGGACCCTCTCTGGAAGTGCCCTTCTCCGGGGCCTTGGTGGAGGACATGGTCGCCTCGCTGCGAGCGGAGGACCCCGACGGCGTCGTACTCCCGTACATGCTCGGCGGCGGCACGGACAATAAGCACCTCTCTGCGCTGGGCATCGCCGGCTACGGGTTCGCCCCGCTGCAGCTCCCTGCGGAGCTGGACTTCACCGGCATGTTCCACGGGGTCGACGAGCGCGTGCCGGTGGACTCGCTGATCTTCGGCGTGCGGGTGCTGCATCGTTTCCTGACCGCCCAGTGACGGAACGGGCCGGTCACTGCCCGTCACTGCCCGCGCAACACCGCCTGAGAGGACATCCCCGATGGACCCTGACCACCGTGACCTCCTCGCCGAGAATCCCGATCCACGGGTGCGTGAGCTGGTCTCCCATGTGCTGACCCCGGAGCTGCTGGACCGCGTCCGATCACGTGCACCGGCCTACGACGAACGCAACGAGTTCTGCCACGAGGACCTGGCCGAGCTGATCGAGGTCGGTTACCTGCGGGCACTCGTGCCGAAGGAGCTGGGAGGGCTGGGCTGGGACCTGCCGGACCTGGTCGCGGGGCAGCGGCTGCTGGCGGCGCACGCCCCGGCCACCGCGCTGGCGGTCAACATGCACCACGTGTGGGTGTCCGCAGCTCGGCAGATGGTGGCCCGCGGTCATTCGGAGTTTCGACAGGTCCTCCAGGAGGCCGCGGCGGAGGAGATCTTCGCCTTCGGGATCTCCGAACCGGGCAACGACGCGGTCCTCTTCGACTCCGGCACCGAAGCCCGTGTCGCCGAGGACGGCTCGGTCAGCTTCACCGGGATCAAGATCTTCACGACGCTCGCACCCGTGTGGACCCGGCTGGGTCTCTTCGGACGCGACGTCGACGGCGGCGAGACGCCGCTGATCTTCGGCTTCCTCGAGCGCGAGGCCGACGGCTGGCGCAGCCTCGACGACTGGGACACCCTGGGCATGCGGGCCACCCAGTCGCACACCACCGTCCTGGAGGGGGCGCGGGTGCCGGCCGGACGGATCGTGCGACGACTGCCAGCGGCTCCGAACCGGGACCCGCTCGTCTTCGCGATCTTCTCCTCGTTCCTGGGGCTGCTCGCCGCGGTCTACACCGGCATCGGGGATCGCGCCCTGGAGCTGGCCGTCGCGCACGTCGGCTCCCGCACCGCCCGCACCACCGGGCAGCCGCTCAGCACCGATCCGGACATCCGCTACCGGCTGGCCGAGGCGCGGCTGCATCAGCTCGCCCTCGACGCGCAGCTGCGCGGCGTGAGCCAGGACATCGAGAACGGCGCAGATCACGGAGAGCTGTGGTTTCCCCGGCTGGTCACCCTGCGCACCAGCGCCACCCGCACCGCTCGCGACGCCGTCGACACCGCGCTCCAGGTCAGCGGGGGAGGGCAGTACCGCCGGCTCAGCGAGCTCAGCCGGCTCTATCGGGACGTCCTGGCCGGGGTGCACCACCCCTCAGACGACGAGTCCGCCCATAGGACGTTGGCGACATCGCTGCTGGGCGCCCTTGAGGGATGATCCGCTGCCGGCGGACGCGTGTCAGCGGCGGCGACGCTCAGAGGGTGGGCCGGACCTTCATGATCCGGCGACGCAGCCAGTATTTGCGCACCCCTCCGGTGTACAGGCGGCTGCGGCGCAGCTCCCATTTGCCGTATTCCGCGTGGTCGACGATCCGTCGTCGGACCTCTGTGAGAGACTCTCTGGGCTGACAGGTGATCACCATGTACTCCCAGTGCAGGCCGGACGCATCGTCGGCGGTGTACCGGGCGGCGGCGGAGGAGGGGAACGCGGAGAACTGCTGGGACATTCCTGCCGATCACGCTCACTCTCTGGAGTGCGGCCGAAGGGCGATGTCAGCGCGGCATCGCCTCTGCGATTGAGTGCACCTTAGCACCCGTTCCCCGCACGGTGGTCACGCGCGTCGGGAACGTGTCCGGAAACTCTTCCGGAGGTCTTACCCCACGGCCTGGGCGTTGGTACGGTGTGCCTATGAACATCGATCCCCGCGTCGCATTGAGCACGCTGACGAACGCTCTTGAAGAGCACCTCTCTGCTTCACTCAACCGGCGAGGCGAGCAGGACCCGTCGGTCGAGGCTGCCTTCTACGGGATCGCCGACGCCTTCGAGGGCTACGAGGACGCGCTCTTCGCCGCGACCGGAGAGGTCACCCCGCTCGACCTCTACGACGAGGACGAGGACTCCGACGACGCGTTGGACGAGGACGACGAGGACGACGAGGATGACGACGTCCTGGAAGAGGACCTCGACGACGACGAAGACGACGAGGACCTCGACTCCGAGGACGACGAGGAGCGTGACGAGGGGCGACGCTAGAGGCCCTGCTGCGGGGCGCTGCGCACACGGTGTCGGATCTCACCCGGTGAGGTGGACCGCCGGACCGCCCTGGATGATCTAGGCTCAGCCTGTGCAGTGGATTGAAGCGATCATCCTGGGACTGGTCCAGGGCCTCACCGAGTTCCTCCCGGTCTCCTCCTCGGCGCATCTGCGCATCGTGGGGGAGTTCCTCCCAGGAGCGGCAGACCCCGGCTCCGCGTTCACCGCGATCACTCAGCTCGGCACGGAGACGGCGGTGCTCGTCTACTTCTGGCGGGACATCGTGCGCATCCTGCGGGCCTGGTTCGCCGCCCTCACCGGCAGACTTCCGCATCGGGACCCGGATGTGCGCATGGGCTGGCTCATCATCGTCGGCACCATCCCTATCGTGGTGCTCGGCCTGCTCTTCGAAGACCTGATCGACACCACCTTCCGCACGCTCTGGTTGGTGGCCACGATGCTGATCATCTTCGGCGTGCTGCTGGCCGTGGCCGACGCCGCCGGCCGGCAAGCCAAGCCGCTGGCCGAGCTGAGCATCCGAGACGGCATCCTCTTCGGCTTCGCCCAGGCGCTGGCGCTCGTCCCCGGGGTCTCGCGATCCGGTGGAACGATCACCGCCGGTCTGCTGATGGGCTACACCCGTGAGGCGGCGGCCCGGTACTCCTTCCTGCTCGCGGTGCCGGCGGTCTTCGGCTCGGGCCTCTACAAGCTCCTGGGCTCTGTGGGGGAACAGTCCGGGCCGTACACGATGGGCCAGACCATGGTCGCCACCGTGGTGGGCTTCGCCGTGGCGTACGTGATCATCGGCTGGTTCCTGCGTTATGTGTCCAGCCACTCGTACACGCTCTTCGTCAACTACCGCATCGTGGTGGGTCTGCTGGTCTACGCGCTGCTCGGCCTGGGCATCATCAACGCCTGAGCGGAATCCGCAGGAATCCACAGGCTGGAAATACCCAGCCCCTGGCCGACGTTGTCCACTGACCGGACTGCCCGCGCAGAAAGGACCCGCCCGCGTGAAATCCTGGACCTCCCCGGTCGTGCCGACCCTCCCGCCCCTGCCGGAGGCTCTGCAGGTGCACGACACCGCGCGCGGAGGTCTGGCCGACGTGGCCTCCCGCGACGGCCTGGGCTCGCTCTACGTCTGCGGCATCACCCCCTATGACGCCACGCATCTGGGCCACGCGAACACCTACCTCCAGTTCGATCTGCTGGTCCGCTACTGGCGAGCCTGCGGCCTGGACGTCCGCTATGTGCAGAACGTCACCGACATCGATGATCCCCTCCTGGAACGTGCCGAGACCACCGGCGTGGACTGGCGCGTCCTGGCCGAGGACCAGACGGAGCTCTTTCGGACCGACATGCAGGCCCTCGGCGTGATCGCCCCGGACGTCTATCTCGGTGCCGTGGAGACCATCCCTGATGTCGTCGAGGACGTCGAGGCGCTGGTCTCCCACGGGGTGGGGTACCCCGTGCCGGTACCCGCCGAGGACCTTCCCGAGGGGGTGGCGCAGGCGCACGACGTCTACTTCGACATCGCCGCCGCCCAGGCACGCACGGGCTGGCGCCTGGGCAGCGTCGGCGCCTATGACCGCGGCACGATGGAGGAGCTGTTCCCGGAGCGCGGGGGAGATCCTGACCGTCCGGGCAAACGGGATCCGCTGGACCCGCTCCTGTGGAGGGCCCGCCGTGACGGTGAGCCCTCGTGGGACGGCCGGAGCCTCGGCGAGGGACGTCCGGGCTGGCACATCGAGTGTTCGGTGATCGCCCGACGCCATCTGCCGGCTCCCTTCACCGTCCAGGGCGGAGGGTCGGATCTGCGTTTCCCGCATCATGAGTTCTCTGCCGCGCACGCCACCGCCGCCGAAGGGCTGCCGCTGGCCGAGAGCTACGTCCACACCGGGATGGTGGGGCTCGACGGAGAGAAGATGTCCAAGTCCCGGGGCAACCTCGTGCTGGTCTCCCGGCTGCGCGGGGAAGGAGTGGACCCTCAGCTGATCCGTGTGGCGCTGCTGGGCCAGCACTGGCGGCACGACTGGAGCTGGAGCGATGACCTCCTCGACCACGCCCAGGTGCGGATGGACCGTTGGAACGCGGCACTGGGCCGCGCCCCGGAGGTGCACGACGGCAGCCCCGACGTCG
This sequence comes from Nesterenkonia sp. HG001, assembly GCF_034438835.1. NCBI lineage: Bacteria > Bacillati > Actinomycetota > Actinomycetes > Micrococcales > Micrococcaceae > Nesterenkonia > Nesterenkonia sp. HG001. The sequence continues at coordinate 189,939 of NZ_JAOSZD010000005.1, read as the reverse complement.
CCGAGGACCTGCAGTACGCGCTGCATGCTGCGCTGTCGATGAACCTCAACGCCCCGGCGGCGCTGGATCAGCTGGACCTGTGGGCGGCCGGACAGATCGCGGGGGGCACCGGCCAGGACCGGGTGCGCGAGGTCGTCGCCGGGCTGCTGGGCCTCCGACTGGGCTGAGGCTCCGGGGTGGCTCAGCCGTCTCCGGGCTCCGGGGGCCGTCGGCGGCGCAGGTAGCGTTCGAATTCGCGGGCGATGGCCTCGCCGCTGGCCTCCGGGAGGCTGGGCGTGTCAGTGGCCTCCTCCAGCCGCTGGACGTACTCGGCGATGTCGGTGTCCTCCTGAGCGAGCTCGTCGACCCCACGCTCCCAGGCCTCCGCGTCCTCGGCGACCTCCTCGACCTCCAGGGTGAGGCCGAGCAGATCCTCGAGCTGCCGCATCAGTGCCAGCTGCGCCTTCGGGGAGGGCGCCTGACCGACGTAGTGCGGCACCGCCGCCCAGAGCGACACTGCCGGGATCCCGGCCTGGTTGGCCGTGTGCGCGAGGACTCCGACGATCCCGGTGGGCCCCTCATAGGTGGGTGCGTCCACATCCAGGGCGTCCTGCAGGGCGGCGTCCTCGCTGGAGAGCGCGGCGGGGATCGGGCGGGTGTGCGGCACATCGGCGAGCAGGGCCCCCACCAGGACGATGGCAGCGACATCATGCTCAACCGCCTTGGTGAGTATCTCCGCCGTGAACGCCTGCCAGCGGAAGCTGGGCTCCACCCCGTTGACCAGCAGGAGATCAAGCGGCGTGGACTCCGGGCGTGCCCGGTAGATCCTGGTGGCGGGCCAGACGATCTCCCGGTGCGTCCCGGTGCGTCGCACCCGGGGGCGGGTGAACTGATAGTCGTAGTAGTCCTCATCGTCGATGCGCTCCACGAGCTCGCCGTCGGCAGCCGTGGTAATCGACCGGACGGCGGAGGAGGCGGCACCACCGGCGTCGTTCCATCCCTCGAAGGCCAGCACCATCACGGTGGGGCGCGCGTCGGGAGTCTCTGCGGACTCGCGCAGGTGATGGATGAACCGGGCCGCGCGGGCCTCGGTCTCCTGGGGGGCGTCCTCGGGCTGGCTCTGCTCATCCACGCTTCTCACACTAGCCCTGGCGCCGAGGGGAGGGAAGTGCTGACCAGGGCGTGTGACGTCGGTGACGGCGTGAGCGCGGGAGCGGCCCCTAGGATGGATCCCATGCTCTCCCACACCTCCTCGGCCGATCCGTCCCGTCCGCTCCAGGCGGTGTTCTGGGACATGGACGGGACCCTCGTCGACACCGAGCCCTACTGGATCGCCTCCGAGTACGAGCTCGTCGCCGCGCACGGCGGCACCTGGTCCGAGGAACAGGCCCATTCGCTGGTGGGGCAGGCGCTCACCCACAGCGCGGCGGTGCTGCAGGCCGCCGGGGTGGATCTGAGCGTCCGGGAGATCATCGACCACCTCATCGGCAGAGTCGTGGCGAAGGTCCGGGAAGAGATGCCGTGGCGCCCTGGGGCCCGTGAGCTGCTGCAGGAGCTGCACGCCGCCGGGGTCCGCTGTGCGCTGGTGACCATGAGCGAGGGTCCGCTGGCCCATGAGGTCGTGGACGCTCTGCCCGAGGGCCAGATCGAGTTCATCGTCTCCGGAGACATGGTGGCCCGCGGCAAGCCTGATCCGGAGGCCTATCACCGGGCCTTCGAGCGCATGGCCGCAGACCACCCCGAGCCGCTGGCGCGCGAACGCTGCCTGGCCGTGGAGGACTCCGTGCCGGGCACCGCCGCCGCCGCCGACTCCGGGATCGTCACCCTCGCTGTGCCGCATATGAGTCCGCTGCCCGAGTCCGATCGCTGGCATGTGCTGCCCAGTCTGCGCGGCCTCGGGGTCGATGCCCTGGAGCGCCTGGTGTCGGTGTCGCCGGGGAGCGCGCTCGGCTCCCTGGTGCGCCCATGACCCGGCGCCTGAGCGGCGGCGGATTCACGATCGCCCGTGTGGCAGGCACCCCAGTGCGCCTGCAGTACTCCTGGTTCCTGGTCAGCGCGGTGATCGTGGTGCTCTTCGGGCCGCAGGTGCAGCGCATCTTCCCGGAGATCGGTCCGCTGGCGTACCTCGTCGCGGCCGCCTATGCGGTGCTGCTGCTGGTCTCGGTGCTGGCCCATGAGCTCGCGCACGCGCTCACCGCCCGGGCCTTCGGCTGGCCCTCCACGGAGATCGAGCTGAACCTCTGGGGCGGGCACACCCAGTTCGTCACCCGGGACGCCACTCCCGGGAAGTCGCTGGCCGTCGCCCTGGCCGGGCCGGCCGCGAACCTGCTCATCGCCGCCGTCGGCTGGGCGCTCATCGAGGCGCTGGAGCCGGTGGGGGTGCTGGGCATGCTCGCCTTCGTCACCGTGCTGGTCAACTTCCTGGTCGGCGTCTTCAACCTGCTGCCCGGGCATCCGCTGGACGGCGGGCGCATCGTGGAGTCTGCGGTGTGGCGCTCCACCGGCAGCCAGGATCGCGGCATGCTGGCCTCCGGCTGGGCCGGACGTGCGGTGGTCGTGGCGATCGCGGCCACCGTGCTGGCGCTGGCGGCGTCGGGGTCTCCACGGGTCAGCATCCTGGTCGTGGTGGTGGCCACCATGGTGTGCTTCTTCCTCTGGCAGGGCGCCGGCGAGTCTGTGCGGCTGGCTCGGGCCCGGCTCGCGCACCGCCGCGGCCTCGACGGCGGGCGCGAGGGCTCCCAGGAGCGATAGGCTCTTCGGTGAGCCCGACGGCGCCCGCCAGGGTGCCCGCGCGAGCAGCGACCTGACACCCTTTCGACGAGAGTGAGATCCGTGAGCACCACCCCCGAGTCCGACCCGGCAGCATCCGTGACCGAGGGTCGCGGCCCCGTGGGCGTGCACATGCGCAAGGGCCCGCTGCAGGCAGGACAGCGCGTGCAACTGACCGACCGGCGGGGGAGGCCCAGCACCATCACGCTCCAGCGTGGCGGCGAGTGGCACACGCACCAGGGCGTGCTGCGCCATGACACGCTGATCGGCCAGCCGGAGGGGATCGTGGTCGTCAACGACGCCGACCACCAGTACCAGGTGCTGCGGCCCCTGCTCAACGACTACGTCCTCTCCATGCCGCGCGGGGCGACCGTGGTGTACCCGAAGGATTCTGCGCAGATCGTGCAGATCGCCGACGTCTTCCCCGGAGCGCACGTGGTCGAGGCGGGCGTGGGCTCCGGAGCCCTCTCGCTGTCTCTGCTGCGTGCCGTGGGCGATCAGGGCACCGTGCACTCCTACGAGCGCCGAGAGGACTTCGCGGAGATCGCTCGGGGGAACGTCGAGGGCTTCTTCGGCCAGCGGCACCCCGGCTGGCAGGTCCACGTCGGAGACATGCAGGAGCAGGTCCCGCGGATCGAGGCACCGGGCTCGGTGGACCGGGTGGTGCTGGATATGCTGGCGCCCTGGGAATGCCTCGACGCCGTCCGCCGCGCGCTGGCGCCCGGTGGTGTCTGGGTCAGCTACGTCGCCACCGTCACCCAGCTGTCGCGGCTGGCCGAGGCGATCCGCGCCTCCGGGGTCTTCACGGAGCCAGAGGCCCACGAGACCATGCTGCGGACCTGGCACCTGGACGGGCTGGCCGTGCGTCCCGACCATCGGATGGTCGCCCACACCGGCTTCCTGCTCTCTGCGCGTCGGCTCGCCGATGATCAGACGCCGCTGCAGCTGAAGAAGCGGGAGAAGCAGTCGGAGGTCACCGCTGAGGACATGGCGGCCTGGATGCCTGAGGACGCCGTGTGGGACGAGCACACGCTGAAACGTCGCACCGTCACCGGACGCAAGGCGCGCAAGGCCGCCACCCATGCGAGGAAGATCGCCGACGCCGCTCGTGAGGGCGACGCCGTCGCGCCGGCCGAGGACGCCGGCCGTGCCGACCACGACCCGCAGGGCGGGGGCGGCGGAGAGGAGCAGACACCATGAGCCAGGAGCACACCCCCGGTTCCCCGACCGGACCCACGACGCCCTCCGTCGAGCAGCTGCAGGAGCGGCTCGACCGCACCCACCGGCAGCTGGACGCGCTGCGCCAGCGCAGCCGGCAGCTCGAGCAGCAGCTGCAGACCGCCGGAACCAACAACCAGCGAATGGCCCGCCTGCTGGAGACCACCCGGAACCAGATGGACCAGCTGCGCCAGGCGCTGCACGCCGACGGTCAGGCTCCCTTCACCTTCGGGACCGTGATCGGCTATCGGGAGAAGCATGAGCTTGTCGAGGGCCGCGAGATCGAGGCCACCACCGGGCCCGGCGTGGACATCCTCCACGCGGGTCGCAAGATGAGGGTCAGCGTGTCGCCGCTGCTCGATCCGGCAGAGCTCCGCCCCGGGCTGGAGGTGCTGCTCAACGAGCACCTGGCTGTGGTGGCGGTCCTGCCGGCCGAGTCCACCGGAGAGCTCGCCCGCGTCAAGGAAGTGCTGCCCGACGGGCGACTGGTGATCCTCAGCCGGGGAGAGGACGAGCGGGTGGTGCGGCTGGCCCTCGGTGAGGAGGACGTCAGCGTCCGGGTGGGCGACGCCGTCACAGTGGATCTGCGCACCGGCACCGCCACCGAGGTCGTCCCGCTCTCGGAGGTGGAGGACGTGGTGCTCGAGGAGACCCCGGATGTGTCCTACGCGGACATCGGAGGGCTCTCTGAGCAGATCGAACAGATCCGTGACGCTGTGGAGCTGCCGTTCCTGCACTCTGACCTGTATCGCGAACACGGGCTCAGCGCGCCCAAGGGCATCCTGCTCTACGGGCCGCCCGGCTGCGGCAAGACGCTGATCGCCAAGGCGGTGGCCTCCTCGCTGCAGGGCGGAGGCGCTCCCGGCGGGCACAAGAACGGGGAGGTCGCGGCCCCGCGCAGCTTCTTCCTCAACATCAAGGGCCCTGAGCTGCTCAACAAGTACGTCGGCGAGACCGAGCGGCACATCCGGGTGATCTTCTCCCGGGCGCGGGAGCGCGCATCGGCGGGCCACCCCGTGGTGGTCTTCTTCGACGAGATGGAGGCGCTGTTCCGGACCCGCGGCACCGGAGTCTCCTCGGATGTGGAGACCACCATCGTCCCGCAGCTGCTGGCCGAGATCGACGGAGTGGAGTCGCTGGACAACGTCATCGTCATCGGCGCCTCCAACCGTGAGGACATGATCGACCCGGCGATCCTGCGTCCGGGCCGCCTGGACGTGAAGATCCGCGTCCGCCGGCCGGGTGCGGCTGGTGCGCGCGAGATCCTGGGCATCCATCTGGGCGGACGTCTGCCGCTGCGCGCCGACTTCGTGGCGGAGCGGGGAGGCCACGCCTCGGCTGTCCAGGCATTGGTCGAGGCCGTCGTCGCCCGGCTCTATCCGGCAGAGTCGGAGCCACGGCTGCGACTGGTCCATGCCGACGGGTCCCGCACCGACTTCGCCGCCGCGGACTTCATCTCCGGCGCCGTGCTGAGCAACATCGTCGACCGGGCCAAGAAGTCCGCGATCAAGGAGTTCCTGGCCTCGGACCGCCGCCCCGACGCCAAGGGGCTGACGGAGGACCAGCTGCTGGCCGCCGCTGAGGCAGAGCTGCGGGACCAGGAGGATCTGGTGAACACCGTCGACCCGCAGGAATGGGCGCGCGTGCTGGGGGCGGCCCCGTCCCCGGTGGTCGGCGTCGAGCGGCTGGCCGGAGGCCCGTCATGAGTGTGCGTCGGCTGATCGGCATGGAGACGGAGTACGGCATCCACGCCCCGCAGAACCCACGGGCCAGCCATGTGGCGCTGTCCATCGAGCTGGTCAACGCCTATGCGGCGGCGGTCACCGAAGAGGGCGGCGCCGTCGCCGGCACGGAGTGGGACTACCAGTCCGAGTCCCCGCTGGTGGACGCCCGCGGCTGGGTGCTGCCGCGCTCCGCCGCGCATGCCAGCCAGCTCACCGACACTGCTGAGGCGCTGGACGGCGTAAGCGGGGGAGATCCTTCGCCCGCGGACGTCGCGAGCCCGGCCGACGTCTCCGAGGGGCAGCAGGGGCACGGGGACTCCGAGTTCCATGCGCCCGGCTCCGCACACTGGCGGGGCGACTTCTTCCGGCTGCGTGAGGGGCAGCCGCAGCTACTGATGAACCTGGTGCTGTCCAACGGGGCGCGGCTCTATGTGGACCACGCCCACCCGGAGTACTCGGCCCCGGAGACCATCGGCGCCAGGCGCGCCGTGCTCTACGACGTCGCCGGTGACGTCATCGTGCGCCGTGCCGCGCAGCGGCTGGCTGACGAGGAGGGCAGCCCGGAGCTGCTGCTGTACAAGAACAACACCGACGGCAAGTCCGTCTCCTATGGGGCGCACGAGAACTACCTGGTCCCGCGCGAGGTGCCTTTCGACCAGCTGGTCGCCGGACTCATCCCGTTCTTCGTGACGCGGCAGATCATCTGCGGCGCGGGGCGGCTGGGGATCGGTCAGCGGGCCACCGGCGTCGGATTCCAGATCTCCCAGCGCGCAGACTTCTTCGAGGAGGAGGTCGGCCTGGAGACGACGGTCCGTCGGCCGATCATCAACACCCGGGACGAGCCGCACGCGGACGCGGACCGGCACCGCCGGCTCCATGTGATCATCGGCGATGCCAACATGAGCGAGTACTCCGCCTGGCTGCGCGTGGGCACCACGGCGCTGGTGCTGGACCTGATCGAGTCCGGACATGCTCCGCAGCTTCGCCTGCACGATCCCGTGGAGGCGCTGAAGGCGATCTCCCACGATCCCTCGCTGACCACCACCGTGCGGACGAACCGTGGCCAGATGACGGCCCTGGACATCCAGCGGCTCTACCTGAAGGCCGCGATCTCCCGTGCCTCGGAGAAGTCCGGGCCGAAGACCGCGCTCACCGCCCCGGACACGGAGACCGCCGAGATCCTCGAAGCCTGGGGGACGCTGCTGGAGGATCTCACCGAGGACGTCTCGCAGGCGGCGGACCGTGTCGACTGGGTCGCGAAGCTGGCCCTGATGGAGTCCTACCGGCGCCGTGACGGGTTGGACTGGGATGCGCCCCAGCTGAAGCTGATCGACCTGCAGTACGCCGATCTGCGGCCTGAACGCGGGCTGTACCACAAGCTCGTGCGGGCCGGCCGGATGCGGCGGCTGTTCTCCGACGAGCAGATCGCGTGGGCCGCCGCGCACCCGCCGGAGGAGACCCGCGCCTGGCTGCGCGGCCAGCTGGTCGCCCAGCACTCCGAGCACCTCGTGGGGGCCAGCTGGGACCAGATCCTGCTCCGCACAGGCCCGCTGGCCCGCGCCACCCGGCTCAGCATGACCGAACCGACCCGCGGCTCCCGGAACGACGCCGAGCTGGTCCTGCTCGACGCCGACACCCCGGAGAAGCTGGTGGCCGGCCTGACCCGGCTGCTGCAGCCCTGAGCGGGGCGTGTCTGTGGGGCCGTCCTGACGGCGTCGGTGGCAGGGTCGTAGACTCGACCTGAGGCCTGAGAGAGATCGAGACCGCCGAGCCGTCGGCGCCCAGCCCGGGCGGCGTCACCTCGGCGGGGAGAAGAGGAGCGACCATGCCGTCCCAGCCGCAGCGCCGTCCCGGCGAGAGCGCCCAGGACCGACCCACAGTGCCCGACGACGGCGCCGCAGCTCCGGTGCCCACCGGCGGCAGCGCCCAGTCCCAGGGCCGCGCCGAGGAGCTCGACAGCCTGCTCGACGAGATCGACTCGGTGCTGGAGACCAACGCGGAGGAGTTCGTCAAGGGGTTCGTCCAGAAGGGCGGGCAGTAGCCGGATGGAGCGACGCGTCGTCGGTGTGGAGACCGAGTTCGGGCTGGCCCACCAGGGGCGCGGGCGGCGCGGTCTGCCGCCGGACGAGGCGGCCCGGTACCTGTTCCGCCCGGTGGTCGACTGGGGGCGCAGCTCCAACGTCTTCATCCCCAACGGCTCACGCCTCTACCTCGACGTCGGCTCCCATCCGGAGTACGCCACCGCCGAGTGTGACGACCTCCTCGACCTCATCGCCTCGGACCGCGCCGGCGAGCTGATCATGCATGACCTCGCGCTCCGCGCCGAGGAGGCGATGGCCGCCGACGGGCTGCCTGGCTCGGTGTACCTGCTGAAGAACAACATCGATTCCCAGGGCAACTCCTACGGATCCCATGAGAACTACCTGATTCCGCGCACCACCCATTTCCGGCGGCTCTCTACGGTGCTGCTGCCCTTCCTGGTCACGCGGCAGATCATCGCCGGGGCCGGGCGGATCGTGCCCGCCACCGAAGACCAGGAGGCCCATTTCGCCTTCTCCCAGCGGGCGGACCACATGTGGGAGGGTATCTCGTCGGCCACCACCCGCTCTCGGCCGATCATCAACACTCGCGACGAGCCGCACGCCGATGCGGCCGTGCATCGTCGGCTGCACGTCATCGTCGGGGACTCCAGCATGTCCGAGACCACCCAGCTGCTGCGCTTCGGCTCCACGGACCTGGTGCTGCGGATGATCGAGTCAGGGGCGCCCCTGGGGGACCATGAGCTGGAGAACCCGATCAGCGCGATCCGCCACATCAGCCATGACGTCACCGGCCGGGCGAGGGTGCGGACACGGGAGGGCCGTCAGGTGACCGCCGTGGAGATCCAGCAGAACCTGTTCGATCGGGCGCGGAGTTTCGTGGCTCGGCACGGTGCTCACCACGACCGTGTCGAGGAGGTCCTCGAGCTCTGGGGCCGCGCCGTGGAGGCGGTCGCCAGCGGGGACCACTCGCTCATCGATCGCGAGATCGACTGGGCGATCAAACGACGACTCATCGATGAGGTGGCCGGCCGAGCCGGGCTCGGGCTCGGTGACGCGCGACTGGACCAGATCGACTTCGCCTATCACGACATCCACCCGGACCGAGGGCTGTTCCACCTGCTGGTCCGCCGGGGGCGGGCCGTGCGGCTGCTCGACGAGGCCCGGCTGCGACGTGCGATCACCGATCCGCCGGCCACGACCCGTGCGGCGGTGCGGGGACGCTTCCTCTCCGCGGCCCGGGCCCATGGCGCCGGGCACACCGTGGACTGGGTGCATCACAAGCTGGTGGACCGGCCCCTGGAGGCGGTCATGGTCAAGGATCCCTTCGCCGCCGAGGATCCGCGGGTCGACACGCTGCTGGGCAGGCTCCGCGGCGAACTGCGCGAGCTCGACGATGCCGAGCGGGAGGCACAGCCGGGACCGCTGGCGCTCTCCGAACGGTACGTGGCGACATCGCCGGTGCCTCCGCCGGAGCCGCCGCTCATCTGAGGAGACGCGCTGACCTGGAGTGACGGCTCTGCCCTGAGCGGGGCTCCGGGTCGACCCTGTACAGTTCACCCTGGCGACATCACCGCCCGCCCCGATCAGTTGTGGAGGACACCCTTCGTGCGAAAGATGCAATACGCCCTGGCTGCCCCAGCAGTGCTGCTGCTGGCCGGCTGCTCCAGCGACGGACTCGGCGACACCTCGGCTCTGTCGGGGATCGATCTGCACTTCACCGACGAGGGTGTTCCCGAGGTGCTGATCAGCAATCCTGTGGAGTCCGACGAGGAGTCCTCGCTGATCCTGTCCCAGGGGGACGGCGATGAACTGGATCCGGAGCAGATCCTGCACGTGTCCTCGGCGACGGTCGACCCGGCCAGCGGCGCGGTGCAGCAGGAGAACTTCAGCGAGGACACGCCCTCGCTGCTGTTCCTGCCGATGATCCAGGAGCAGAGCGAATTCATCTACGACTCACTGGTGGACACCGGGGCGACCGTCGGCTCCGACATCGCCCTCTATGAGCCGGGCAGCGCCGAGACCGGCGGTGCGGACTCGCTGGTGATCCTCCGCATCGATGACCAGGTGCCCGCCCATGCGACCGGCGAGGAGCAGGAGCAGAGCGGAGACCTGCCGGAGATCACCTCGGAGGTCGGCGAAGCTCCCACGCTCCCCGCCGCTCCCGATGAGGAGGAGGCTCCGGAGGAGACCGAGAGCGAGGTGCTCATCGCCGGCGAGGGTGCGGAGATCGGAACCACTGACCAGGTCGTGGTCCGCTACACCGGCTGGACATGGTCCGACGGCGAGGTCTTCGACTCCGCGTGGCCGGGCGTCACACCGCCGGACTCGGAGCAGGCCACCGAGGACGGGACCACCGAGGACGAGGAAGCCGAGGACGACGGCGAGGACGGCGAGGCCGCCTCGGTGCCGCCGGCCAGCTTCCCCCTGGACAACCTGGTGGACGGATGGGCCGAAGGGCTGGAGGGCAAGCACGTCGGTGACCGTGTGCTTCTGGTGATCCCGCCGGAGTCCGGCTACGGCGAGGCCGAGGGCCATGATCTGCAGGACGAGACGCTGATCTTCGTGGTGGACCTCATCGCCTCCGCCCCGGCGCCCGAGCAGACCCAGGAGCAGATGCCGGAGCAGCCCGAGCTCACGGAGGAGGAGCTCGAGGAGCTCGAGGAGATGATGCAGGAGCAGGGCGGCGAGGACGCAGACGCCGACGACACGGAGGACGACTGATGTCACTGAGCTGACATGGACGACCGGGACGCCCCGGGAGCATCACCTGCAGGTGATGCTCCCGGGGCGTCCTGCATGTGCCCAGGGTGAGCAGGGACTCTCCGCGCCGAGCATCGGCTCTCGACTCCGTTAGGCTGGGACGAGTCGTCCCGCAACGGAGAGGAAATCCCCCATGTCTTTCGGTCAGCGCAGCTACGACCGCACCCGTCCTGAGATCGACTTCCCCGGCGACACCCCTCCGGAGGAGCTCGTCGTCGAGGAGCTCATCCCCGGCGGCGGCCCGGGAGTCGAGCCCGGAGACCAGATCTCCTGCCACTACGTCGGGGTCTCCTGGTCCACCGGTGAGGAGTTCGACGCCTCCTGGAACCGCGGCCAGCCTTTGGACTTCACCGCCGGCGCCGGCCAAGTGATCTCCGGCTGGGACCAGGGCCTGATCGGGATGAAGGAGGGTGCTCGGCGCCGTCTGGAGATCCCGCCGCACCTGGCCTACGGGGAGCAGGGCGCCGGAGGGGCCATCGGTCCGAACGAGACCCTGATCTTCGTGGTCGACCTGGTCAGCATCCGCCGAGCCGGCTGAGCCGACGTGGTCGGGTACCGGCACATCAGCCGCCGCGCCGCGGACCGCGTCGTGGGCATCGACGCGGGCATCGACGGGGACGTCGTCGCGGAGTATGAGGCCGCCTCGCACGACACGGGTGCGGAGGAGACTCAGGACGTCACCGCCGACTCCGGGGTGAGCCGTGCCCTGTCCCTGGCCGCCACGCTGATCGACGCCGCGCCGAGCGGACTCACCAAGGCTGAGGTCCGGGAGCGCGTCGAGCACTACCGGACTGCGGGTGACGGGGCCTCTGCGGAGGCCTTCGAGCAGCAGTTCAGCCGGGACAAGCGGCATCTGCGACGCATCGGCATCGAGATCACCGAGCAGGGCGGCGGTGCGGAGGATCGCGAGGGACGCGGAGGGGACCACGAGTTCCGCTATCTGATCGATCCTCAGGCCCACGGGCTGCCGCTGCTGGAGCTGGACGCCGAGGAGGTCGTCGCGCTGCGGCACACCGAGCTGCTGTGGAGCGGCACCCGAGCCCAGCAGGCGATCCGTCAGGCCTCGGGCGCGCTGCTCGCGCCTCATCTCGGCGAGGGCGGGCTCCCCGACATCGGCGGACCGGCGCAGTCCCAGCCGTCCGCGGTCCGCCTGGGACTGGCGGACGATCAGGTCCTCGACCACCTGGCCGTGCTGGCTGAGGCCCGCGGCTCACGGGTCGTCGGATTCGCCTACGGCCCGCGCGGCCGGCACCGCGCTGAACGCCGCCGGACTCTGCCTCTGGGCGTGGGGTCGCGCGGCGGCTGGTACCTGGTGGGCCACGACCTGGACCGCGATGCCGTGCGGGTCTACCGATTGGACCGCATCCGGGGGGCGATCGAGCCGCTCACGGTGCAGGACGACGGTGCCGCCGCCATCCTGCAGGGCATCGCGGAGGGACGGGTCGATCCCCGGAAGGTCACCCAGGAGCAGCTCGAGACCCTGGGGCCGGTCCATGGCACCGAGACCGTGGAGCTCTCGGTCGCCGAGGCGCTGGTGCCCTCCTTCCTGCCGCATGCCCGGGCGCAGAGTGCTGAGGATGTTGAGAGCGCGGATGGTGCCGTCACTCAGCGCCGGCGGAGCCGAGGAGACGGCGCCCGCAGGCTCACCGTGGAGACTTCGCTGCACGACTCCTTCGTCGGGAAGGTCGCGGCGGCGGGGCCCCAGGTGCACATCCTGTCCGGTCATCGGCTCACCGCTCTGGTGCGGTCCCACCTCGAGTCGGTGCTGCGCGCCCACCGGGACTTTCCGGCGGAGCCGATCGAGCTGAAGCCGGCCAGGCACGGGGCGAGGAACGACGCCCTGGTCAAGATCGCCCGTGTGGTGAGCATCGCCGCCTATCTGCAGGCCTCCGGCGGCGCCAGGGTCAGCGACCTGCTCCGGCGCTACAGCCTGGAACCCCGCCAGCTGCACCGCGACCTGCTCTCACTGCAGCAGTCCGCGGCCTTCGACGACGCGCAGTTCGGCCACTACATCGACATCACCCCGGAGCTGCCGCTGACCCGTCGCGTCTTCGAGGAGCGGCTGGTCCCGGAGGATCCGGTGATCCGGGTGCAGCTGCCCGGGGAACGGCTCAGCAGCACCCTGGGCAGGCCGCTGCGGCTCTCCACCCCGCAGGCACTGTCCCTGCTCATCGGACTCGAGGGTCTGATCGCCTCGGAGGACCCCACTGAGGAGCTGGTCCGGGCCGCCGCCGAGCGGCTGCGTGACCGGATCCGCGCCATCGTGCCTGAGGAGCTCGACGTCACCGCCACCGAGCTGAGTGTGGTCTGGCACAGCGACGATGACTTCGGCCGGGAGCCCCAGCTGCACGCGGCCCTGGGCGCCGGTCATGCCGTGGAGCTGCTCTATGAGGACCTTCAGGGGCGGCGCACCAGGCGCACCGTCGATCCGGTGAACCTGCTGCATGACGGGCCACGCACCTATCTGCGTGCCTGGTGCCGCTCTGCTCAGGGGGAGCGGAACTTCCTGCTGTCCCGGATGCTGGAGCTTTGTCCGCTTCCGGAGACGCCGTTGAGCCGGGAGTCGCTCCGGCTGGCCGCCGAGCCCGCGCGGCGTCCTGAGGTTCCCCGGCTGCCCGAGGACACGCTGGTCACGCTGCGCTTCGCCCCGTCGGCCGTCGCACTCGCCGACGGCTGGGCGCCGCTGCGAGAGGCGTGGCATGAGGGCGGCTCCCGCACGGTGGAAGTCGCACTGCGCAGCCCGGCCATCGCCGTCGACCTGGCCCTGCGCTCCGGCGGCGACGTCACCGTCACCGCTCCGGAGGAGCTCTCTGCGGAGGTGCTGCACCGGGCCGAGGCGGCGTTGGCGGCGGTGCGGCGGAGCGCGTCCAGCTGCGTGGAGTATCCTGAGACACAGACGAAAGGACGCACTCCATGAACATCACCGGTTGGCAGATCGCCATCATCGCCCTGCTCATCATCCTGCTGTTCGGTGCGCCGAAGCTTCCGCAGCTGGCCAAGTCCGTGGGCCAGTCGATGCGCATCTTCAAGTCCGAGGTCCGCACGATGAACGACGAGTCCCAGGACAAGGAGCCCGAGCCCGACGCCGACGAGCGCCCGGCGGTGGAAGGCCGCGTGGTGGACCCCTCCGAGTCTCCGCGCCGCCGCGGCTCGGAGCAGCGCCGGGACCACGCCTGAGGGCGGCCGATGGCCGGGACGCAGGACGAGGATCCCCGGACCACCGGACGACGCCGCAGGAAGAGACGCCGCAGGGACGCTGAGGGGAAGATGCCCCTCAAAGAGCATCTGCGTGAGCTCCGCAATCGCCTCATCAAGGCCTGTCTCGGCATCGTCGTCGGTGCGGTCGCGGGCTTCTTCCTCTATGACACGATCTTTGCGCTGCTGAGCTCCCCGGTGGTCGACTTCGACGACGTCGACCGCAGCACCGAGATCGCCTTCAACACGGTCGGGCAGCCGCTGGATCTGATGATCCGCATCTCCCTGTTCGTGGGCATCGTGATTTCGTCTCCGGTGTGGCTCTATCAGGTGTGGGCGTTCATCATGCCCGGGCTGCAGAAGAAGGAGAAGCGCTATGCGATGGGCTTCATCGCCGCATCGGTGCCGTTGTTCGTCATCGGGATCGCCATGGCCTATGTGGTGCTGCCGCAGGCGATCCGCTTCTTCTTCACCCTGAACCCCGAGGGCACCTCCAACATCATCGCCCCGGATGTCTACTTCACCTTCGTGCTGCACCTCTTCCTGGCCTTCGGGATCGCGATGGTCATCCCGGTCGTGCTGGTCGGGGTGAACATGATGGGCCTGATCACCGGTCGGCGGGTGCTCAAGAGCTGGCGCGGCACGCTGATGTTCATCGCGCTGATCTCCGCGATGGCCGCCCCCGGCGGTGACGCGATCACCATGTTCTTCATCGCCGGGCCCCTGGTGGTGCTCTTCGGGGTCGCGATCGTGCTCTGCCTGCTCAATGACAAGCGGCGCGAGAAGCGCGTGGCCGCGCGTGAGGCCGCCAACGAGGATCTCGTCGCCTAGTCGTCGCCGGGCAGCAGGTCCTTGCCGGCTCTGAGATCGTCGCTCAGTTGCGGATCGTCGCTGAATTCAGAGACGATCCGCAACTGAGAGACGATCTGGGGCGGGGCCCGGCTGGTGACTTGCCTCGGGCAGAGCCGCTCAGCTCCGAGCGGCCTGCTGGGCACGAAGTCCGCGCAGCAGGCCGTCCTGCTCTTCGATCAGGATGCGCCGCAGGGCCGCGGGGGCGTCGTCGTGGGCTCGGAGCCACTCGGCGGTGCGCCGGGCCGCGGGGTGCTCCTCAGGGGACTGGCCGGCCGCAAGGTCCTGGACTCCCGGGTAGAGCCCGGAGACCACTCGGGTGGCCTGTCCCTGGCTCATCCGTGTCCAGACGTCCTGCAGAGCAGCGAAGTAGTCCTCGTCATGGTCCGCGACGAGGGTGGACGGTCCGCAGCGGAACCCCACTACGGTGGCGGTGAGGTGATCGTTGGAGAGCTCCGCGCCGTGCTCGTCCGTGCCGGCGATCGCCTGGGCGAAGGCCGCACGCTTGACCTCGGCCTGGGGTCGGGCGGCCAGCGCCAGCCGGTGGGCGATCCGCCCGCGTGCCGTGGTGCGGGCGGCGAGCTCGGCGTCGAGCACCTCACGCTGGACCCGCCCGTGGACGGTCAGCGCCTGGAGGAACGCCCAGCGGATCTCCTCATCCAGATCCAGCCCGGAGATGCCCAGGGATGCGGCCTCGCCGTCGAGCAGCGCGGCCAGCAGCTCCAGCTGGGCCGATGTCCGGCGCGAGAGGGTGGCGAGCGTGCGGGCGGCCGCGCGCTGCCGGTCCCCGCCCGCCTCCTCGGAGATGAACTCCGCCAGGCGTCCGGCGAACCTCTCCTCCAGCGTCTCGCGCTGCTCGACCGGAGTGTACAGCTCCAGGGCACGGACGCTCTGCCGCAGCAGCGCCTGGACGACCACGACCTCCTCGATCTGAAGGCCCAGGGTCATGACCGCCTCCAGGAATCGGGAGGCGCTCAGTTCACCGTCGCGGACCATGGACCACAGCGCGGCCCAGACGGTGGCGCGGGCCAGCGGGTCCTGCACGGGGTGGACCAGCACCGCGGCCACGGACTCGGCGTCCAGGCTGAGCTTGGCATAGGTGAGGTCCTCATCGTTGGCCAGCAGCAGTCGCGGAACCCCCGGAGCGGGAAGCTCCAGCTCGGTCACCACGGTCCGGCCGTCCAGGGTCGTGGGCACCGAACAGGTGCGGCGCAGCGTCCCGGTGGTCTCATCGAGCACGTGGACACCGACCTCCACGACGTGCGGACGACTGATCGGCCCACCCGTGGCGGGATCAGTGCCGCTCTCGTCGACCACGACGCGGCCGGCGTCGTCCACGGAGGCGGCGAGCACCGGCACGCCGGCCGTCTGCAGCCAGGCCTCGGCCCAGCTGGTCATGTCGCGGCCGGAGACCTCGCCGAGCACCGACAGGAAGTCGTTCAGGCTCGCATTGCCGAAGGCATGCCGGGAGAAGTAGCGTCGGGCCGCCTCGCGGAAGGCCTCGCGGCCGACGAAGGCGGCCAGCTGCTTGAGCACTGAGGCGCCCTTGGCGTACGTGATGCCGTCGAAGTTCTGGTCGGCCGCCTCCAGGTCGGTGATGTCCGCGACGATCGGATGAGTGGTGGGCAGCTGATCCTGCACATACGCCCAGGCCTTGCGCCCGTTGGCGAAGGAGATCCAGGACGTCGTCCAGTCGGTGGCTTCGTCCACGGCCAGGGAGCCCATGTAGTCGGCGAAGGACTCCTTGAGCCACAGGTCGTCCCACCAGCGCATGGTGACCAGGTCCCCGAACCACATGTGCGCCATCTCGTGCATCAGGGTGTTGGCGCGCGTCTCACGCTGGGCATCGGTGGCGGCGGTGTCGAAGACGTACGCCTCGGTGAACGTCACCAGCCCCGGGTTCTCCATGGCGCCGAGGTTGTATTCCGGCACGAAGACCTGGTCGTACTTGCCCCACGGGTAGGTGAAGGCGAACTCCGCGTGGAAGAAGTCCAGGCCGCGACGGGTCAGGTCCAGCAGTTCCTCGGCGTCGAGATGCTCCGCCAGGGCGGATCGGCACAGCACCGCCAGCGGCACCTCGAGAGGCTCTTCGCCCTCCACTCCGCCACTCCAGAGGCCGTCCACACGGCGGTAGGGCCCCGCGAGCAGCGCCGTGATGTAGCTGGAGAGCCGGCGGGTCTCGGCGAAGCGGACCCGCACCAGGCCCACGCCCTCGAGACCCGCCGCGGCCCCCGGGACCTGTTCGCGGGAGGTCTCCGCCCCGTTGGAGCGCAGCTCCCAGGTCTCCGGACCGGTGATGGTGATCCGGAAGACCGCTTTGAGATCGGGCTGCTCGAAGACCGGGAAGACCCGCCGGGAGTCCGCCGGCTCGTACTGCGTGTAGAGGTAGACCTGACCGTCGGCGGGGTCCACGAAGCGGTGGAGACCCTCACCGGAGCGGGAGAACCGCGAGGTGGAGCGGATCTCCACCAGGTTCTCCTCGGCCAGCTCCGGCAGGCGGATGCGGGCGGCTCCGACGTGCTCGGCCACCGGAAGGGCGGCTCCGTTGAGGACGACCTCCTCCACGGAGGCACCCAGGTAGTCGAGGAATGTCTCCCCGCCCGGGGCCGAGGAACGGAAGCTGATGCGCGTGGTCACCGGATAGGTCGTGGCCCCCTCGGCGGCCGCTGCGGAGAGGTCGACGTCGACGTCGCAGGTCTGCACGCTCAGGTGCGCCGAACGCGCGGCGGCCTCGTCCCGGGTGAGGTTCTCCACCTCGGCCCGGGGGAACGGGCCGTCGAGGTCGGCGGATGCGTCAGTGTCAGTGATAGTCATGACACCATTCAACCGCATCCGCCGAGCGCGGCGACGGGCGTCTTCGACACGGTCCGTGGGAGAGCCTCAACCCCCCTTACGCTGGCTGCGGCGCTCCTGCTGACGCCGCTTGAGCAGGATCTTCTCGTCGATCGGGGCTTCCGAGGAGGCGCGCAGCACTCGGTGGTGCTCCATCGCCTCGTCCTGTCGCTCCTGCTCGGCGCCGGAGGCGACCTCCATGCGCACATGGTCGGCGGTGTAGCCGAAGGAGTCCACGATGTCCTGGGCCAGAGGCCGGAGCCGGGCGAGCAGCCGGTTGATGTAGGGCGAGAGGGTCCTGGCCCGCTGAGCGGAGATCCTGCCGTGGAGGAGGTACCAGTCCAGGGTCTCCTCGATGCGGGTGAGCGCATAGACGTCGCGCAGCCAGGTGAGCACCTGCCGAGTGCCGGCGTGCTCCACCTCCTCGAGGGCCTCGGTGAAGGACTCCCACACCAGAAGGTCAGCATGGGCCTTGGCAGCGTTGATGATCTCGTACTGGTGCTCGTTGAACGTCGCGGCCTGCTCAGCCTGAGGCTTGCGGGCCACGCTGCGGAGCTGCCCGGCGACGTCGGCGACCATCTGCCGGACCCGGTCGGTGAGCAGCTCGCGCTGCACCTCGGTCTGCTTGAACCAGTTGGCGCTGCGCCGCTCGTCACCGGTGTCCTGCACCGACTGCAGGGCCCGCCGCAGCCCGAACCGGTGCAGCACGGTGGACTGGGCCTGGGAGGCGACGTACCGGGAGAGGGCGCCGACGTCGGCGTCCTTGAACTCGGAGGCGTAGTCGCTGAGCAGCCGCTTGGCCACCAGCTGCAGCAGCACATTGTTGTCACCCTCGAAGGTGACGTAGATGTCCAGGTCGGCGTGCAGGGTTGTGAACCGGTTCTCCGCGATGAAGCCGGCCCCTCCGCAGGCCTCCCGGGCCTCCTGCAGGGTGTCCAGGGCGTGCCACGTCGCCACCGGCTTGATCGCCGCCGCGAGGGTCTCCAGTTCCTGACGGTTCTCGTCGCTGTCGTCGGCGCCGGAGAAGACGTCGTCGAACTTGGCCAGCAGCTTCTCCTGGGCGAAGCTCAGCGCCACGGTGGTGGCCAGCCGGGGGAGCAGGCGCCGCTGGTGGAGCTGGTAGTCCATGATGACCTCCTCCTGCACCGGGGAGGAGGCGTTGAACTGGCGGCGCTGGTTGGCGTAGGTGACCGCACCGATCAGCGCCAGCTTCGAGGCCGCTACCGAGGCGCCGGTCAGCGAGACCCGCCCCTGCACCAGGGTGCCGATCATGGTGAAGAACCGCCGTCCCGGGCTCTCGATCGGGGAGGAATAGGCACCGTCGGCGGTGACGGCGCCGTACCGGTCGAGCAGGTGGCTGCGCGGGACTCGGATCGAGTCGAAGCGGATCCGCCCGTTGTCCACACCGTTGAGCCCACCCTTCTGACCGTCATCGGTGATGGTGATGCCGGGGAGGGTGTTGCCGTCATCGTCGCGCAGGTGGCAGTAGAAGCAGTGGACCCCGTGGTTCACGCCGTCGGTGATCAGCTGGGCGAAGACCACGGCGTCCTTGCCGTCGACCGCCGCATTGCCGAGATATCGCTTGGTGGCCGCGGTGAACGGGGTGTGGATGACGAACTCCTCGGTGTCCGGGTCATAGGTCGCCGTGGTGCCGAGGGATGCCACGTCCGAACCGTGCCCGATCTCGGTCATCGCGAACGCCCCGGGCACGCTGAGGTCCATGATTCCGGGCAGGAAGCGTCGATGGTGTTCCTCGGTCCCCAGGTGGAGCACCGCCGCGCCGAACAGGCCCCATTGGACCCCGGACTTGATCTGCAGCGAGGGGTCGGCGGTGACCAGCTCCTCAAAGGCGGCGATGTTGCCCCCGTGGGAGTCGGCCCCGCCGAACTCCCGGGGGAAGGCGCGGTGCACCGCATCGGCGGAGACGAGGTCGTGGAGCTGGCGCAGCACGCGCTCGCGGTGGTCCTCCTTGGTGAGGCCTTCGATCTTGTGGAAGCGCTCCTCGGCGGCCAGCGCCCGGGAGACGCGCCGCGTCTCGGCCCAGCGGCCCAGCAGGACCTCCTCGAGCACAGCGGTGTCGAGGGATGGTGAAGCCACCTCGTGGTCAGTAGTGTCGGTGGTGGTGTGACTTGTGGTCTGACTCATGGTCCGACTCCTTCGCCCGCGTGGTCAGTGTGACAGTGATGATCGACACAGCTAGTCTAAGATACTGATCAGTAATAACGCCAAGTCCTGGTGCCCCGACTGGAGGAGAACACCTCGTGACCACCCCTGACCCGACTCGCCCTGACCGGACGCGTGAGGCCGTCATCATCGGCGGCAACCGCATCCCCTTCGCCCGCGCCCACGGCGCCTACGCTTCTGCCTCGAACCAGGACATGCTCACCTCGGCGCTCAACGGCCTGGTGGCACGGTTCGGGCTGCAGGGCCAGCGTCTGGGCTCGGTCGCCGGGGGAGCGGTGATGAAGCACTCGAAGAACTTCAACCTGGTGCGTGAGTCCCTGCTCGGCACCCCGCTGGATCCTGCGACCCCCGCCACCGACGTGCAGATGGCCTGCGCCACCGGCATGGAGGCCATCGGCTCGCTGTCGGACAAGATCCGGCTGGGCCGCATCGAATCCGCCGTCGGTGCCGGTGTCGATTCCATCTCGGATGCGCCGATCGTGGTCACCGACGAGCTGCGCGGCATCCTCATGGAGGTCAACCGGGCCAAGACGCCCGGTCAGCGTCTCAAGGCGCTGACGAAGATCCGGCCGGGCCACCTCGCACCGCAGGCCCCCGGCGTCAACGAGCCGCGCACCGGAATGTCCATGGGCGAACACATGGCCGTCACCGCCCATGCCTGGGGGATCGGCCGTCAGGAGCAGGACGAGCTCGCCCTGGCCAGCCACCAGAACCTCGCCGCCGCCTACGACGACGGCTTCTTCGACGACCTGGTGACCCCGTTCCAGGGCGTGCAGCGCGACACCAATCTGCGGCCCGACTCCAGCCTGGAGAAGCTCGGGCGGCTGGCTCCCGCGTTCGGCCGGGACCTGGGGGAGGAGGCCACCATGACGGCCGCCAACTCCACCGCGCTGACCGACGGCGCCTCCGCGGTGCTGCTGGGCTCCGAGGAGTACGCCGACGCCCACGACCTGCCCAAGCTCGCCACGTTCGTGGACTACGAGCAGGCGGCGGTGGACTTCGTCGACGGCGCCGAAGGGCTGCTCATGGCGCCGGCCTACGCGGCCGCGAGGATGCTCACCCGCAACGGTCTCACCTTGGAGGACTTCGAGTACTTCGAGATCCACGAGGCCTTCGCCTCCACCGTGCTGGCGCAGATCGCCGCGTGGGAGGATGAGGACTTCTGCCGGGAGAAGCTCGGCCTGGACGCTCCTCTGGGCCGTGTCGACCGCAGCCGGCTGAACCTCCACGGCTCCTCCCTGGCGGCCGGGCACCCCTTCGCCGCGACCGGCGGGCGGATCGTGGCCACGCTGGCGAAGATGCTCCACGGCAAGCCCGGCAAGCTGGGATTCATCTCGGTCTGCGCGGCCGGCGGCCAGGGCGTCACCGCGATCCTGGAAGGGCGGTGAGCATCCCGATGTCCCGTGACACCTACACCGAATTCGTCAACACCTCGGTCGGCAAGCGCCTGACCAAGGCTCTCGGCCTGCCTCAGCCGGCGCGTCTGCGCCGTCATCGGCCCGGCGAGGCCGTAGTCCGGGGCCCGGTCGTGGTGGTCGGCACCAGCTCGGCCTCGGACGAGATCGCCGCGCTGCTGCTCGGCTGGGACCTCGACGTCCGTCGCCACGTGGAGCCCCGGGAGCGCGTCTCGGCGGTCATCGCCTGCTTCGACGCCGTCACCACTCCGGCCGACCTCAGCGAGACCGTGCTGGGCCTGGGTCGGGTGCTGAAGCAGGTCGGCCCCTCCGGCCGCGTCATCACCCTGTACCGCCGGCCCGAGACGGCGGTGGACCCCGCGGTGCGGGCCGCCCGCAAGGGCGTGGAGGGGCTGACCCGCTCCGTGGCCCACGAGATGCGCGCCGGCGCCACGGCCAACGGCCTGATCCTGGCCGAGGACCTGGACGTGGCCGCCCCCTCCGTGGCCGGGGGACTGCGCTTCCTGCTCTCCGGTCGCTCGGCCTTCGTCTCGGGGCAGCTGCTCACCGTGGACTCCGTCAACGGGACGCTTCCCCAGGACTGGGACCGTCCCCTGCAGGGACAGGTCGCCGTGGTCACCGGCGCTGCGCGCGGGATCGGTGCCTCCATCGCGGAGGTCCTGCACCGCGACGGCGCCCGAATCATCGCGGTGGACGTGCCCGCCGCCGGAGAGCAGCTGGCGGCCACCGCGAACCGGGTGGCCGGCACGGCGCTGCAGCTGGACATCACCGCCGAGGATGCCGGAGAACGGATCCTCAGCCACGCCCGCCAGCACCACGGACGCCTCGACATCGTCGTCCACAACGCCGGCATCACCCGGGACAAGCTGCTGGGCAATATGGACGCCGGGCGCTGGGACTCGGTGATCGCAGTGAACATCGAGGCTCAGCTGCGGATGAACCGCGCACTGCTGGCCGATGAGCTGTTCAACCGTCCCGAGAGCTCCAGCGGGCCGCGCATCGTCTCGCTGGCCTCGACCTCCGGGATCGCCGGAAACCGCGGGCAGACCAACTATGCGGCATCCAAGGCTGGCGTCATCGGGATGGTCGCCGCGACGTCAGCGCAGCTCGAGGCCCGCCACGGGACGATCAACGCCGTCGCCCCCGGCTTCATCGAGACGGAGATGACCGCCCGCATGCCCTTCGCCACCCGCGAGGTGGCCCGCAGGCTGAACTCACTGAACCAGGGCGGCCGGCCGGTGGACGTCGCGGAGGCGGTGGCCTACCTGGCCTCTCCGGCGGCGGGCGGCACCAGCGGGCTGACCCTGCGCGTCTGCGGACAGAATCTGATCGGTGCGTGAGCGGATGAGGACGTGCCGGACACCGGAGCTGCGCACCGCGTCGGAGTCGCGCAGGAGCCCGGAGAGTGACCGGCGCGCAGGGAGGAGCAGCACATGAGCCCCGAGGAGATCCGAAGGATCGAGCTGCAGGCGCTGCCGCAGGTGTACCTGCGCGCCGGCTGGGAGGCCGCACGTTCCGCAGTGGGCGGTCGGTCCGGCGCAGGCGAGCAGAGCCTGCTGCCCGCGGACGCCGTCGTCGCGCGGCACCCCGGAACGACGTCCGCCCAGGTGGAGGACTACCGGCGACTCGTCGGCGGTGAGGTCTTCGACGGTCGCCACCGCAGCGGGCTGCCCTCGGTCCTCGTCCACATCATGGGCTTCCCCGTCCAGATGGGCCTGCTCGGCAGGGAGGACTTTCCGCTGCCGCTGATGGGCATGGTGCATCTGAGCAACGTGGTGGAGCATCGTCGTCCCGTGACGGCGGAGACCCCTGTGCAGATCCGGGCCTGGGCCGAGGGGCTGCGGCCTCACCGCCGCGGCACGGTGTTCGACGCCGTGGTCGAGGTGCTGTCCGAGGATGCCGAGGTGGAGGAGCCGACCGAGTCGGACGTGCTCTGGCGCGGCACCTCGACTTACCTGAGCCGCGGGGTGCATCTCGCAGGGCGGCCGGACGCGTCCCAGACGGAGAGCCGTTCAGGTCGGGAGGAGTTCACACCTCCGTTGAAGACCGCACAGTGGCGCCTGGGCGCCGACGCCGGCCGACGCTACGCCGCGGTCTCGGGAGACTGGAACCCCATCCACGTGAGCGGGATCAGCGCGCGGGCACTGGGCATGCCGAGGGCCATCGTCCATGGCATGTACGCCGCCGGGAGGATGCTGGAGGGTCGTGAGCCCGAACAGGCGGGGCATCGTTGGCGCATCAGCTTCGAGGCGCCCATGCGGCTGCCCGGCACCGTGGCCTTCCACGCGGGGCGCGACGAGGCCGCCGAAGGAGCGGTCTGGAGCTTCACCGGCTGGGACGCCCGCAAGGGCAGGCGGCACTTCCACGGCGAGCTGGTCCTGCCCGCCTGAGGACGGCCCGGCGTGGTGCACGTGTCATCGCCACCCTCTAGGATTGTCTCCATGGCAGCGGCACAACGTGGTTCAGGGCAGCGCGGGCGCAGAGGCGCGGCCCCGAGCGCCGGGGAGGACTTCCGGACCGTGGAGCCGGCGGCGCTGATGCTGCTGCGAGGCCCCGAGGACTACCTGGCCTCCCGCGCCCTGGATCGCATCAAGTCTCAGCTGCGCGCTCAGCACCCGGATCTGGAGTACACCCGATTCGACGTCAGCGTGGCCGCCTCCGGGGAGCTCGCGACCCTGGCCTCGCCGTCGCTCTTCGGGGAGGCCCGGATGATCCTCGCCGAAGACCTCGCCCAGATGAACGACACCTTCCTGGCCGA
The DNA here is from genome assembly GCF_034438835.1 of Nesterenkonia sp. HG001. NCBI lineage: Bacteria > Bacillati > Actinomycetota > Actinomycetes > Micrococcales > Micrococcaceae > Nesterenkonia > Nesterenkonia sp. HG001. The sequence goes on along the minus strand of NZ_JAOSZD010000005.1, from coordinate 166,214 downwards.
CGCGCTGGCCTATCTGGACGAGGTCGCCGAGGACGTCACGCTGGTGATGCGGCACTCCGGGGGGAACCGCGGCAAGAAGCTGATCGATGCGCTTGCCGGCCGTGCCGTCGTCGTCGACTGTGCTGCGGCGAAGTCCGACGCCGACAAGATGGACTTCCTACGCCGGGAGTTCCGTGCCGCGGGCCGGGAGATCCAGTCCGACGCCGCCCGCGCGCTGGTCGCGGCCGCCGGCTCGTCGTTGTCCGACCTGGGAGGCGCCTGTCAGCAGCTGATCCGTGACGTCGCCGGTCAGATCACCGAGGACGATGTCGATCGCTACCACGGGGGGAGGGTGGAGGCCACGGCCTTCAAGGTGGCCGACGCCGCATTCGAGGGACGCCGTGACGCCGCCACCCGGCTGTACCGACACGCGGTCTCCACCGGTGTCTCGCCGATCGCAGTGACCGCCGCGCTGGCCCGCAAGGGGCGGCAGATCGCAGCGCTGGTGGACCACCGGGGCAGCACCGACCGGCTGGCATCCAGCCTGGGGGTGCCGCCGTGGCAGCTGCGGCAGGCGGCCGAGACGGCCCGCCGCTGGCAGTCGCACCGCGCGGCCGCGGCGGTGGAGGCGGTGGCTCGGGCAGATGCCGAGGCGAAGGGCGCCTCACGGACCCCTGAGTACGCCGTGGAGCGGGCGATCGGCATCATCGCAGGCTCGGTGGGCCGCTGACAGGCCCCTGACCAGCAGCGTCCTGGAGTGCTGCCACGGTGGCGGCCCACCGGCGCGCCGCGTCCCGACGGGACCGCGGCCCAGTTCTCTGCTACCATCTATAGGCAGTGTCCACGGCCCTCGTGGCCGGCACTCCCTGCGGCAGAGAGCTCTCCGCGCGGCGTCAGGTCCCTCTGCCTGATGACGTCACGCGATCGCCATGGCACCCCACGCCCCTCAGTCTGTCTTCTGCCGCCCAAGCAGGGATGCAGCCCTCACCACACAGTGAACCCAGACAGAAAGACAACACGTGGCAAACATCAAGTCTCAGAAGAAGCGCATCCTCACCAACGAGAAGGCTCGCCTGCGCAATCAGGCCGTGAAGTCCGAGCTGAAGACCGCGGTGAAGAAGGTCCGCAAGGCGGTCCAGGCCGGTGACAAGGACGCCGCAGTGGCGGCGAACCGCGAGGCCGGTCGGAAGCTGGACAAGGCCGCCACCAAGGGAGTCATCCACAAGAACCAGGCGGCCAACCGCAAGTCGGGGCTGGCAGCCAAGGTCAACGCCCTCTGATCCTCGTAGGCTCCGCATACGTGGAGCCCTCGACCGCGGGCCCCGTCGCACTTGCTGCGACGGGGCCCGCGTCGTGTCGGCGTGGAACTCTCCCGCCGGAGGGGACGACCCGTGTCCGGAGGATCCCGGGCGCGTCCCCCGCGGAGTTTCATGGAAGAATGGAGCGTCAGCCGCACATCGCGTCTCCGAGGGAAGGACCATCCGCACCGTGTCTCCGAAGGCCCGCACTCCTCAGGTGCCCGCCGCGACCGATCCTGGCGTGATCCGCAACTTCTGCATCATCGCGCACATCGACCACGGCAAGTCCACGTTGGCGGACCGCATGCTGCAGCTGACCGGAGCCGTCCAGGCCCGGGAGATGAAGGCGCAGTACCTGGACCGGATGGACATCGAGCGTGAGCGTGGCATCACGATCAAGTCCCAAGCGGTGCGCATGCCCTGGGAGCACGAGGGCAGCACCTACGCCTTCCACATGATCGACACTCCGGGGCACGTGGACTTCTCCTACGAGGTCTCCCGCTCGCTGGCCGCCTGTGAGGGTGCGCTGCTGCTGGTCGACGCCGCTCAGGGCATCGAGGCCCAGACGCTGGCCAACCTGTACCTGGCCATGGAGCACGAGCTGACGATCATCCCCGTGCTCAACAAGATCGATCTGCCGGCGGCGATGCCGGACAAGTACGCCGAGGAGCTCGCCCATCTCATCGGTGGGGATCCCGAGGACGTCCTGCGCGTCTCCGGCAAGACCGGCGAAGGCGTGGAGGAGCTGCTGGACCGCATCGTGGAGGAGATCCCGGCGCCCGAGGGCGACCCGGATGCTCCCGCCCGGGCGATGATCTTCGACTCGGTCTACGACACCTACCGCGGGGTGGTGACCTTCGTCCGCGTGGTCGACGGCAGCCTGGGACACCGGGAGCGCATCAAGATGATGTCCACCGGTGCCACTCACGAGCTCCTCGAGATCGGCGTGTCCTCTCCGGAGCCGGAGCCCACCAAGGGCCTCGGCGTCGGCGAGGTCGGATATCTCATCACCGGGGTGAAAGACGTCCGCCAGTCGAAGGTCGGCGACACCGTCACCTCGCAGCGGAAGCCCGCCGAGGAGATCATCGGCGGTTATGACGAGCCTCGGCCGATGGTCTTCTCGGGGCTGTTCCCGATCGACGGCTCAGACTTCCCGGTGCTGCGCGAGGCGCTGGAGAAGCTCCAGCTCAACGACGCCGCCCTCAGCTTCGAGCCGGAGACCTCGGCGGCGCTGGGCTTCGGGTTCCGGGTGGGCTTCCTGGGCCTGCTGCATCTGGAGATCACCCGCCAGCGTCTCGAGAGCGAGTACAACCTCGATCTGATCTCCACCGCGCCCAACGTCATCTATCATGTCACCGCTGAGGACGGCTCGACCCATGTGGTCACCAACCCCAGTGAGTTCCCGGACGGCAAGACGGCCGAGATCCGAGAGCCGGTGGTCGACGCCACGGTCATCGTGCCCAGCGAGTTCATCGGAGCGGTCATGGAGCTGTGCCAGGCGCGTCGCGGCTCCATGGAGGGCATGGACTACCTGTCCGAGGACCGGGTCGAGCTGCGCTACCGGCTGCCGCTGGCGGAGATCGTCTTCGACTTCTTCGACCAGCTGAAGTCCCGCACTCGAGGCTATGCGTCGTTGAACTGGCAGAGCGAAGGCGATCAGGCCTCCGATCTCGTCAAGGTCGAGATCCTGCTGCAGGGAGACAAGGTCGACGCGTTCTCCGCGATCACCCACCGCGATCACGCCTATGCCTACGGGGTCAAGATGGCCTCGCGGCTGAAGGATCTGATCCCGCGGCAGCAGTTCGAGGTGCCCATCCAGGCGGCGATCGGTTCGCGCATCATCGCCCGCGAGAACATCCGCGCCATCCGCAAGGACGTGCTCTCCAAGTGCTACGGCGGCGACATCAGCCGCAAGCGCAAGCTGCTCGAGAAGCAGAAGGAGGGCAAGAAGCGCATGAAGATGGTCGGCACCGTGGAGGTGCCTCAGGAGGCCTTCATCTCCGCCCTGTCCTCCGACGAGGACTCGGGCGAGAAGGGCAAGAAGTAGCCCGTGCCCGCCACGCTGCCGCTGGGAGAACCCGTCCCGGTCGACGGCGCGCTGCCCGAGCAGGTGCTCGCCGCGCTGCCGGGCCGGGCCTCCAGACCTCTGGGGCTCTACGTCCACATCCCGTTCTGCTCCGTGCGCTGCGGGTACTGCGACTTCAACACCTACACCGCTGAGGACCTCGGCCCCGGGGCGTCCCGCGAGTCCTACCCGGACACGCTGATCCGCGAGCTGGAGCTGGCCGCGGACGTGCTCGAGCGTTCCGGGGCGCCGGCGCGCCCGCTGACCACCGTCTTCTTCGGTGGCGGCACTCCGACGCTGCTCCCGGCCACGGAGCTCTCGCGCATTCTGAGGCGTGCCCGCGAGCTCTTCGGCCTGGCCCCCGACGCCGAGGTCACGACCGAGGCCAACCCGGACACCCTCGATCCGGCTGCGGCGGAGGTGCTGGCGGATGGCGGATTCACCCGAGTGAGTCTGGGCATGCAGTCCGCCGTCCCGACGGTGCTGCGCACGCTGGACCGCACTCATGACCCGGCCAACGTGTCACGGGCCGTCGACGCCGCCCGGCAGGTGGGGCTGCAGGTCAGTCTGGACCTGATCTACGGCACGCCGGGGGAGAGCCTGGCCGAGTGGCGCACCAGTCTCGAGACGGCCGTGGCGCTCGAACCGGAGCACATCTCCGCCTATTCCCTGATCGTCGAGGAGGGCACCGCGATGGCGGCGAAGGTGCGCCGCGGCGAGCTGCCCGACATCGACCCCGATGACCATGCCGACAAGTACCTGCTCACCGATGAGCTGCTCGGCGCCGCCGGCCTCCGCTGGTACGAGGTCTCCAACTTCTCCCGGGACGAGGCCAGCCGTTCCCAGCACAACCTGAATTACTGGCTGGACTCCGACTGGTGGGGGGCGGGCCCCGGCGCGCACTCCCATGTGGCGGGGCTGCGCTGGTGGAACGTGAAGCACCCGGCCGCATACGCCCAGCGACTGGCCCAAGGGATCGCGCCCGGCCACGGGCGGGAGGTGCTCGACGACGACGCACGGGCCCTGGAACATCTGATGCTGCGCCTGCGGATCGCCGAGGGTCTGGACGTAGCGGCCCACGAGGCGCTGCCCGGGGCCGTGCCGCTGGAGGACGCGGTGCTGCGCGGCCTGGTGACCGACGGGCTCGCCGCGGATTCTCCGCTGCGGCCGAGCCCGGCGAACCCGCGAGGCCGTGTGGTGCTGACGCTCAAGGGCCGCCTGCTGGCTGACGCGGTGACCCGCCGCCTCAGTGGATGAGGCGCAGGTTCATCCGGTACCGGTAGGGACGTCCCTTGTTGCACTCGATCCCGGCGACCAGCCCGGAGATCGTCATGAGCATCCAGAGGAAGACGGCGACCAGGCCGAAGATCCATCCCACGGCGGGGATCAGCGCGAGGACATAGCAGACCAGCAGCACCGCGGTCACCGGGAGGGTGAAGTTCAGCGCCTCCTTGGACTCCTGGGCGGTAAACGGGCCGCGGTCTCGGAAGACCAGGTAGATGATCAGCGACGGGACACAGCCCATGAGTCCGCCGAAGTGGGACAGCGTCGCCCAGCGGCGGTCCTCGGACGGGGTCAGCGGCAGCGCCGCGTCAGAGGACCCCTCGACGCGGTCGGAGTGGCTGGAGTCCCGGGGATCTGAGGCCGCGGGGCGTCGGTGCCCGGACCGGTGGGGACCATCCGAATGTGGCTGCCGCGAGTGTGGAGGCTCGGACTGTGGCACGGTGCCCCTCTCTGATGCTCGTGGGATGAAGGACCCGCGGCGCGGTGGGCGCCGGAGTGGTCGACATTCTACCGTCCGCGCCTGGACGCTGACCGGGGGCGACACCCCGTTCAGACGGTGACGAAGTCGATGAGCTCCTCCACCCGTCCGAGCAGAGCCGGCTCCAGGTCCGCGTAGCTGCTGACCGTGCCGAGGATCCGCTTCCACCCTGTGGCGATGTCTCGGCGGTCCCGGTGCGGCCAGCCCAGCGCCTGGAGGGTGCCGACCTTGATGTCGATGTGCCGGGGGATGTCCGGCCAGCGCTCCAGTCCGAGCAGCTGGGGCTTCACCGCCTGCCACACATCCACATAGGGGTGGCCCAGGACCATGACGTTGCCGGCGGCCCCCCGCATGGCCATGGCCTCTGCCGCGATGCGGCTCTCCTTGGATCCGGGCACGAGGTGGTCCAGAAGCACGCCGACCCGCCGCTCCGGGGCGGGGCCGAACCCCTGGAGAGCGCCGACGAGATCGTCGGCACCGTGCAAGGGCTCCACGACGATCCCCTCGAGGCGGAGGTCCTCACCCCAGACCTTCTCGACGAGCTCGGCGTCGTGGGTGCCCTCCACCCAGATGCGCGAGGCGCGAGCCACCCGGGCGCGGGCGCCGTCCACCGCGAGCGACCCCGAGGCGGTGCGGCGGGGAGCCTGCACGGCTGTCGGTCGCGGCGCCGGGGCGATGAGCTCCACGGGGGCGCCTTCGTGGAGGAACCCGTGGCCCAGCGGGAAGGCGCGGCTGCGTCCATGGCGATCCTCGAGTCGGACCAGGTGGATGCCCCCGGAGGCCTCCACCCCCACGACGGCCCCCACCCAGCCGGACTCGGTCTCCTCGAGCACCGTGCCGGGGTCAGCAGGCACCTGCGGGACCCTGCGATGCTGCGCGCGACGGCGGGAGGCCATGTCAGTGGGGCCCCAGGAGGACCAGTCGGTGGAGAAGTGAGGAGAGGTCACAGGGCGGGAGCCTAGCAGCGGCGTCGCAGGCTTCGTCGGATCTGACCGACACGCGCTAGAATTGGCACTTGCTGCAGGAGAGTGCCAGCCGTTGTCGGGAGAGGAGAGTCGCACGATGTCGGACACCCGTCGTCTGCAGGTGCTGCGTGCGATCGTCGAGGACTACGTGCAGACCCAGGAGCCGGTGGGCTCGCGGGCGCTGGTGGAGCGCCACAACCTGGAGGTCTCTCCGGCGACCATCCGCAATGACATGGCCTTCCTCGAGGCCGAAGGTCTGATCGCTGCGCCGCACACCTCGGCCGGCCGCATCCCGACCGATCAGGGCTATCGCATCTTCGTGGACCGGATCTCCGAGGTGAGGCCGCTCTCCCGCGCGGAACGCCGTGCCATGGGCACGCTGCTCGAGGCTGCGGACGACCATGACGAGATGCTCGAGCAGACCGTCCGGCTGCTCGCCATGCTGACCAACCAGGTCGCCGTGCTGCAGCACCCCCAGCAGTCCACCGCCAGGATCCGGCACATCGAGGTGCTCTCCATGGGCACGCACAAGGTGCTGGTGGTGGTGATCCTCTCCTCCGGCCGGGTGGAGCAGCGCATGGCCACCATGGCCGCTCCGCTGGACGACGACTCCCTGCAGCGCATCGGCCAGCGGCTGGTCGAGGAGCTCCACAACCGCTCGGTCTCGGCCCTCCCGCTGCCCATGGACCAGCTCGTCGGCACCGTCGAACCGTCGCTGCAGCCCGCCATGGCGATCGTCGCCCACACGGTGGAGACGGTGCTGGAGGCCGGGCGCGTGGATCGCATCATCATGGCCGGCACTGCTAACCTCGCCAGGTCCGATCGCGATCTGGGTCCCTCCATAGGCCCCATCCTCGAGGCTCTCGAGGAGCAGGTGGTGCTGCTGCGCCTGCTCACCGAGATGGAGCAGGACCGCCGCGGACTTTCGGTGCGCATCGGTCACGAGACCAGCCACGATTCGCTCGCCGAGACCTCCGTGGTGGCGGCGGAGTACGCGATCGGCGACGGCGGCGCCGCCGCCAAACTCGGGGTCGTGGGCCCCACACGCATGGACTACGGCTCCACCATGTCAGCGGTGCGAGCCATGGCACGGTACCTGTCCCGGATCCTCTCTGAAGGGTGAGAAGTGACTGACTACTACGAGGCGCTCGGCGTGAGCCGTGGAGCGTCCACCGACGACATCAAGAAGGCGTACCGGAAGAAGGCGCGCAGGCTGCACCCGGACGTCAACCCGTCGGAGGATGCGGCTGAGCAGTTCAAGCTCATCGGGCGTGCCTATGAGGTGCTCTCCGACGCCGACAAGCGCCGCAACTATGACGCCACCGGCGATGAGAACGGCCGCTCGCCCTTCGGCGGCGGCGGTTTCGGCGGTGGTCAGGGCTTCGGCGGCTTCGGCGACATCTTCGAGACCTTCTTCGGTTCGGGCGCCTCCGGGCCGGCCTCGCGCACCCGCCGTGGCCAGGACTCGCTGATCAGGATCCGCCTGGACCTCAAGGACGCCGTCTTCGGCACGACCAAGGAGGTCGAGATCGAGACGGCGGTGACCTGCTCGGTCTGTCAGGGCTCCTGCACCCGGGAGGGCACCAGCCCCACGACCTGCCCGGACTGCCAAGGGCACGGTCAGGTCCAGCGCCCCATGCGGTCCATCCTCGGCACCGTCCTGCAGACCGAGACCTGCGCCCGCTGCGCCGGGTTCGGCAGCATCATCGAGGACCCCTGCCAGGAGTGTGACGGCCAGGGCCGTGTCCGGGAGCGTCGCACCCTGAAGGTCAAGATTCCCGCTGGGGTGGACAAGGGGAACCGCATCCACCTGGCCGGCGAGGGGGAGGCCGGTCTGGCCGGCGGGCCGCAGGGCGACCTGTTCATCGAGGTCGATGTGCGTCCTCACGAGGTCTTCACCCGCCGCGGAAACGATCTGCACGCCACGGTCTCGATCCCGATGACGGCGGCCGCACTGGGCACCACCGTCAGCCTCGACACCTTCGACGGCGTCGAGGAGATCGAGGTGAAGCCGGGCACCCAGTCCGGTGAGGTCCTCACCGTCCGCGACCGAGGGGTGGCCCACCTGCGCGGCGGGGGACGCGGTGCGCTCAAGATCCATCTCAAGGTCGAGACTCCGGCGAAGCTCAGCGACCGGCAGCGCGAGCTGCTGCGTGAGCTCGCCGTCGAGCGTGGCGAGGAGCTGGGCGAGTCCACCACCGAGCACCGCGGCGTGTTCGCCAAGCTCCGTGAGGCCTGGGACAGTCTGTGACGGCTCCGCTGTTCCATCTCGAGCCGGGGCAGCTCGACGGCGTCGAGGTCGGCGGCCAGGTCGTGCTCGACGGCGCCGAGGGGCACCATGCCGCCACGGTGATGCGGCTGAGCCCCGGGGCGGAGATCCAGCTCTCCGACACCCGGCGGCTGCGCGTGACCGGCGAAGTGGTCGAGGCCGCGCGGGGTGAGCTGACCGTGGCGGTCTCTGAGGTCCGCCGAGAGCCGCTCGAGCGGCCCCGTCTGGTGCTGGTCCAGGCGCTGGCCAAGGACCGTCGTGACCTGCAGGCGGTCGAATCGGCCACCGAGCTCGGGATCGAGGCCGTCGTGCCCTGGGAGGCCGAGCGGTCCGTGGCCCGCTGGAAGGCCGGCCGGGAGGCGAAGAAGCACGCCGAATGGGTGTCCATCGTGCGTACCGCGGCCAAGCAGACTCGCCGGACCGCCGTGCCGGAGGTCGAGCAGCTGCACACGACCGCTCAGTACTGCCGACGGATCGTCGAGCAGAAGGGCGTCGCCGTCGTCGTGCTCCATGAGACCGAGGAGCGCTCCCTGGACGGCGCACTCCGAGAGCTGGACGCCGTCGATGCCGAGGAACTCCATCTGGTGGTGGGGCCGGAGGGCGGAATCACGCCCGGTGAGATCGAGCGGCTGGTCAGCGCCGGGGCCCGCGTGGCTCGGCTCGGTCGCACCGTGCTGCGCTCCTCCACCGCAGGACCGGCGGCACTGGCCGGTGTGCAGGTCCTGCTGGGGCGATGGAGCGGACCGGGGAGCCCGGAGGCGGGTGCCTCGGGTCCTGCGCGACGGCAGTAGACTGAGCACCGATGACTGATACTCCTTTCACCTCGGCCGACTCCACCTCCGGCGTGGCGGCCGGTGCCGCCGCCTCCCCGGTGGGAAGCATCGAGCGCACCGTCCACTTCGCGGACCCGGACAGCATGTTCCGCACCCTCGGGCCACAGGACCTTGCCGTCCGCATCCTGCAGGGGATCAGCCCGGCAGCCTCGATCGGACTGCGCGACCAGCTGATCACCGTGGCGGGCCCCGAGCAGGACGTGCTGCAGATCGTGGAGATCCTCTCGCAGCTGAAGAGCCTGGCGGCCTCCGGCACCACAGTGGGTGAGGAGCTGATCGAGCAGGTGGCCACGATGGTGCGGGCGAATCGTGCCGGCGCCTCCGCGAAGATGGTCACCACCAACATCCTCTCCCATCGGGGCAGGACCATCCGGCCCAAGACAGCCAACCAGCAGACCTATGTGGACCAGATCGACGAGTCGACCGTGGTCTTCGGCATCGGACCCGCCGGCACCGGAAAGACCTATCTCGCCATGGCCAAGGCGGTCCAGGCGCTGCAGGCCAAAGAGGTCAACCGCATCATCCTCACCCGTCCGGCGGTGGAGGCCGGGGAACGGCTGGGGTTCCTGCCCGGGAGCCTCAACGAGAAGATCGACCCCTATCTGCGGCCGCTCTACGACGCGCTGCACGACATGATCGACGCCGAGTCGATCCCGCGGCTGATGGAGTCGGGGATCATCGAGGTCGCTCCGTTGGCCTACATGCGGGGCCGCACGCTCAACGACTCCTTCATCATCCTCGACGAGGCGCAGAACACCACCGCCGAGCAGATGAAGATGTTCCTCACCCGGCTGGGCTTCAACTCCAAGATCGTGGTCACCGGGGACATCACCCAGGTCGATCTGCCTCGCGGCACCGACTCGGGCCTGCGCACGGTCCTGGAGATCCTCGAGGGCGTGCAGGACATCATGATCTCCAGGCTGGGTTCCGAGGATGTCGTCCGCCACCAGCTGGTGGGTCGCATCGTCGACGCCTACGAGTCCTTCCAGCAGCATCAGGAGGGACGGCGGCCGCAGGGCCGGCGCCGCCCCCAGGGCGGGCCGGGGCGTGCCGCCGACCATCGCCAGGAGCCTCGCGGATGACCAGCGAGGACATCGCGCCGGCGGGCTTCACCCAGCCTGTCGGCGTCGTCGTCGACGACGACTCAGGATTCTCGTCGGTGCCCGCGGACATCGGGGAGACCCTGGGACGGCTGACCGGGTTCCTCTACGCCCGGATGCATCTGGATTCCGCGGTGGAGCTCACCGTGACCCTCGTCGACGAGGCCCGGATGGAGCAGCTCCACCTCGAGTGGATGGACCTGCCGGGCCCCACAGACGTGCTGAGTCTCCCGATGGACGAGCTGCGCCCGGGGACCGCCTCGGCGGCGGTGACCGAGGGGATCCTCGGGGACGTCGTCATCTCGCCCGAGGTCGCCCGCCGCCAGGCCGCGGCCGCCGGGCATGACGTCAGCGACGAGCTCGCGCTGCTGACCGTCCATGGAGTGCTCCACCTGCTGGGCCACGACCACGTCGAGGCCGAGGAGCGTCGTACGATGTTCGAGCTGCAGGCCAGCCTGCTCGAGGGCTTCCTGGGCCGCGCGGCCCCGACCCCCACCGTCGACGACTCATGATCACCGGGCTGCTGATCGTCGCGGCGCTGCTCTGCGCCGCCGTGGCCGCTGTGCTCTCCACCGCCGAGGCCGGGCTGATACGGCTCTCCCGCCGGGAGGCAGAGGACATCGCCGAGCGGCAGGGCTCCGGTGCCGTGCGGATGCTTCTGCAGGAGCCGGTGCCCCACACGGTGGCCCTGCAGCTGTGGCGGTGGCTCTTCGCCACGGCCGCAGTCGTGCAGATCACCGTCGGGGTGCAGCTGGCCGTGGACGATGTCGCACTGGCCGCCTTGACCGCCGGCGCGGTGCTGGTGGTGGGCGGGGTCGGGCTGGCCACGGTGTCGCCGCGGCGGCTCGGCCGTGCCCACCACCTGGTGGTCTCCGCGGCCACGGCCCGCCTGGTGCGCGGCCTGCGGCTGGTGCTGGGGCCGGTCCCGGTCATGCTGGCCGGCATCGGCGCCCGCATCGCCCCGGGCCCCGGCGAGGCCTATCAGGGCTTCTTCGACGACGAGGAGTTCCGCGAGTTCGTGGCCCGAGCGTCGGAGACCGACATCCTGGAGGACGCCGAGGCCGAGCTGATCCAGTCGGTCTTCGACCTCTCCGCCACGCGCGTGCGGTCGGTCATGGTCCCACGCACCGACATGGTCACCGTGGACACCGGGGCGAGCCTGCCGGAGGTCATGACGCTGTTCCTGCGCTCCGGCTACTCCCGCGTGCCGGTGGTGCGTGGTTCGGCCGACGACATCACCGGGATGGTGTACCTCAAGGACGTGGCCTATCTCGAGCATCAGCTGCGCACCGGTGAGGCCGCTGCGGAGTATCGCGGGCGGGCCGCCGAGGCGATCACCGTCGACGAGGTCCAGCGGGACGTCCGCTATGTCCCCGAGTCCAAGTCGGTCTCGGAGTTCCTCTCCGAGCTGCAGCGGGAGTCCACCCACGTCGCCGTCGTCGTCGACGAGTACGGGGGCACCGCCGGCCTGGTCACCCTCGAGGACCTCATCGAGGAGATCGTCGGTGAGATCGTCGACGAGTACGACGTCGAGGCGGTGGAGGTGGAGGACCTCCCGGACGGACGCCGACGGCTCTCGGCACGGATGGCGGTGGACGACTTCGCCGATCTCTACGACCTCGACCTCGATGACGAGGAGGAGGTCGACACCTTGGGCGGCCTACTGGCCAAGACCCTGGGTCGAGTACCGATCGCCGGCTCCGAGGTGGAGATCGAGGGGGTCGTGCTGCGGGCCGACCGGCTCGAGGGCCGCAGGAACCGCGTCAGCCATGTGCTGGCCTGGGAGGTGGAGGGCCGACGCGGCGCCCGGGCGGGCCTCGGCACGGACGACGCCCCGGAGGCTCTCGCCGAGCAGACCGGGGACGGCGGGGAGGCCGAGGGCCTCGAGACCATCGCGGAGGGCGCCGACGCACGGCAGGGACACTAGAGGGAGCGGGAGCTCCCGCCACGACGGCGGCGCGCGACGCACCAGGACCAGGACCACAAGATCGACCGGCAGGAGCAGCGGTGAGCAAGGACGCAGAGATCACCTTCGCAGAGCATGACGAGAACTTCCGCGCTGGATTCGCCAGCTTCGTGGGGCGGCCCAATGCGGGGAAATCCACGCTGACCAACGCACTGGTCGGCGCGAAGGTGGCGATCACCTCCTCGAAGCCGCAGACCACTCGGCACACGATCCGCGGCATCGTGCACCGGTCCGACGCGCAGCTGGTGCTCGTCGACACCCCGGGCCTGCACCGGCCGCGCACTCTGCTCGGGCAGCGGCTCAACGACCTGGTCGTCGACACGCTCTCCGAGGTGGACGTCGTCGGCTTCTGCCTGCCTGCCGACCAGAAGATCGGCCCGGGAGACCGGTTCATCGCCGGGCAGCTGACCAAGCTGCCGCACAAGCCGGTCGTCGCTCTGGTCACCAAGACCGACACCGTGCCGCGGGACTCTCTGGCTGAGCAGCTCCTGGCCGTGGACCAGCTCGGGCGTGAGCATCTGGCGGGGGAGGGGAAGCAGGCTGACGGCTTCTCCGCGATCATCCCGGTCTCCGCGGTGGCGGGTGACCAGACCGATGTGGTGGCGGACGAGCTGGTGTCCATGATGCCGCTGTCCCCGCCGCTGTATCCGGAGGGTGAGCTGACGGATGAGCCGGAGGCCGTGATGGTCGCCGAGCTGGTGCGTGAGGCGGCCCTCGAGGACGTCCGCGACGAGCTGCCGCATTCGATCGCGGTGGTCGTCGACGAGATGATCCCGCGTGAAGGGCGTCCGGAGGGTCGGCCGCTGCTCGACGTGCACGTCAGCATCCATGTGGAGCGTGACTCCCAGAAGGCCATCATCATCGGCCGAGCGGGGTCCCGGCTGCGCGCCATCGGCACGGCGGCCCGTGAGGGGATCTCGAAGCTGCTGGGCACCCCGGTCTACCTGGACCTCCACGTCAAAGTCACCAAGGACTGGCAGCGCGATGCGAAGAAGCTGGGTCGGCTGGGCTTCTGACCAGAGCATCCCCAGGGGCGTCGTCCACAGTGTGGAACACTCTGACACGGCCATGGGCACGTCGGGACCGACGTGCTAGCGTGAGAGATGTGCAGAACATGGCCACCGCCCCGCGACTACGTCAGCTTCTCCGCCGCAGCGGGGACCAGCTGGCGCGCGTGCAGCACATCATCCACGGCGCAGCATCCTGACAAGCCGAACCTCGTTGCGGAGTCTCCACCCCCGGTCCTGCTGACCGGCGTCTCGGCTTGATGCCCGCACACTCACGATCCAAGGATGAACGATGCGCACTCTGCAGCAGCCCTCCCCGATGCCCTACCACCGGTACCTGCCCTTCCAGGAGCAGATCACCGTCTCCCTGCCTGACCGCACCTGGCCGGACCAGGTCATCGCGTCCCCGCCGCGCTGGTGCGCCGTGGACCTGCGGGACGGCAACCAGGCGCTGATCGACCCGATGTCCCCCGAGCGCAAGCACCGGATGTTCGACCTGCTGGTCTCCATGGGCTACAAGGAGATCGAGGTCGGGTTCCCCGCGGCCTCCCAGACGGACTTCGACTTCGTCCGACAGCTGATCACCCAGGACCGTATTCCTGAGGACGTCTACATCCAGGTCCTCACCCAGGCGCGCGAGCATCTCATCGAACGCACGTTCGAGTCCATCGAGGGGGCTCCGCGGGCGATCGTGCACCTCTACAACTCCACCTCGGTGCTGCAGCGGGAGGTCGTCTTCCGCCAGGACAAGGACGGCATCGTCGACATCGCCACCCAGGGTGCTCGGCTCTGTCGCAAGTACGAGGAGCAGATGCGCTCCGCCACCGAGGTCGTCTACCAGTACTCCCCGGAGTCCTTCACCGGCACGGAGCTGGAGTTCGCCGCGCACATCTCCGACGAGGTCGTCGACGTCTTCGGCGCGACCCCGGAGAACAAGGTCATCGTGAACCTGCCCGCCACTGTGGAGATGGCGACCCCCAACGTCTATGCGGACTCCATCGAGTGGATGCACCGCAATCTGCGCCACCGCGACTCGATCATCCTCTCGCTGCATCCCCACAACGACCGCGGCACCGGTGTCGCGGCCGCCGAGCTGGGATACATGGCCGGCGCGGACCGCATCGAGGGCTGCCTCTTCGGCAACGGTGAGCGCACCGGCAATGTCGACCTCATCACCCTGGGCATGAACCTGTTCAGCCAGGGCGTGGACCCGCAGATCGACTTCCGGGACATGGACCACATCCGACGCACCGTGGAACATTGCAACCAGATGCCCGTGCCGGAGCGTTCTCCCTACGGCGGCGACCTGGTCTTCACCGCCTTCTCCGGCTCACATCAGGACGCCATCAAGAAGGGCTTCGACCACATCGAGCGACGCGCCGCCGAGCAGGACCGCGAGGTCTCCGACATCACCTGGGCCGTGCCGTATCTGCCGATCGATCCCAAGGACATCGGCCGCAGCTATGAGGCGGTCATCCGGGTGAACTCACAGTCCGGCAAGGGCGGCGTCGCCTATCTGCTGAAGTCCGAGCATGGGATCGAGCTGCCGCGCCGGGCGCAGGTGGAGTTCTCCCAGGTCATCCAGCGACGTGCCGAGGACGGCGGCGGCGAGGTCTCCGGCGAAGAGATCTGGCAGATCTTCCAGGACGAGTACCTGCCCGTGGACGGCGACTCCCGGCGCTGGGGCCACTATCGCTTCGGGGAGGTGCGCACCTCGTCCACCGCGGAGGGCTCGTTCTCGATGGACCTCGAGCTGCAGACCAACGGATCGATGGTGGAGCACCACGCTGAGGCCAACGGGCCGGTGGCCGGACTGGTCGACATCCTCTCCCGCGACGGCGTCGACGTCCGAGTCCTGGACTACACCGAGCACGCGATGAGCCAGGGCGGCGACGCGCAGGCCGTCGCCTTCGTGGAGTGCGCCATCGGCGAGCGTGTGCTGTGGGGCGTGGGCATCGACCACAACACCACCGCGGCATCCCTCCAGGCCGTCGTCTCGGCAGTGAACCGGGCGATCCGCGACACGGAGTCGTAGACTCGATCTGTGGCCGGATCGACCTTCGCCTCGCGCAGCTATCGCGACACCGCACTGGTCCTCCGCACCCGGGACCTGGGTGAGGCGGACCGCATCATCACGATGCTGACCGCCTCCCACGGCCTGGTCCGGGGGGTGGCCAAAGGGGTGCGCCGGACCTCCTCGAAGTTCGGCGCCACCGTGGAGCCCTTCATGGTCGCCGATGTGCAGCTCGTCCACGGCCGCAGCCTCGACATCGTCACCCAGGCGATCTCCCAGGGCTCCTACGGAGCCATGATCGTCGCTGACTATGACAAGTACACCGCCGCGAACATCATGGCGGAGGCCGCCGAGCGGCTCACCGAGTCGGAGGGGCTGGACAGCCGACCTCAGTTCCGTCTCCTGCACGGTGCCGTCTCGGCGCTGGCCCGCGGTGTCCATGAGCCGGACCTGGTGCTCAACTCGTATCTGCTGCGTGCGCTGAGCACCGCCGGCTGGGCGGTGACCTGGACGTCCTGTGTGGCGTGCGGCCGGCCCGGCCCCCAGCCCGGGTTCCATGCTGCGCTCGGCGGTCCGGTGTGTGACGACTGCCGTCCTCCGGGGACCCGCCAGATCGCGGCGGGGACCGCGGACCTCCTGCACGCCCTGCAGCAGGGCTCCTGGCAGGTCGCACGATCCGCCGACCGGCAGGCGCGTCACGAGGCCGGCGGCGTGGTCACCAGTTACGTCCAGCACCACCTCGAGCGCAGGCTCAGCTCGCTCGGGAGATAATGGAGCCCATGGCATCACAGCGCAGCGCACACCGGCGCCCGTACTCCGACCCCTGGCCCCACCGTGACGGCGCCCGGCCGCCGCTCCTGCCCGAGGAGCTGGTACCGCGCCACGTGGCCGTCGTCATGGACGGCAACGGGCGCTGGGCCAACCAGCGTGGACTGCCGCGCACCGAAGGACACCGTGCGGGCGAGGGCTCACTGATGGAGGTGATGGCCGGAGCGATCGAGGCCGGCGTCGACCATGTCTCCGTCTACGGGTTCTCCACGGAGAACTGGAAGCGTTCCCCCGAAGAGGTGCGCTTCATCATGAGCTACTCCCGGGACGTGCTGCGCCGCCAGCGGGACGTGCTGCACGACTGGGGCGTGAGGATCCGCTGGAACGGCCGACGTCCGAAGCTGTGGAACTCGGTGATCCGCGAGCTGGAGGCCGCGGAGGAGATGACCCGCGACAATGACCGCTGCACCCTCACCATGTGCGTCAACTATGGCGGGCGTGCGGAGATCACCGACGCGGTGAGGCGCATCGCGCAGAAGGCGGCCGCGGGCGAGCTGAACCCCGCGCGCATCCGGGAGTCGACGATCGCCGCCCACCTCGATGAGCCGGACCTGCCCGATGTCGACCTGTTCCTGCGCAGTTCGGGGGAGCAGCGGCTCTCCAACTTCCTGCTCTGGCAGTCCGCCTACGCGGAGATGGTCTTCCTCGACGTGCTCTGGCCCGATGTGGACCGCACCACCCTGTGGCATGCCCTCGAGCTCTACGCCCAGCGTGATCGGCGCTACGGCGCCGCCGTGGACCGGGTGTCCCGCTCGGCCCGTTCGGCCGGCTCCGCCGGGGCGGCGGACTCTGCCGGGACCTCGGTCTCCGGTCCGTAGGCGCGCAGCCAACGCAGCACCTCTCCGAACGCCTGCCGACGGACCGGCTCGGGCGAGGCGAAGACGTCGTGCATCGCGCGGCGCAGTCGGACGACAGTGACCCGGCTTCCCAGCTTCACCGCGCGGCGGGCGAGCAGCTCGACGTCGAGCACCGTGTCGGACTCCAGGAGCTGCTCGTTCCACTGTCTGCTGTAGACGGTCTGCGTGGAGAGCAGGACCAGCACGGGGATCTCCAGGGACAGCCCCTCATGGACCTGTCGGTGCCCGGCGAGGACCGCGCGCAGCCAGCCCGCCGACATCCGGAAGGACTTCCGCGGCCGCCAGAGCGGATGCAGCGTCCACTCACCCTGGGCCTGGTCCGAGAGCGACTGCCAGTAGTTGTCCACTCGCGGGACCCGCAGCGGGCGGCGCGGGTTGAGGTGGCTCAGCGGCGCGAGAAGGCCCTCCACCGCGGTCCGGGCGGCGGCATCCCCGGGAAGTTCCAGCCACGGGCTGTTCAGCACCAGGGCTGAGGCCGCACTTGGGTGCCGGTGCGCCCACAGCGCGGCGACCAGCCCTCCGGTGGAGTGCCCGTGGATCACCGGTGCCGGAGCTCGGGGATGCTCCTGGCGCATCACGGCGAGCGCAGCCTCGAGGTCCGCGTCATACTCGACGAGATCGTCGATGTATCCGGGGGTCTGCCAGGCGCGCAGGCTCCGGCCGTATCTGCGCAGGTCCAGCGCGTAGAAGGGGCGGCCCTGAGCCGCGAAGGCCTCGGCCAGCGGACGGTTGTAGAAGTAGTCGGACCAGCCGTGCAGGTGCAGCACCGGGGCGCGCGGGGCCCCGTCGAAGCGGGCGGCATGGTCGGAGTCGAGCCCCGGCACGGAACCGTCCTCACCGTCGTGGCGCACCAGGGTCGCACTGATCGGCCCCTCCTCGTCCTCGCCCAGCGGCAGCGTGCGTCGCACGCAGCCGGGGAGCACATCGGGGACCCACTGACCTGCGGGGGATTCCTCGAGCAGCTCCTCCTGCGGGACTGTGGGGGTGATGTCGGTGTGCGCCATGGATCCATAGTAGGGAGTCGTCGACGCCGCGGCCATCGAGGCACCGGCGGCATAGGATGGCATCATGCGACGTGATCCCCTCCCGGGCGCCGGACCGGCCGCCGAGACCCGCCCAGATGCCCTCTACTCCGCCGTGTTCCGTGGGGTGCTGTCCCGGATGGATCCGGAGGACGCCCACCACCTGGCCGTGCGGGGGCTGCGCGCCGCCCACGCGCTGGGGATCACCCGGGTGCTGGAACGGATGACCCGCCCGGATCCGTCGCTGGCTCGTGAGGTGCTGGGGCACCGCTGGCCCTCTCCCTTCGGACTGGCCGCCGGCTTCGACAAGGGCGCGATCGCAGTGCTGCCGCTCGCCGCGCTGGGCTTCGGGCATGTGGAGATCGGCACGGTCACGGCCCAGGCTCAGCCGGGCAGTCCGCGGCCGCGGATGTTCCGGCTGGTGAAGGACCGTGCCCTGATCAACCGGATGGGCTTCAACAACGACGGCGCCGAGGAGGTGCGGCACCGGCTTGACGAGACGCGTCGCCGCATCGAGGACCTCAAAGCCGCCGGTCGCCATGCGCCGGTGGTCGGGGTGAACATCGGGAAGACCAAGGTCACGCCGCTGGACGACGCCGTGGAGGACTACCTGATCTCCACCCGAAGGCTCGCGCCGGTGGCGGACTACCTGGTGGTCAACGTGTCCTCGCCGAACACCCCGGGGCTGCGCCAGCTCCAGGACATCGAGGCTCTGCGGCCGCTGCTCGAGGCGGTGGCCCGGGAGGCGGACTCAGTGGCGCGTCGGCACGTCCCGCTGCTGGTCAAGATCGCTCCAGACCTGGCGGACGACGACGTCGACGCCGTCGCCGATCTGGTGGCGGACCTCAGGCTGGACGGAGTGATCGCCACGAACACGACCATCTCGCGGGACGGGCTGCAGACCCCGATCTCCGTGGTGGAGGCCGCCGGGGCCGGCGGGCTCAGCGGCCCGGTGCTCGCCGAGCGGGCGGTCGCCGTGCTGAGCCGGCTGCGCGCCCGCCTGCCGGAGCAGACCGTGGTGATCTCCGTCGGAGGAGTGGTGAGCGCCGCCGACGTCGCTGAACGACTCCGGTCGGGAGCTGATCTCGTCCAGGGCTACAGCGCCTTCATCTACCAGGGGCCCTTCTGGGTCCGGCGGATCAACCGCGGCCTGGCCGCGATGGCGCCGGACCGGCTCAGGAGGGGAACTCGCCGCGGCCGACCAGGGGCTTCGGCAGCCGCAGACGGCGGATCTGCAGGGCACGCATGATCGCGTAGAAGCGGATGCCCTTCTCCTTCTCGCCGAAGCGCTCCTCGATCTTGCGGCGCACGCTCCTGGCGACCCACCAGCACTCGACGAGGACGACGAGCACCAGCAGCCAGAGGAACTGGCTCATCACGATGCGCAGCTGCTCCGGGACGGCCAGGGAGACGAAGAGGAACAGGAGGACGACGATGAGCATCCACTCGCCCACGCCGGTGCGGGCGTCGATCCAGTCCCGCACGAAACGGCGTTGGGGGCCGCGGTCACGCACCGGCAGGTAGCGCTCGTCGCCGGTCTCCATGGCGATGCGCTGCTTCTCCCTCAGCTGGCGAGTACGCTCACGCTGCGTCTGGCGGGCGACCTTCCGGTCATTCGGCACCAGGGGCCGCCGGCGTGCGGCGACCTGGTCCTTCCGCCTCGGCGTGGGCTGGCCCTTGGGCTGCGGGGGGCGCCTTTCCTCCGCCTCGCGTGCCTCCTGCTCGGCACGTTCGGCATCACGACGGGCGACCTCGGCCTCTTCCTGCTTCTTCTTTCGTCCTAGCACCGCACCAGTCTACCGGGAATGATCAGGAACACCTCCGGCGTTGATACGGTGAAGAGCAAGAGACCGACCCAGCCCGACACCCGTCGAGATCGGAAGAGGTGCACGGATGAGCACTCCCACCCAGGACACAGCGCAGGACACAGCACAGGACCCGGTCCAGGAGACCGTCCAGGAGACCACGGGCACTGTGGAGGGGCACAAGCCGCACCAGGTCGCACTGACCGAGAGTGCGGCCCACAAGGTGGCCTCGCTGCTCGAGCAGGAAGGCCGCCAGGACCTGCGGCTGCGCGTGGCCGTGCAGCCGGGCGGTTGCTCGGGCCTGATCTACCAGCTCTACTTCGACGAGCGCCTGCTCGACGGTGACGCGCTGCGTGAGTTCAGCGGCGTCCAGGTCGTCGTCGACAAGATGAGCGTGCCGTATCTGGAGGGCGCGTCCATCGACTTCGAGGACTCCATCTCCAAGCAGGGCTTCACGATCGACAACCCCAATGCCGGAGGATCCTGCGCCTGCGGAGACTCCTTCCACTGAGCTCACGACGGTCCCCGGATTCGTCATATTCATGACACGATCCGTCACCTGATCCGAGTCCCGGCCCGGGCGCTGTGACTCCGTGACGAGAACTCCGCCTGCGCCGCGTTTCTACGCGGTGTAGAAGCGGAGTTTTCGTGCATCTGACCTGATCACCTCACCCCTCTCGGCGGCCTCGCCACAGCCCCCGGGGCTGCCTTCCTGCGCTCGTGGCCGTGTCATAGCCGCCGGGTGCGGGGCGCGAACTACTACAGTTGGTAGTAATCTTGTCGTCGAAGCGTCCAAGGCCGTCCAGCGGTGCTCGTCCACGCGTGACCAGCAGCTCTGCGGGCGGCCCCATAACGTGCCGATCGCATTCGCACACCGAGGAAGAGGAAGGGCCGTCTGTGAGTTCGCAGAAACGAACCGGCAGCCGAGGCCAGCGCGCCGTCAAGGGGATGGCGCTGGCCAGCGCGGCGGCACTGGTGCTGACGGGCTGTTCGGAGCAGGTCCAGCGTGGCTGGCTCCCCGGCAGTCGTGAGACCACCAGCAACACTGCTGAATTGACCGACCTGTGGGTCAACTCCTGGATCGCGGCTCTGGCCGTCGGCCTGCTGACCTGGGGTCTCATGCTCTGGTGCATGGTGGCCTACCGGCGTCGCAAGGGGGAGACGGGATACCCGCGCCAGCTGGCGTACAACATCCCGCTCGAGATCATGTACACCATCGTGCCGCTGGTCATGGTGGGGGTCCTGTTCTTCTACACCGATCAGGTGCAGCGCTCCGTGGACGAGGCCCATGCAGACCCGGACCTCGTCGTCGACGTCCGCGGCAAGCAGTGGGCCTGGGACTTCAACTACAGCTATGACGGCGACGAGCGCTACTTCGCCGGCACGCAGGCCCACCTCACCGGTGAGGAGGGCGTGCGTGAGCAGCTCCCCACCCTGTACCTGCCGGTCGACCAGTCAGTGACGTTCGAGCTGAACTCGCGTGATGTGATTCACTCGTTCTGGATCCCCGCGTTCCTGCAGAAGCGTGACATGATCCCGGGCCGCACCACCGAGATCCACCTGACTCCGCAGGAGGAGGGCAGCTTCGACGGCAAGTGCGCCGAGCTCTGCGGCGAGTACCACTCTGAGATGCTGTTCACCGTGGAGGTCGTCTCCGAGCAGGAGTTCCGCGACTACCTCGAGACCCTGCCCGAGGGTCACCTGGGTGACGAGTACGACCGGAACATCAATCTTCACGACGACGTGACTGCGACCGAAGGGGACTGATCGTGGCGACCTACGAATACACCGCTGACGAACGCGCGGTAGAGTCGCGCGTCGTGCCCCGGTCCAAGGGCCGGATTGTCGTGAACTGGCTGACGACCACCGATCACAAGACGATCGGGTACATGTACCTGATCGCCTCGTTCCTGTTCTTCTGCATCGGCGGCGTGATGGCGCTGATCATCCGCGCCGAGCTCTTCGAGCCGGGCATGCAGTTCCTGCAGACCAAGGAGCAGTACAACCAGCTGTTCACCATGCACGGCACGGTGATGCTGCTGATGTTCGCGACTCCGCTGTTCGCGGGCTTCGCCAATGTCATCATGCCGCTGCAGATCGGTGCTCCGGACGTCGCGTTCCCGCGGCTCAACGCTCTGGCGTTCTGGTTCTTCCTCTTCGGCTCGCTGATCGCCGTCTCCGGCTTCCTCACCCCGCAGGGTGCGGCCTCCTTCGGCTGGTTCGCCTATGCGCCGCTCTCCGACACCACCTATTCGCCGGGGGTCGGGGGAGACCTGTGGGTGTTCGGCCTGGCGCTGTCCGGCTTCGGCACCATCATGGGTGGCGTCAACTTCATCACCACGATCATCTGCATGCGTGCTCCCGGCATGACCATGTGGCGCATGCCGATCTTCACCTGGAACACGCTGATCACGGCGATCCTGATCCTGATGGCGTTCCCGCCGCTGGCGGCCGCGTTGTTCGGCCTGGGCCTGGACCGTCGCTTCGGCGGCCACATCTTCGATCCGGAGTCCGGCGGCGCCATCCTGTGGCAGCACCTGTTCTGGTTCTTCGGGCATCCCGAGGTCTACATCATCGCCCTGCCGTTCTTCGGCATCATCTCGGAGATCCTGCCGGTGTTCAGCCGCAAACCGATCTTCGGGTACAAGGGGCTGGTCTACGCGACGATCGCGATCGCCGCCCTGTCGGTGACCGTGTGGGCGCACCACATGTATGTCACCGGCGCGGTCATGCTGCCGTTCTTCGCCCTGATGACCATGCTCATCGCGGTCCCCACGGGAGTGAAGTTCTTCAATTGGATCGGCACGATGTGGCGGGGCTCGATCACCTTCGAGACACCTATGCTGTGGAGCCTGGGCTTCCTGGTCACGTTCCTGTTCGGCGGCCTGACCGGCATCATCCTGGCCTCCCCGCCGCTGGACTTCCACCTCTCCGACACCTATTTCGTGGTGGCGCACTTCCACTACGTGGTCTTCGGCACCGTGGTCTTCGCGATGTTCGCCGGCTTCTATTTCTGGTGGCCGAAGTGGACCGGCAAGATGCTCAACGAACGTCTGGGCAAGATCAACTTCTGGATGCTGTTCGTCGGCTTCCACGGCACGTTCATGATCCAGCACTGGCTGGGCGTGATGGGCATGCCGCGGCGTTATGCCGACTACATGGTCGAGGACGGGTTCACCGCGATGAACCAGTTCTCCACGGTCTTCTCGATGATCCTCGGCGCCTCTCTGATCCCGTTCTTCTGGAACGTCTGGATCACTCACCGCAAGGGCAAGAAGGTCCTGGTCGACGACCCGTGGGGCTTCGGAGGCTCCTTGGAGTGGGCGACGTCCTGCCCGCCGCCGCGGCACAACTTCTACTCCCTGCCGCGCATCCGTTCGGAGCGTCCGGCACTGGACCTGCACCACCCGGAGCTCTCCGACAGGCACAGCCTGCACACTCCGGCGGGCAAGGTCTTCGGCCCCGCTGATCAGAAGGACAAGGCAGGTATCTGATGAAGACGAATTCCGGACTGTTCGGCCTCCTGGGCGTCTTCGTCCTTCTCGTGGCTTTCATCTATGGTTTCGTCACGGGCTTCGAGGAGCTGGCCGGCTTCCCGCTGCTGCTGCTCACCGCCGGGCTGGGCTTCATGCTGTGGTTCTACCTGCGGCTGACCGCCAAGCACTCGGAGGTCATGGACTCGGACAACCCTGAGGGTGAGATCCACCAGCAGGCGGGGAACTACGGGGAGTTCGCTCCCTGGAGCTGGTGGCCCCTGGGCCTCGGCTTCTCCAGCGCCTTCGTGTTCTTCGGCATGGCCTATGACTGGTGGGTCGTGTTCATCGGCGCCATCCCGGCGATCTTCTTCGTCACGGGCTGGGTGCTGGAGTACAACCGCAAGCGCTACGCCCACTGAGCGCCCTTCTGCCGGGCTCGCAGCCTGGCAGGGGAGCTCCATGTCGTTCCCACCTACGACGACGCCCGCCGGCGGCTCTGCCCCGGCGGGCGTCGTCGTGGGCGGGCCGCCCGTCGTCGGGCGTCCCTGAGGATCACCATCGAGAGGACCGAGCCCATGACCATCCGCCCCATCACCATCCACGGTGAGCCGGTGCTGCACCGACGGGCCGCAGAGGTCGAGACCATCGACGGCGAGATCCGTCAGCTGGTCGAGGACATGTATCAGACCATGGACGCCGCCCACGGGGTGGGGCTGGCGGCGCCTCAGATCGGCGTGGGGCTGCGCATCTTCACCTACGCCTATCCGGACTCCGGGGCGGTGCCGCCCCGTGGAGTGCTGATCAACCCCGCTCTGCGGCTCATCGGCAAGGTCTCCAGGAACCCCCCGGACCCTGACGAGGAGACGGAGGGTTGCCTGTCGGTGCCGGGCTACGGCTTCCCGCTCACGCGCAGCGGCCATGTGGAGGTGTCCGGGCTCGACCTCGACGGCACGGTGCGACGGTTTGAGGCCACCGGGTGGTTCGCGCGCATCATGCAGCACGAATACGACCACCTCGACGGCTACCTCTACGTCAATCGGCTGGACCAGAAGTGGACGCGACGCTGGAAGAAGACCATGAAGAAGGAGGGCTGGACGGAGCCGGGCAACACCTGGATGCCCGGGGTGGACACCGACCCGTTCGGCCACGACGGCACCGAGGACTGAGCGGCCCTCGCCGGGCGGCCGTTGCGGTGCTGCGGCGCCGGGAGGCAGCCCTCAGGCGTGGCTGAAGTCGACCCAGCGCTGCAGCACAGCGGCGGCCGCCCCGGAGTCGAGCGACTCCTCGGCACGGGCCCTCTGGGCGTGCAGCCGCTCCAGCAGGTCACCCTCGGCGGAGTCGTCGACGGCGGCGAGCCCGGCGGCCGCGTTGATCAGCACCGCCTCACGGACCGGCCCGGGCTCTCCCTCGAGCACCCGCCGCACGATCGCAGCGTTGTCCATGCCGCTGCCGCCCCGCAGGGAGTCGACGTCCACCTGGCTGGTCCCGAGCTCGCTGGGGGAGAACTCGTGGTGGCGGACCTCGCCGTCGCGGACCTCCCAGAGGTCGGTGGAGGCAGAGGTGGTGATCTTGTCCCGCCCATCCTGGCCACGGAAGACCAGGCCGCGCGTGCCTCGTGCGGCCAGCACCTGGGCCATCTTCGGGGCGAGGCCGCGGTGCGCGCAGCCCAGGGCCTGCGCATCGACCCGTGCGGGGTTGGAGAGCGGACCCAGGAAGTTGAAGATGGTGCGGACTCCCAGCTGACGACGTGTCGGGGCCACGAAACGCATCGACGGGTGGAACCCCTGAGCGAAGAGGAACGTGATGCCGACCTCCGTGGCGGCGCGCGCCACCCGTTCGGCAGGCAGCGTCAGGTCCACGCCGAGGGCCTCGATGACGTCGGCGGCGCCGGCCGTGGTGGAGGCGCCCCGGTTGCCGTGCTTGACCACCCGGGCGCCGGCCCCGACGGCGACCAGCGAGGACATCGTGGAGATGTTCACGGTGCCGAGCCGATCTCCTCCGGTGCCGACGATGTCCAGCGTGGGGCCCGGGATGGAGATCTCCACGGCCTTGGACATCATCGTCGCCGACAGCCCCACCAGCTCGTCGGCGGTCTCACCCTTGGCGCGCAGGGCGATCAGGAACCCGGCCACCTCGGCATCGCTCAGCTCGCCGCTCATGAGCCGGTCCATGGCCCAGGCGGAGGTCCCCGAGGTGAGGTCCTCACCGGCGAGCAGAGCGTCCAGCAGGTGCGGCCAGGTGGGCGGGGGGGAGGTGGCTGAGTCGGTCACCGGACCAGGATATCCCGGCCCCCGACACGCCGTTTCTCTACATTTCGTAGAAATTTCTGACACATTCCCACCGGTGCTGACCTTGGTACTTCCTGGGAATGACGGGGGATCGCCGGTCTGACAAGGAACTTGGGGACGCGCCACGCACCCCTCGCCGATGGCGGAAGGGCAGCGATTCAGGCAATAATGTCCTCGTGACGTCTGCAACCCAAGCCCCCAACGCTCCGGCGCGCACGCTGCCGAACCGCCCGAACATGGTGTCCGTGGGCACCATGGTCTGGCTGACCAGCGAGCTCATGTTCTTCGCCGGCCTGTTCGCGATGTTCTTCACCCTGCGCTCGACGCAGCCCGAGATGTGGGCGGAGTACAGCTCGCGACTCGACATCACCCTGGCCACGATCATCACCGTGATCCTGGTGGCGAGCTCCGTGACGGCGCAGTTCGGAGTCTTCGCCGCCGAGCGTCACCAGCCCCGCCGCACCGGTTCTCTGATGAACATCAAGAACTGGGGCATGGTCGAGTGGTACATCCTCTCGTTCCTCATGGGCGCGATCTTCATCGCCGGCCAGACCTTCGAGTTCGCGGAGCTCGTCTCCCACGGCGTGGCGGTCCAGACCAACGCCTTCGGGTCGGCCTTCTACATCACGACCGGCTTCCACGGCCTCCACGTCATCGGCGGGCTCATCGCCTTCCTCTACGTGATCGCCCGGGCCTACTTCAGCGTGAAGTTCACGCACAAGGAGGCCAGTGCCGCCGTCGTGATCTCGTACTACTGGCACTTCGTCGACGTCGTCTGGATCGCGCTCTTCGGCGTCGTCTACCTCCTGCCACTCTTCGTCTGACCGGTGGCCCCCGTCGGCCGGCTGGACGCTGAACATCCCACCCACCCATCACTCGGCCCGCAGGACCGCACGCGGGCCCCGCACCGAGAAGTTAGGAACCGGCACGTGAAGGCACTCTCACAGAAGCGCCGCCACCCCTTCGCTGGAGTGGCACTGCTCCTCCTGGGCCTCCTGATCACAGGGGGGCTGTATGCCGCTGCCACCACCATCAACCAGGCACAGGCCAGCAACGAGGCCGACGGGTACTCGGCCAGCGACGTCGACGAGGGAGAGCGCCTCTTCGTCGCGAACTGCGCGACCTGCCACGGGATCAACGCCGAGGGGACCGACGCCGGCCCCTCGCTGATCGGTGTCGGTGCGGCCTCCGTGGACTTCCAGGTCGGCACCGGACGCATGCCGATGCAGATGCAGGGTCCGCAGGCCCAGGTGAAGCCACAGCAGTTCAATGACGAGCAGACCATGCAGCTGTCGGCCTACGTGGCCTCGCTGGGCGCCGGCCCGGCCGTGCCTGCGGAGGAGCACACTGACGCGGACCAGGGCGACCCGGCCCGCGGCGGCGAGCTGTTCCGCATCAACTGCGCCATGTGCCACAACGCCGCCGCCGCCGGCGGCGCGCTGACCGAGGGCAAGTACGCGCCCTCGCTGCACGGCGTCGAGGAGCGCCACATCTACGAGGCCATGCAGACCGGCCCGCAGAACATGCCGGTCTTCAACGACGCCAACATCCCCCCGGAGGACAAGCGTGACATCATCGCCTTCCTGAAGACCTACGACTCCCAGGGCACCCCCGGCGGCTTCGCGCTCGGCTTCCTGGGTCCGGTCTCCGAAGGTCTGTTCATCTGGACCGGCGGGCTGGCCGTGCTCATCGCGTCGATGGTCTGGCTCACCTCGCGCTCCTCCTGAGTCGCCGGCCGCGGTGAGCCGCAGACACCGCACACACGCACCCACCACGCAAGCACTCAAGCAAAGGACGAGAACCATATGGGCGAGCACGGTCACGGCGACCCGCATGAGTCGGGGGCCGTCATCACAGCCGGTGACGGGGAGTCGGGCAAGTACGCCATCGACAACCCCGGTCTGCCGCCGCACCGCCCGCGGGTGGCAGATGAGGACCCTAAGGCCGCGAAGCGCTCCGAGCGCCAGGTCGCCACGCTGTTCCTCATCTCGATCATCGGCACCGTGATCTTCTTCATCGGCTACTTCGCCGTGGAGCTCAGCGAGGACCTCCACGCCCTGCGCCTGCAGAACACGCTGCTGGGCCTCGGCGTCGGGTTCGCGATGCTGGGCCTCGGCCTGGGCGTGGTCCACTGGGCCAAGACCCTGATGCCTGACCATGAGCTGGTCGAGGCCCGCAAGCCGCTGCGCACGGAGGAGCACCGTCAGGAGGCGGAGCAGATCATCGACGAGGTGCTCGACGAATCGGGCATCAAGCGCCGTCCGCTGATCCGCAACACGCTCATCGGTGCCGCCGTGCTGGCCCCGCTGCCGTTCATCCTGACGCTGCGCGACCTGGACCGCTCTGAGGACTTCGGCATGGACCGGATGCGCCACTCCCTGTGGGAGGAGGGCGTCCGCCTGGTCCGCGACCCCACCGGCACCCCGATCCGCGCCGCGGACATCACCGTGGGCTCGGCCATGCACGTGATCCCGGAGAACCTGCGTGAGGTCTCCGGCCACGCAGACCGTCTCTCGGAGAAGGCCAAGTCCGTGGTGCTGGTCGTGCGGATGAACCCCGACGAGATTCAGCAGGTGACCCCGGGCCGAGAGGACTGGACCCACGACGGCATCATCGCCTGTTCCAAGGTCTGCACCCATGTCGGCTGCCCGGTGGCGCTCTACGAGCGGCACACGCACCACCTGCTCTGCCCCTGCCACCAGTCGACCTTCGACGCCGCGCAGGAGTTCAAGGTGGTCTTCGGCCCCGCCGGCCGCCCGCTGCCGCAGCTGCCCATCGCCGTGGACGAGGAGGGTTTCCTCATCGCTCGCAGCGACTTCACTGAGCCTGTCGGCCCGACCTACTGGGAGCGTGGCTCCACTGACCCCGAGGGTGATTACAACGCATGAGCGCCTCCAACGAGACCTACACCGAGGACCAGTACCTCGAGACTGAGAAGTACCAGCCCTCCACGTCGACGGGCCGTATCGCCAACTACGTGGACCAGCGAGTCGGCGGCTCCGGCATGGTCCGTGAGTTCGGGCGGAAGATCTTCCCGGACCACTGGACCTTCATGTTCGGCGAGGTGGCCCTCTACAGCTTCGTCATCCTCATCCTCTCGGGGACGTTCCTGACCTTCTGGTTCGACCCGTCGATGGCCAGCACCCGCTATGACGGCTCCTATGCGCCCCTGCAGGGCCTGGAGATGTCCACGGCCTACGCGACAGCTCTGGAGCTGTCCTTCGACGTGCGCGGCGGCCTCTTCATGCGTCAGCTGCACCACTGGGCGGCGTTGCTCTTCGTGATGGCGATGTCGATCCACATGCTCCGTGTCTTCTTCACCGGAGCCTTCCGCAAGCCGCGCGAGCTCAACTGGGTCGTCGGCTGTGCGCTGCTGATCATGGGCCTGGGTGCCGGCTTCACCGGCTACTCGCTGCCGGACGAGGTGCTCTCCGGCAACGGTCTGCGCATCATCGACGGCATCCTGAAGGCCCTGCCCGTGGTCGGGACATACATGTCCTTCTTCCTCTTCGGCGGAGAGTTCCCCGGCGGCGAGGTCATCCCGCGGCTCTATGTCATGCACATCATGGTCATCCCGGCGCTGATCCTGGTGCTGATCGCGGTCCACCTGTTCATGGTGGTCACGCACAAGCACACCCAGTACCCGGGCCCGGGCCGCACCGAGCGCAACGTGGTCGGTTACCCGGTCGGTCCGGTGTATGCGGCCAAGGCCGGCGGCTTCTTCTTCATCGTCTTCGGGATACTCGCGGTCATCTCCGGCACCTTCCAGATCAACGCGCTGTGGAACTACGGTCCCTACGACCCCTCTCCGGTGCAGGCCGGGGCCCAGCCCGACTGGTACATCGGTCCGTTCGAGGGCGTGCTGCGACTGATGCCCGGCTTCCTGGGCAACATTCCGCTCGAATTCGTCATCCCCACTCCCTGGGGTGGGAACTCCGTGGCGACTCCGGTGCTCATACCGCTGATCCCTGTGGGCATCATGTTCCTGGTGATGTTCATCTGGCCGTGGGTCGAGTCCTGGATCACCGGGGACAAGAAGGAGCACCACATCCTGGACCGTCCGCGCAACGCCCCGACGCGCACCGCGGTCGGCGTCGCCAGCGTGACGTTCTACTGCATCATGTGGGGCATGGGGTCCAACGACCTCATCGCCACGCACTTCCACCTTTCGCTCAACGACATCACCTACTGGTCGCGGGTGCTGATCTTTGTGGGCCCGATCATCGCGTTCATGCTCACGAAGCGGATCTGCCTGTCTCTGCAGCGCAAGGACCGGGAGACGGTGCTCCATGGTCATGAGGCCGGTGTGATCGAGATGTTGCCGCACGGGGAGTTCCGTGAGAAGCACACTCGCCCGTCCGACTACGAGCTGTACACGCTTGTGGCCTACGAGGCTCCGGCCCCGTCGGGTCCGCAGCCGAACGCCAAGGGTCGGATCACCCGCACCGAGAAGTTCAGGGCGAAGCTCAACCAGTGGTTCTACGAGGACCGTGTCGAGCCCGTCAGTCGCGAGGAGTACCTCGAGGCACTGGAGCACGATCACCACGGTGACGGCCACCAGGGTGGTCTCGAAGCCACGGACCGGCACACGATCGAGGCCAGGCACTGAGCATGAGCCGGGCCATCGGTTGAGCAGCTCCGGCTGACACGACGACGGTGGGGCCGCTTCCTCTTCGGAGGAGGCGGCCCCACCGTCGTCCGGGCAGCGGGGCGCCGGATCCCGTCAGGAGTTCAGCTGCGCCGGCGCACGATGGCGCGGAGCTTCTCCAGCCGCTGGGCGACGGCGCGTTCCTGGCCGTTGCCGGTGGGGCGGTAGTAGTCGACGTCGAGCAGGTCGTCCGGCGGGTACTGCTGGGCGGCCACGTGATGTGGCTCGTCGTGGGCGTTGACATAGCTGCGGCCGTGGCCGAGCCGGTGTGCGCCCGAGTAGTGCGCGTCGCGCAGGTGCATCGGCACCGGGCCCCCGCGGCCGGCTCGGACGTCGGCGATGGCGGCGTCGAGGGCGCGGTAGGAGGCGTTGGACTTCGGTGCGGTCGCGATGTGGACCGTCGCCTCGGCGAGCAGGATGCGCGCTTCCGGCATGCCGATGAGCTGGACGGCCTGCGCGGCGGCCATCGCGGTCTGCAGCGCGCTGGGGTCAGCCATGCCCACCTCCTCGCCGGCGGCGATGACCAGGCGGCGTGCGATGAATCGCGGGTCCTCCCCGGCGACGACCATCCGCGCCAGGTAGTGCAGGGCGGCATCGGGATCAGAGCCCCGCAGCGATTTGATGAACGCGGAGACGATGTCATAGTGCTGGTCGCCGTCGCGGTCGTAGCGCTGGACCGCATGGTCCATCGCCTGCTCAGCATCTTCGGCGGTGATCGTCACCAGGGGGCGGTCTGTGGCCTCGGCGGATTCTGCGCCCTCGCCGTCGGCCTCGGCGCGTCCTGCGGCGACGGCAGCCGCCGCCTCCAGTGTGGTCAGCACCCGACGAGCGTCGCCGCCGGCCATGCGCAGGATGTGTCCGCGGGCGTCGTCGTCGAGGGTGAACGAGCTGTCGAGGCCGCGCTCGTCACGCAGGGCCCGGTCGATCAGCGCGCCGGTGTCCTCGTCGTTCAGCGGGCGCAGCGTCAGCAGCAGAGAACGGGACAGCAGAGGTGAGACCACGGAGAACGAGGGGTTCTCCGTGGTCGCGGCGACGAGGATGATCCACCCGTTCTCCACACCGGGAAGCAGGGCGTCCTGCTGGGCCTTGTTGAACCGGTGGATCTCGTCGAGGAACAGCACGGTGGTCCGCCCGTGCAGATCCCTGTCCTCCAGGGCCTGGTCCATGACGCGACGCACGTCCTTGACCCCTGCACGGATGGCGGAGAGCTCCACGAATGTGCGGGACTCACCGCGGGCGATCACATGGGCGAGCGTGGTCTTGCCCGTGCCCGGCGGGCCGTAGAGGATGACGGAGGAGGCACCCGCGGGACCGCGGGATCCCTCGGTGAGGATCCGAAGCGGAGAACCCTGGTCCAGCAGATGCTGCTGGCCCACCACCTCGTCCAGGTTCCGTGGGCGCATACGCACCGCCAGCGGGACGTGACGGCGTCGTCCGCCGCCCTCCTCGTCCGCGGCGGAGAACAGATCGCCGGTCAGGGGATCGGTCACCGGACACTCCTCGTAGACATGTTCGAATCGGACAGCACCACTCTACCGCCGCGCGCCGGTCGAGGCGGTGCTCCCCACGGTGCCAGAATGGGCACCATGCGTGCCGTGATCCAGCGAGTCTCCCGTGCCCAGGTCCGCGCCGAGCTGGCTCAGGGCGGCTCCCATGTCTCCGGCTTCGACGGCGAGGGCCTGGTGGTCCTGCTGGGCGTCACCCATGGGGACACCGAGCAGGAGGCCCGGCTGCTGGCGGAGAAGACCTGGCGGCTGCGGATCCTGGCCGATGAGCGCTCCGCCGAGCAGGCGGGGGCTCCGGTGCTGGCCGTCAGCCAGTTCACCCTCTACGGAGACGCGCGGAAGGGACGCCGCCCCTCCTGGAGCAGGGCGGCGCCCGCGGAGGTGGGGGAGCCCCTCTGCCGAGACTATGTGCGGATTCTGCGCGAGCTCGGCGCCGAGGTCCTCACCGGCGTTTTCGGGGCGGCTATGGAAGTGGAGCTGGTCAACGACGGGCCGGTGACGCTGACCCTCGACACGGAGGAGCTGCGCAGACCCCGCCGGAGATGAGTCCGACGGGCCCTGCGCGGGCCACCGGCCTGCGTCCGCGGATGAAGGGGACGGGTCAGGCCTCGGCCGTGGCGTGCTGTGTCGCGGCGGAGGCCTTCTGTCCCTCCGGTGCACCATCTATGCGCTCGGGCCGTGCATCCACTCCAGCCTCTTTGCGCTGCTGGGGGGTGATCGGCGCGGGTGCGGCGGTCAGCGGGTCGAAGCCACCGCCCGATTTCGGGAAGGCGATGACCTCGCGGATCGAGGACTCCCCGGTGAGCAGGGCGACCACGCGGTCCCAGCCGAAGGCGATGCCACCGTGCGGGGGCGCTCCGAACTTGAAGGCGTCGAGCAGGAAGCCGAACTTCTCGCGTGACTCCTCCTCGCCGATGCCCATCACGGCGAAGATCCGCTCCTGCATCTCCCGCTGGTGGACACGGATCGAGCCTCCGCCGATCTCGTTGCCGTTGCAGACGAGGTCGTAGGCGTAGGCGAGGGCCTCACCGGGCTCGGTGTCGAAGCTTTCGGCGAACTCCGGCTTCGGCGCGGTGAAGGCGTGGTGCACTGCGGTCCAGGTTCCGGAGCCGACGGCGACGTCACCGGCCGCGGTGGCCTCAGCAGTGGGCTCGAACATGGGTGCGTCGACGACCCACACGAAGGACCAGGAGTCGTGGTCGATGAGTCCCGTGCGTTCGGCGATCTCCACGCGGGCCGCGCCGAGCAGCGCGCGAGAGGCCTTCTGCTCGCCCGCGGCGAAGAAGATGCAGTCTCCAGGCTGAGCGCCGACGGCCTCGACCAGGCCGGCCCGCTCCTCCTCGGAGAGGTTTTTGGCGACCGGCCCGCCCAGCTCGCCGTCCTCGGTGACGAGTACGTAGGCGAGCCCCTTGGCGCCGCGCTGCTTGGCCCACTCCTGCCAGGCGTCGAGGGTCCGGCGGGGCTGGTCGGCCCCGCCGGGCATGACCACAGCGCCCACATAGGGGGACCGGAAGACCCGGAATGGAGTCTCGGAGAAGTACTCGGTGAGCTCCACCAGCTCGAGGCTGAAACGCAGGTCCGGCTTGTCGGTGCCGTAGCGCGCCATCGCCTCACGGTAGGTGATCCGCGGCAGCGGGCCCTCCAGGTCGACGTCGATCAGCCGCCACAGTCGCTGGACGAGCTCCTCGGTCAGGCCGATGATGTCCTCCTGGTCCACGAAGCTGGCCTCGATGTCCAGCTGGGTGAACTCCGGCTGACGGTCCGCGCGGAAGTCCTCGTCGCGATAGCAGCGGGCGATCTGGTAGTACTTCTCGAATCCGCCGACCTGCAGGAGCTGCTTGAACAGCTGCGGGGACTGCGGCAGGGCGTACCAGGCGCCCGGGGCCAGACGAGCCGGCACCAGGAAGTCGCGGGCGCCCTCAGGAGTCGACCGGGTCAGTGTCGGAGTCTCGATCTCGGTGAAGTCCTCGGAGTGCAGGAACTCCCGGGCCACGCGGTTCGCCTCCGAACGCAGGCGCAGGGCGCGCTGCGGCGCTTCCCGGCGCAGGTCCAGGTAGCGGTGACGCAGGCGCGCCTCCTCACCGACCTCGACATGCTCGTCCACCTGGAAGGGCAGCGGGTCGGCGGTGTTGAGCACCGTCACCTCGGCGGCGATCACCTCGACCTCGCCGGAGGCCAGGTGGGGGTTCTCGTTGCCCTCTGGCCGGCGCTCCACAGTGCCGCGCACCTGGAGGACGTACTCGTTGCGCAGCGGGGCGAAGTCCTTCTCGTCGCGCACCACGACCTGGGCCACGCCGGAGGCGTCGCGCAGGTCGAGGAACGCCACGCCGCCGTGGTCGCGGCGACGGGCGACCCAGCCGGTCAGCGTCACGGTCTGTCCGATGTGCTCGGCGCCCAGGGCGCCGTTGTGATGTGTGCGAAGCACGGTGTCCTTCCCTGGAGGTCAGTCGGAGGTCGCTGCGGCGGTAGTGCGTCGCGTCGGCCTCGTGGTGCTGGTGTATGACGTGTGGTGGCTGCTGCGTGGCACGTCCGTGCCTCGTGGTCGGAGCCCGTTCCCGGATCAGCCCGCGGGGAGCACCCGCGGGACCAGATCCTCCTCGGGCGGCGTCCAGGTCCGCGGATCTGCGGCCACCTGTTCGCCGGAGCGGATGTCCTTGACCTCGTGAAGGCCCTGGTCGTCGGTGAACCACACGAAGGGGATGCCGCGGCGGTCGGCGTGGCGGATCTGCTTGCCGAACTTCTCGGCACGCAGGGCGACCTCCACATTGACCCCCCGGGACCGGAGCGCGTCGGCCACGTCCTGCGCCGCTCCCCAGTCCTCGTCGGTGCGCAGCGCCACGTAGACCGCACTGGGCACCGCACGGGTGGAGGTCACGGTGCCTTCGGTCAGCATCCGGGAGACCAGACGCGTCACTCCGATGGAGAGCCCGACCCCGGGGAAGCTGCGCTTCCCCGCCGAGGCCAGCGACTCATAGCGTCCGCCTGAACAGATCGACCCGAGCGACTCGTGACCCTCGAGGACGGTCTCATAGACGGTGCCGGTGTAGTAGTCCAGCCCGCGGGCGATGGAGAGGTCGGCCACCGCGCGTCCGGGCACGCGGCGTTCGAGCTCCCCGATGACCTCGGCGAGCTCGGCCAGGCCTGCGTCGAGCAGTTCGTGTTCGCCGCCGAGCGCACGGACCCGCTCCACGAAGCTGAGGTCCTCGGTGCGGATCTGGGCCAGGGCCAGCGCCTTCTCCGCCTGCTCGGCGGTGGCACCGGCGGTCTCCATGAGCTCGGCGGCCACCCGCTCAGGACCGATCTTCTCGAGCTTGTCGATCGCGCGGAGCACCGCAGCAGTGTCCTGCAGCCCGATCGAGAGGTAGAACCCCTCGGAGAGCCTGCGGTTGTTCACCCGAAGACGGAAGTCTCCGATCGGCAGCGACTCCAGTGCGCGGGCCATCACCACGGCCAGCTCGACGTCGCAGCGGAACGGAAGCGCTCCGTCGCCGACGATGTCGATGTCGGCCTGGGTGAACTCGCGGTATCGGCCGTCCTGGGGGCGTTCCCCCCGCCAGACCTTCTGGATCTGATACCGACGGAAGGGGAAGGCCAGGTGCCCGGCGTTCTCCACTACGTACCGGGCGAAGGGAACGGTCAGGTCGAAGTGCAGCGCGAGGCGGGCCTCGGCGTCGTCCTGCGCCTGGAGTCGGGAGACGCCGTAGATCTCCTTGTCGATCTCGCCTTTCTGCAGCAGCGTGTCCACCGTCTCCACCGCGCGGGACTCGACGGAGGAGAACCCATGACGCTCGAAGACCTCCCGCAGCGTGTCGAGCACGTGGAGCTCCACCAGGCGCTCCTGGGGGAGCCACTCGGTGAAGCCGGAGAGGGACGTTGTGCGTGCCATGCGGAGAGGACGCTCCTCACTGGAGGTGACGGGTCGGAAGACTGGATCATCATACCGGCCCCGTCGCAGGTCGCGCGCGGTGCCGGTAGGGTGGTGGTCATGAGTGCCGCAGTGAGACCCGGACACCACGAGACCACCCTCGACGAGGCGCGACGGCGGGCGCGCGTGGACGAGGACGGACACGTCTTCGCCCTGTCCTCCTCGGCTGAGGCGCAGGCCGCCACGGCGGAGGCAGCCACAGGGGAGGCAGTTACGGGGGAGGCCTACGTCGGGCAGTATCCGGGCGCCACGGTTGAGGAGGCCCTGCAGTACTTCACACGGAAGTTCGATGAGCTCTACAACCGCGCGCTGCTGCTCAGAGCCCGGGTGGAGACTGCCGCCGACTCTGCCAAGGCGCTGCGTGAGAGTCGGGACGCCCTGCTGGCTGAGCTCGACGGCGGAGCCTGGGTGGGGGACACCGACTCCCTGCGGAGCATCCTGACCGCACTGGGCGAGGGCATCGACGCCCGCGCCGTCCTGGAGAAGGAGCAGGCGGAGAAGGCTGTGGCCGAGCACCTGGCCGTCCGCGAGGAGATCGTGGCAGAGGCCGAGCGGCTCGCTGCCGCGGACCCTGCCACCCAGCATTGGAAGTCGGCCCAGCAGCGCATGGGTGAGCTCTTCGACGCCTGGAAGGCCGAGCAGAAGAAGCCTCCGCGCCTGACGAAGTCCCAGGAGGACCCCTACTGGAAGCGGTTCCGTGCCGCGCGCAGCACCTTCGACAAGGAGCGTCGCGCCTTCTTCAGCCACCGGGACAAGGAACACGGAGAGATCAAGAAGGTCAAGGAGGAGCTCATCGCCCGCGCCGAGGAGCTGCAGCACAGCACCGACTTCGGCCCCACGACCAAGGCCTACCACCGGCTCATGGACGAATGGAAGGCCTGCGGCCGCGGTGCCCGTCGGACCGACGACGCCCAGTGGACGCGCTTCCGCGCGGCCCAGGACGTGTTCTTCGCTGCGCGCGATGCGGCCAATGCAGAGGTCGACGCCGAATACGGCGCCAACCTCGAGGTCAAGGAGCAGGTGCTGCAGGAGCTCGAGAAGCTCATGCCGTTCTCGGCTCCCGATGCCGTCCGCGACGAGTATCACGCCCTGCTGGCACGCTGGGATGCGGCCGGGCGCGTGCCGCGCGGTGACGTGAAGCGCATGGAAGGCGCCCTCAAGCGCGTCCAGGACGCATTCCGCGAGGCCGAGCAGGCGCACTGGCGGCGGACCGACCCGGAGACGATGGCCCGCCAGAACTCCATGCTCGCCCAGCTGGATGAGACCATCGCCGGACTCGAGCGGGAGCTCGCCGACGCGCGTGCCGCGGGGGATTCGCGGGTGATCGCGGAGGCTGAAGAGGCCCTCGAGGCACGGCTCAGCTGGCGCAGGATGATCGCCGAGGACGGCTGACCGCGCCGAGATCCTCCCTTTTGCCGAGCTTTGATCACGAATAGATTACAATCGCACAGACATGTGCTGTTGACACCAGTGAGGACCCGCGCGTGAGCGATGATATGCCGCATCAGGCGGGCTCCCGCCGTCGCCGTCGAGAGATCCGCGAGGCACGGGAGCGCGCTCGGGCGGACCACCAGGCTGCGCCGCACCGGGCATCTGCCGTCGGCGGCCCAGGCACCTCGGCGGCCTCCGGGGCTCCGGTCGGGCAGGTCCCCTTCGAAGAGGCCATCGGTGCGGCGTCGCCGGATCCGGCCGGGAGGACCCAGGTCGCCGGAGAGGTCCACGCCGCGGAGCTGCCTGATGCCGAGGACCTGCTGGGCCCTGAGGAGCATCTCGACCAGGACCACATCGAGCACGACGCCGACGGCACGCCGCTGCTGATCACCTCCTCCAGCTACGGCCGCGGGTATCAGACGGTGACGCCCATCGCCACAGGAGCCAGCCGTGAGATCCTCACCAGGCGGCACGAACGGCGTCGACGCCGGAACATCGCCCTCGGGCTGGTCATCAGCGGCTTCGCGGTTTTGCTGGTCATCTTCGCCCTGGTGTTCAACGCCGTCTTCGGGGGCCTGCTCTCCGGGCCGGAGGACTATGACACCCAGGCCGGCGAGACGACCACCTTCGAGGTCAACCAGGGCGAGGGCTGGGCCGTGGTCGCCAATCGGCTCGCCGACCAGGGGATCATCGCCAGCCCGGAGGCCCTCGATGCGGCCCTGCGCGAGTCCGACGACGTCGGGATCCTGCAGCCCGGTGAGTATGAGGTGCGCGAGGAGATGCCCGCCGTCGATGCCATCGCCGCGTTGACCCCGGACGCGGCGGGCCAGGACTACGTCGCGATCGCTGCGGGCTGGCGCATCGACGACGTCTTCGCCGCGCTCGAGGAGGGCACCGGATTCTCCGAGGAGGAGTTCCGCGAGGCCGCCGAGGACCCCACGGACTACGGGCTGCCCGAGGAGGCCTCCACGCTGGAGGGCTACCTGGCCAGGGGGGACTACCGCTTCGACCTGGACGCCGAACCGGAGGAGATCCTCCAGATCATGGTCGACAGGACCTTCGAGTACCTGGAGGAGGCCGGGATCACTGAGGAGGACGAGCAGTGGCGGTCCGTGATCATCGCCTCGCTCCTGACCGGAGAGGCCAATCACCAGGAGCGGGACGGTGGTGAGCGGGAGGAGGACTACCGGCTGATGGCCGGAGCGATCGAGAACCGGCTCGACCCGGACAACAGCGAGACCGACGGCCTCCTGCAGATCGACGCGGCGGTCAACTATGGTCTGGGCCTCTCCGGCGACCTGCACTTCCCGGAGGAGGAGCGGTTCAACGCGGACAACGAGTACAACACCTACGTCCATCAGGGACTGCCGCCCGGACCGATCGCCGCCCCCGTACCGGCCACGCTGGAGGCCGCCGCCGATCCGGCCGACACCGATTACTACTACTGGGTGACGGTCAACGTCGAGACGGGCGAGACGCGCTTCAACGAGACCTACGCTGAGCACCTCGAGGATGTCGCAGTGTTCAACGAGTACTGTGATGACAACCCCGGGGTCTGCAGCCCCGCCGACGAGGAGGCCGCCGAGGCTGAGGTCGAGGAGGGCGAGTGAGAGGTACCCGCGCCGCGGTCCTGGGCCACCCCATCGACCACTCGCTCTCCCCGGCGCTGCATGGTGCGGCCTATCGCCTGCTGGGGGTGGACATCGACTACTCGCGCCGGGACGTCGACCTCGGCGGCCTCCCACGGTTTCTGGCGACCGAGGGCGCCGACCAGGATTGGGTCGGATGGTCCGTGACCATGCCGCTGAAGGCCGCCATGGTCTCGCACATGGACACCGTCTCGGCTCGTGTGGAGACCCTCGGGGTGCTCAACACCGTGGTCCACGGCCCGGACGGCATGCACGGGGAGAACACCGACGTCGACGGGATCGTCACCGCGCTGGGCGAGGCTGGGCTGCGGACCGGCGCCGCCGACCAGGGTCGGTTCGGCGTGATCGGTGCCGGCTCCACCGCAGCGGCCGCACTTGCGGCGGCGGCCGAACTCGGCTTCCGGGAGGCCCGCTCCTATGCGCGATCCCCTCAGCGCGCGCAGGCGCTGCTTCCGGTGGCCGAGGCGCTCGGACTTCGCCTACGCCTGCTGCCGCTCGACGAGCTCGGTGGGGATCTGGCCGGTGACGAGCTGGCCGCTGTCGTCTCCACGCTTCCCCCGCGCGCGGCCGACGAGCTGGCCCCGGCGTTGCCTCGGCTGCTGCAGAACGTGGCGCTGCTCGACGTGGCCTATGATCCGTGGCCCTCGGTGCTGGCCGGGGCCTGGGAACGGGCTGGGGGACAGGTCGTCTCCGGGCTCGCCATGCTGCTGCACCAGGCCGTCCGGCAGGTCGAGCGTTTCACCGCGGCGTCCTCCCGGCCCGCCGCCTCGCTTTCCGCCGAGGAGCACAGCGAGCTGGTCGCGCGGATGCGCGCGGCCCTGCCCCGCTGAGCAGTCTCGCTGAGCAGCCCCTGCCCGCCGGAGGCAGGACACCGGGGGCGTCCATCAGGCGGAATTCGCCGTCGTCGACGCCTCCCGGGGTCTGCCGACATGGCATCATGGAGGCCATGTTGCGTTGGCTGACCTCCGGAGAATCACACGGCCGTTCCCTCGTCGGCATCATCGAGGGCCTTCCCGCCGGGGTGCGGCTGACCACGGAGATGGTCCAGGACGCCCTGGCACGCCGTCGCCTCGGATACGGCCGCGGAGCTCGGATGAAGTTCGAGAAGGACCAGGTCCGTCTGCTGGCCGGTGTGCGCCACGGGCTCACCCTCGGCGGGCCGCTCACCATCGAGGTCGGCAATACCGAGTGGCCCAAGTGGGAGAAGGTCATGTCCGCGGACCCGGTGGATCCCGACGAGCTCGAAGGGCTGGCCCGCAACGCGCCGCTGACCCGGCCCCGCCCCGGCCACGCCGACTACACAGGCATGCAGAAGTACGGCTTCGACGAGGCTCGTCCGGTGCTGGAGCGCGCTTCCGCCCGGGAGACGGCCATGCGTGTGGCGCTGGGCACTGCGGCCCAGTCGTTCCTCACCGACCTGGGCATCACCACGGTCTCGCACACCACCGCGATCGGCTCCGTAGAGATCCCGGAGGACGCCGAGACGCCCTCTGCCCGCGATGTCGAGCGCCTCGACGCCGACCCGCTGCGCTGCACGGATCCGGAGACCAGCAGGCAGATGGTCGCCGAGGTCGACGACGCCCACAAGGCCGGCGAGACCCTCGGCGGCGTCGTGGAGGTCGTCGTGGACGGGCTTCCTCCCGGACTGGGTTCCTTCGTCCACTGGGACCGGCGCCTCGACGCCCGACTGGCCGGCGCTCTGATGGGCATCCAGGCGATCAAGGGCGTGGAGGTCGGCGACGGTTTCCGCACCGTGCGCCGGCGCGGCTCCCAGGCCCATGACGAGATCGAACCCGAAGGGGCCGGCGCCCGCCGCACCACCAACCGCGCCGGCGGCATCGAGGGCGGCATGAGCATCGGGACCCCGCTGCGGGTCCGGGCAGGCATGAAGCCGATCGCCACCGTGCCGCGCGCCCTGCGCACCGTGGACACCGCCAGCGGCGAGGCCACGACGGCCCACCACCAGCGCTCCGACGTCTGCGCCGTCCCTGCCGCCGGGGTCGTGGCCGAGGCCATGGTCTCCCTGGTCATCGCCCAGGCCGTGCTGGAGAAGTTCGGCGGAGACAGCCTCCCCGAGGTGCGTCGGAACCTCCAGTCCTACCTCGCCTCGCTCCCTGAACTCGGCACCGACCCCACACGCACCGGCACCGACGGTGACCCGCTGCAGGCCCCCGCGGCCATGCAGGACTGATGGCGGGGCCCGAGCGCATGCCGGACCTCTCGCGCAACATCGTGCTCATCGGCCCCATGGGCTCCGGCAA
This sequence comes from Nesterenkonia sp. HG001, assembly GCF_034438835.1. Classification (NCBI taxonomy): domain Bacteria; kingdom Bacillati; phylum Actinomycetota; class Actinomycetes; order Micrococcales; family Micrococcaceae; genus Nesterenkonia; species Nesterenkonia sp. HG001. The sequence goes on along the minus strand of NZ_JAOSZD010000005.1, from coordinate 125,261 downwards.
GTCCACGGTCGGGGCGGCGCTCGCCCGCCGGATGGGACGCCCGCATGTGGACACCGATCACTTCTTCGTCGCCCGCCACGGCAGCATCGCCGAGTACTTCGTCCAGCGCGGGGAGAGCGCCTTCCGCGCCGAGGAGGAACGGGTGGTCGCCGAGCTGCTCGACGCACCTCGCCCGTCGGTGATCAGCCTGGGCGGCGGCTCTGTCCTGAGCTCCCGCACCCGCGAGGCGCTGGCGGAGCAGCTGGTGGTCATGCTCGACCTCACCGAGCAGCAGGCGGCTCAGCGGCTGGGTGACGGCTCTTCCCGACCGGTGCTGGGCGACGACCCCGTCACCGCGTGGCGCCGCATCTACGCCGAGCGCGAAGCCCTGTATCGTGAGTGCGCCGACGTGGTGGTCGAACCCGCCGAGGGGACGATCGACCAGCGAGTAGATACCATCGTCAGAGCACTCCGTGCCGTCCACTGAATCCCCACGAGGAGAAGACCTCACTCCATGAGCCCGCAGGCAGACACTGCATCGCACGACGCTGCACCGCGAAACGACTCCCCGCACGACGCCGCGCCCGGCGAGGGGTCCCCGTCCGGGACCGCCCCCCAGGGCTCCGGCTCCGCGGAGACGGCGGAGCAGCGGCCCGAACCCACCGTCATCACCGTCGGGGACGGCGGCGGCTCCGGGGGACAGGAGCTCGGCTACGAGGTCGTGATCGGCAACGGTCTGCTGGGCCGCCTGCCGCAGATGATCGGCGCCCAGGCCGAGCGGGTCCTGGTCATCCACCCCCGCGCCCTGCGCGCCACCGGCGACGTCGTGCGCCAGGACCTCGAGAACGCCGGCTACAAGGCCGTGGTCGCGGAGATCCCGGACGCCGAGGAGGGCAAGCACATCCAGGTCGCCGCCTTCTGCTGGCAGGTCCTGGGGCAGAACGACTTCACCCGCTCCGATGCGGTGGTGGCCGTGGGGGGAGGTGCGGTGACAGACGTCGCCGGCTTCGTGGCCGCCACCTGGCTCCGTGGCGTGCGTGTGGTGCACATGCCCACCACCCTGCTGGCCATGGTCGATGCCGCCGTCGGTGGCAAGACCGGCATCAACACCGCCGAGGGCAAGAACCTGGTGGGCGCCTTCCACCAGCCTGCCGCGGTGCTCGCTGACCTCGACACGCTCCTGACGCTGCCGCGCAACGAACTCGTCGCCGGTCTCGCTGAGGTGGTCAAATGCGGTTTCATCGCCGATGAGCGGATCCTCGAGATCATCGAGTCCTCGCCGGAGCAGGCGCAGAATCCGCACTCTCCTCAGTTGCGCGAGCTCATCGAGCGGTCCATCAGGGTCAAGGCCTCGGTGGTGAGCGAGGACCCCAAGGACTTCGGGACGCGCGAGTCGCTGAACTACGGCCACACCCTGGCGCACGCCATCGAGCTGGCGGAGCGGTATCAGTGGCGCCACGGGGCGGCGGTCTCCGTGGGCATGGTCTTCGCCGCGGAGCTGGCGCGGAGCCTGGGTCGTCTCGATGACGCCACCGCGGACCGTCACCATGCGGTGCTCACCTCGCTGGGGCTGCCGGTGACCTACCGCGACGATCGCTGGAACCAGCTCCTGGAGGGCATCCGGCGGGACAAGAAGAACCGCGGGGACCAGCTGCGCTTCGTGCTGCTCTCCGGGCAGGGTCAGCCGGCCACGGTGGAGATCCCGGACGCCTCGATCCTGTTCGCCACCTACCAGGAGATCGGGGAGTCGGACGAAGGGTCGCCGGTCTCCCTGTAGAATCGACACCCGCTGACGCCGTCACGTGCATCGACCGACGCACTGACACCCGCATCCGAAGTGAAGAAGGGCAAGTAGTGGCCACCTCCAATGACATCAAGAACGGCTCCGTCCTCAAGATCGAGGGCCAGCTGTGGAACACTCTGGAGTTCCAGCACGTCAAGCCCGGCAAGGGCGGAGCGTTCATCCGGACCAAGCTGCGGAACATCACCTCCGGCAAGGTCGTGGACAGGACCTTCAACGCCGGTGCGAAGGTCGAGTTCGCCACGGTGGACCGCTCCAACTATCAGTACCTCTACGCCGACGGTGAGGACTATGTCTTCATGGATCTGCGGGACTTCGATCAGATCACCGTCCCGGGCACCGTCCTGGGCGACGCCGCCAACTTCCTGCTGGAGTCCCAGCAGGTGAGCATCGCGCTGCACGAGGGCACCCCGCTGTATCTGGAGATGCCGCCCTCGGTCGTGCTGGAGATCACCTACACTGAGCCGGGCCTGCAGGGTGACCGCTCGTCGGCCGGCACCAAGTCCGCCACCCTGGAGACCGGACACGAGATCCAGGTTCCCCTCTTCGTCGACCAGGGCACGAGGGTCAAGGTGGACACGCGGTCCTCCGAGTACCTCGGCCGCGTCACGGACTGACCCGTGGCCAGACGAAGCAAAGCTCGCCGTCGTGCCCTCGAGATCCTCTTCGAGTCCGAGCAGCGTGGCGCGACGCCCCTCGAGGTGCTCAGGCTCCGCCGGGAACGGGCCGACCTGGTGGTCGACGACTATGTGGTGACCATCCTCGACGGCGTGGGCGCCCAGCGTGAGCGCATCGATGAGCTGCTGACCACCTACTCGCGCGGCTGGACCCTCGAACGGATGCCGCGGGTGGACCTGATGGCGCTGCGGATCGGCGCCTGGGAGCTGCTCTACAACGAGGAGATCCCCGACGGCGTCGCCGTCGCCGAGGCCGTGGCCCTGGTCCGGGATCTCTCCACCGACGAGTCCCCGCCCTTCGTCAACGGGGTGCTGGGTCGGCTGCAGAAGCTCAAGCCCACGCTGCGGGACTGATCAGCCCGAGCCGCTGTCGGATCCGCTAGAGTGGTGACGAACAGCTGAATACCCGCTGTCTCCTTTAATGATCGTCCCGTGAGGCGAGGAAGGAGTCGCCTGGTGAATGCACCAGAGACCTCTCAGGTCATGTCCGCTCCCGATGTGGAGCGGGCCTTGACGCGCATCGCGCACGAGATCGTCGAATCCCATCGCGGAGTCGAGGACCTCGTGCTGCTCGGCATCCCACGCCGCGGAGCCCCCCTGGCCCGCCGCCTCGGCGATCGTCTGGCCCATATCGACTCGGCCTTCGACCCCGCCCGTTCAGTGGGCTCGCTCGACATCACCATGTATCGGGACGATCTGCGCTCCGGCCATGCACGCACCCCGGAGCCCACGCTGCTTCCCGAGACCGGGGTCGACGGCGCCACCGTGGTCCTGGTCGATGACGTCCTCTATTCCGGCCGCACGGTCCGCGCCGCCCTCGATGCGCTCTCCGCGCTGGGACGCCCGCGTGCGGTGCGTCTGGCGGTCCTGGTGGACCGCGGCCACCGCGAGCTGCCCATCCGCGCCGACCATGTCGGCAAGAACCTGCCCACCTCTCGGGAGGAGCGGGTCTCGGTGCGTCTCGCCGACGTCGACGACGTCGCGCCTGAGGACGAGGCCGTGCTCATCGTGAGGGGGTCGCGTCCATGAGGCACCTGCTCTCCACCGCCGACCTCTCCCATGCGGACGCGCTGCGCATCCTCGACACCGCCGAGGAGATGGCCGGCGTCGCGACCCGCGAGGTCAAGAAGCTGCCCACGCTGCGCGGCCGCACCGTGGTGAACCTCTTCTTCGAGGACTCCACCCGGACGCGGATCTCCTTCGAGGCCGCGGCCAAGCGACTCTCGGCCGACGTGATGAACTTCTCCGCCAAGGGGTCCTCGGTCTCGAAGGGCGAGTCCCTGAAGGACACCGTCCAGACCCTGGAGGCCATCGGTGCCGACGCGATCGTCATGCGGCACTGGGCCTCCGGGGCGGCCGCCCAGCTGGCCGAGTCCGGCTGGACGGACTGCGCGGTGATCAACGCCGGAGACGGGACCCACGAGCATCCCACCCAGGCGCTCCTGGACGCGCTGACGCTGCGCCGCGGTTGGGCGGAGGGCCGGGGCACCGACCTGAGCGGCATGCGCGTGCTCATCGTCGGAGACATCCTGCATTCCCGGGTGGCCCGTTCCGGAGTGTGGCTGCTCAGCACCCTCGGTGCGGAGGTCGGCCTCGTCGCCCCGCCGACGCTGCTGCCGGTCGGTGTGGAGCAGTGGCCGGTCACCGTCCACTACAGCTTCGACGAGGCGCTGGCCACCGACCCGCACGCGGTGATGATGCTGCGCGTCCAGGCTGAACGGATGGGGGGCTCCTTCTTCCCGAGTCCGGCCGAGTACATCCGACGCTGGGGTCTCACCGATGGGCGGCTGGCCGTCGTGCAGGGTCTCGACGGCCCGGCCGGCGCCGGAGGGATGATCCTGCACCCAGGTCCGATGAACCGGGGGGTGGAGATCTCTGCGGCCGCCGCCGACTCACCGCTGAACCGTGTGCTCGATCAGGTGTCCCACGGAGTCTCGGTGCGCATGGCGGTGCTGCACCTGCTCCTGAGCGCCGATCGATCCGCAGCAGCCGAGAAGACCACCATGACCATTCCAGGGGGCATCGCATGAGGCAGACCACCGAGACCACCGAGGCCGGCAGGACGATCCGCGAGGAGACGCCGCTGCTCATCAGCGGGTCCTCGCTGTACGGGGAGGAGCGCGCCGACCTGTTCATCGCTGAGGGCCGCATCCGGGCGCTCGGCCCGGAGGCGGCCGCCGAGGCCAAGCGGCTGATGGCCGAGCACGGCCCGGACGCGGTGCGCCGCATCGACGCCGAGGGCCTCATCGCCCTGCCGGGGATGGTGGACCTCCACACCCATCTGCGCGAGCCCGGACGCGAGGACGCCGAGACCGTCGAGAGCGGCAGTCGCGCCGCGGCCCTGGGCGGGTTCACCGCAGTGCACGCCATGGCGAACTCCTCTCCTGTGGCCGACACGGCCGGCGTCGTGGAGCAGGTCCACCGGCTCGGCCTGGAGTCCGGCTGGACCGAGGTGCACCCGGTGGGCGCCGTCACCGTCGGACTGGCGGGAGAGCAGCTCGCCGAGCTCGGCGCCATGGCGGACTCCTCCGCCCAGGTGCGGATGTTCTCCGACGACGGCATCTGCGTCCACAATCCGGTGCTGATGCGCCGGGCGCTGGAGTACGTGAAGTCCTTCGGCGGCTTCATCGCCCAGCATGCGCAGGAGCCGCTGCTCACCGACGGCGCCCAGATGAACGAGGGCTGCGTCTCGGCCGTGCTGGGTCTGCCCGGCTGGCCCGCCGTGGCCGAGGAGGCGATCATCGCCCGTGACGTCCTGCTCACCCAGCACGTCGAGTCTCGTCTGCACGTCTGCCACGTCTCCACGAAGGGCTCGGTGGAGATCGTCCGCTGGGCCAAGGAGCGCGGCATCGACGTCACCGCGGAGGTCACTCCGCATCACCTGATCCTCACCGAGGAGATGGTCCGCAGCTTCAACCCCGTCTACAAGGTCAATCCGCCGCTGCGCACCGCGGAGGACGTCCATGCGCTTCGCGAGGGCCTGGCCGACGGAACCATCGACGTCATCGGCACCGACCACGCCCCGCACCCCACCCAGCTCAAGGAATGTGAGTGGCACCAGGCCGCGATGGGCATGACCGGACTCGAGACGGCGCTCTCCGTCGTCCAGCACACGATGGTCGACACCGGTCTGATGGACTGGCGCCGGTTCGCCGAGGTCAGCTCCGTCCGACCCGCAGAGATCGCCGGGCACCCCCACCAGGGCCGTCCGCTGGCGGTCGGCGAGCCGGCTCATCTGATCCTGGTGGATCCGCAGGCGCGTCGCACGGTCCGCCCCGAGGAGCACGCCACGAAGGGACGCAACTCTCCCTTCTCCGGGATGGAGCTCCCCGGCCAGGTGCGGACCACCATCCTGGCCGGCCGCGCCGTGGTCGACGAGGGCGCTCTGCAGCGCTCGCTCACCGGCAGGAAGGCTGATCACCGGGCATGACGCAGGTCTATCTGAACTATCTCTACGTCTCGATCGCGATCATCGCCGTGGCGGCGCTGCTGCTGTGGTGGGGTTGGCGCGGTCGCAGGCGTCGCCAGTCCGGGCTGCCCGAGCCGGCTGAGATCGGCCCGGAGATCATCGACACCGAACCTCTTGCCGCCGGAGAGGGGATGGTCATCGGCACGGTGAAGGCCGCCGACTATCTGGACCGCGTGGCGGTCCACGGCCTGGGCATCCGCACCGACGGCCGTCTCGAGGTCCATGAGCAGGGGGTGGCGGTGTTCCGTGCCGGAGCTCGGAACTATCTCATCACCCGGGATCAGCTGGCCTACACGCGCACCGACCGTGGTGTGGTGGGCAAGTTCGTGGAACGTGACGGGGCCCTGATCGTCGGTTGGACGCTGGGCGCCGAAGACGTCGAGACGGCGTTCCGGGCCCGTCACGCCGAGTCCCATGACCAGCTGCTGAGCCAACTGAAACGTCTGACCGAGGAGTGAACCACCACATGAGCACCTTCGACCCTGCCCTCCTCGTCCTCGAGGACGGCACCGTGCATGAAGGGACCGCCTACGGCGCCCGCGGCTCGCGGCTGGGTGAGGCTGTCTTCGCCACCGGCATGACCGGGTACCAGGAGACCCTCACCGACCCCTCCTATGCGCGGCAGATCGTCGTCCAGACGGCACCGCACATCGGCAACACCGGGGTCAACGACGAGGACTCCGAATCCCGTCGGATCTGGGTGGCGGGCTACGTGGTCCGCGACGCCGCGCGGCGCGCCTCGAACTGGCGCAGCCGCCGTAGCCTGGACGAGGAGCTCATCGCCCAGGAGGTCGTCGGGATCCAGGGGGTGGACACTCGCGCGGTGACCCGCCACCTGCGGTCCGCGGGGTCCATGAAGGCCGGGATCTTCTCCGGGGAGGCCTCCGCACGCTCGGTGGCCCAGCTGGTCGAGGAGGTCCGTTCCCAACCCTCGATGAAGGGTGCCCGGCTCGCCGAAGAGGTCACCACCGAGCAGGCCTATGTGGTGGAACCTTCCGCGCACGGCTGGGAGGGCGAGCCGGTGGCCGTCGTCGCCGCGATCGACCTGGGCATCAAGACCATGACTCCGGTCCGGATGGCCGAGCGTGGGCTGCGGGTGCACGTGCTGCCGGCCACTGCGAGCCTGGCGGACATCCATGCGGTCTCGCCCGCCGGGGTGTTCCTGTCCAACGGCCCGGGGGACCCGGCGACGGCGGCCGATCAGGTCGGCCTGCTGCGCGAGGTCCTCGACGCCGGGATCCCGTTCTTCGGGATCTGCTTCGGCAACCAGATCCTGGGCCGTGCCCTGGGCTTCGGCACTTACAAGCTGCCCTTCGGACACCGCGGGATCAACCAGCCCGTCATGGACCACACCACCGGCAAGGTGGAGATCACCTCACAGAACCATGGCTTCGCGGTGGACGCCCCGGTGGGGGAGACCCTCACCGCGCCGGAGGAGCGGTACGGGCGCGTTCAGGTCAGCCACTCCAGCCTCAACGACGGTGTCGTGGAAGGCCTGCGCTGCCTCGACATCCCGGCCTTCTCCGTGCAGTACCACCCGGAGGCCGCCGCCGGGCCCCACGACTCCGCCTACCTCTTCGACCGTTTCGTCGAGCTGATGAAAGTGAAGGACAATGCCTAAGCGTCAAGACCTCAAATCCGTGCTGGTCATCGGCTCGGGTCCGATCGTCATCGGCCAGGCCGCGGAGTTCGACTACTCGGGGACCCAGGCCCTGCGGGTGCTGAAGGAGGAGGGCATCCGGGTCATCCTCGTCAACTCCAATCCGGCCACCATCATGACCGACCCGGAGTTCGCCGACGCCACCTACGTGGAGCCGATCAGCCCTGACGTCGTCGCCAAGATCATCGAGAAGGAGCGCCCGGACGCGATCCTGCCCACCCTGGGCGGTCAGACGGCGCTGAACACCGCGATCGCCCTGGACAAGGACGGCGTGCTGGAGAAGTTCGACGTCGAGCTCATCGGGGCGAACATCGCCGCCATCGAACTGGGCGAGGACCGCGAGAAGTTCAAGGGCGTCGTGGAGCGTTCGGGCGCGGAGTCGGCCCGGTCGCGGATCGTCCACTCCTTGGAGGAGGCCTTCGAGGCCGCCGAGGACCTCGGATACCCGATGGTGGTGCGTCCCTCATTCACCATGGGCGGGCTGGGCTCCGGGCTCGCCTATGACGCCGCGGACCTGCGGCGCATCGCCGGTGCCGGCCTCCAGTACAGCCCCACCACCGAGGTGCTCCTGGAGGAGTCGATCCTCGGCTGGAAGGAGTACGAGCTCGAGATGATGCGCGACGCCCACGACAACGTCGTGGTGGTCTGCTCCATCGAGAACCTCGACCCGGTCGGCGTGCACACCGGCGACTCGATCACCGTCGCACCGGCGCTCACGCTCACCGACCGCGAGTACCAGAGGCTGCGCGACATCTCCATCAACGTGATCCGTGAGGTCGGCGTGGACACCGGGGGCTGCAACATCCAGTTCGCGGTGGAGCCGGGGACCGGCCGCGTGGTCGTCATCGAGATGAACCCGCGCGTGTCCCGCTCCTCCGCGCTGGCCTCGAAGGCGACGGGCTTCGCCATCGCCAAGATCGCCACCAAGCTGGCCGTGGGATACACCCTCGACGAGATCCCCAACGACATCACGCAGAAGACCCCCGCGAGCTGCGAACCGACCCTGGACTATGTGGTCGTCAAGATCCCGCGCTTCGCCTTCGAGAAGTTCCCCGCCGCGGATCCCACGCTGACCACCACCATGAAGTCCGTGGGGGAGGCGATGGCCATCGGCCGCAACTTCACCGAGGCCCTGCAGAAGGCCCAGCGGTCCCTGGAGCAGCGGGGCTCGGAGTTCGACTTCACCCCGGCGGGGGAGGAGGGGCTCACCGAGCTGCTCGAGGGTATGGCCACCCCGACCACGGAGCGGATCCATCAGGTCCAGCGGGCGCTGCACTCCGGGGCGACGCTGGAGCAGGTCCATGAGATCACCTCCATCGATCCCTGGTACCTGGATCAGATCGAGCTGATCAACGAGACGGCTCGAGCGATCGCCGTGGCCAAGGAGCTGACCCCGGCCCTGCTGCGCACCGCCAAGCGGCATGGCTTCTCGGACTCCCAGATCGGGGCGCTGCGCCATATGGACCCTGCGGTGGTCCGCGGCGTGCGGCACGCCCTGGGCATCCGCCCGGTCTACAAGACCGTGGACACCTGCGCGGCCGAGTTCGAGGCCTACACCCCGTACCACTACTCCTCCTACGACGTCGAGGACGAGATCAGCCAGCATGAGAAGCCCTCGGTGATCATCCTGGGCTCCGGTCCCAACCGCATCGGCCAGGGCATCGAGTTCGACTATTCGTGCGTCCACGCCACCATGGCGCTGCGTGACGCCGGCTACGAGACGGTGATGGTCAACTGCAATCCGGAGACGGTCTCCACGGACTACGACGTCTCCACCCGGCTGTACTTCGAGCCGCTGACCCTCGAGGACGTCCTCGAGGTCATCGCGGCCGAGGAGCGCACCGGGGGCGTGCATGGGGTCTTCGTGCAGCTCGGCGGCCAGACGCCGCTCAAGCTGGCTCAGCAGCTCGCTGACGCCGGGGTGCCGATCCTGGGCACCTCGCCGGAGGCCATCGATCTCGCCGAGGACCGAGGGGAGTTTGACCAGGTGCTGGGCAGAGCGGGCCTGATCGCGCCGAAGAACGGCACCGCCGTCAGCTTCGAGGACGCCAAGCGGGTGGCCGACTCGATCGGCTATCCGGTGCTCGTGCGTCCCAGCTACGTGCTCGGCGGGCGTGGCATGGAGATCGTCTATGACGAGCCCGGCCTGGCCCGCTACATCGCCAATGCCACCGAGGTCACCCCGGAGCATCCGGTGCTGGTGGACCGTTTCCTCGAGGACGCCATCGAGGTCGACGTCGACGCGCTCTACGACGGCGAGGAGCTCTATCTCGGCGGCGTGATGGAGCATATCGAGGAGGCCGGCATCCACTCCGGGGACTCCGCCTGCGTGCTGCCGCCGATCACCCTCGGCCCGGACGTCCTGGAGCGGGTCCAGCACGCCACCGAGGCGATCGCCGCCGGCGTCGGGGTGCGAGGTCTGATCAACATCCAGTTCGCCCTGGCCTCGGACATCCTGTACGTCATCGAGGCCAATCCGCGAGCTTCTCGGACGGTGCCGTTCGTCTCGAAGGCCACCGGCGTGCAGCTGGCCAAGGCCTCCGCGCTCATCGGCACGGGGGTCTCCATCGCGGAGCTGCGCACCGGATCCGGCCATCCCTCCGGCGGACTCCTGCCCACCTTCGGCGACGGCTCCCTGCTCCCGCCGGGTGCGCCGGTGTCGGTGAAGGAGGCTGTGCTGCCTTTCAACCGGTTCCGCACGCCCGAGGGCCGTGTGGTGGACTCGCTGCTCGGCCCGGAGATGCGTTCCACCGGTGAGGTCATGGGCATCGACAAGCACTTCGACACCGCGTTCGCGAAGTCCCAGCTGGCCGCGAACAACCCCCTGCCGACCTCCGGCAAGGTCTTCGTCTCGGTGGCGAACCGGGACAAGCGTGCCATCGTGATGACGGTCAAGCGCCTGGTGGACCTCGGCTTCGAGATCGTCTCCACAGGTGGCACCGCCGATGTGCTGCGGCGCAACGGCATCAGTCCCTCGGTGGTGCGGAAGATCGCCGACGCGCCGGGGGAGGGGGAGACCATCCTCGACCTGGTCGAGTCCGGTCAGATCGACCTCATCGTCAACACTCCTTCGGGAGGCGACGCCCGCAGCGACGGCTACGAGATCCGCGCCGCGGCCACCTCCATGGGCACCCCGGTGATCACCACCGTGGCCGAGCTCGGTGCCGCAGTGCAGGCCATCGAGGCCCAGCGCCAGTTCAGCTGGTCGGTGACCTCGCTGCAGGACCACGCCGCCCGGCTCGCGGAGCTGTCCGCATGAGCACCGGCGTGCCGCGGTTCGGCGCACGGCTGGCCGAGGCGATCGCTCGCCACGGCCGGCTGTGTGTCGGCATCGACCCGCATCCGCACCTGCTGCAGGCCTGGGGGCTGAACGACGACGTCTCAGGGCTCAGGGAGTTCGGCAGCCGGGTCCTGGAGGCCGCCGTGGGCCGGGTGGGAGTGATCAAGCCCCAGGTGGCGTTCTTCGAACGGCGAGGACCGGCCGGCCTGGCCGTGCTCGCGGAGCTGCAGCAGGAGGCCCGGCGGGAGGGTCTGCTGGTCATCGCCGATGCCAAGCGGGGTGACATCGGCTCCACGATGGCCGGCTACGCGGACGCCTGGCTGGCACCGGGGGCCGAGCTGGCCGCGGATGCGCTGACCGTCTCCCCCTATCTGGGCTTCGGCTCGCTGCGTCCGGCGCTCGAGGTCGCCCGACGGCACGGTGCCGGACTGTTCGTCCTGGCGCTGACCTCCAACCCGGAGGGGCGGGAAGTCCAGCTGGCACGCACCGAGGACGGCACCGTGGCCGCGCGGATCGCCGTCCAGGCGGCCGCAGAGAACCCGGCGCCGCAGATCGACGGGGCCCTCGGCGACGTCGGCCTGGTGGTCGGGGCGACCACCGCCGGGCTGGCGGAAGAGGCCGGCGTGGACCTCACCGCCGGGGCGATGCCGCTCCTGGCCCCCGGCTTCGGTGCTCAGGGCGCCACTGCTGAGGACCTTCGCACCGGCTTCGCCGAGGCCCACCGACAGGTGGTGGTGAACTCTTCCCGAGGGATACTCGCCGCAGGTCCCGACATCTCGGCGCTGACGGCAGCGGTCCGGCGGACGGCGGAGGAGCTCGCCGACTGACCCGCCGGCGGCGCAGGTTCGCCCGGTCGGTCGACTGCCCCCTGATCTGGGGGAACGGACTATTGCCCCACAGACGAATAGCGGCTAGATTCTGCCACATGTGATAGGCGGCGCAGCAGAGGAGAACACCGTGGCCCTGCGAGAACTGAGCAAAGAAGAGCGCGACATCGCCCGGCAGAAGGCATTGGCGGCCCGGATTGAACGAGCCGAGCTGAAGGAGGCCTTCGGGTCGGGGAGGATCAGCTTCGAAGATGTCCTCGTCAAGGCCTCGACGTCCGAGGCAGTGGCCCGTCTGAAGACCGTCGAGCTGCTGGAGGCCCTCCCCGGTGTGGGGAAGGTCACCGCGGCACGCACGCTGGAGGCGCTCGGGATCTCCGAGAACCGCCGCATCGGAGGTCTCGGCATCAAGCAGCGCACAGCCCTGGCCAAGCACCTGGCCGACCTGGTCTGAGCTGATCGCGGAGGACGAGTCGGACGGCACCGAGCCGGGGCGTTAGGATGGACGACATCCTGATCCCCAGGGTCGACGCGTGCTCCTGACGCACCGCCGCTCACGCCCCGTCGACCCGACCGATGCTCCGCAGCCGCCCTCGTGCGCCGCGGCGCCGTGCCGAGGAGTCTGTAGACGTGAACGAGCCCCAGGTCACCGTGCTGGCAGGCCCCACCTCAGTGGGGAAGTCCACGATGAGCCGCTACATCCGAGAGAACTACCCGGCGGTCTGCTTCTCCGTGTCCGCCACCACTCGGGATCCGCGCCCGGGGGAGGTCGACGGCGTCGACTATCACTTCATCTCTGCGGAGGAGTTCGACCGTCTCGTCGAGCAGGGCGCCTTCCTCGAATGGGCCACCGTGCATGGTCGGCACCGCTACGGGACACTGCGATCCACGGTGGAGGAAGCGCTGGGTGCAGGGCGCTGCGTCCTGCTGGAGATCGACCTGCAGGGCGCCCGCCAGGTGCGCCGGACCATGCCGGAGGCCCAGTTCGTGTTCCTCACGCCACCCTCCTGGGAGGAGATGGTGGCGCGTCTCACAGGTCGCGGCACGGAAGGTCCCGAGGAACAGCAGAGGAGACTGGAAACCGCTAAGATGGAACTCGCGGCAGAATCCGAGTTCGACGTCACCGTCGTCAACGACGACCTCGACCGCGCCGCCGCCGAACTCGTCGCCCTCATGGGCTTCCAGCGGAACGCAGTCTGAACGACGGCCGACCTGACGCGACCGACCACACGCGACCGACAAGGACCATTCTTCAGTGACTGAGAAGCTCGAAGGCATCATCGACCCGCCGATCGACTCCCTGATGGGCAAGAGCGCCTCCAAGTACGCCCTGGTGCTCTTCGCCGCCAAGCGCGCCCGTCAGATCAACGCCTACTACGCGCAGCTCCACGAGGGCCTCTTCGAGTACGTCGGCCCGCTGGTGGACACCAAGCTCAACGAGAAGTCGATCTCCATCGCCCTGCGAGAGATCGACCAGGACCTGCTGGTCAACCACGCGGCCGAGAACCCGGCCTCCTGACCGGCCCCGTCCGAGACGTCTGATCGACCTGATGCGCATCATCCTGGGAGTCAGCGGAGGAATCGCCGCCTATAAGGCCGTGCATCTTCTCCGCCTGCTTCGGGAGGACGGGCATCAGGTCGATGTCGTTCCCACGCCCGCCGCCGAGGAGTTCGTCGGCCGGCCCACCTGGGAGGCGATCAGCGGCCGCAAGGTCAGCACCTCGATCTTCTCCCATGTGGACGAGGTGCGTCATGTGCGGCTGGGGCAGGAGGCGGACCTCGTGGTCGTCGCGCCTGCCACCGCCGACCTGCTGGCCCGGGCACGCGCCGGCATGGCCGACGACCTGCTGACCTCCACCCTGCTCGCGACTGAGGCGCGGCTGCTCTTCGTGCCCGCGATGCACACCGAGATGTGGCGGAATCCGGCCACCGTGGACAACGTCGCCATCCTGCGCGGACGGGGCCACGAGGTCATGGAGCCCGCGGTCGGGCGGCTCACCGGAGCGGACTCCGGCCCTGGACGCCTGCCGGAGCCCGAGGACATCCATGCCAGAGTCCGCGAGATCCTCGCCGAGCTGGACGGCGCCTCCGCCCCCGCAGCACCGATCTCTGCGCCCTCGGCGCAGGACGGGCTGCTCGCCGGACGCCGTGTCATCGTCACCGCCGGAGGCACCCGCGAGCCGCTGGACCCCGTCCGCTACCTGGGAAACCGCTCCTCCGGCAAACAGGGCGTCGCGCTGGCCGCCGCCGCCGCCGCGGCCGGAGCCGACGTGCATCTGATCGCCGGGATCATGGAGGTGGCCGCACCCGAGGGCGCGGCGGGCATCACCGTGGAGCGGGTGGAGACGGCCGAGGAGCTGCACACCGCCGTCGCCTCCGCGGGCGACGAGGCGGACCTGCTCCTCATGGCCGCCGCCGTGGCGGACTTCCGTCCCGCGGACTACGCCGAGGCCAAGATCAAGAAGACCGAGGACGGTGTGGATCCGGTCATCCACCTGCAGCGCAATCCCGACATCCTGGCAGCCACCGTCCGTCGGCGGGCGGAGCGGGGGAGCGGACCCACCGTCATCGTCGGCTTCGCCGCAGAGACCGGTGACGCCGCGAACGACCCGCTGGACCTCGCGCAGGCGAAGCTGCTCCGCAAGGGGTGTGAGCTGCTGGTGCTCAACCGGGTCGGCGAGGGCCTGGTGTTCGGCCAGGACGACACCGAGATCCACATCCTCGCCTCCTTCGGAGTCCAGGGGCTCCTCGGGGAGGCCGACCCGCTGCACGTCGCCGGCTCCAAGCAGGAGGCGGCCCGCGCCGTCGTCGAGCGCGCCGGCGAGCTCCTCAGCAGGCAGGCCCGCTCGCCTTACGCTCTGTGAAGCCAGCGCCCGGCGGCTCGGCCGGGGCCGTCGCCGCTGGCGTAGGATGAGCCGGTGACCAACACCAGCGCTGCCTCCTCCGACATGCCCACGCCGCAGGCACTGCGGCTGTTCAGCTCCGAGTCGGTGACGATCGGCCATCCGGACAAGATCTGTGACCAGATCTCCGACGCGGTGCTCGACGCCATGCTCGCCGTGGACCCGGAGTCCCGGGTCGCCGTGGAGACCCTGACCACCACGGGACTCGTGCATGTCGCCGGGGAGGTCACCACCTCCGGCTACGTCGAGATCCCGCAGATCGTGCGGTCCACCCTCCTGGACATCGGCTACGACTCCTCGGCCAACGGTTTCGACGGCGCCCGCTGCGGCGTCTCGGTGAGCATCGGCCAGCAGTCCCCGGAGATCTTCGCCGGGGTGTTCAACTCCTTGGAGGCCCGCTCGGGGGCCGAGGACCGCCGCGACGCGCAGGGTGCCGGCGACCAGGGCATCATGTTCGGCTACGCCACCAACGAGACCGACACCTTCATGCCCACCCCGATCGCCCTGGCGCACCGGCTCTCCGCCCGCCTCACCGACGTCCGGCAGAACGGGCTGCTGGAGTACCTGCGCCCGGACGGCAAGACCCAGGTCACCGTCGGCTACGAAGGTGACCGGCCGGTGAGCCTGGACACCGTGGTGGTCTCCACCCAGCACACCCAGGAGACCTCCCAGGAGCAGCTGCACGCCGACCTGGCCGAGCACGTGGTGACTCCGGTCATCGAAGCCTCCGGACTGGACGTGGCAGCCGCCTCACAGATCATCAACCCCTCCGGCCCGTTCGTGGTCGGGGGCCCGGTCGGCGATGCGGGTCTCACCGGACGCAAGATCATCGTCGACACCTATGGAGGCTTCGCCCGCCACGGCGGCGGGGCCTTCTCGGGCAAGGACCCGTCCAAGGTGGACCGTTCCGCCGCCTACGCCATGCGCTGGGTCGCGAAGAACGTCGTCGCCGCGGGTCTTGCCGACCGGGCCGAGATCCAGATCGCCTACGCCATCGGTCGTGCCCGCCCGGTGGGCATCTACGTGGAGACCTTCGGCACCGAGACCGTGGACCCGGCACGCATCTCCGCGGCCATCGACGAGGTGTTCGACCTCCGCCCGCTGGGCATCATCGAGGACCTGGACCTCAAACGGCCGATCTACCGGGAGACGGCCAAGAACGGCCACTTCGGCCGGGAAGGGGCGAACTTCCCCTGGGAGCGTCTCGACCGGGTCGACGCCCTGCGGTCCTTCTTCGGCGCCTGAGGCCCCTCCGCTGATCGGCGGCTGGTGCACGGCTCCGTCCTCCCGGCGAGGACGGGGGCCGTGGCATCCGCCGGACTTCCTGGGTGTCAGCCCGGGCGCGTAGCATCGTCCGGTGAGCAGGGCCGGCCGTGCAGGACTCCCCGAGAGCGTGTCTTCACCGGGCCCCGGACGCGGTGACGCCGCAGGACAGGACAGGGGGCGGGTGATGGCGGAGCAGGACGATCAGCAGCCGGCGCTGCTGGATGCGCTGGCGCCCCCGCCGCCGGCCCGGCTGCCCGCCGGAGCCGCCGAGGAGCTGCCGGTCGCGCGGGTGCTCCTGGACTCCGGGGTGCCCCACCTGGACCGTCCCTTCGACTACGTCGTGCCGCGGGACCATGCCGGGTCCGTGGTGGCCGGCAGTCGGGTGAAGGTCCGATTCTCCGGGAGGGAGATGCTCGGCTTCGTCGTGGAGCGCCGTGCCGCACCGGGCACCGCCTCCCGCCTCTCCATGATCCACAAAGTCGTCTCGGCGATCTCGGTGCTCTCTCCGGAGGTCCTCTCTCTGGCTGAGAAGGTCGCGGAGCGCGGCGCCGGGGTGACCTCCGACGTGCTGCGTGCAGCGATCCCTCCACGAGTGGCCAGGGTGGAGAAGGAGTTCGCCGGGCTCGTGGCCCCCGAGCCGGTCCTCACGCCGGCGGAACCCGGCCCGCGTCGAGCCGGGCTGGCCCTGACCTCCTACGGCGAGCAGGGCTGGGCCGCGCAGATCGTCGACGCCGTGCGCCGCTGCCTGGAGGGCGAGGGCGATGCCGTGGTCGTGCTGCCCGACGCCAGGGACGTGGAGCATGCCGCCGCGGCGCTGGAGGCCGCACTGGGAGAGGAGCAGGTCGCCCGGCTGACCGCCGACGTCGGCCCCACACCCCGATATCGGGCGTTCCTGCGCCTGCGCTTCGGGATGGCCCGGGTGGCGGTGGGCACACGCTCGGCCGTGTTCGCCCCGGTGCCGCGGCTCCGGCAGCTGATCGTCGTCGACGACGACGACCCCGCGCACTCGGAGCCGCGCGCCCCCTACCACCACGTGCGCGAGGTCGCGCTGCAGCGCACCGTGCAGACAGGATGCTCGCTGCTGTTCCTCTCCACCTCCCGAAGCCTGGAGGTGCAGCGGCTGGTGGAACGCGGCTGGCTTCAGGAGACCGCACCAGATCGGGACTCTCGCCGGGAGGCCTCCCCGCTGATGATGGCCACTGCGGACTCCCACCATCGGGAGCGGGATCCGATGTCGCGCCAGGCGCGCCTGCCGGCTGCGGCCTACCGGGCGGCACAGCAGGCGCTGCAGCATGGACCGGTGCTCGTGCAGGTGGCGCGTGCCGGCTTCATCCCGGCGGTGCTGTGTCAGCGCTGCCGGTCCCGTCAGCAGTGTCCGTCCTGCCATGGGCCGCTGAGCCTGCCGGCGCATCATGAGCAGTCCGGCACCTTGCGGTGCCGCTGGTGCGGGCTCCACCACCGCGGACACCGGTGTGTGGAATGCGGCCATGACCGCTTTCGGGCCGGGGTGCGCGGAGCGGATCGGACCGCTCACGAGCTGGGGCGGGCCTTTCCCCACATCACGGTGATCTCCTCCACGGCGGATCATCCGGTGCGCACGGTCTCCTCCGACCCTGCCGTGGTGGTCAGCACCCCGGGGGTGGAGCCGATCGCGGAGGACGGATACGCGGCCGCGCTCCTGCTCGACGGGGACGCGCAGCTCAGTCGTGAGGGCCTGGACGTGCCGCGCAGGGTGCTGGCCCGCTGGTTCCGGGCCGCGGCTCTGGTGCGCCCCTATGGGGAGGCCCCGCAGCGTTCGGGTGCCGTGGTGGTCACCGCGGAGGTCGAGGAGCTCACGGCCGCCCTGGTCCGCTGGGATCCGGTGTCCTATGCCCGCCGGGAGCTCTACCGGCGGCTCGAGCTGGGGCTGCCCCCTGCGAAGCGGATGCTCAGCCTGACCGCGGAGCCTGAGGACGCCGAGGCCTTCACCCGGTCAGCCGGGCTGCCGGAGGGCGTCGACTGGATCGGGCCCTCGCCCATGGAGGACGGACGGCACCGGTACCTGCTGTTCTTCGGCTATGCCCAGGCCCAGGAGATCATCGCCGAGCTGAGCCGGCTGCGACGCACGCAGAGTGCCCAGCACTCGGCCCGCGCGGTGCGGATCGTCGTCGACGACGTAGACGCCCTGCAGGTCTGAGAAGCTCTGAGCGGGTCTGGGCTCCGGAGGTGTGCGCCGGGGCAGGATCACAGCCCGCGCAGGAACCGACGGATGGCACGTGCCGTCTCAGCAGGCTTCTCATAGTGCAGCAGATGCCCGACACCGCGGATGACCTCCATGCGGCACTGGGGGAGCCGGCCGGCGAGCCGCTGACGGCCCCGCAGCGTGCTGAGCTGATCGCGGGCTCCGACCACCAGGAGGGCAGGGAGATCCAGCCGTTCGGCGAAGCTGGTCACAGTGGTCCGGCTGGACGAGCGGTAGGCCTGCAGCACGGTCTCGCGGTCGGCGAACCCACCGAAGTGCTGCTGATGCTGATCTCGGACGTAGCGGACGACATCGCGGTCCCGAGAGACGATCATCGTGAGATTGGTCACTCCGAGTATCAGTGGTGAGCGCAGCAGGGCCAGCGCCCAGGGCTCCGGAAGGCGGCCGCAGACCCGGTAGTAGGCCTCGACGGCGGCGGCTCCGGGGAGCAGCCTGCCGGTGAAGATGCCGTCGCTGATGGGATTCAGCAGCCCCAGGCCCGCCCAGCGGCGGCCCTCCGGGAGCGACTGCTGCCAGGCCGTGTGGGCGGCGGCGACGATGGAGCCGAAGGAATGGCCCAGCAGGACGTCCTGGTCGTCGAGGTCCAAGGAACGGGCCAGGGCCTCCACCACCCGGGCGTAGGTGTCGGCGTCGTGCACCCCTGAGGGGAGGGGTGGGCTGGCGCCGAATCCCGGGAGGTCGGGCACCAGGAGCTCCTGCTCCGGCAGGGCGTCCACCACCAGCTGCATGCCGTGGTGGTCGCCGCGGAAGCCGTGGATGAGCAGCAGGCGGCGTCGTGGCCCCCGACGACGGCGCACCGGTGGGTAGTGCCAGAGCGACACCGGGCAGGTGGTGGTGACGCCGTCGGCCAGAGTGACGGTCAGGATCAGGGTACGGAGCTGCCCGGGCCGGGAGGGATGCTCGCTCCAGGGAGCCGGGGAGGGGCGGGAGGGCAGAGGCACGAGACCAGCGTAGCTGTGCCGCCTGGCCATGATTCGTCACTTAGACTGGGACGGGCTGGAGATCGCGTGGCCCTCCGGTGCTCATGCCCGGAGCCGCGCCGGCCCGAACGCCCCATGAACGACCCTTGACCGTCCCCGATGACCGACCACGAGGTGCCCCCCAGGTGAGCAACGCGAGCGAGTCCGCCGCGGCAGAGGCCGCGCAGACCTCCGAGAAGCCCAAGCCGTACGACTTCGCCGAGATCGAGGCGCGCTGGCTTTCGTTCTGGGAGGAGGACGGCACGTTCGAGGTGGACCCCGAGGACACCCGTGAGCGCCGCTACGTGCTGGACATGTTCCCGTACCCCTCCGGTGACCTGCACATGGGCCACGCCGAGGCCTTCGCCATCGGCGACATCCCGGCCCGCTACGCCCGCCTGCGGGGCTGCAACGTGCTGCACCCGATCGGCTGGGACTCTTTCGGGCTGCCCGCTGAGAACGCCGCCATCAAGAACGACGCGCACCCGGCGGACTGGACCTACGCCAACATCGAGACACAGGCCGCGTCCTTCAAGCGCTACGCGATCAGCACAGACTGGTCCCGCCGCCTGCACACCTCGGATGAGTCCTACTACCGCTGGACCCAGTGGCTCTTCCTGCAGTTCCACCGTCGCGGTCTGGCCTATCGCAAGGACTCGCCGGTCAACTGGTGTCCGAAGGACCAGACCGTGCTCGCGAACGAGCAGGTCGTCGACGGCGCCTGTGAGCGCTGCGGCACCCAGGTCATCAAGAAGGCACTGAACCAGTGGTACTTCAAGATCACCGAGTACGCGGACCGGCTGCTCGACGACATGGATCAGCTCGCCGGATATTGGCCCGAGCGCGTGCTGAGCATGCAGCGCAACTGGATCGGGCGCTCCACCGGTGCCACCGTCCGGTATGAGATCGAGCCGGTCACCGACGGCGCGGACGTCGCCCCGATCGACGTCTTCACCACTCGGCCCGACACCCTCTACGGGGTCACCTTCATGGTGGTCGCCGCCGACGCCGACCTGGCCCAGCAGCTCGTCACCGAGGAGCATCGCGAGGAGCTGGAGAGCTACCGGACCGCTCTGGGTCACGTCTCGGACATCGAACGTCAGTCGGCCGACCGGGCCCGCACCGGAGTCTTCCTGGGGCGTCACGCCGTCCACCCGATGACCGGTGAGAGGCTGCCCGTCTGGGCCTCCGACTATGTCCTGGCCGACTACGGCACCGGCGCGGTCATGGGTGTTCCGGCCCATGACCAGCGTGACCTGGAATTCGCCCTAGCCATGGGCCTGGACGTCCGCGTCGTCGTCGAGACTGGGGAGGAGCATCCTGCGCAGTCGGGGTCCGCCACCTCCGGTGAGGGCACCCTGGTGAACTCCCCGGCCTGGGACGGACTGGGCAAGGAGCAGGCGGTCCCTCGTGCTGTGCAGGTGCTGGAGGACAAGGACCTGGGCCGCGCCACCGTGAACTATCGGCTGCGTGACTGGCTGCTGTCCCGCCAGCGCTTCTGGGGCGCGCCCATCCCGATCGTGCACTGCCCCAGCTGCGGCGAGGTCCCGGTGCCCGAAGAGGAGCTGCCGGTGCGGCTTCCCGCCGACCTGCGAGGTGAGCAGCTGGCGCCCAAGGGGAAGAGCCCGCTGGCCGCGGCGGAGGAGTGGGTCTCCGTGGACTGTCCCGGCTGCGGGGAGCCCGCCACCCGTGACACCGACACCATGGACACCTTCGTGGACTCCTCCTGGTACTTCCTGCGGTTCCTGAACCCCCAGGACGACGCTCGGGTCTTCGATCCCGCCGAGGCAGACCGTTGGATGCCGGTGGACCAGTACGTCGGCGGCGTGGAGCACGCGATCCTGCACCTGCTCTATGCCAGGTTCTTCACCAAGGTCATCCACGACCTCGGCCTGATCAGTTTCGACGAGCCGTTCAAGGCCCTGATGAATCAGGGCCAGGTGCTCAACGGCGGCAAGGCGATGTCCAAGTCGCTGGGCAACGGGGTGGACCTCGGCGAACAGCTGGACGCCTACGGGGTCGATGCGGTGCGCCTGACCATGGTGTTCGCCTCCCCGCCGGAGGACGACGTCGACTGGGCCGACGTCTCGCCCTCGGGGTCGGCCAAGTTCCTCGCACGGGCCTGGCGCGTCGCTCAGGACGTCACCAGCGACCCGGGCACAGACCCGGCCGACGGCAGCGATCAGCTGCGCTCGGTCACCCATCGGACCGTCGCCGACGTCGAGCAGCTGCTCGAGGACCAGAAGTTCAACGTGGTCATCGCCCGCCTGATGGAGCTGGTCAATGCTGTCCGCAAGGAGATCGACTCAGGTGCCGGCCCTGCCGACCCCGCGGTCCGGGAGGGTGCGGAGATCGCCGCGCGGATTCTGAGCCTGGTGGCGCCCTACACCGCTGAGGACATGTGGGCGATGCTCGGCCGAGAGCCCTCCGTTGCGAACGCCGGATGGCCGAGCGTGGATCAGAGCCTGCTGGTGGAGGACACCACGACCGCGGTGGTGCAGGTCAAGGGCAAGCTGCGCGACAAGCTCGAGGTCGCCACCGACATCAGCGCCGAGGATCTGGAGGCCCGCGCACTGGCCCTGCCGAAGATCCAGAAGTACATCGAAGCCGACGGCGGTGTCCGGAAGGTGATCGTCCGGGCGCCCAAACTGGTCAACGTGGTCACGGGCTGACCCATGGACCCCGCATCGGCGGCCCACCGGGACGAGCTGCTCGCGGCCTGGATCCGATCCTCCCGGGGCCCGCTGGCAGGGGGCGGACCTCGCCGTGCCGGCCTGTGGGGAGCCCGCCGGCGGCGTGGCGGCATCGCTGTGGTCACCGACTCCTCCTGCTCCCTGCCCTCCGAGCTGTTGGAGGCCGCCCGGGTGCCCGTGGTGTCGGTGCCGATCCCGGTGATGATCGGGGAGCAGATCTACACCGAGACGGCCGGAAAGGCGCGCGGGTCGGCCGGTGCCGGCACCCCGGGTGATCAGACGGAGCTGGACCGGGACCTGGCCCTGGCGGTGGCGCAGGGGATCACGGTGCGCACCTCCCGTCCTTCTCCGGGGCGGCTGGCGCAGGCCTTCACCGCTCTGCAGGAGCAGGGCTGCGACGGCATCGTCGCGATTCATCTCTCCTCGAAGCTGTCCGGGACGGTGGACGCGGCTCGTCTCGCCGCGGGGGAGGTGGACATCCCTGTGCGCGTGGTGGACTCACTGCAGACCGGAGCCGCTCTGGGACATGCCGTCCTCGACGCCGCGGCCGCAGCCGGCCGGGGCGCGGGCCTCGAAGGGGTCGCCGAGACCGCCGAGCACAGCGCCCGTGGAGGCACCTCGTTCTTCGTGGTCCCGAGTTTGGAGCAGCTGCGCCGCGGAGGGCGCATCAACGCGCTGGCCAGCCTTCTGGGCGGTCTGCTGTGGGTGAAACCGCTGCTCGGTCTGCAGGACGGCGAGGTGCAGCTGGTGGAGCGGCCGCGGACGATGCCTCGCGCCATGGAACGGCTGATGGCCCGGGTGGAGGAGTCGGCCGCAGGGATGGAGCGGCCTCGCCTGGTCGTCCACGCCTTCGGCAATGCCTCCCCTGCGGTGGAGCTCGCCGACCAGGTCGCCGGCCTGTCCTCGCGCCCCGTGCCGGTGGTGGACCTGCCCCCCTCGCTGGCTGCTCATCTCGGGCTGGGGGCGCTGGCCGTGTGCCTGACTCCCGAGCCCGGGTGATGTCCGTGCGCGGTGGCTGGCTGTTCCTCCACAGGAGGGCTGCGGGGGCCGTGACACGCGGACCCCTCCACAGGGCCTGCTGAGCCTCTGCGGGCGGTGCCACGGGGCTCCTACCGTGGTCGCATGGAGGATCCAGGGCTCTGGGACGAGGAACCGGTGCTCTCCCGTCGAGAGAGGCTTCGCCGGGAGCGGGAGGCCGCTCATCAGCGACCCGTGCGCACCCGTCTGCGCATCACTGCCGCGGCGGCGCTCGTGGCCGCCCTCCTGGCCTGGCTGCTGGTCTCATGGGGGACAAGCTCTCCGTCCTCCTCCGAGCCGCTGCCCGAACCCCCGGAGCTGAGCGGCTCCGACGACGGCGGTTCGCGGCCCCGGGAGACTCCGCCGGACGGAACAGCGCCGGCGGAGACGCCGGACGAGGCGGCGGACGGGGAAGGGGACTCCACTGGGGGCCCCGGGGAGGAAGAGGCTCCGGTGCTCGTGGTCCATGTGGCCGGGGCGGTGAAAGAACCCGGGGTGGTCGAACTGCCCTCCGGTTCCCGGATCCATGACGCGCTGGAGGCGGCGGGTGGTGCTGTCGACGGCGCCGCACTGGAGGCGCTCAATCTGGCCGCCGAGGCCGTGGACGGTTCCCTGATCCACGTGCCCACCCGGGAGGAGGTCGACGCCGGTGGGCCGCCACCCATTTGGCCCCAGGACGGTGCGGGCCAGGACCCTGCGGGCCAGGATCCATCGGATGGGTTTCCCTGGGACGGCGCAGAGGAAACTCCGGTCAACCTCAACGAGGCCGATGCTGGGCAGCTGGAGCAGCTGCCCGGCATCGGACCCGCCCTGGCCGAGCGGATCGTCGACCATCGCAGCGATCAGGGCCCCTTCGGTTCGCTCGAGGAGCTGGCCGGGGTGCGGGGGATAGGCCCGGCGATCCTTGAGGACATCGCTGACCAGGTGACATGGTGAGGCATCTGCCACCCGGACACGTCACCGAGGGTGAGCTCCGCCGCGGCGCACCGGCCCGTCCAGTCCCTGATCCAGACGGAGACGGCCTCCGCGGCAGGGAGGCTGGTCACCCGGCACGGCCAGTCGATCTGCGGCTGCTCCCCGCCGCCCTCGTGGCCTGGGGCGCCGCATGGATCACCATCCAGACCTCTGTGGCGACGGCTCTCGGGCTGGGTGTGCTCCTCGGCGGGGTGGGGGCTCTGCTGCTCGGTGTCCTGGTCCTCCTTCATCGGATGATGTCTCCGGATCGGTGGGCGGTCCTCGCCGCGGTGCAGGTGGCGGTCTGCTGCGTGGCCGGGGGCTCCGTGGCCCTGAGCGCGCACCAGACGCACCAGCGGGTGGAGGTCACTGGGTGGGAGGAGGCGGTCGAGGCTGAGGTCCCGATCCGGGTCGAGCTGCGCGTGGTCGGAGCACCCCGCGAGGCGGCCCGTCCTGGCCCCGACGGTGCTGGCCGCGCCGTGGTCCGGGCCAGGGTCAGCGCCTTCGAGCATCGCTCTGCCCCGCCCGAAGACCACATGGCACAAGGAGAAGATGCCAATGGCTCATCAGCGTCACATGTCTGGCGACATGTCCAGACTGACGCCGTGCTTCTGCTCGACGCGGACGCGGCGACGGAGCTGCAGGTGGGCGAACGGCTCCACGGTCTGGTGCGGCCGATCGGCACTGAACCAGGGGATAGGGCCACTGCCCTGCTCATTCCTTTCGGCGTCGATGCCCTGACACCCTCCTCCGGAAATCTCGAGGACGAGGAGCGGGCCGTCTCCAGAGCCGTCGAATGGTGGAGCGAGATCCGCAGGTCGGTGCGCGACGGCACCATCGAGGCCTCAGGACCGGCGGCCGGAGACGCGCCCGAGCTGCTCCCTGGGCTCATCCTCGGAGACAGGAGCGGCCAAGGTCACGACCTGACCGAATCGATGCGAGCAGCTGGCATGACGCACCTGACGGTGGTGAGCGGAACCCACTGCGCGCTGGTCATGGGAGCGTTCCTGGGTCTGCTGCGCCTGCTGAGGACGCCCCGGCTCCTGGGTCTGCTCCTGGCGCTGCTCGGGCTGGTGCTCTACGTGGGCCTGGTGGATCCCGCCCCGAGCGTCATCCGGGCGGCGGTGATGGGCGCCCTGGGAGCCCTGGCCCTGTTCTCCGGGCGTCGCCGGGCATCGTTCTCCCTGCTGTGCGTGTGTGTGCTCGGCATGTTGATCTGGGATCCTCACTACGCTGTGGAGCCTGCGATGCAGCTCTCAGCTGCGGCGACGGCAGGAATCATCCTCACCGGGGCGCGCATCCAGGACGTGCTCAAGCGCGTGCTGCCGGGGATCCTCGCCGGTCCTGCGGCGCTGGCCTTGTCCGCTCAGCTCTTCGTCACTCCCGTGCTGCTGCCCCTGAGCGGCGGCCTCACCACCTATGCCGTGCCGGCCAACATTCTGGCTTCGCCGCTGCTGCCGTTCGTGACGGTGCCGGGGTTGTTCGGCGCGCTGCTGTCTCCGGTCGTGCCGGACTTGGCAGGAGGACTGCTCTGGCTCTGCGGGTTTCCGGCGGCTGCCATCGGATGGATCGGACGCCGGGCGTCCGCCCTACCCCAGGCGGTGGCGCCCTGGCCCGACGGGCTGACAGGCGTCGCGCTGGTGGTGGCCTATGTCATCGCTGTGGTGCTGCTGGCCCGACGCCTGGTGACTGGACTCCCATCGAGTGAGCCGGCTCAGACGGAGGGACGGCGCCATGCAGGGCCACGGTCAGGGCCTCCTCGCCGAACTGTCCTCGGGCTGCTGCGCTCCGGAGCTCCTGTGTGGTCCTGTGCGGCCGTGGCGGGGGCACTGACGGCCCTGGTGCTCCCGGGGAGGCTCCCCGGGGCCACAGGCGCCCCTGAGGGCTGGAGCGTGGTGATGTGCGATGTGGGGCAGGGCGACATGCTGGTCGTGCGCAGCGGCGCGCGAAGCGCCGTGGTCGTCGATGCGGGGGAGGAGCCCCACCTGGCGGATGACTGCCTGAGCCGCCTGCAGGTGGAGACCGTGGACACGCTCTTCATCACCCATGAGCACCGCGATCACTACGGCGGCGTCCCGGGCGTGATAGAGGGTCGTGCTGTGCACGAGGTGCTGTACGGCGGCAGCGCGGACTGGACGCCCCGGGCCGAGCCGGAGCTCGAGACCGCGCTCGATGACGTGCGGGTGCGTCGGGTGGGTCCCGGCGAGACCTCAGAGTCTGGGAGGTCGGCGGGGGAGCCGTCCAGTATGGCAGGAGAAGAGACGATGGGGGCTGGACTGTCCGAGGCCAGGGCCCGCTGGCAGGTGTGGCTTGCCCACCAGCACTATCCGGAGCCCAACGACAACTCGCTCGTCGTGCTCTTCGAGCTGGAGGACGGTGAGGCCGAGTCGCAGTCCCGGGGCGGTCGCGATGATCCGTGGCGACTGCTCGCCACCGGTGACCTCGAGGAGGACGCGGCCCGGCTGGCGATCCGGACCGGCGCCCTGCCTGAACATGTGGACATCCTGAAGGTCGCCCATCATGGTGCCGCGAACGGCGGCACCGAGACGCTGGAGAGCACCACCCCGGAGATCGCTCTCATCGGTGTCGGGGAGGACAACTCCTACGGGCATCCGGCCCCCTCCATCCGCCAGGCTCTGGGTGAGGCGGGGACGAGCGTCTACCGCACTGACCTTCATGGCGGGATCGTGCTGCGCCTGGGGGAGGACGAGATCGAGGTCGAGTCGCTCGGAGCAGTTGCGCCGTGAGTCTCACCTGCCCCAGACACGCCGAAGGCGGCCCCGGCAGAGGATGTCTGCAGAGGCCGCCTTCGGGTGCGGCAGTGGCGGGTCAGGGACCGGCGCCGCTGTCCTGGGTGTTCAGTCTCTCGATCAGAGGACCGGGAGCTTGAGCTCCTGGCCGACGAAGATCAGGTTCGGGTCGTCGATCAGGTCAGCGTTGGCGCCCCACAGGTCGCGCCAGTCCTCGACACCGAGAGCGTCGGAGATCTTGGTCAGCGAGTCGCCGGCGGTGATCGTGTAGGTCTCGTCCGAGACCTCGACCTCAGCGTTCGGCTCAGCCGACGGCGAAGACGGAGCCGGAGCCTCCTCCTGCACGGGAGCCTCCTCCTGGACCGGAGCCTCCTCCTGGACCGGAGCCTCCTCCTGCACCGGGGCCTCCTCCTGCTGAGTCTCCTCGGCCGGAGCCTCCTCCTGCACGGGAGCCTCTTCCTGGACCGGGGCCTCCTCCTGCTGAGTCTCCTCGGCCGGAGCCTCCTCCTGCTGAGTCTCCTCAGCCGGAGCGGAGTCGTCGGCCGGAGTGGAGCTGCCCGGGCTGCCCGAGATGCCCAGGCTGGCGGTGCATGCGGGCCATGCGCCCCAGCCCTGGATGGCCTGCAGCTTCTCGGCGCGGTGGATCTGCTCCTGCTTGGAGGCCTCGTGCGGGTAGCCGGAGCCGCCCACGGCCTGCCAGGACTGCAGGTTGAACTGCAGGCCGCCGTAGTAACCGTTGCCGGTGTTGATGGACCAGTCGCCGCCCGACTCGCACTGGGCCAGCTGGTCCCAGACACCGGAGGCGTTGGCGGCCGGGGCCGCAGCAGCGACGCCGGCGCCGGCGAGGGTGGCAGCCGCCAGGCTGCCGCCGACGATCTTCTTGAAAGTCTTGTTGGTCTGCATTAGGCAGTAGCTCCGAAGTCCCCGACACTCGGACCCTCCCGGGCCTTCCTCATGTCACCGTCCAGCTTCATTCACGTCGAATCGTGGTCACGTTCACCAGGGCCGACACAATGGACGGTGACGGGGAGTCTGTCGGCCCCTGTACTTCCGCAACGCCGGCGTCGTCGATCCGGTGCGAACCAGATCACGCCAACATCACGGAAGATGTCCGCCACCTAGTAAAAGGTCTCAGAACGATTGCGTCAACCTGGCCGATCCGGCGCGTCGGGGGCCATAACCCCGGAATCATGCCGATCCACCCTCGTTACCGTCTCGTGATCTAAGTTCCTGTGAAAAACGTGTGAGTGAGGTCGCGCCCCGTGACCCGCTGCACGATCCACCGTGACGTTCCAGGTCAGAGGCCCAGCGAGGCCAGGAAGTCGTTGCGCAGTGCGCCCTCCGGATCGAAGCGGTCACGCAGACCGGCGAAGTCGTCCCAGCGCGGGAACCGAGACCGGACCTCCTCCGCAGGGAAGGTGAACAGCTTGCCCCAGTGGGGTCGGGCCGAGGCCGGAAGTGCCTCCTCGAGTCGGGGCAGGAGCGCCGTGACGGCGGCCTGCTCCGGGCGCCAGGTGAAGTGGAAGCCCACGGTGTCCTCCTCGTGAGCGGGGCTGAGCCAGAGCCTGTCTCCGCTCATCGTGCGCAGCTCGTTGGCCTGCAGCAGGGGACGGATCTCCGTGGCGAGTCCGCGGACCGCCTCCAGGGCGGCAGCGGCATCTCTGCGGGGCACCAGGTACTCGGTCTGCAGCTCGGCGCCGGCGGACGGGGTGAAGCCCAGCTGGAAGTGGGGGAGGCGGTCGTACCAGGGGCCGGGGATCCCGCCCTGCTCGGAGCAGGACTCTGCAGAGACTCCTGGGAGCGGGTGTCGTTTCTCCGTCGCACGCCGGGCGCCCAGGAGCTCCACCAGGTCATCCGACTCAGCCTGGGTGACCTGCGCGGGCACAGCAGACTTGACCCAGATCTGGTCGGCGACGTCGGTGCGGCTCCAGGTGGTGAAGATGCTCACGCTGCGACCGAGGCGGGTGACGTCGTCGAAGTTCTCCAGGACGGCCTCCCAGCGTGGCTGCTCCAAGACGGTCTGGGCGATCTCGTAGGTGGGCTCCACATCGAGCTCCAGGGTGAGTATCGCGCCGAGTGCTCCCAGGCTGACCACGGCCCCGTCGAAATTCGGCTCGCCGCGGCGCAGGGTGTGGATGGTCCCGTCGGGGGCCATGATCGTCAGGGTGCGCACCGCAGAGGCCAGTGTGCCGATCTGGTCGCCGGAGCCGTGGGTGCCGGTGGACACTGCGCCGGCCACCGAGATGTGCGGCAGGGACGCAAGGTTGCCCAGAGCCAGACCCTGCTGGTGGAGGTTCGGGGCGAGGTCGCCGTAGCGCATCCCTCCGGCGACTGTGACGGAGTCCTGATGGACCTCCAGAACCGGGGGCATCAGATCGAGGCAGATCAATGTGCCGTCGGTGTCGGCGATGGTGTTGAAGCTGTGCCGGGAGCCGAGGAGACGCTTCGGCCCAGGGCGCGTCATGGCCGCCCTCAGCTCGTCGACGGAGCGCGGGTGGAGCACCTCGTGTGCCCGATAGGTCAGGTTGCCTGCCCAGTTGTGCTCTGCGGGCCCGGGGGTCGTCCGGGTTCGCTGTGGCCGCCCGCTGGTCGCGGCTGACGATTCCTGGTGTTCAGTGTTCCCCGGGTGCTGGTCCACGTCGTCCTCCGCCTGTCGCTGTTCGCTGGTGTCGCGTCCGGCAGGGCTTCGGCCACGGCGGTGCCGGACTCCTCGACGCCGGTGGCGCCCTGCCCCGATCATCGCTCAGTCTTGCAGATCGGACGCGCTCGAGGAGGAAGATGTACAACGATGTAAAAGGGTCGTCGCGGGGAGTTGGCTTCCCTTGGAGCCAGCGTCGTCCAGGCATCAAGGGCCATCCTCAGCGCGGCGGTACGGGTGGCGTGGTCTCCGGGTCCGGGGCCAATGACGACCTGAGCGATCTCACGAGCTCATGGAGGGCGGTTCCATGGGAGGACTTCACGATGACAGTGTCGCCGGCTCTGAGGTCAGACAGTACGGTGCGTGCCAGCTCGTCGAGATCGCTCCAGTGGGTGCTGACGAGCCCCCTTGTGGCAAGTGCCGCATGCAGGTGCCGCATGTCTGTGCCGTACAGGTGTGTGACCTGGGCACGGGACTCTGCGACGGCCGAGGCCAGTGAGGCATGGAGTTCAGCAGACGCGGTGCCGAGCTCGAGCATGTCACCGAGAACCAGGATCACGCGACCAGCACCGAGGTCAGGGACCTCGGCTGCCGCCTGCAAGGTGACCTTCATCGATCCGGGGTTCGCGTTGTAGGCCTCATCGACCACCGTCACCGCTCCGCCGTCTGGCAGGCCCAGTGCATGGGAAGCGCCTCGACCGTCCAGGGTGGCGAAGGTGGCCAGCGAGTCGATGCCGCGCCGCCAGCCGGGGAGTCGGTAGCTCCGCAGGGTGGCGATGACCGCCAGGCTGTTCAGCGCCATATGCTTCCCGCGCGCCCCGACCGTGTAGGCGATGCTCTCTCCGGCGACTCTGGCTGTGACCTCACCGGTCTCAGACCTGTACTCGAGGAGGCGGAGCGCCGCATGAGGCGATTCACCATAGGTCACGAGCTGGCATCCCTGATCTGCAGCACGCTCCACCAGGATCTCCGCGCGTGGGGCGTCGAGATTGATGACCGCAGTGCCGGCCGTGGGAGGCCGGTCGAAGATGTGCGCCTTCCGGGTCGCCACAGCTTCGAGGTCGCCATGCTGATCGAGATGGGCCTCGGCGATGGACGTGACGATGGAGACGTCTGCGGAGACGGTGAAGTCGTTCGCGAGATACTCTGCAAAGGCTCCGCCGGCGATCTCGACGACGGAGTGGCGCACCTGGGGCGACCTGCTCAGATACTTGGCCGCGTCTGTCGAGACGTTGAAGGACTTCGGGCTGGACCTGACCCGAGCCCTGGGAGCGGCCGCGCGCAACGCGTGTGCGAGCATCCGCTTGGTGGTGGTCTTGCCGGAGGATCCGGTGATGGCGGCGATCTTGGACAGACCACGTGAGTCGCGCAGGACACCGGCCACACGGTAGAAGGTCTCCTGGGCCGTAGGTCCGGACAGGACCTTCTGGCCGGCCAGGGCAGGGTGAGTCGCACCCGCGGAGCTGGTGATGAAGCCGGCGACACCGCTTGCCGCCGCAGATCGGACCCAGTCCACCAGGTCATGCTCTTGCTGCTCCCGGATGCGAGCAGGTGCCGCACCGTGCCACTCGTCGTCGATGATGGTGGCGAACTGGTCAGCGATCCTGCCTTGGCCCCGCCCCAGCTGGACGCCTTCAATGCGAACTTCCAGGTCGCCCTGGAACGCGTAGCCGCCCCAGGCTTCAAGGCGCGCGATCACGCCTGCTGCTGGGCACGAGGGGCTCCACGGTCCTGGGTGGTCACCGTGGTCGCCGACGGTGCGGTGCGGGGCCAGGTCCAGGCCGAGCGGAGGATGTAGGCGAGGATGATCAGTTCGAGCACGACGCCGAGGCCCAAGAAGTACAGCCAGGACCCGCCGACCAGGTTGAACGCCGAGACGGGGATGTAGAGCGATGCCACGACGAGGTTGATCGTGCGGCTGGCACGGGCGGGCAGCGCCATGGAGAGCAGGATCATGAGGATCGGGATCCCCACGAGTACGAGCGCACTGACGACGAATGTCTGGCTGGTGTCGAATTCGAAGACGACGCCGGCCAGGATGTCGTCGATGATGCCGGGCTTGTACAGGTGGAGGTAGTCGACGTAGATATAGAAGAACATGAAACTCGTCCACGCTGCTGCAAGCTTGACTTTCACCGGCAACCGCAGGTCTTCCAGCGCGGTGGCGGTGGGTTGATGGGTTCTCATGATGAGCTCCGTTGTCGTGGTGAGGATCGGTAGTTCCACGATCGCTGACCACGACGGCGGGCACATCGGCCCTGAGGCCGGAGTTCACCTGGCCGATGGCACAGTCTCTCTCTCGTCCATTCGGCTGATCCGCCGCTGCCGCGCTGTCCCTACACTGGACAGATGGTGACGAAGGCGTTGCGCTCGTGGTGGGCTGAGCCTCGACCGGCGAACCCGCCACGGCGGGTGTGGCGGGATTGGGCACTGCTTGGGGTGGCCGTCGCGGCGTCGCTGATCGAGGCCGTGCTACGGCCGGACCGAACCTGGCTCCTGGCTGCCCTGGTCGTCAGCGGCGTGGTCGCCGTTGCGGTGCTGTGGCGGCGGACCCAGCCGCTGGGAGCGGTCGCGGTCGCTTTCGGCACGCTGATCGTCTTCGATGTGGCACGGATCGTCGCGAGCGATGCGACCGGACTGGCGAGCATCGCGCTCGCGCTCGTGCTGCCCTACGCGTTGCTGCGGTGGGGGTCGGGCCGCGAGGCCGTCATCGGGCTCGGGACCATCCTGGTGTGGGTGAGTGTGACCCTTGTCGCAGTTCCGACCACGGTTCCAGAGGTGGTGGCCGGGTACGGGTTCTTCCTGTTCTCAGCTGCGCTCGGGGCCGCCATCCGCTTCCACGCGACCACTCGCATGCGTGAAATCGAGCAGGCCGAGCTCCGGCAGCGTCACGAGCTTGCTCGCGACCTGCACGACACCATCGGTCACTACATGTCGGGCATCGTCATCCAGGCCCAGGCGGGGCGGGCCTTGGCAGCCTCTGACCCCGATCGTGCGCTGGCCGTGCTCGAAACCATCGAGCAGGCAGCGACGAGGGTGCTGGCGGAGATGCGCACCATCGTCGGTGTCCTGCGTGTCGGGGCCGAGCCGGATCTCGCCCCTCAACCCGGCCTTGCTGACATTGAGCGGTTCGCCCGCGCCGCCGGCACGCCACGCATCGAGGTGGACCTGTCGGACCTGCACGACCTCCCTGCGGAGGTCAGCGTCGCGCTCTACCGGATCGCGCAGGAAGCCCTCACCAACACGATGCGCCACGCCCGCAACGTCACCCGCGTGCACATCGATGTCGTGGGTGACGTCGACCGGGTGCGTCTGACTGTCCGTGACGACGGGGGCCCCACTCCGGCCGGGGGCGCCCGCGCGGGGTACGGACTCGTCAGCATGCGGGAGCGTGCGACCCTCCTGGGCGGCACATTTCACGCCGGTCCGACCGCCGGCGGCGGCTGGCAGGTCGAGGCGATGCTGCCCCGCGTCGGGGCCACCTCATGAGCATCAAGGTGCTCATCGCCGATGACCAGGACATCGTGCGCACCGGCCTGACGATGCTCCTGAACGCCCAACCCGGCATCGAAGTGGTGGGCGCCGCCACCGATGGGCGCCAAGCGGTGAGTCTGGCGCGACAGCTGCGCCCTGACGTGTGCCTGTTCGACATCCGCATGCCGTTGATGGACGGCATCGAGGCCACCCGCCAGCTCGCCGGCCCTGACGTCGCCGACCCCCTGCCGATCGTGGTGATCACGACCTTCGATCTCGATGAGTACGTCCACGGGGCGTTGAAGGCCGGTGCTCGGGGCTTCCTGCTCAAGGACGCCGGACCCGCGCTCCTGGCACAAGCGATCCACGCGGCTGCCGATGGTGACGCACTGATCGCTCCGAGCGTCACGGTCCGCCTGCTTGCGGCGTTCGCCAACTCGCCGAGCGGTCCATCCGCGCAGCCGGTCGAGCCGCTCACCGCCCGTGAGGAGCAGGTGCTCCTCGCGGTGGCTCACGGGCGAACCAACAGCGAGATCGCCGCTGAGCTTTACATCAGTCCCAGCACCGTCAAGACCCATCTGACCAGCCTGATGCGCAAGCTCGGCGCGCGCAATCGGGTCGAGCTCGCCATGTGGGCTCATGAGACCGACCGCTTCTGAGGTTGGAGCGGAGGTGCCGCAGATGCCGGCGTCTTACCTGATCCTCGCCCTGTCCCGGACGCATCGGCCACAAAGAAAAAACACCCCGAACCGGTGACGGTTCGGGGTGTCTCCCATCTCTTGAGACAGGACATCAGGGTGAGCGACGGGGCTTGAATCTAGGTGCCACCTCTCAAAACTAAAGCGCTCTGATCCGCACCATTGCAGGGAAGTAGGCTTGCGCGTCGCCGCCGCATCACTTCGCCAGTTAGCCCGATTTCGCCGGTTTCGCCGCATAATCGCACCTGAGGTGCGATTCGCTGAGGGCCCGTCACAGTCGAGACATGTGAATCTTGCAACAATGTCACCTCCGCCCTGTAGGCTCGAACATACGTTCGAATCGCACCGAGTCAGGAGGGGCTCCGAGATGGGGGAGATGACTATTGAGGAAATCACGAGAGTGTCAGCGAGCCTTGGGGTCAGCCCTTCACGGCTGGTGGACGCGTTCCTCTACTTTGCGCATCACATCGGGCAGGCTGATGTCTAGGGCGTCAGCGATCGCGTGGAGTCGACCGAATGGCATGTCCCGCTCGCCTGAGAGGTACCGGTGCAGCGTCTTGATCTGCATGCCGGTATATGCCGCCATGGCGTCGTAGGTGACTCCGCGGGTCTCGCGTTCGTTGCGCAGCTCGGCGGCGAGGGCGTGCCGGTAGGCCAGTGCGTACTCGTCCAGGTCTTCGATGCTCATGGAGGTCAGTCTATGACCATCTGGACAACGGCGACATGCCAACTTTCAACCCCAGGTTGACCGTACGGACAAAACTTGCCTACTGTAGTCCGTATGGACAAAACAGCAGCACTCGGACAGCACATCCGAGATCTCATGGACAACGCCGGGCACAGCGAGAACAGCCTTGCTGAGACCACCGGCGTCCCTCGTGTGACCCTCCGCCGCCGACTGGACGCCCCGGAGAATCTGAGCGTCGGAGAGATCGCACGCATCGCCGCAGCCCTCCACGTCGAGCCCTCCGCGCTGACCGAGTACTACTACGGTGAGGCGGCGGCGTGATATGGCAACTGCAGCAGCGATCCGCACCGACCCGAGGGCCGACTGGCTCACCGGCGCCCGCGAGGCAATCGAAGCCCTTGCCGCCCGCTCCGCCCGAACAGGGGCAGAGTTCACCGCCGACGACCTGCGCCGCATGATCGGCGAGCCCGACCACCCCAACTGGTTCGGCTCGGCGTTCAATACCGCTCGCATCGCCCGCATCATCGAGCCCGTCGGATTCACCATCAGCCGCGCCCGCTCGCGACACGGCGGCGTCATCCGCACATGGAGGGCTGTCGCATGAGCCGCACTACTCGCACCGCCGTGCAGGTCTCCGACGCCTGCCGCGTCCTCAGCTCCAGCCGGTCCACGATCTACCGGCTCATCAGAGCCGGCGAGCTCGACGCCATCAAGGGCAAGGGCCGCACGTCGAAGTACCTCATCTACGAGGACTCCATCGAGGCGTACCAGCGCCGCCGGGCCGTCACCCCGGCCTACGACCGCAAGCGGATCCGCGAGCTCCTCGCCGCGTAACCCTCCCCGCAACTCGCATCACTCAAAGTCCGTCGTCTGACGGCAGGGCCGGCATCGGCCCGACTGAACCGAGGAAAACCTATGCCTGCACACAGCCCTACCGGCCCCTGCCTTCCTGGCTTCGTCGAGGCCAAGAAGTGGGTCAAGTACACCGCCCGAGAGCTCGGCGCATCCGTGAGTGAGCGCCACGCCAAGGCGCTGGCCCGCTGGCTCGTCAGCGTCCAGGGCCGACGCCCCGACCCCACAGACAGCGCGCTGTCCATCGTCTACGCCGACCCGGTCGGCGAGCAGATCGCAGACCGCTGGTGGGCCTACATCACCGAGAGGAAATGACATGACACCCGAGTGGATCTTCGCCCTGATCTCCATCGCCGCCGCTGCGACATCAGGCGTCTTCGCAGCGATTACGTGGGGCGGATCGGCACGTGAACATCACGATTGCCGTCGATCCGGAGATGAAGATTCGACGGAATCGTGTGACCCATAGAAGCCAGGGCGCGCATCTCTAACTGTGCCCCGGGCGGAATCGTCGCGGGGATCTCACGCTCGATGTCGAGCTGCATGAAGTCCTCGTCATTGACTACCTCGGATATCACCACAGGCGCGTCAGTCGTGTTCTCCAGCCATATTCGTCGACCTGACTTGGTCCTCTCTGCCACCGCGACGAGCGGAGGGCGGCTCAGTCCATCGACTAGCCGACGCAGTTCGGCGGCCTGCTTTTCTACGGCGTCGACCTTTCGGTTCGCCCGCTGCTCGGCTGCATCAGCCGCCTGTCGGGCCGCCTTCGACAGGTTCGACCGGTGCCACGCCACGACGGTGAACGCAGCAGAGAAGACAGCGGCAACAGATGAGACCCAAGCAGCGACGTCCATGCCCACCACCGTATAGGAGCCCCTCATGTCCATGCTGATCACCACCGAGTGCGAGGACTGCCGATCGCCGATGTGCCTCGCCTCCGAGCAGGCCCTGACCCTGGAGCGCCGCTACGGCCGGATCCTCTGCTACCGCTGCGCGGGTCAAGCGCGCCCCCGAGTCGAGGGGAGGCCCGGCCATGCGGCTTGATACCCCGATCTGGCACACGCGCCCGTGCGAGTGGGACGGCTGCCCCGAGCGGTCAGAGAGCTATGGCTTCTGCTCCGAACATGCCGAGCAGATCGACGAGGAATCACACCTGGAACGCCTGTGGGAGATGGAGGCCGGCCGATGACCTCGCACTCGCACATGACTCGCCACCACCGGCCTCCGCACGTCCGCCGGAAGCTACGCCTGTGGGCACCACTGGCCGCCCTCGGAGTCGCCGTCTACGTCTGCAATTTCCACGACGCCGGTGCCGCGCTCGCGGGTGCCGCCCTTGCCACGGTCGGCCTGCTCGGCCTCATCGGCGACAACACCACAACCTGACTAGGAGACACCACCATGACCGACGCCTCGACCGCGTTGACCATCACCGACGATCAATCGGGGTTCACCCCCGCGCAGGCGACCGCCCTGCAACACATGGGTGTCGAGAAAGCCACCCAGGCCGACGCACAAGTGTTCTTCCACGTGTGCAAACGGACCGGTCTCGATCCGTTCGCCCGACAGATCTACATGATCGAGCGGCAGGGCAAGCAGACCATTCAGACCGGCATCGACGGATTCCGACTCATCGCCGATCGGACCACCCGGCGGACGCAGGAGACCCTCGGCTATGAGGACACCCAGTGGTGCGGCCCTGACGGCAAGTGGTCGGACGTGTGGCTCGCCCCGGAGCCGCCCGCCGCCGCCCGCGTGGTCGTCCGCCGGGGTGGCGAGCGATTCCCCGGCATCGCCCTGTTCAGCGAGTACGCCGCCCGCAAGCGAAATGGTGACCTGACGCAGATGTGGCGCGACCGCCCGGCCGGTCAGCTCGCGAAGTGCGCCGAGGCGCTCGCGCTCCGCCGAGCGTTTCCCCAGGATCTCTCCGGGCTCTACACCTCCGACGAGATGCAACAGGCCGACAACCGGGACGCCGCCCCGGATATTGCCACCACCCGGCCCCATGGTCGGCCTGCCGACGAGGACCACGCCGCCACTCACAGCCCGAAGCGCACCACCTCCGCCGACACGGACGACACCACACCCGCGAACATCATCGACAGTGTTCGCGCCGGGTGGGACAACCCCGACCAGCTCGAGCAGATCGGTAAATGGCTGGCACGCAACCGGCCCCACGACCCCATCCTCGCCGAGGTCCGCGCCCGCTTCACTGAGCTGACCACCCCCGCGCCGACCGCCCGCGACGAGGCCCCCGTCGACGCCGAGATCATCCCCGACAACACCACAGAGGAGACACCCGACCATGTCTGACCACACACCCCTCACCAAGGCCGACCGGCTCGCGTTCCTGCTCCGCAAGACAGTCGCCGACGCCGCAGGCGCCGAGGTCAAAGCCGAACGGCAGCACGTCATCGACGATCTGCTTGAGCTCCACGAGGAGCATGGCGTCAAGCAGGTCGCCGTCAAACTCCCCGACGACGAGCAGATCGCGACGCTCACGATCTCCCAGCCCACCCCCCGCACCGAGATCACCGACGACGACGCGTTCATCGACTGGGCCGCCGAGCACTACCCCGACGCCGTCGAGAAGGTCACCGTCCGCCGGGTCGACCCGCAGCTGCTCAAGGTCATCGCCGCCGAGTACCCCGAGGCCGATGGGCGCCACTACAGCGCCGACGGCGAGCAGGTGCCCGGCGTCCGCACCCACACCCCGCCGCCCTCGTCGTTCAGCGTCAAGTACGCCGACGGCGACCGATCCCGCGAGCGACTCATCGGCGCATGGCGCGGCGGCGAGCTCGCCGAGCTCGACACCGGCGACACCCTCCCGGCCCTCGAATGGACCGGCAACACCGCATGACCACCACACACCAGCACGACAACACCGAAGGGTCCACACATGGCAAATGACACTTTCATCACCGTTACCGGCAACCTCACCGCCGACCCCGAGCTGAGGTTCACCAAATCCGGCGTCGCGGTCACCAACTTCACCGTCGCATCAACCTCGCGCCGCTGGGACCGACAGCGAAACGAATACGTCGACGAGGAGCCCCTGTTCGTCCGGTGCAACGTGTGGCGCGAAATGGCCGAGAACGTCGCCGAGACCCTCACAAAGGGCGCCCGCGCCCTCGTGCACGGCCGCATGAAGGCGAGCACGTTCGACACCAAAGAGGGTGACCGCCGCACCGTGTGGGAGGTCGACGTCGAGGAGGTCGGCCCCGCCCTCCGGTTCGCCACAGCCCGAGTCCAGCGCGCCGGCCGCAACAACGGCGGCGGGTCCACCTGGGGCGGCCACCAGACCACGACAGCCGTGGCTACCGGCGCAGGCTGGGATACCCCGCCCGTCGGCGGTGAGCCCCCGTTCTGAGGCCGCCGACATGTCAATCCTGACCGGGTTCGCTATCCGCACCCGCCGCTGACAACACCACCACACCGGCCCCGTCGCCCACACCAGGGCGGCGGGGACGCCGCGTGGGCAACGCCTGCGAGTGCGAGACGGGCTACTCTGTCCTCAGATCTGGAGAGAGGGCCAGATCACTCGCACCTTGTAAGGACGCCCCATGACCAGCACCCCAGGCAAGCTCTCACGGTGGCAACGCTTCAAGCGATGGCCGCTGATCCTCAAGATCCCCGCCATCGGCTGCAGCAGCCTCGTTCTGCTCTTCGCCGCGATCATCGCCCTCGGCACGATCATCACGCTCGTCGACCCGGACGGGACTGCGGAGCGTGCCGCCGACCGTGAGCAGCAGCGCACAGAGGTCGAGACCAGCTCGAAGGCCACCGCCAGCGAAGAACCCGACGAGGAGCCGGAAGAATCTGAGTCACCGTCAGAGTCTCCCTCGCCGTCTGAGTCCCCTTCGGACGAGCCCAGCGACGACCCCACCACGGAATCCCCTACCCCCACCCCATCACCAACGACAGAGTCGCCGTCCCCGACACCGGAACCCACTCAGGACTCCGACACGCACACCGCGGTCGTGACCCGGGTGATCGATGGAGACACCGTCGTCCTCGACAACGACGACCGGGTACGCCTCCTCGGTATCGATACCCCCGAGACCGGCGAGTGCCACGCCGACACCGCCACCCAGCGCATGGTCGAACTCGTCCAGGGCAAGACTGTCACCCTGGTCCGAGACGGCGACGACACCGATCGTTACGACCGGCTGCTGCGCTATATCGACGTCGACGGGGTCGACGCCGGGCTGACTCTCATCCAGGAAGGCCTGGCGATCTCCCGGTACGACTCTCGTGACGGATACGGGTTCCACACGAGGGAGCCGGACTACATCGCCGCGGACGACGCCACAGCGATGCGCACCTGCCAGACGCAGGCGCCAGAGCCGGAACCTGAGCCTGAACCGGAGCCGGCCCCGGAGCAGCCTGGCGCGGAGTGTGCGGAGGGCTACTCACCGTGCATCCCGCCCTACCCGCCGGACATCAACTGCGGTGACCTGCCGGCGGAGTCCAAGCCCGTCCGAGTGACCGGCAGCGACCCGCACGGTCTCGACGCGGACAACGATGGGTGGGGCTGCGAGAGCGGCTGACTGACCACAACAACTACACGCCTCTGAGGGCCCTGCACCACTAGGTGCGGGGCCCTCAGGGTTTCACAGCGCCACCTGCGGCCCCGTCGCCCCCATCAAGGGGAGGCGGGGCCGAGTCGCGCCCGAGAGGATCGCATGAATATCTTCACCATCACATGCTCAGCCGGACACCCGCTCCGCAAGGTCGCTGTGGTCGTCGACTTCGGCGGCTGGGCGTGCGACCCACCCGAAGCAGACATGAACCTCCGCCGGCGACCTGTCCACGGGTACAGCTTCCGCTGCTCATGCGGCGCCGGCGCGGCCGCCCACAAGGACGACATGCACCGGGTACTGACCCGGTTGGCGGCCGACTACGGGGTCGACGAGCTCAGCATCCAAGCCATCGCCCGCGCCCGACGCTGGCAAGGCGGCTTCCGCCGACCCGAACAACTCAACGAGAGGAGCCCCGCATGACCTGGTTCAAGGTCGACGACAAGTTCCACGGACACCCGAAGGTCGCGGAGCTTTCGCTCGCCGCCGTCGGCGTGTGGACGGTTGCCGGCTCGTGGTGCGCCGACTACCTCACCGACGGAGCGATCACTCCGGGCCAGTTGCGGCGACTCGGAGGCACCGACGCCGAGGCCGCCGAGCTAGTCGAGGCGGGCCTATGGGAGCAGACCGCCACCGGATGGACGTTCCGCAACTGGCACGTATACCAGCCCACACGTGAGTCGGTCGAGGCCAAGCGCGGCGCCGAATCCACTGGCGCGGCTCGAGGCAACCACCAGCGCTGGCACGTCGCTCGCGGTGTTGTCGCTCACGACTGCGAGTTCTGCACCGCAGAATCGGGTACCCGATCAGGTACCCGATCAGGTACCCGATCAGGTGCCCGATCAGGTCAGGATCAGGTGCCCGTCGGGTCAGTGTCAGCCAAGGACGAATCGTCCCCGAATCCTCCCGTACCCGTACCCGTACCCATCCCTACTGAAGTAGGGATGAGCGACGCACGCGCAAGCGCGAGCGCCGACATGAGCCACGGAGGCAGCGGCGGCAAAGGACGACGCAAACCCGCCCGGCCGATCCCCGACGACTGGACCCCCACCGAGGCGCACGCCACCCGAGCCCGAGAGCTCGGCGTCGACCTGAACCTCGAGGCCGACAAGTTCGTCAACTACGCCAATGCCAACGACCGCCGACAGGCCGACTGGTCCCGCAGTTTCTTCACCTGGCTGACCAACGCTCACCAGTTCCAGAAGCGCGACGGCG
Organism: Nesterenkonia sp. HG001; assembly: GCF_034438835.1. NCBI lineage: Bacteria > Bacillati > Actinomycetota > Actinomycetes > Micrococcales > Micrococcaceae > Nesterenkonia > Nesterenkonia sp. HG001. Next base: position 84,645 of record NZ_JAOSZD010000005.1, on the reverse strand, counting down.
GACCACGCCGCACCAGCGCCGAGCAGCGGATCGACGCGGGCCGCGCATGGCTCTCCCGCAACGAAGGCTGGGATGAACAGCGCGCCGCCGCCGATAACCCGTTCATGCTAGACGCCCCCACCACCGAGGAGCCGAGGAGGATCACCCGATGAACGACCGCCCTGACCAGTTCACTGAGGAGGACGCCAAGGCGGCCGTGACCTACCTGGCGCAGATCGACGCCCGCGTCATCGCATCCAAAGAGATTCCGGCGCTTGCCGAGGTGTGGCACCACGGGCTGAGGAAGTTCACTCCGGCACAGGTCCGGTGGGGGATCAAGCAGTACTACGGCGTCCTGGCGATCGACAAGGCGCCCGTTCTGACGGCGGCAGAGTGCCGCCGGATCCTCATCACCACCCGTGTCCAGTCGGAGGCCAAGCGGGCCGCACTGGGGGAGCTCCCGAAGCCACAGGGCACGCCGATGCCCGACGAGCTCCGCGACAAGCTCGACCGCATCGGCGGCCGCGTCGACGCGGAGGGCCCCGCGTGACCCCGCAGCCGACCGGGACCAACAATGGCCGGGCCGCCCGCCCGGCTCCGAGGCGCACGCGGCCGAGACCGACGCGCCGAGAGTCGAGCAGCTGGCTCTGTTCTGACAGGGGAGGCGCGCCGGGCCGAGGCCGCCGCGTCGATCAGTCCTCGGGCACGACCCGGTAGACCCGGCGCTTCTTCCCCTCGGTGAACCCCAAGCGCTCATACCTCCGTACCAGGTCGTCACTGGCAGCCGCGGCCACCAACACCGTGCCCGGCGGCAGAGCCTCGCCCAGCCGGCGCGCAAGCTGCACCGCCGACAGCCTGGTCCCGGGGCGCTGCGCCAACGCGGCGACCTGCCATCGCTTCCCCCGGGGTGTCTCACGTCCGGTCGGCAGCGACATTGATCCCTGTCCCAGGGCGACCGCGGCACCGAGCAGCAGGGCCATCAGTGCAGCCCAGTACGTGGTCGCCCACCCGATCCCATGCGTGTTGAGCAGCCAGATGTACAGCACGAACAGCGGCACCATCAGGACCGCGACGATCACGAATTCAGCCCAGAGCCGGTACCGGCCGAAGATCACCATCCCGTCCCCTTGCGGTGTCTCGTAGAGCTGACCGCGCAGGGCGTAAGGGACCAGCATGAGCACGGCCAGCGGGGCTGCGAGAACCGCAGACGTCCGTGTTTTCGCGAACGCGGTGGCCATCAGCCAGCCCAGCGGGATAACACGAGACGCACCAGCGGGAGAAGGAGATTTAGTCACCCGCCCAACCCTACCCAGGAGCCTTCGGCCGTCGCCGGGGGCTCTGTTATTTCGAGACCGAGCAGCACCCCTGAGAAGGAGTCCACCGTGCATATCACCGCCGACGCCCCCGACCCGGTGCCCATGAAACTCAACCCCGCGTACCTGCGAGACACCCTCACCCCTGGCACGTGCATCACCCGCGCCCGCCACTGCCTCGATACCGGACAGCCGCGACTCGCCGAGCTCTACATGGGCCGCGCCTCCCAGCAGATCGAGGAGGCCGCCCGTGCCTGAGCTGTTCATCCCACAACCCGCCGCGTTCATCAATGCGAACGACCGGATGCACTGGGCTCCGAGGGCGCGGCTGACAAAGGAATGGCGCCGCACCGCCGGCCTCATGGCCCGCACCGCCCGGATCGGCCCATATGACCGCATCCACGTCACCGCCCACGTACACAAGAAGACCCGACGCGCCTACGACGCCCACAACCTCGTCCCCACCCTGAAAGCAGTCATGGACGGGCTCGTCGACGCGCACGTCATCCCCGACGACACCAACGAACACCTCACCGGACCAGACCCCCGCGAAGGCGACGCCCGGCCACACGCGCCCGGCATCACGCTCACCATCACCCAGGAGGACACCTCATGACTGACCTAGACACCCAGCAGCGAACGCCACGCAGAAACCTCCATGCCACAATGACACCTATGCATACACCAGATGCCCCGGGGATCATCGGAATCGGCTACGAAGGCAAGACCTCCGAGCAGCTGATCCGTGAGCTCGACCTATGGCAGATCGATGTAGTCGTAGACGTGCGACTGAACCCGATCTCCCGCAAAAAGGGCTTGTCAAAGACGGCCCTTCGCGAGGCGCTCGCCGGTGCTGGAATCCGCTACGAGCACCGCCGCGAGTTGGGCAACCCCAAGGAGAACCGCGCTGGATTCTGGGACCCCGGGACTGCAGCACATCAACACGCCCGTGAGACGTTCGCTGACATATTGAAGGCTGAAGCCGCTTCACCTGCCCTCGAGGAGCTCGTATACCTGGCCGGGCACGAACGCGTCGCTCTCCTATGCTTCGAGGCGTCCGAGCGTTGTTGCCATCGCGCAGTCATACTCGCCGAGGTGAAGTCCGCCCTGAGCCGCCTGGCAGCCGTCTAGGCGGATCGATACACACCGAGCACGCCGTAAGCCTGAGGACGTTTCGCTTGGTTTCCCACGAAGAAGAGGGGGCCCCGGTCAGGGTCGCATAGCTCCCCCAGGAACTTTCGCCGGAGCTGTTCCATCGCGGTCTCATCGTCCTGGTCAGGTAGCCGCCGGCTTAGGGCGACGAATTCCCAGTCGAGGAGACTCTGGCGATGGCCGTTGCATCCGGAGCTCATGCAGAGATACTTGAACCATGCCTGGAATCGGGGTGCATCAAGTACGTGCTGTTTGGCCACCTCCCCGAAGAGGTCCATCTGTCCGACGTCTCTTCGAAGCTTCACTAGCTGATCTTGAGTCCAGCCGGGGTGATGCTCGATGTCCATCCCCATTACCTTGGCAGGAACGATCGCAGCCAGGGAGGGGAACACTTCGCCTGCTTCGCGTGCTTTAGCAATACTGCACATCGTCCATTCCCCCACAAGTGGTCCTATGAAGGTGTGCCGGGTCTCCCACTTACTGAGCCGTTGCCCACGGCGTATGCGACTCCGATCCGGCTTGAAGCTCTCGGCGCGAGAGTCATCTCGAGAGGGCCTGATAGGGACCTCGATGATCTCGTACTTAGAGAATCTCGCGTACTCTTCCAGTGAGCGGAAGGGTATTGGATAGAGTCTTACCCACTCAGGGCCGTGATCTGAGAGTCGAATCCCTGCCACGCAGACGGTATCGCCGTACTTTTCGGAGGGCTGAGGGGCTGCCTTCACGGTGATCAGGACACTTGCAAGTTCCTCCTTGTCCGAACTGGGTTTCGGGTAGACGCTGCGGCCTTCTCCGAATACCGGCAACTGATCAAACATCCCGCTCTCCTGACCGCGCCGCGGCAAGCAGCTCGGGGAGCCACGCCGAGGGCGCCTACGCTAGCGCTATTGCCATGATGCTACCGGCCGCAAAGGCCCTTGGGGATAGTTGCGGTTCACAGCAGCCGCTCGCACGGATTGTCGCTCGCTGGATTCAGTGGGTAGCTAGCCACTTCTTGAATTGCCGCTCGTGTGCATTGAGAGGTGATCGCCACGTCGTCGGCGCGTGGCAGGAAGCCCATAGACGTTCAGGAGGATGCGGACCCCTACCCAATGAAGTTCTAGTCCTGAATCAGCCCGGATGGAGGCTCCCCTGGCATACGATCAACATCACACCTGATTCTGAGCGCTCCATGACGGCTGCGAGTCACCCCGGACGGGATAGTCCCTTCACGCAGCCAGTAGGTGTGAGAAGTGCACATTCAAAGGAGGCAACCATGACAGACGGCCGAGACGTACCTGGGTGGAGTATTGCAACGTACAGCAAGCTTCGTCCAGGGGATCGAGTCAGGGTCTCGAAGCGTTATTCCTCACATCCAGAAGTGATTGGCGAAGTGCATAGTTTTGACGTCGACAGAATGTTCGTGCTGAGTGACGAAGGAGGGAGTCATGAGGTGTCACCGGTTCACGAGTACTTGATCCACGTGCCTGTCGGCGATCCACCCGCATAGCTACAGTTCGCACACAGCCCTCACGAGCCCCGCCACCTCACCACGGTGGCGGGGCTTTCTCATGCCCACACGCACCACGGAGGCCCCATGACCGAACCCATGACGCTCCCACAGAACATCCATCAGCTGATCCGCGCCCACCTCGCCAAGCGAGCAGATGGCCGGCTGGTCCAGCGGCCCGCGCTGCTCGACCAGCTGGCCGGAGAGGTCCAACCGTCCGGCGGAGGCCAGGGAGGCGGCAATGAGAGCCCGCTGCCGATCAACACCGACGCCGTTGAGCTGCAGCTACAGCTGCTCCACACCGCGCAGCAGGAGGAGGCGGAGAGGGTCGGTCTCACCGGGCCGCTCGACGTCATCCTGGACCGCTGGGCACGGGAGGATAGGCCCGAGACTGTCGCGCACCTGGTGCAGGTCACCCGTGACATGATCGACAGCATCCATCAGATCGTCGACCCGGCACCAGCACGTCGGCCGCTGAGGAAGGCCTGCCCCGCGTGCGGCGTCACCTGGATCTGCAACGAGAACGGCGACCGTAAGGCGGCCCTGACCGCTGGCGTCTGGGACGAGAGCGGCGGACTGAGACCGACCACAGACTGGGACATCTCGTGCGCCGAGTGTGGAGCCGTCTGGCACGCGGCCGACCCAGGCTTCAACGCGCTGATCGGGCTGTTGAGCGAGGCCGCCTGAGGTGTGTTAATCTGGTCCCGGTTCAAGCAGACGTGTATCCAAAGGCCCCTCTCCCGGATCGGGATGGGGCCTTTCGCATGTCCGGCGACGTTCCTTTCACAGGTGGTTCTGGGAGTCAGTGCCCCGGTCGACGCAGGGGAAGGCGCGACCGGGGCACACCCCCACCCTCACCAGAAACAGGAGGGGAGGGGGAGGGCGCACCCCCACCGAAAAACACAGGGGGGGAGGGTGCCATGACCGACGGCCGAAGCACCCCCGCCTGGAACGGACGCCGCGCCGCCCGCGCACTCGACGAGGTCAAGCGCAAAGGCCGAGCACGCGGCGAACCCTGCTGCATCTGCAAGCAGCCCATCGACTACGACCTGCCCTCCACCGACCCCGACGGCTGCTCTGTCCAGCACGTCAAGTCACGCGCCCTGTTCCCGCACCTCACATGGGATCCAGCGAACTGGAGTCCTGCGCATCTGTCCTGCAACAAGGCTGAAGGCAAGACCGCGACCGTGAGCATCGGGAACACGTCGCGACAGTGGTAAGTCCGGCATTCTCAATAAGTCCCGGAAAAAACTGGGCCGATCCTCCGAAAATCGCCCGACCTGATGCCTTGAGGGCATCACAGAGCGGCGAAAAGGGGAGGGGCGGGTCAAAACTCTGAGGACCAAGGGGGCGGCAACAGCGGGGGTTTAGCGGCCTCCCTCCCCCGAGGGGCATAGGGGGGTCGCGCATGCGTGCGCGTGATACCTGATGTCAAGTCATACCGCAAGACTTATTGAGAATGACGACAGCCTGGGTATGGCTGAGGAACTCGGGCCGCACTACTCCACGCCCTCGCAGGCGGGCGCGTCAGGAACGGAATAGCAGACCGTGTTGATGGATCCCGAGACGTCTGCGCGTTCGGTGAGGCCCATCGCCCCCGGATACTCAGCCAAGGCCGCTTCCCATTCCTCGGGAGAGTCACACGCATACGCAGTGTCCTTGATCAGGGGGTCCGCGGCGTCAGGGTCGGGCTCGTCGGCAGCGGCGCTCATCGCGTCCAGGCATTCGGCGGAGGGCCCTGCATCCTCGGACTCGTCGCCTGCGCAGGCGGTAAGGCTCGCAGCGGCGAGCAGGAAAATGGCTGCGGCGAATCGGGGAGAGTTCATATCAAGGACTCTATCCAGTTTGGGCCAGGTGCCAAGAGGTGTAAGTCAATACCTATTGCGAATGGGGTCACCAGTGCGACAGGTTGTCCTGCTCTGTGGCCCGCCTGGTGCGGGCAAGACCACGGAGGCCCGGCGCTCAGGGCTCACAGTCTACGACCGCGACGACCCGGAGTGGCTGTCGGAGCGGCACTTCACGGACGCACTGAAGCGGCTGGCCGATGACGCCGGCGCTCGTGCTGTGGTGATCCGCTCGGCGGCGACCTCGTCGGCACGTCGGCGTGCTGCGCGCATGGTCCGAGCGACCGACACGTTCCTGCTCTCGGCGCCACGCGAGGAGCTGATGCGCCGGGTGCGCAGCCGAGGCCGGGATGTGCCGAGGGAGCAGGCCGGGGTGAAGCACTGGCTGGAGAGCTTCGACGATGCCGACGGCGTCCGGCGATTCCCTGGCTGGCCTGCTGTCTTCGGCGAGGGACTGGGATCGACATCGAGGCGGTGGTGACAGTGGGTGACGTGCGAGATGCCTTCGAGGACGCCGTCGAAGCTGCTGACCACCTGACCGAGACTGACGCCGGGACAATCGCCGCGGCTCGCGCTCTGGCCGACAAGATCGACGCCTGGGACGTGATCGTGCAGTGGGCGAAAGAGGACGCGTCCGAGAGTGGCGACAGGCCCACCGTGCCCCACAACGACAATGTCACGCTGCCAACGTTCTTGAAGTTCCTCGACGCTCTGGGTCTGACGCCGATCGCTCGCCAGAAGCTGGACAAGGAGGATAAGGGGGGCTCGGGTGGCAAGCTCGCGCAACTCCGCAAAGACACGGGGCTCCGGGCAGTCTAAGAAGCTGCGGGGCTCTGAGGTTCCCCGGGTGTGGACGCGACCGCTGCGGCCGCTGACGGAGAACACCTCGTTGGGATTCGCGGCGATCAGGTTCGCGGAGAACGTCTGCGACGTGACGCTGTACCCGTGGCAGAAGTGGCTGCTGATCCATGCCCTGGAACTCTCGCCCGGGGTGACGGTGAAGAACATGCACCGCCGCGGCAAGGATGTTCCGCTGTTCCGCTTCCGCACGGTCGTCGTGCTGGTAGCACGCCAGCAGGGGAAGTCGACCCTGTCGCAGGTGCTGGCCCTGTTCATGCTCTACATGCTGGGGATCAACCTGATCCTGGGCACGGCGCAGGATCTGGACACGGCCGAGGAGGTCTGGGACGGCGCCCTGGAGATCATCGAGGAGACCCCGGAGCTCGCCGAGCTGGCTGACAAGCCGATCATGGTCAACGGCAAGAAGACGATCCGGCTGAAATCGGGGGAGCGGTACAAGGTCAAGGCCGCGAACCGCCGGGCTGGCCGTGGCCTCTCGGGTGATCTGATCATGCTCGACGAGCTGCGCGAGCATCAGACCTGGGATGCCTGGGGCGCGATCACCAAGACGACGATCGCCCGCCCGAACGCCCAGGTGTGGGCGATGTCGAACGCCGGCGACGCGACCTCGGTCGTGCTGCGCTACCTGCGGAAGATGGCCCACAAGCCCTTGGGTGACCCCGATGGGATCAACGCTGACGACGACCCGGAGTCGCTGCTGCCGGCGGAAGGCGTTCCCGGCATGGACGACGCCGAGGAGTCGAGCGCGTCCACCGGCGATGAGTCGCTGGGGATCTTCGAGTGGTCGGCGCCGCCGGGCTGCGACGTCATGGACCCCGAGGGCTGGGCGCAGGCGAACCCGTCGCTGGGCCATGGCCTGGTCACCGAGCGGTCCCTGATGTCTGCGGCCAAGACAGACCCGGAGTGGGTCTTCCGCACCGAGGTTCTGTGCCAGTGGTCGGACGGGTCACTGGAAGGCCCGTTCCCGCCGGGCGCGTGGGAGGCCGGCCAGTGGGTCGCCGAGGATCATCCGGGCGAGGAAATGCCGCAGATCGTCGGCAACGTCGTCGCCTGCGTGGACATCGCAGTCGACCGCGGCCGGGCGCATATCGCCTTCGCTGGCCGGGACGCCGAGGGCTTCCCCCAGGTGGAGCTGGTGGCGTCGCGGTCGGTGTCTGAGTCCGCCGGCACGGGCTGGGTCATCGACTGGCTGACTGAGCGCGCCGAGATCATCGACGCGGTGACCGGCCAAACTCGCGGCGCCCCGGTGTCAGATCTGATGCCGCAGCTGGAGGAGGCAGGCCTTCCGGTCGTGTCCTGGTCCGGCCCGGAGCTGACCTCCGGGACGGGCAAGTTCTATGACGCGGTCCGTGACAACGGATTCCGGCACTTCCCGCAGCCGGTGGTCGATGTGGCCGCTGCGACTGCGACACCGAAACTCACCGACGGCGGCAGCTTCCTCTGGGACAGACGCAAATCCCCGGTGGACGTCTCGCCGCTGATCGCTTTCACCGGCGCCCTGTGGTGCCTGGACCGCCCCGTGGAGAAGAAACCCGAGCCGAGGATCCGGCAACTAGGAGGCTGAGGGCATGTCTGAGAAGACGCAATCGAGGCTCGAACTCCTCGGCGCCGGGCTGGCCGTGGCCGGGGTCGCCCTGATCTACATTCCAGCCGCCCTGATCCTTGCCGGTCTCGCCCTCATCGCGATCGGCAACCTGCCCAAGAGAGGAGGCTGATGTGCCGATTCTTCGTGAGTTCTTCTCTGCCTCTGATCCTGTGAAGCGGGGCCGGATGCCTCGACTCGGCGGCACCTCCACGGCAGCCGGGGTCGCGGTGGACGCAGAGCGGGCACTGCAGGTCTCCGCCGTTTACGGCTGCGTGCGACTGATCTCGGAGGCCATCGCTCAGCTGCCAGTCCACGTCTACCGGCGCACCGCGAACGGACGCGAACAGGTGCGAGACCATCCGCTGATCCCACTGCTGACGGACCGCCCGAATCCTGACGTGGACGCTGGAGAGTTCTTCCGAGGCATGGTCGGCTGGATGCTGCTGCGCGGCAACGGCATCGCCTACCGGGAGATTGGCGGCGATGGCCGCACCAAGGGTCTGTGGCCGATCGCCCCGACCTCGGTGGAGATGAAGCGCACCGCCTCGGGCAAGCTGTCCTACCTGATCACGCTGAACAGCGCGGAGTACGTGCCCGGCTTCACGCCCGGGCAGAAGCGTGCTGTGCCGCAGGATCGCATCCTGCACTTCCGGGCATTCGGCATGGGCAACTGGGGGCTGTCCCCGATCGGCCTGGCCCGCACCAAGATCGGCACCGCATTCGCGGCCGAGGAGTACGGCGCCGGATTCTTCGCACGCGGCGCCCTGCCCGGCGGCGTCCTCACCACTGACGGCTCGTTGACTGACGAGCAGTTCGACCGACTGAACCAGCAGTGGAACGAATCGCACGGCGGATTCGGCAAGTCGCATAAGCCTGCGGTGCTTGAAGGCGGAGTCAGCTGGGAGAACGTCGGCCTTCCGCCGGCCGAAGCCCAGTTCCTGGAAACGCAGAAGTACACGTCTTCGACCATCGCAGGGCACATCTTCTTCGTGCCTCCACACCTGATCGGCGACGTGGAGCGCTCCACCTCGTGGGGCTCCGGGATCGCCGAGCAGGGTGTCGCGTTCGTCCGCTACTCGCTCATGCCGTGGATCGTACGACTGGAGCGCGTCCTGAACCGGCTGTTCGCCGAGTCCGACCTGTACGTGAAGTTCAACGCCGCCGCCCTGGAACGCGGCGACATCAAGACACGCTACGACGCCTACGCCATCGGCAAGCAGTGGGGCTGGCTCTCGACCAACGACATTCTCCGCAAGGAGGACGAGTCCCCGGTCGACGGCGGCGACGTCTACCTGCATCCGCTGAACATGGTGCCGGCCGGCACCTTCGACGAGCCCGAACGGGCACGCCGCAGCGCAGGATCCGCGACGCGGTCGCCGTCGATGCGAGAGCGGCACGTGACGGCCCACGAGCGGGCGCTGTCTCGGTTCTTCGCTGATCAGCAGGAGGAGATTCTGGCGGAGTACACCGGGCGCGGAGCCCGAGCGATCGACCGGGAATCCTCGGATCGCGAGCTCGCCCGACTGCTGGCCTCGCTGGGTTTGTCCGCTGCGCTGGATTCCTCGCGTGAGGTGCTATCGCGGTTCGGCCTGGATCTCGACGACGGCGGCTTCGCTGGGTGGATGTCGACGATGGGGCGCAACACAGCACGCCAGATCAACGACTCCACCTTCAGCGCGGTGGCATCCGCATCCAACGCAGACGAGATCCGCAACGTCTTCGAGAACCTGACCACGGCGCGAGCCTCACAGATCGCGGTCAGCCGGGTCACCGAGGCGTTCGGGTTCGGGCGCCAGGAGGCAGCCAAGCAGTCGGGCGCGAAGAAGAAGACCTGGCGGACCAACTCGGGCAATCCCCGCTCGGAGCACGCGGCGCTCGACGGCGAGACCGTCGACGTCGGCGACACGTTCTCCAACGGGGCCCGCTGGCCCGGCGACTGGGCGAACCTCGACGCCGACCAGGCTGCAGGTTGCCAATGCGACATGGAGGTCAGCACATGACCATCTGCGGATCGACCAGTACCGGGTGCCGTGGGCTCTGCGTGCTCCGAGAGGGACACCCGGGTGAGCACCAGTGCGGAGACGAGGCGCACGACCGCCAGCAGCAGGAGAGGCAGAAGGGGCGCCCCGCCCATGACCGACAGATGACCAACCCCGGAAGGGACAGATCATGAACCGCGTGTACCTCCACGGCTTCGCCCAGCGTGCCGAGGCATCCGGCACTGAGCCCGGTCGGCCGATCCGATTCATCGTCGCCACCGAGGGCCGTAAGGGCGACGGCCTGAACCTGCAGATGAGTGGTGCCAACCTGGAGCGCTTCAAGGCCAACCCGGTCGTGATGCCCAACCATGACTACTCGCGGCTGCCCATCGGGCGAGCCGAGAACATCTCCATCGAGGACGGGCAGCTGCTGGCTGATGCCGTGTTCGATACCGGCAGCCCCGAGGGCGCCGAGACTGACCGGCTCTACCGTGAGGGATTCCTCAACGCAGTCAGCGTCGGGTTCGACATCACCGACATGGACACCCGCACCGGCGACGTCCACGAGTGGGAGCTCATCGAGTTCTCTGCTGTCTCCGTGCCCATGGACCCCTCCGCGGTGGTCGAGTCTGGGCGCACCCTCGCCATGGCCCGCGCCTTCGACGCGGTCCGCGAAGGCGCCGCCCTGACGGATGACCACAAGGCCGCGGTGCAGCAGGCCGTCGAGTCCCTGAGCGCACTGCTCAACGACGCCGAGGAGGAAACCTCGCCGGAGGGCGGGGAGGACGCGCCCGCTGGCGACGCGCAGGAGGACAGCCGGGGCCTCGCCCTGGCGGCTGCGCGGCTCGGCGTCGACTACATGGAGCGCGTGAGCTCCGCCTGATTCTTCCGCGCCGCCCTCGCCGGGTGGCGCGGTGCCCCTCGTCGGGGCGACCACGCCTGCGCGCAGCAGGCATCCCTTCACTACCCATACGACAACCGAGGAGGTTGAACGATGCCTTCGAGCATTGAGCTGCGACAGCAGCGCGCCAGCGTGGTCGAGCAGACGCGAGAGCTGGTCACCCGCAGCGAGAACGAGAACCGCGACCTGAGCGCTGAGGAGCGCCAGTCCTACGAGCGGATGAACAACGAGTTCCGCTCCCTGACTGACCGCATCGAGCGGGTCGAGGAGCAGGAGGCCCGCGACCTGGAGATGGCGCGGTCCATCCCCAACCCGGAGAACCCGGAGGCCGGGTCTCGGGAGTCTGGCGCCAAGGGCTACCGGACGTCGAACCTGCCCGGTGACGCCGAGGCCCGCGACGCTCGTATGGCGTTCCTCGACCTGATCCGCCACGGCCGCGGCGGTCTATCTCCCGAGGCACGCGCCCTGGTGCAGGACGAGGCCGGCGAGATCCTGGTGCCCGAGGCGCTGGAGACCGAGCTGCGCCGCGACATCCCGGCCCTGACCGTGGTGCGCAACATCGCCGGTCAGCGGACCATCGGCACCAACCGTGTCCGTCGTCGCTCCCTCGACGAGGTCTCTGTCGGCTGGGGCAAGCTGGAGACCGGGGACCAGAGCCTCTCCGACTCCATGCCCTCCACCCCGCAGGAGGAGTACACCTACATTCAGGACCTCTACGGGCTGGCCAAGATCGGCGAGGACGAGCTGATGGACTCCGACGTCGACCTGGAGGCCTTCGTCCGGGACAGCTTCGCCCGCGCCATCGCCGAGGCCGAGGACACGGCCTTCACCATCGGTGGCGGCAACTCCTCGCACCAGCCCACCGGCTTCATGACCTCCGGTGGCGGTGTCTCCTCGGTTGATGCCGGACAGGCCGATGGGGTCACGGTCGATGACTTCAAGAAGCTCATCTACGCCGTGCCCTCTCAGGCCCGCCGGAACGGCCGGTTCATCCTCGCCTCCACCACGGAGCTGCTGCTGTCGACCCTGAAGGACGACAACGGCCAGTACCTGTGGCAGCCCAGCGTGCAGGCAGGACGTCCGAACACTTTCCTGGGCTACGCGCTGGAGAACCAGGAGGACATCGCCGAGGTTCCGGGTGACGGCTCCGAGCAGCATGTCGCCGCGTTCGGTGACTTCAACGCTGGCTACCGGGTCTATGACCGCATGGGCGTGACCCTGAAGCGACTGGAGGAGCTCTACGCCGAGGAGGGCATGGTCGGCTTCAAGGTCCACTTCCGGGTCGGTGGCGATGTCACCAACCCGGCCTACCTGCGCCGCCTCCGGGTGCCGGCCACCGGCTGATCCCGCTGATCACCAGTCCCGTCCCCGCGTCTCTGGTGCGGGGGCGGGGCGGGTCCAACCCTGAGGAGTGGACATGAAGATCGTGATGAACAACTCTGTGGCTACCCGTGGCGGGAGTCTCACCAAGGGGCGCCAGGTGGACGTGCCGGATGGTGTGGCCCGCTCGCTGGTGGCCGCTGGGCACGCATCCGTCGTGGATGGCCAAGACGTGACGCTCGACGTCACGACCACGGAGCCCATCGCGGAGCAGACGGTGCAGGCCGAAGCTGAAGCCGATGGCGACGCAGTCTCTGCGGACGAGGCAGCCGAGGAGGAGCCCGACGAGCCTTCCGATGCGCCTGCCGATGAGATCGCTGAGGAGTCCGCGCCCGAGTCGGTCGACCTGGACTCGCTGAAGGTGGCAGAACTCCGCGAGCTGGCTGCTGAGCGCGACCTCTCAACCGCGGGGACGAAGGCGGAGCTGCAGGCTCGTCTGCGGGGTGAGTGATGCCCTACGCGACACCGGATGAGTTGAAGTCGCTGACCGGTTGCGAACTTGAGAACGCTGAGCTGGTGCTGCAGCTGGCCTCGTCCACGATCGACGCCTACGTGCGGCACAGTCTGACCGAGGCCGAGGTGGAGGAAGTCCTCCCGGGGTCTGGTCGTCCTGTCCTGTGGGTGGTCCCTCCGGGCTGGCCGCTGGACGTGGCCACCGTGGTCGAGGGTGACGCTGAGGCGTTCGAGGGTGAGGACTTCCGGGTCCGCGCCGACGGTGCCCTGCGTCGCCTCGACGGCGGGGTGTGGGACGAGGACGTGGAGATCACCTACACCACCGGCTTCAAGGAGGACTCTGCAGAGCTGCTGACGGCCAAGCGGATCACGCTGGAGCTCGCTGCTCGTGCGGTGGCGAATCCGCAGCTGCTGGACTCGCTGGGATTCGACAGCACCTCGCCGAGCTTCGTGGTCCGTGAGGGGCAGAACATGCTGCCGCAGCTGACCCTGAGCGGCCTGCAGCGCGAGGATCTGCGCCCGCTGATCTGGCGCCGGAGGCTCGCATGATTCCCCCGGGCATGCAGTGCGCCATCGGCAACTACGCGAAGCGGCTCATGGTCTCCGCGCAGGTCTGGCGCAAGGAGACCACCACCGATGAGGGCGGCGGGCAGATCGTCGACTGGGTCGACCAGGAACGCACGATCAGCGTCGAGCTGACCAGCCCCTCGGATACCGAGCTGCAGGTCGCCGCGCAGATGGGCGTGACGATCACCCACAGCGCCATGATGCCGCTCGACGCCGAGGTCTCCTACGGCGACCGCATCGAGGTCGACGGCGAGTTCTACCAGCTGCAGTCGGACCCGCTGTCCTCCACTCACAGCGCGATCGCCCGAGCGACCGTGCGCAAGACCCCATTCGATGAGACGACCAGCTGAGGAGGCTGTCATGGCAACGACCCGATACCGGAACAAGACCACCGGCAAGATCGCGACCTACTCGCGGATGATCCCGCGGCTGGAGAAGTCCAAGTCCTGGGAGCGCGTGACAGAGGCGAAGGCAGAGCCCAAGGCGCAGGCCAAGGCCGAGTCCAAGACACGGGACAAGGCCGGGGGCAAGTCCGGTGGCTAAGAGTCTCCGGGTCAAGATCGACGGCGCCGGCCAGCTCAAGGCCGCCGGCGCCCGGGCCGCAGGTCGCATCAAGCAGGAGCTGCAGTCCGCGCTGGAGGCCGAAGCGGCCGAGCTGGAGCAGGACGCCCAGGACAACGTCCGCGTGGACTCCGGCGACCTGCGCGACTCGATCGAGGCACGCGTCGGGGACATGACTGCTGACGTCGCCCCGCGTTCGGGGAACCTCGATGGTCCCTATGAGAAGGCCATGGTCAACGAGTTCGGCAAGAGCTCGGATCCCGGCCAGCCCTACATGGTCCCGGCCGCCGAGGCATCCCGGAAGCGCTGGCCCGAGCGGGCCCGGCAGGCCATAGAGAGGGGCGCGAATGGATAACACCGACCCGGTATGGCCGATCCAGGCCGCGATCTACCAGGCCCTGACCGGCGATGCCGAGCTGATGGCCGAGGTGACCGGAGTCTACGACCACGTCCCGAAGAACACCGAGTTTCCCTACATCAGCATCGGCGAGACGACGGTGACCCCGGGCGGCGCCCATGACCGCTTCGGATCCCGGTCGACGATCACCATCCACGGCTGGTCGACCTACCACGGCAAGCGGGAGATCTCCGCGCTGGCGAATCACCTGGTGCGGATCCTCGATCACCAGCCGCTGGAGATCGAGGGGCTGCACACCGTCTACGTGCATCACGCACAGACGGTGACTCAGACAGAGCAGGACAACGACATCCGGCACGTCGCGTGCCGATTCTCCATCGAGACAGAGCACGCCGCGTGAAGCGGCAGAAAGAGGACTGAACCATGGCCGGCATTGATGCCTTCGGCACCACGCTCTCCCGCGAGGATGACGCGGGCGGCTTCGAGCCCATCGCCAACGTGACCTCGCTGTCCCCGCCGAACATCTCGCGGGAGACCCTGGACGTCACCAGCCACGACAGCCCCAACGGGTACATGGAGTTCCTGGGCGGGCTGAAGGATCCCGGCGAGGTCTCCGTCGAGGTCAACTACGACCCCTCACAGCACGACAAGTTGGTCGACGACTTCGAGGAAGACGACCCGATCAAGTACGAGATCGCATTCCCCGACGGCACCGTGTGGGCCTTCGAGGCGATCCTGACCGCATTCGAGCCGGATGCACCCTACGACGACAAGCTCACTGCGGAGATGACTCTGAAGGTCACCTCCAAGCCGGAGATCACGGAGGCCGCCTGATGACTCTACTGTCCAAGTCCGACATCCTCGGAGCCGACGACCTGCCCACCCGTGACGTGGAGGTGCCCGAATGGGGCGGCACCGTGCGCGTCCGTGGCCTGACCGGACAGGGGCGTGATGCCTTCGAGATGAAGATGGCCGCCTCCCGGAAGAACCTCGGTGCGGTGGATGACGTACGCGCCTCGCTGGCCGCGAAGTGCATCGTCGGCGAGGACGGGGAGCGGATGTTCACCGACAAGGAGGTCGTGCAGCTGGGCCGCAAGTCCGGGGCTGCTCTCGACCGCGTCTATGGGGCGATCCGTGAGGTCTCCGGCATGGACGAGGGCGCAGCCGAGGAGGCGGTCGAGGATTTCGGCGAGGCGGCTGGCGGCGATTCACCTTCCGACTGACCGCCCACCTGGGCGGGATGACCCGGGAGGAGATGCTCTCGCGCATCTCCAGTGCCGAGCTAACCCAGTGGCAGGCCTATGAGCGTGTCACTGGGCCGCTCGGCACGGAGCGCGACGACACCAACGCCGCCCTGACCGCTTTCTACATCCTGCAGGGCCTGGGTTCCAAGAAGGTCAAGCTCGAGAAGCTGATCCCGAAGTGGGACCGCAAACCGGCTCAGAAGTGGCAGGACATGAAGATGATCGCCCAGGCGATGACCAAACAGTTCAAGGGCGAGCCCAAGAAGTAGGGGGGTGCCAGTCATGGCCAGTCTTGCTGACCTGATGGTCCGCGTCGGTGTCGATGACCAGCTGTCCTCCGGGATCGAGTCTGCCGTGGATTCGGTGGAGCGCAACCTGGGGCGGATCGGTATCGGTGCTGCCGCCGGAGGTGCCGCTCTGGAGGGCTTCGCCCGGGGCCAGGCAGACGCCACGGGTTCCCTGCGCCGGACCTCGATCGCCACCGGCGAGACCGAGGACTCTCTGCGCGACCTCGCTCACGGGATGTCGGACCACACCTTCGCCGCGGCCGACGCCGCCGATGGGATGGATCTGCTGACACAGAAGGGCATCACCACCCGCGAGGGGTTCGAGGAGATCCTGCCTGCGGTCGACACGCTGGCCGATGCCACCGGCATGGAGCTGACCGACTCGATCGAGGCCGCGGACAAGATGCTTGCCCCGTTCGGCGATGACCTCAACGACGTCGGGGAGAACTCCGACCAGATGGCACGGTTGATCACTCAGACCGACGTGCCCCTGGCCACCCTGGAGCGCAACCTGGGCCGGGTGCCGGATGAGCTGCAGGGCCTGGGCTTCGGCCTGGACGACGCGGCCGCCGGCATCGAGCACTTCCGGGATCAGGGCTACACCGGGCAGGAAGCGGTGCGCGAGTTCCGCCGCTCGGTGGCTGACTCCGAGGGCGACATGGACACCTTCCTCGACACCCTGGGGCTGACCGCCGAGGAATGGGACGAGTACGGGGAAGCTGTGGAGCCGATGCCGGGCCTGGCCCAAGAACAGGCCGATCAGATGAACGATCTGATGACCCCGATGGAGAAGCTGCAGCAGAACGTCGAGAACCTGATGTTCAAGTACGGCGGCCTCGCCGAGGCGGCCGGGATGCTGGCGATGCCGATGATGGCCCTGGGGCCGCTGCTGAAGGGGATCCTCACGGTGGTGCCGCTGCTCGCCAAGGGCGTGGTCGGGCTGGTGACGGGCATCGGTGCAGCTGCCACGGCGATCTGGGCGAAGGTCGCCGCCCTGTCTGCCTGGGTGGCTCGCATGGTGGTGGCCGCAGCGCAGGGCGTGGCGGCCATGATCACGGCGGCGGCTCAGATCACGGCCCGGTTCCTGGCGATGACTGCTGCGGCTGTGGCCTCGGGTGTGCGGATCGCCGCGGTGTGGACTGCTCAGATCATCGCCTCCGCGGTCCGCGGTGCGGCCGCCATGGCAGCTGCTGCTGCACGTGTGGTGGCCGGCTGGGTGCTGATGGGTGTGCAGTCGATGATCCACGCCGCCCGCATGGCAGCAGCCTGGCTGGTGGCCATGGGGCCGATCGGCTGGATCATCGCGGCAGTGGTCGGCCTGGCCGCGCTGATCATCGCCAACTGGGACAAGGTCTCCGCGTGGACCGCCAAGGCCTGGGATGCGGTGGTCACCTTCGTCGTCGACGCGTGGAACAACATCGTCGATTGGGTGACCGATGCCGCCTCCAACGCGGCAGATTTCGTCCGCGACGGATGGGAGACCGCGAAGCGCTGGACTTCCGACATCTGGGACGGCATCGTCGATTGGATCTCCTCGATCCCGGAGCGGATCGTGCAGGGTCTGATCGCTCTGGCGCAGCTGTACGTCCAGTTCGGCGAGTGGATCCTCTCGGTGAAGGATGCCGCGGTCGAGAAGTTCGTGGAGCTGCTCGACTACGTGAAGGGCATCCCCGGTGACATCGTCGCCAACCTCGGCGACCTGGGATCGTTGCTATTCGAGGGTGGACAGAACATCATCCAGGGCCTCATCGACGGCATCACCAACATGGTCGGTGGGGTCGGAGATGCGATCTCCGGCGCGGTCGATGTGGTCAAGGACTTCCTGCCCTGGTCGCCCGCGAAGGAAGGCCCGCTGCGGGACAACCCGCCGGAGCTCGGCGGCAACAACATCACCAAGATGCTCTCCGAAGGCATGGCCGAGGGTGAAGACGATGTTGTCGCCGAGGCTGAGCGCATCGCCGCGGCGGCCGCCATCCAAGCCCCCGACGTGGAAGGCCCACGAGTGCCCAGCGCGGCCCGCGTGGACCCCGCCGACAGTGGCTCCGGCGGCCAGGGCTCCGGCGGCGGTCTCACGCTGAATGTGGACATGCGCGGAGCACGCCTGGACTCGGACGACCGGGTCAAGCAGCTCTCGCAGGATCTGAACACCCGCATCCAGCGGGCAGACCGGTCACGGGGCCGCGTCAGCCTGGAGGGAGCAACGCGATGACCAGCTTCACCTACGGCGGAGTCCTGGCTGACGACCTCGACGGTGTCGAGGCCCGGCTCACCGAGTGGCCCTCACTCGGTGGGCTGGAGCTTCACACCGTCGATGCCCCGGGACGCAACGGTCGATTCTTCGGCGGCGCGTCCCGGGAGGCCCAGCAGATCGTCTTCGAGGTCCGCGTCATGGGCCCGTCTGCGGAGCAGACCTACCGGCGCCGGGATGAGCTGATGGCGATGCTCGACCCCGCACGTGGGCCTCGTGACCTGGTGATCGAGGGAGACGAGGACTGGGCGATCCCGGAAGCGGTCGTCGCCGAGTCCATCGACTGGGAACGAGTCATCTGGCGTGGCGCATCGCCTCTGAGCCTGAGAGGAGATGTCGTCTTCGAGACGGTCGGCCCGGAGCCGGCCGCCCTCGAGGCGGACCCGACCGAGCTCACCGCTACCGGGTCACTGACCTACACCCACGACATCGGCAACACCAGTGCCTACCCCACCCTCGTCGTCTCGACCAACGGCAATGACGAGGAGTACACGATCACCATCGGGGATCACGAGGTCAGCCTCACCCGGTTCTACTCGTGGGGCACCACCCACGAGCTCGTGCTCGACTACCACCGGATGGAGTTCTACCTGTGGAACACCGACCGGGATGAGGCGGTGTCCTCGGCGGTGCACCGGATGAGTAACTACGACCGGCCGAGGCTCGAGCAGGGACAGACCTACCAGGTCGAGGTGTCCCCGGCGCGGGCGATCACATTCCGGCCCAACGCGAGGAGAATCTGATGCCGCAGTGGTCCGACCGGTTCGCCTACTCGGGCGAGGTGCCCCTGTCCTGGCCGGACCTCAACCCGGTCGCGCTGCAGCGCATCGCCCCGGCCGGCGGCAGCCTGTACTACGACGCCGTCGACGACACCCGCACCTGGGAGCGGATCCCCGGCGGCGCCAACGACGGGTACACCGACGGCTACTGGGGCCTGCACATGGGGGTCAACACCGTCGACCCGGCCGAGGACCAGGGCCGGTTCGAGCTGGCCCACTTCGACGGGCTCTGGCCTACGGGCGGCCGGCTGCTGCTCGGTCTGTGGGTGCGGCAGCAGTACACGATGAGCTTCAACCCGCTGATGTCCACCCGGGCCGGCGCGGACCCGGTCGTGTACCTGTCGACCTCGGGATCCTCGGGGCGCATCCGTCACCAGGTCTACGACGATGCCGGCGACCTTGTGCTGGACCAGTACGAGGACCACCCGTGGGTCCAGACCACCAGCTACCAGTTCGTTGGCATGCTGGTCGACTACGATGCCCAGACCTCCCAGATGATCAGCGTCGAGCGGGCGGGCCGCCGCGCCTGGACCGGCCCGGTCCGTGACCTCTCCGGGGCACCGGCGACTAGCAGCAGCGCGAACCTCGACATCTTCGACCTGCGTACCGCGAACTACTGGACCGGCGGCGCTTTCGACGAGGCGCTCGTCGCGCACCCCGGCCCCGGCTTCGACCTCGAGGCGTTCGCCGAGGCGATGGCGCATGGCCAGTGGGCCAACGGGCAGGACGAGGACCACCTCGACACGTTCGAGGTCACCGAGGACGGGGTCACCGCCACCGAGGCCGGCACCCTGCACACGGGTGCGGAGCAGGTCACCTGGGAGAAGCAGCCGGTCGTCCAGGGAGCCCCGGACGGGGCGACCCCCTACCTCTCCGAGGACGACGGCGACACCTGGGAGGAGGCCGACCCGGCTGAGCTGCCGGAGACCTTCGACGGGCTCATGCGCTGGGAGATCCCGCTCGACTCGGGGGATGAGTTCACCGGCATCACGCTGACCATCCCGGAGGATCCGCCGCCCGAGCTCGAGTCGATCGGCGACATCACTCTGCGACAGGGAGAGCTGCACACCGAGCAGCTGGAGTTCCAGGTCTCCGGCGACCCCGAATGGTCGGCGACCGCCGACCGGCTGGTCGATGTCAACGTGACCGAGGACGGCACCCTCACCGTCGCCGCCGGCTTCGAAGTTGACACCGGTTCGGTGACGATCACCCTCGCCGACGAGCTCGGCCGTACTGCCAGCCGCAGCTTCACCGCCACCGTGGAGGCACGCGAGTGGGAGGAGGGCGACCCGCCCGTCTACCCCTACGCGCCGGTCATCCTCTGGGACGACGACCAGCCCGCCGCCGTAGTGATCGACCCGACCGAGGCCGTAGTCACCACGGAGGTCAACGGGGAGCACACCTTCGAGCTCAGCATCCCGGCCTCCCACCGGCATGCGCACCTGATCCGCGCCGAGCGGATCGTCGAGGTCGCTGGCGAGCGCTACTGGATCCGCCGCATCAGCACCGCGAGGACAGGCCGCCAGCCAGTCCTGGAGATCTACGCGGAGGCCCGCTTCTATGAGCTGGCCACCGCCGGCGAGGTGACCGGGCAGGACTACACCCAGACCTCCGCGGGCCAGGCCATGGAGGACGTCCTCGAGGGCACCGGGTGGAGTGTGGGCGTGGCGAATGTGACCACCCGGCGCAGCTACGAGCTCGAGGACACCAACCCGTTGGAGGCGCTGCGCACCATCCAGGAGCAGCACGGCGGGGATCTTGTGTTCAACAACGCGGACCGGACGGTGTCCCTCGTGACACGGGAGGGCCGGGACCGGGGCGTCTCGTTCTTCGCCCAGCGTGGCCTCAGCGACGTCCGCCGGGTGGAGGACACCACCAGCCTGGTGACTCGGATCTACGCCAGAAACGAGGATGGCACCACCATCGCTGAAGTCAACGACGGGGTGCCCTACGTGGAGGACTTCAGCTATACCGACGACGTCCGCGAGGCGACGCTGACCTTTGACTCCGGCACCTCTCCGCACGCGATGCTCGACCGGGCACTGGATGCGGTGGCCCGCCGGTCCCGGCCGGATGTCTCCTATGAGCTGACCGTCAGCGACATGTCGGCGGTGACTGATCGGGACATCGACCGGTTCGACGTGGGAGACCTGGTCACCGTCATCGACCCGGAGCTGGGGGTCGACGACAAGCAGCGGATCGTGGCCATGGAGTACAACGTCATCGAGCCGTGGCGCTCGGAGGTCACTCTGTCAGCCAAGCTGCGGGAGCTCGGCTCCGAGGACGCGGGGAACGCGTCGTCGATGACCACCGGCAGCGACGTGTCGACCTTCGACCTGGTGCCGTTCAACCTGCTGCTGAACAGCCGGTTCGACCAGGGCCTGGCGCATTGGGCATCCAGCGGTGCGGAGATCGTCGAGACCGGGCAGGGTACCGGGGACTACGCGGTCCGGTTCGCCGGGTCGGGGGAGCGGTGGATCGAGCAGACCATCGCCCCGGACAACCGGGAGGACTACGCGTTCAGCTTCGACATCGACACTGACGGGCCCTCCGGCTGGACGCCGGACCTCACCGTCGAGGCGGTCGTCGAGTACGAGGACGGCAGCACCGACACCATCGAGCTCGAGCTGAGCTGACCGAAGGGAGGCGCTGGCATGCACGGCGTGCTGAATGTCGGCCAGGACCGACCCGCGAAAATCACCCTCCGCGTCGGGGTCCGGTCCCTGCCGTCCGAGGCGGAAGTCACCGTCACCGACGTGCAGCTGCAGCCCGGCGCCACCGTCACCGGGTGGATGCCGCACACCACCGAGCTGCCATGGTCGGCAGGAGTCAGCGAGGAGGCCGGCATGTACCCATCGGCGAACCTGGTGGAGCTCGACGAGAGAGTCCGCGCCATCGAGGAGGACGGCACCGAGGACAGCACCGCCCGATCCTGGGCGCAGGAGGCACAGAGCACCGCCGACCAGGTCCAAGGCGAGGTCGACGGACTCAGCTCGGACGTCAGCGACCTGCAGGACGACGTCTCCGCGGTGCAGGATCAGCTCGCCACGGTGCAGGACGAGCTCACCGCGATGCAGTCCCGCCTCGAGGCCGTCGAGGAGTTCGCCGACCGCGCCGAGGAGGGCACCGGACTCCGGGACATCACCGACCTGTTCCCGAACATCTCCACCAACTTCGGGATCTACACGGAGCGGCGCGGCCCATTCGTCGCCCTGTACGTGGTGGCGGTGGACTTCGGCGAGGGCACCTATGACGAGGCCGACGTCTACCCCGAGGGGTTCCGGCCCTCGCAGACCTACTACGCCACCGTCGCCGAGGGCATCGGCAGCCCGGAGCTCGGACTGCTGACCGTGTGGCTTCACGGCCGATTCCGGGTCACCGGACCGGACGGGCAGTTCCGTCTCTCCGCGCTATGGGTCACTGAGGACGACTGGCCCGACACGCTGCCAGGTGATCCGGCGTGAGGCTGCAGCGACCCCTCCACACCCCCGGAGGTGTCCGGCGCATCACGCTGCGCATCCGCGCCCGCGACCTCCCGGCCACGGCCCGCATCGACATCACCGACGTGCAGCTGCAGCCCGGCAAGCCGGCCACCGGCGTCACCGTCAGCCCACGGGAGGTCGGCACCCGGCCGGGCGGCCGCCAGTACCGGAACGCAGTCATCCAGGACGGGCTCGAGGTGGTCGCGCTGGCGAACCTGGACGCCGCGACCCCCGTGCAGGTCGGGGTCGCCACCACCAGCCCCGGCGACGTCCGTGTCGGCTCCTACCGGTTCGGTGAGGTCGACGGGACCGCGGAGGTCGACGGCCGCCGGCACAAGGCCTCTCAGGGCTGGGGCAGGCCTCCCATCATCACCCGCCGCTCCGACCTGTGGGTCAGGACCGAGACAGACGACCGGGCGCATCTGCGCCTGGCATGGGAGGACAGGGAGCCAGAATGACCAACGCGTCGGCGGTGTGGGTATGGGTCGGGCTGCTCTGGAACGAGCGGGTCCAGTTCGCCCTCGAGCACTACGGCGACCGGATCACCGACGTGGCGATCTTCGCCTGGTCCGTCGACCGGAACGGAGGCCTCACTGAGACGTTCGACCCCAGCCTCCTCGACCCGTACCGGGAGCAGTGGCCGCACATCCGGTTCTGGGGATGCTTCCGCAACATGGACGACCCCGACGACGGGCCGCGGGCGATCTTCGATGCGCTCCGGGACTCGGCGGCAGCGCGTGGGCACCTCGCCGACCAGGTCCAGTCGCAGATGTTCGAGGCCTACCCGTGGCTCTATGGCGTGGACATCGACATGGAGTATGGCGGCGACACCCGCTCCGAGGAGTCGGAAGCGATATTCCAAGCGGTCGCGGACCGGGCTCACGGGCTCGGCCGCGAGTGCTCCGCAGCCCTTCCGCCGTTGACCAGCACCGGCAGCATCGGCGGGGAGAACTGGGTCCGCTACGCGCAGCTCGGCAGCATCCTCGACCGTGTCGAGATCATGTCCTACGACTTCGCATGGAGCGGCAGCGCGCCGGGACCGATCAGCCCCGGCTTCTGGCTTGAGGAGGTCTACGACTGGGCCGCCTCCCAGATCGACCCGGCCAAGGTACACATGGGCCTGCCGCTGTACGGACAGTTCTGGCGCATCCACCGCAAGCCGGACCCCACGGAGTACCGCGGCCTCCCGGGCAGCTACTACGCCGCCTGGCAGATGTTCACCGGCGTCACCCCGTGGTCCAGCCGGCACCACAACACCGGCTGGATCTGCTACCGGGACCAGTCCTCCGAATCCCTCTGGGGGATCAGCGACTGCTACGACTGGCGGTTCCCCCAGCAGACCGAGACCAGCCGCGGCGTCCTGTTCGATCAGTTCCAGCAGCGCGACTACGCCGTCCGATATGGGCTCCCCTCGGCGGTGCCGCTGTGGAGCGTGACGGACAACAGCGTCGGCGACGCCCACCTGACCTACCAGTTCCACGCCGCCGAGGTCATCGACAACACCGGCCGACCGGTGTCACCGCGCACCGGGTACACGCTGACCACGGAGGTCATCAAGCGTGACCCGGTCGCGGCCACGATTATCGACGACTACGCCGGAGCCTCCGAGCTCGACAACCTCTACACCCAGCCGGACGGGGAGACCTGGTTCTGGTGGCAGCAGGACCAGAGCAGCTACTCACAGTTCCGCGGGTCCGGCCGGCTGCGGTTCGCCAATGACTTCGGCAGCCAAGCGCTCTACGCGCTCGCCCGCTACCAGTACGTCGACGCCGGCGCCTTCCGTATCACCCTGCAGGGCATCACCGCGGAGGCCGACAACACCGGGCAGGTCCGGCTCCTCGACACCGACGGCACGGAGCTCGCCAGCATGACCTCCGCGTCCCGGCCGGTCGGCGCCGACCCCGGCAGCGGCCGGGCGGTCCTCGCCCTCCGCGTCCGCGAGGGCACCGCCCGGGTCTACTACAGCATCAGCGAGACCAGCGTCCCCCTGGCCCTCGAGGAGGACGTCACCCCTGCCATGGACGGCGTCGCAGAGTATGACACCACCGGGCAGGTGTGGCTGGATCACAGTTACCTGGGCGACGGGTGGTGGTACCAGCCCCGCGAGGCATTCGAGGTCGAGGTCAACGGCAGCACGGAGCTGTTCGGCCGCCTGCCCCGTGAGGGCGTCGAGTGGGACGACCGCAACCGGTTCCGACCCCTCGAGGACGTCGACGAGCCCGAGTCCAGGGCCGGGCAGGAGACCAGCATCTCCCAGGACTGGGTCTATGAGCACTGGCAGGGCTTGCCGATCGCCACTGGGGCGGACACCGAGGTGGTCGTCCGGCCGACCGACCACGACGTGTGGATCGGCCGGCTCATGGTCATCGACCGCGACGGGGCCAGCCTCGTCTACTTCTCCGACGCGCAGACCATCGTCCGCTGGCGCGGCCGGGCAGACCACGACTGGGGCCTCGCCGGCATCGCCCTCTGGACGATCGGCCAAGAGGATGTCCGCCTGTGGGACCAGCTCGAGGGCGGGGAGCTGCCAGCCGAGACGAAACGACTCAACGCATGAAAGGCGTCGAATGAGCACAGCCGCCATGACCGCGATCATCAGCCTCACGGGGGTCATCCTGACCGTGATGGCCGCGACCCAGGGGCACCTCTGGTCCCGACTGAAGCAGGCCGAGGATAAGGCCGAGCAGGTGCGAGCGCACTCGCTGGAGCAGGACCGCCGCATCGGTGAGCTGTGGGACAAGCGGCGAGAGGATGCGGTGGTGATCCGGCTCCTCGGCGACCACATCGACACCCTGGAAGATCACATCCGTGACCGGCGCGAGCCTCCGCCGCCGCCCCGCCCTGAAGGGCTCTGATCACCCTCGACCCCCGTCATCCGGCGGGGGTCTTCCTATGCCCGATGAACAGGAGACCCTGATGTTCCTCACTGGCCTGGACCGGCTGCTCCGCGACGCCGATGTCCCCTTCCGCACACAGGACGGCTGGCAGACCCGCACCGCCCACAGCGGGGGTTTGACCGAGGTGCGTGCGGTCATGTGGCACACCACCGAGACCTCCGACTCGACGTTCCGTGCCTCGTCCTCCGACGCTCCGACGTTGAACTACACGGTCCGAGGCCTGGGCTATCCCTTGTACGGGATCTTGATCGGCCGAGACGGCACCGCGCACATCATCGCCGCCGGCACTGCCGGGCACGCGGGCCGCGGCTCCGGGTTCGGCATGCCCCGGGACAACGCGAACCGCTACTCCGTGGGGGTCTCGTTCGACGCGAACGGGTCCGGCCACCCGGTGACGGCTGCGCAGCTGGAGACCGGCGCACGCATCGGCGCCGCCTTCGACGAGGAGTGGCGTGGCGAGATCCGCCACGTCATGCACGGCGAATGGGCGCCGACCCGCCGCACCGATCCCACCGGCGTCGACTGGGAGAAGCTGCGCGCCGCGATCGACCGCGGCCGCTGGGCCACCGACGCGGCAGCAGGAGGCGGGACACAGCCCGCCCCATCGGCGCCCTCGGCGTCCGAGGACTTCCTCGTCGGCGGCAGCCGCGTTCCCGTCCACCCGGCCGCCACCCGGGACCGTGACCCCATCGGCCACGTGGGAGCAGGGCACGCGATCCGTCGAGACCCCAGCAGAGACACCCCGGGGTGGTTCGGGGTCGGTGATCACTGGTTCGTGCACCGATCCGAGGTCGAGGGCACCGACGCCGACACCAGCGCCGGCCTCTACGTCGGCCAGTGGCCCGGACGCGCCCTGCCCGGCCGCGACGCCCACACCTGGGAGTCTCACTACGCCTGGGTCGAGCTCCTCGCCCGGGTCGGCTACGACGACGATGACCTCACCGAGGCGATCCAACGGTGGCTCGACGACCTCGGGGAGGACGTCGGACCGGCAGACGGCGACTTCGGGGAGCGCACTACGGCGGCGCTGCAGGACTTCCTCACCACCCGGGACCACTACGCCGGCCTCATCGACGGGGTCCGTGGGCCGATGACCATCGGCGCGGAGCTCGCCTATCTCAACGCCCAGCTTCGACACCTTGACAGCAAGTGGCCGCAGCACGCCCGTGCGCCGAGGATCAACCGATGAACACAGGAGGACCGCTCATGTACAGCATCACGTTCTGGAAGGACGCCGCCGAGCGCGCCGTCGCCACCATCGCCCAGACCTGGGCAGCCCTGATCGTCGTCGCCGTCGGCGGCGAGATCACGGGCGTGATCGACCACGCCGCCATCGACTGGGCCGGGATCGGGATCACCGGCCTGATCGCCGGGCTGCTGTCCGTACTCAAGGCCGTCGGCGCCGGAGCCTCCGACGGAAACGCGGGTATCGGCTCACTCAACGTCCCCCGCGAGCGCGACGGGGGAGACCAGCCCGGCCAGTGAGGCCGGGGAAACCGAGAGAACTGGAGTAGTCTATGAGCATTGAGCAGCACAACCGGGCCATCATCGAGTCCAGTGCCCGCGAGAAGATCCTCCGAGCGCTGTCGGAGGTCGCTGAGAAGCTCGATCCGCAAGATGACTGGCGCCCACTGCTGGATCGTGCCTACGAGCTCGGATACCGGCCCGACTGGGATGGCTCGGTGGACTTCAACACGGGAGTGTTGGTCGGCGGATCGCCGATTCACACGATCATCGATGTGGAGGAAGCCCTCAACGAGGACGATGCACTCGCCCTGGGACACATCGATCTGGCCACCTACGAGCTCGGGAAGCGGATCTCCGGCGAGCCGACGCCGGGTGCCACCACGGAAAGTGATGCGAACCTGAGTCAGACGTCCCTTGCGTCGACATCAAGCACCAGCGCTATCTACGGGTGGACACGGAGCACCTCCGGGTCTGACTTTGAGCAGGGCGCCTGGCAGGTGGCCTACACGGACACCTACTACCGCACGCGCACCATCCGTCGCCACGGCATCCGCTGGGGCAACGCGGGAGGCGGACGAGGGGGCCGCGCCTACTGGGAGTACACCGGCGCTGGCCACAACTCTCGGCAGTGGTCGAAGTGGCGCCTGGAGACGGGGTCCTCGACCACTTCCTGGGCAGCCTGGAGCGTCGAGGTTGCAGCCTATCGAGCGCAGATCGGAGTGGGCTGGTAAGGACGTACACGTAGGGCCGCGCCCAGCACCTGACTCGGTGCTGGGCGCGGCCCATTCGTGCGTGTAGAGGAAGCCCTGGAGTCAGGGGAGCTCGTTCTCGCAGTCCTCCTCGGAGATGTAGCCCTCATCGCACATGTCGTCGACGGACATGGCGTGGCGGACGCTGATGAGCTCGTCGAGGGTAGATCCGTCGTCGTATACGTAGACCGGCTCCTCGAAGGTGATCGAGCCGTGAATGTCGGGTTCGCATCCGAGGTCGATGGCTTCGGAGATCAGCGAGTCCATCTCATCGAGGAATTCGTCCGGGTCGTCGGGCGCCTGGGCGGCGAGTTCGTCCTGGTATGGGCAGGGCTCAACTTCTGGCGCATTGATGACCGGGCGGGGAGTGTCGTCCGCGTCGCTGGACTCTCCTCCGGGCTCTGGGTGGATGGCCTGCTCGGCGTTGAGGGCATCCGCGCTCTCGGGCTCAGGCTCTCCGGTCTCATTGCAGCCAGTGATGGCCAGCAGGGTAGCGGCGCCGACGGCGACCGCGGCGCGGTGAATGGTGCGAGTGTGCATGGTGTCCTCTCTGATGCGTACCCCTATAGCGTGTTGATCTGCGGATGAGTCTACGCACCGGGTGTGACATGGGTCGATGACAGGCGGGTCACGATTCGGTAGATCTCAGCGGGGCCTGTGTTCCTTCAGGAGCTTGTACAGGGTGACCCGGTTGATGCCGATCTCCTCGGCTAGGCGTGTGGCCGTCACGCCGCCGTCCAGGGCCTCCTGGAGTGATGCGGCGCGCTCGGCCTTCAGTTCCCGCTCACGGGTGCGCAGCTGCTCCTGCTCGCTGCGCACCCGCTCGTAGGTCTGTTGTGCCTGTGAGATCAGTTCCTCCTGGCTGCTCATCGTCGGGGCTCCGTCTCGGTGCGGTGCCGCTGGATGCCCATCCCGGAGATGAAGCATCCGGCGGCGGCGATGATGACCGCGAGGTGTGGCCACTGGCCTGCGGCGACCAGAGTGCCAGCGAGGACGGCGAGGGCTGCCCAGGGCCAGGGTGTGCGGATGATGCTGTTCATGGTGTGGAGCGGATCGTAGAATGGACCCCGAGGTCGGGGACCTGGATACTTACCTTATCCAGGTCCCCTTCCTCATTTCCCGCAGTGCGGGCATCGTGCGGGTCGGGGGAACCGCCAGGCCAGGATGCTGACTGCGATCCCTGCGGCCCCGATGATGAGTCCGATTGTCTCGATCCGCCTCACCTCCTTTCTTCTGTTTTCAAGTGCTCCCCTTGAGCACACTTCTATTGTCGCCTAGTAGGCGACATAGCGCAAGTTGGCGATGAGGGGAGAACGACTCCAGATCAGGCTGATGGAGCCGGCCGCCGTGAACAAAGCCCGGCGGCCCGGGCGGTCGGTGACCATGTTCGTCGCTGGATGATAATGGTCGCCGCATGATCAGCGCCCGGCCTCCCTCGAGGGAGGCCGGGCGCATCTGTCGTTCGGCCTAACCAGTGACCTGGCCTGCGAACTTCTGCGATACCTAGAGCGGTCACCATCGCAGGGAGCACCAGGATCCAGGCCACTTCCCGGGAGGCCTTGCCAGCAGGTTCTTAGAGGGGCGGATCCGGGACGGTGTGAGGTGCACGGCCCCGGATTTTGAAGCTAGTTTGTCGGCTCCCAAGGGTCGTCCGAAATCGACCCTGGGGGAAACTCAATCCGGTCGGGATGCGTTACGCCGCCTCCAAGACTGAAAACGCGCCACCCTTCACCAGGATAGAAAACTAGGGTGACGTACTGGACCCGGACTTCTGCCGAACCACCCGCTCCGACGTTGTTCGCACGGTCCCCTTCATGCAGCAGCCGGACATAGGCAACTTGAGGCGCTGGGTAGCTGACGTAGGCACCTACCCCGAAGTCTCCAAGCTCGTCCCCCCAAGATTGAACGGAGGCGTCGTCCAACTCGTTCCAGCCGGACGCGTTCTCAGCCAGGAGCGGGGCCAGCTCGGAAAGCTTGACCGGCGGGTCTTCACGAGTAATCAGGCTAACGAACTGGACAACGGTCCAGACCGGGTTGAGACCATTGGACGCCTCGACCTGCCGAGGATCCCCCTTTTCCTCGGGCGCGCTAGCCTCGTCTTCAACAGATTTCAGCTGCAGGGCTCCGTCGAAGTCTCGGACCCACCTGTGGCCGTCAGCATCGGAGAATTCCAGCCTTGCAATCGGTTCTGAAGGCAGTTGAAGGCCGCCTCCATAGGCTGCTATCCCTAGCGAGATGTCCCAGGAGCGGTGACGCGCTGGTGGAAGCGTTGGAATTGGAACTGGCACTGCCAAGGGCCCAACTTGGATCAGGGGACGACTAACCCCAACGACGACATGAACGTCGAATACGGGCGCATTGCTCTCGTTGGCGACGTGGATCAACGCCTTCCGCACGTAGTGCGTACCGTCCGAAGAGGGATGTAGTTCCGTCTCTATCCACGCCGAAACTAGAGTTGCTGAGCTGCGCTTCTCGGCCTTCGCGTTCGACTCTTGATCTTTGACCCTTTGCTTCTCCGTGCGGCGTGCTTGAATACCTGCGGCGAGTGCCAGCACGACAGCAACTGCAGTAGCACCCACGGTGCCCACAGCCTGCGCGGCTTCCCACCAGTCCGCCCCCCACAGTTCAGGCATACATCCCCTTGGTTTTGATCCTCGGACTTGTGCATCTTCCGGTCAAATGCAGTCACCCCGATCATATGACAGCGCGTCGAGGTGACAATCCAGGCCAGCGACTACTCCTTCTCGACAGAGAGCTGCGCGTTCTGGGAGCCTCAGCAGTAGCCTGCGCAATGGGGCTAGCCAGCATCAGGGATCTCAGTCGCGAAGTGTCCCCGCATCCATGTGGAAAACGGTAGACCCCGGGTTGGGCCAGCGTGAGGGGGACGCTGTATCGGCCAGACCCGGGGACCGGATCACTCGCTGTTGCACCAGACGAGGTGAGACCGGCCTACGGGGAGGGTCTGACACGAACGGATCATGACGCCGCGAGCTCCGCGGTCCCACCACCCAGGGCCTTGGCCGCGAAGTTGGCGGCCTGGTAGTGCGCGTCGGGCTTCAGGTGCGCGTAGTGCTTCTCTGTGACGTTCACTGACGAGTGACCCAGGTGTCGGGAGAGCTGCCAGATCTCCATGCCCGCATCGAGCATGAGGGACGCGTGCGTGTGTCGCAGGGCGTAGAGGTCCGGCTTCTTCGTCAGCGGCGCCGGCGTCTCTTGGCCCTCCGTGTCGATGCCCGGCTTGCGGAGCTTCCCGACTCGGCGCTGCCAGGTCTGATACATCCGCTTCCGGCGGAGCCGCACGCGCTGGGCGTTCTTCCCGGGGCCGGCGGCTTGAGTGAACAGGGGCGCAGACGGTGGTCGACCCTCGACCAGCGGGCGCAGCTCCTCGACGGCCGACGGCGGAAGGCCGACAGTGCGGACGGCCCGCTCGGACTTCGGCTCGCCGATGTAGTCGCCCTGCTCTCGGTCCTGCTTGATGGCCTTCGTGACGCGGATGCTGGGCTGCTGGGCAGTCAGGTTCACGTCCGACACGTCCAGGGCGCAGAGCTCCTGCGGCCGGAGACCCGTGGCGAGCATGATGCGATACGGGGTCGGGTTGCACAGGCCGGAGATGATCAGGTCCACCTCCTGGAGGGAGAGGAACTGGTCTCGTTCGACCTTCTGCGTCTTGGCCCGTGGAAGCAGTGCGTCGTCCCAAGGGCTGGCGTCGAGCCACCTGTACTTCACCGCATGGGAGAGGACCGGGGAGAGCGTACCGACGATGTTGCGGATCGTCTTCGGGGCGCGGCCCTTGTCCTCCAGGGTGGTCACGATCGCCCGGATGTCGTCGGCCGCCAGGGATGAGACGGGGTAGGACCCGATGGCGGGGGAGAGGTGGAGTCGCCAGTAGCTCTGATAGTTCTGCCGCGTGTACGGCGTTCCTCGGTGGCGCTCGATCCAGTGCTCGAATACATCGTCGAGGCTGGGGCCAGTGTGCTTGACGCGGGCGAGGTCTCGGCCTGCGGCATCCTGGTCACCCCTGTGCAGCTCGATGAGCCGCTTCCAGTCCTCGGCCTCCTGGCGCGACTTCAGGGTGATCGGTGGTTGGCGCTTGCCCTGCTTGTACCAGGTGACTCGCCAGGATGATCCCGATTTGTTGCGGCGCTCCTCGATGACTGCCATCCGGCCAGTCTAGGCGCCGCCAGGTGCGATTTTCTCGGTTTGAGGTGCGATCCCCGGGAGTCCGGCTCTACTTGCCCGGAATCCCGGGGATCTCTTGGGGTGAGCGACGGGGCTTGAACCCGCGACCCTCGCGACCACAACGCGATGCTCTACCAGCTGAGCTACGCCCACCATGATCCGGCTTCGGACCTCTTGGTCCTTCTCGGATCTCTGCTCGACCGATCCGGTGTCCGGACCGCTCGAGCAGCGCGAATCAGTCTACACATATTTCCGTCCGGATGAGACATCGAGCCCGGTCGGAGCGGAGTGTGATCTCGGCCGCACCTGGGCGAGGGCGTCGTCGGGGCTGCCTCAGAGGGCCCGGAACACGGTTCGGCGGTAGTGCTTGAGCTCCTCGATGGAGTCTCGGATGTCACCTAGGGCACGGTGGTTGCCAGTCTTCGCCGGTGCCTCGGCGCGGGCTTCGGGGTACCAGCGGGAGGCGAGCTCCTTGATCGTGGAGACGTCGACGATCCGGTAGTGGAGGTGGTCCATGAGCTTCGGCATGCCCAGACGCAGGAACGCCTTGTCCGCATGAACGGTGTTTCCGGCCAGCGGCGCCACACCCGCCTCCGGGACCCAGGCCCGCACATAGTCCAGGACCCGGCGTTCGGCCTCTTCGAGGCTGACTCCGGAGTCCAGCTCCTTGAGCAGGCCGGAATCGGTGTGCATGCGGCGCACCACCGGAGCCATGCCCTCCAGGGCGCCCTCCGGAGGTCTGATGACGACGGACACTCCGTCGCCGAGGATGTTCAGCTCGCTGTCGGTCACCAGGGCGGCGGCTTCGATGAGGACATGCGAATCCGGGTCCAGTCCCGTCATCTCGCAGTCGATCCACACCAGGCGGCCGGACCAGTCACCGGCGCCGCTGGATCCCGAAGGTGCCGTACCCTGCCGGGTGCCCTGGGTGGTGGTGGGGGCGGTGTCGTCTGCAGTCGTCTCAGTCACGGACCAACTCTATCGGCCGGGTCCCGACGCCGACACCGCAGCTTCTCCGCGGTCGGGACGGCGCCTGATCCGGGCCGAGCCGGAAAAGGGGTCGGTGGTATCTTCGTGGGGATGACCGACGTGGCCGGCGCCGAGAACTCCGCCTCTGCCCAGCGCAGACCCGGCGGGGCCCTCAGCGACACCGTCACGCAGGGTGCGCGCCGGCTGGCCGCGCTCGGACACACCACACACCGCCCGGCGGGCCCCCTCGGTCCGCTCGTCGAAGGTCTGGTGGGCTCCCTGATGGTGCTCTTCGGCTCCCTAGGCGTGGGGTGGCTGGTCAGCACCTCGCCGATCGCCCGCCTGCCGTGGATCATCCCGCTGCGCACCGAATCCCTCGGGGTGATCATCTGCACGGTGGCCCTCACATTGGGCTGCTGGGTGATGTTCCGTGCCTGGCTGCGGCTCGGACGGGCCCTGGACGGGTTCGGGCCCAAGACGCTGCGCACGGTCAACCTGGCGGTGGTGCTGTGGTCACTGCCGCAGCTCGTCACTCTTCCGATCTTCTCCCGCGACGTCTTCGCCTACTTAGGCCAGGGACGGCTGGTGCTGGCCGGTGAAGACCCCTACACCACCGGGGTCTCGAGCCTGGACAACTGGTTCCACCTGGGCACCGACATCCTGTGGGCAGAGTCCGAGACCCCGTACGGTCCGCTGTTCCTCTGGATCGAGGCCGTGGTGATGAGGCTGACCGGGGAGAGCCCGGACCTGGCGATCCTGCTGTTCCGGCTCGCCTGCGTGGCCGGCGTCGTGCTGATCATGGTCTACGTGCCGAAGCTGGCGGCGCTGCACGGCGTGGACGGAGCGCGCGCCCAGTGGATCACGGTGGCCAATCCGCTGCTGATCATCAGCTTCATCTCCTCGGCCCACAATGACGCCCTGATGGTCGGCTTCGCCCTGGCCGGGGTCCACGCCGCGGCACGTGGCCACGGAGTGCTGGCCACGTTGCTGGTGGTCGTCTCCATCGGGATGAAGCCCATCTCGATGGTCCTGCTGCCGTTCATCGCCCTGCTCTGGGCCGGTCCGGCGGCGAGCTGGAGCCGTCGATTCCTGTACTGGACCTGGACCGCGGGGATCGCCGCAGTCGTCCTGATCGCCGTGGGGGTCGTCCAGGGCTACGGATTCGGCTGGCTGGCGGTGATGGCCGGCACCGGCACCGGCAGCGTCTTCTGGTCCCCGCTGGGCATCGCCGACGGCATGGTCACCACCGTGCTGAACTCCCTGGGGATCCCCAGCTACTGGACCCTGGACACGCTGAAGCTCATCGGCCGACTGCTCTCGGTGATCATCGTGCTGGCACTCATGTTCCGCGGCGATCCCCGGCATGTCGTGCAGCGGATGACCTGGGCGTTCACCGCACTGGTGGTGCTCTCTCCGATCATCCAACCGTGGTACCTGCTGTGGCTGCTCCCGCTGTTCGCGGTCACCGGCATCCGGAAGGACTGGCAGTTCAAATGGGTCGTCTTCACCGTCGGCTTCTTCCTGGCA
Source organism: Nesterenkonia sp. HG001 (assembly GCF_034438835.1). Classification (NCBI taxonomy): domain Bacteria; kingdom Bacillati; phylum Actinomycetota; class Actinomycetes; order Micrococcales; family Micrococcaceae; genus Nesterenkonia; species Nesterenkonia sp. HG001. Next base: position 50,395 of record NZ_JAOSZD010000005.1, on the reverse strand, counting down.
TTCGGCGCCTCGGACCAGCTCTCCATCTGGCAGTTCCTGGACATGGATCAGCAGATGGTCGTCCTCTCCCTGGCCCTCTCCTGGGCCTGCATGCTCTGGCTGGGCCTGTTTGACCGGGGGACACGGTGGGTCGTCTACGAGGGATGGAACCTGCCTGCGCTGCGGCTCGAACTGCCGCGTCGGAGGAGAGAGAGTGCGTGACACCCTGATCTCGCGCGCCGCCCTCCGGACACGTGATGTGCTCGGTTCCTTCCCCGGCACCGCGTGGCTGATCGGTGGTGAGGAGGCCGCCGCCTCGCACACCCTGCGCCAAGGACTCCTGGCCTCCCTGATGATCATGGTCGGCTCGTGGGGGGTGGGCTGGCTGGCGATGACTCCCTCCTCGGTGCTGGCCGTACACCCGCTGCTGCTGCCGCTGCGCACCACCACCGCAGGTGTCATCACCTGCGCGGTGCTGCTGAGTCTGGGGGCGATGCTGCTGGTGCGCTCCTGGCTGCGGCTCTCCCAGCGCGTCGGTGGCTGGCACGAGGGCGCGACGTCGACCATCCGCCGCGCGGTGCTCATGTGGGGCGCACCGCTGCTTTTCACCGTGCCGATATTCTCCCGGGACGTCTATTCCTATCTGGCCCAGGGCCGGGTGCTCCACGCCGGGCTGAACCCCTATGAATCCGGTGTCTCGGAGCTGCCCGGGTGGTTCATGGAGGGCGCCGACGGGCTGTGGGCGGAGTCGCCCTCACCCTATGGGCCGTTGTTCCTGCTGGTGGCCCAGCTGATCTGGTTCCTCTCCGGCGGGGTCCCAGAGGTCTCCGTGATGCTCTTTCGGCTGCTCAGCGTCGCAGGGGTGGCGATGATGCTGCTGGTGGTGCCGCGCCTGGCTCGAGCCTTCGGCTCCCAGCCGGCATGGGCGTTGTGGCTGTGCGTGCTGAACCCGCTGAGTCTGCTGGTCTTCCTGCCGGCAGCCCATAACGACGCCCTGATGATCGGGCTGCTGCTGCTGGGCATGTGGTGCGCACTGCGTCGACGGCGGCTCGGCGCGGTGCTGCTGATCACCGCCGCGGTGGCGGTCAAACCCATCGCGATCACGGTGCTGCCCTTCGCCGTGCTGCTCACCCTGAAGAACCCCACACGCATCGTGGGCGACTACCGGGCCCGGCTGCGGGAGTGGGCCTTCGCCGGGCTGCTCTCCGCCGGACTGCTCGTGGGGGCGGGGATGCTGCTCGGCGTCGGGCTGGGATGGATCACCGCGGCGCTGGGCGCCGGATCCGCCATCGCCCCGGTCGCACCGGTCGGGCTGCTGGGCACCGGGTTGGGCCTGGTGGCGGCCGTGGCCTGGGGCGCGGACCCGCAGCAGACCGCCTCCTGGATCTACACCGGCGCGCGTGTCGTCTCCGCTGCGGTGCTGGCCTGGATCCTGCTGCGCCGCCGCCTCGGCAACCCGGTGCTGTGGGCCGGGGTGGGGCTGATCGTGGTGGTGCTGAGCTCCACGGTCGTCCAGCCCTGGTACCTGCTGTGGATCCTGCCGCTGTTCGCCGTCGTGCATGTCCACCGCGGCCGTGCGTTGGTGCTGGTGAGCCTGCTGATCACGGTGCTGGTGCTGATCTCCCTGGTCGGCCAGCTCTCCGTGGCCCAATGGATCGACACCACTGTGGTGCAGACGGTCGCGGCCGGCGTCGCGACGGTCTACCTCGTCTACCTGCTGGTCTTCGACCCGAACACCACCGAGCTGTTCGACATGCGGCGCCCCTCACAGATCTGGAATGCCGCCGTCGGATGGACCGGCCTGGGACAATTGACCCGATCCCCGGCCCCCGTGCCCGCGGAACTCCGGCTCGAGGGCTCCGAGAGATCCTCCCGCCCTGACCTGCCCGCTCCTGCGGACGCCCCGGACCGACCTGAAGGAGCCCGGTGACCAGCACCGCCGAGATTCGCCCCACGCCTCGTACCTCTCGGCTGCTCTGGATCCTGCTGGCCGCCACCTGCCTGGGCGCGGTCCTCTCGGTGCTGGCTGTGCAGTGGTGCCGGATCAACGGATGGACCGACCCGGGCCAGCACGTGCACATGTGCTACTCCGACTTCGCGCTGCTGTTCACCGAACGGGGTCTGGCCGCCGGGCACTTCCCGTTCCTCGGGGACGCCCCGGAGGGCCAGGCCATGGAGTATCCGGTGCTCATCGGCGTCGTCGCGGGCGTGCTGTCCTGGCTGGTCCCGGGCACCGGCGAGGGGCCCGAGCGTGTCCTGGCCTTCTACGATCTCAACCATGCTCTGGTAGTGCTCTGCTGGCTGGGCACCGTGCTGGCCACGGCCTACTCGGCGGGGCGTCGTCGTTCGGACGCGATACTTGTGGCCCTGGCCCCGGGCATCGTCCTGACCCTGTCGGTGAACTGGGACATGTGGGCGGTCTTCCTCGGCGCGCTGGCACTTCTGCTCTGGGGTCGAGGCCGACCCGGCTGGGCCGGCGTGCTCATCGGTCTCGGGGCAGCGATGAAGCTCTACCCGTTGTTCTTCTTCGGCGCAGTGCTGGTGCTGTGCGTGCGCTCCGGGCGCCTACGCTCGGCGGTGACCACCCTGTCAGCAGCTGCGGCGACGTGGCTGGCGGTCAACCTGCCGTTCATGATCGCCGCATTTGACCAGTGGGCACTGTTCTATCGGTTCTCCTCCGAGCGCGAGGTCAGCTTCTCCTCGATGTGGCTGGCCTTCGGCTGGCTCGGGCTCGACGGCGAAGGCTTTTCGCTGCTCTCCAACGGGCTGTTCCTGCTGTGCTGCCTGGGAGTGGCCTACCTGGCCTGGGCGGCCCCCACGCGGCCTCGGATGGCCCAGCTGTGCTTCCTGATCGTGGCCAGCTTCATCCTGCTGGGAAAGGTCTACTCGCCACAGTTCGTGATGTGGCTGATCCCGCTGGTGGTGCTGGCGCGGCCCCAGGTGCGGGGCTTCGTGGTGTGGCAGGCCGCCGAGGTGTTCCACTGGGCGGCGGTGTGGCTGATGAGCGCCAAGATCACCTCCGGCGGGGAGTTCGGCGCCGGACATCACCTCATCGAGGCCGCCTACGGGCTGGGCATCGTGCTGCACATGGCCACCGTGATCTACCTGATGGTGCAGGTGGTCCGGGAGATCCTGCATCCGGAGCGTGACGTGGTGCGTCGGGGAGCGCCCGACGACGCCTACGACCCTCTTGCCGGAGTGCTCGCCGGCCATGGTGACACCTTCGCTCTCCCCGGGCTGGGCCGCCCGGCCGAGCTGCGGCTGCGCTGGTAGGTCTGCTCGGCCACGTGCTGCCCGCAGCCGCCGACGGCGCTCGGGTCCGCGGGACTTCTGCCGCCGCCGTCGAGCACGTACGCTCCGGAGAAGTGGAGGACGTGGGGAAGGGAGAGTCATGTGTGGACGCTATGTGATGGCACTGCGCGCCGGTGACCTGGTCGATGCACTCGAGGCCTGCGGGATCGATGACGTCGTCCTGGCCGGCCCGGCCACTGGCGTTGATGCGTCGCCGGCGGGTCCGGAGCAGTCGTGGCGTGTCTCCTGGAACGTCGCGCCCACCTCCACTGTGCCGATCCTTGTGGAGCGGTATCAGGAGGGTGCGGACAAGCCCGAGGCGGACGCGGGGCGACAGCGGGAGATCCACCCGGCCCGGTGGGGCCTGCTCCCGCGGTGGGCGGAGACCCCCGCGTTCAGCTCGAAGACCTTCAACGCCCGCTCCGAGACGGTGGTCTCCAAGCCCAGCTTCCGCTCTGCGGTGCGCCGCCGACGGTGTGTGGTGCCTGTCCAGGGGTACTACGAGTGGAAGGTGTCCGAGGACCCGCAGACCGGCAAGACCGTCCGCGTCCCGCACCTCGTCCGAGACCGTGAACGGCCGCTGATCCTCTTCGCTGGTCTCTACGAATGGTGGAAGGACCCCGAGCGCGAGGCTCAGGGGCGGGACGCCTGGGTGCTCTCCACCACGATCCTCACCGGCCCGTCACCCGATGTCGACGACGACGGCGCAGGCACGGCCCACGGTGACCGTTCGGTGCTCACCGAGCTGGCCCAACTGCACGATCGTCTGCCGCTGGCCGTGAGCGCCGAGGAGGCGGCCGACTGGATCGCTCCGGGGGAGCGGAGCCGGGAGGCCACGGAGGCGGATGTGGAGCGGCTGCGGGTCGGAGCTGTGGAAGTCGCCCACGGGTGGACCCTGCATGAGGTGGACCGTGCGGTCGGCAATGTCCGCAACGACTCTCCTGAGCTGATCCGGCCCCCTGACGTCATGTTCTGAGCCCCGCTGGGCGAGGCTCGGGGGAGCGCCATCGATGACCTAGGATCGAACGGTGCTCTCCATGCTCACGACGATCGCCCCGATGTTCCTCGTGCTCGTCGTCGGATTCCTGGCGGGCTTCGCCTCCCGATTCCGCGGGTTCCAGGGTGCGCTGAACGCCTTCGTCTTCTATTTCGGACTGCCGGCCTTCGTCTTCTCCGCCGTGGTGGCCGCACCTCCGGCTGACCGATTCCCGGTGGGGGCGGTGATCATCGCCGCGGTGGTCACGCTGGCGCTCTCCGCGGGCACCTACGGCGCGGCCCACCTGCTGGGGTCCCGAGCCCGTGCCGGGGCGGCGCCGACGTCGCTGGCGGCCACGTTCGGCAACGTCGGCTACTTCGGCATCCCGATCACGCTGAGCACCATTGGGCCTGAGGCCGCACTGGCTGCCGGCATCATCCATCTGGTGCACAACATGATCTACATGACCGGCTATCCGGTGGTCCGCACGGCCCTCGGCGGGGCTCCGTCCACGCGGCCGGGACCAGGGGATGCAGGAGACACCCCCTCAGGGGTCGGGTTCCGCTCCGCCTGGCGACGTCGGCTCTGGCCGATCGTCCGCCGAGCGGTGCTGCTGAACCCCATCGCGCTCTCCATGGCCGCCGCGCTGCTGGTGGTGATGACCCCGCTGGCCCCGCCCCAGGTGCTCTCGGAAGGGGTGGAGATGATCGGACAGACCGCGGTCCCGCTGGCGCTGTTCGCCGTGGGGCTGGCCATGCACCCCGCGCTGGAGGGCATCCGCAGCGGCGGAGTGCCCAAGCGCTCGATCGCGCTGGGCACTGTGGTCAAGCTTCTGCTGCTGCCTGGGGTCACCTGGCTGGCGGTGCTTCCTTTCCTGGACCACCTGGGGCCGGTCTGGGCCGCGACGCTGGTGCTGATGGCGGCCATGCCGTCGTCCACCACGGTGTTCATCTTCTCCGAGCAGTACGACGGGGACGGTCGGCTTGCTGCCTCAGTGTTGGTAGCTACGACTGTTCTCAGCGTAGTGACATTGCCGCTGATCGCTGAGTTCATGCGGATCTAGGCGGGTCGAAGGCCCCGGGGAATCGAGGTCGAGAGGGCACGGTTGGACGGGACGGTTGGTCGGGGCGTAACACCTCGTGACCGATTTACGACCGACTTTCGGAAGGCCCCCGCGGTGCGACCCGTTCCTGCCCCCTCACCCTTCACGAGTATTTCCGGACACTTTTGGTACGTACCGGAGAATCGGAATGGAGTGTCATGGGACGACCAGGACTGCGGATCGGCGAGCGTGGCAAGATCACCTACTTCCAACTCGACGACGGATCATGGAGGGCCCGGTGCTACTACCGAGACAGCCGAGGCCTTCGACGCGAGCTCACGGTGCGTGAGTCCACCAAGGGGAGGGCGACCACGGCGCTGAAAGCGAAATGGCATCGCAAGTCGCAGGACATCTTCAACGGTCGTCTCGGCGGTGAAGGGGTGACGCTCGCCCAGGTATTCGACAGTTGGTTCGAACACCTGGAGAAGAAGTCCCGGCGGACCGGGCATCCGCGCCTTCGATCGATCAACGACGACCGCTACGTGGTGAAGAACCACGTGCTACCCGTCGCGGGAAACTGGGCGATGGACGAGATCACCGTCGGAAAACTCAACGAGCTTTTGTGGTCGATTCCGACAACTGACGGCTGCCTGATGGCTACGGCTCGACGCGTACAGACGATTCTTTCGCGTGCGTGCGCGTACGCAGTCGCACCTGAGCTTCTGCCCTTCAACATGGGTCGTGAGACCGAACGCATCCAGTACAAGGCTCCTGAGCCCTCTGTGATCTCGGCAGAAGACCTCGCCGAGGTCCGTGAGGTCTTCCGCAGGTGGTGCGATCACCCCACACGTGAGCGCACGCCGATCCTCGACATCATCGATCTTATGCTCGCCACTGGGTGCCGAATCAGCGAGGTCCTCGCCCTGAGCTGGGACAAGGTCCATCTCGATGACGAGGTTCCCTGGATCCTGGTGGATGCTGGGACCAACTATGAACCTGGCAAGGGCCTCTACATCGACACCACTAAGTCCGGCAAGGCGCTGCGCATCGCGCTACCGACCTTCGCGGCTATCATTCTGAGGCGTCGCCTCGATGCGAGAACAGATTCTGATTTCGTTTTCCATACAGCTACCGGGCGCCCGTACTATCTGTCATCGGTCGAGAGGTCGGTCAAGTACGCGATGGCTGATGCTGACCATTTGAGTCACGTGTGGAACGGGGGATTCAGATCTCACAGTCTGCGCAAGACCGTCATCACCGCCGTTGAGAGACGGCACGGCCTGGCCGCCGCAGCCCGGCAAGCTGGTCACTCCGACGAGTACACCACCAGGAAGTTCTACGTTGCGCCGAACCTCGAAACCATTGACTACACCGGCGCCATCGAGTCCATCGTCAAGATGGAACAGCCGGTCCTGGCTGACGCAGCCTGATGCGGCAGAGCCTGGCGAGATGCCGCTACCGTGGTTCGACCTCATATCCGCGTAGCGGGGCGAGCCGAGTGCCTGAGGAGCTCACAAGAGCTCCTTCCGGACACCGGACATGCATGACACTTCACCAGCACGCCGCTGTCCCTGTCCCTGGCACTCTCGGCGAGGACACCACTACACGACTGCTATGGTTGGACTTCGAGACCAACTGTCTGCACGACCGTGGCTATGAGGTCCATGTTCTGGAGGTGGCCGCTGTGGTCACCGATGCGAGCCTCGATCAGTTGGCTGTGTTCGAGCCGATGGTGATCCGCGCACCCGAGTCTGCCTACGAGTCCATGGACGACTACGTACGCACCATGCACACCACCAACGGGCTGCTGGCCGAGTCCCGGGCCTCGACCACGACGGTGGAGGAGGCCGATGCCGCATTGGCCGACTTCGTCACCAAATAGCTCCCAACCAAGGGGACAGACTCGGAGACCCCCGGCTATGACTACAAGGGTGCAGTGGTCGCTGGCTCATCTGTGGGCAGCTTCGACCTGCGGGTGCTCTCCGAGCGTTTCCCAGCCACCCGCGCCTTGTGCTCGTACCGGACCTACGACGTCTCCGCAGTCAATGAGTTCGCCGTCCGGCTCGGTGTCGAGAGTCGGAATACCACGACCTCGGCGGCCTCCAGCGAGCACCGTGCCCTGGCCGATATCCAAGTGAACCGCCCTGGGTTTGATGGAGACTCCAGCTATAGGGATTCCACCAGCTCATTGGCTCTGGTGTTGTCATCGTAGAACAGGGCCTCGAACTCTGCCGGCGGCCGGTCACCGAGGTATCCATGGAGCCGCTCGGTGTTGTGCCAGTGGACCCATCCCAGAGTGGCCAGCTCCACATCTTCGACCGCCTTCCATGGACCGCGCTGAGCCCGTACCGGTCCTCGGATCAGCTCAGCCTTGTGGTAGCCGTTGACGGTCTCGGCCAGAGCGTTGTCGTAGCTATCCCCAACGGTGCCGATCGAGGGGGTCGCCCCGATCTCTGCCAGTCTCTCGCCGTAGCGAATGGACGTAAATTGAGATCCTGCATCGCTGTGGCACCGCAGCTGCTCGTGCCGTGGGCCTCGTGACCAGCGGGCCATCTCGATCGCATCGAGCACCGTCTCAGTGCGCATCGTAGAAGCGACCCTCCACCCAACGATCGTCCGGCTGAAGGCATCGATGATGAAGCAGACATAGGCCACACCGGCCCAGGTCGGTACGTAGGTCAGATCGGTGACCCAGAGCCGATTCGGCGCAATCGCGACGAACTCGCGATTGACCAGATCCGGATGCCGCGGGGCTTCAGGATCAGGTGAGGTGGTGCGGAGCTTCTTGCGCCGGAGCACACCTTCCAGGCCAGCGTGGCGCATCAGTCTCGCCGTCTGATCTCTACCGATGCTCAGGCCGGCCCGGTTCGCGGCTTTCCAGAGTTTCCTGGCTCCATAGACCCCGTAGTTCTGCACATGGAGTTTCACCAGCCGCGGGATCAGCTCAGCATCGCGGAGGCTCCGAACTGAGGGTTCACGGTGTTTCGCGGCGTAGTAGGTGCTCAGAGCCACCCGCAGCGTCGTGCAGATGGGCTCGACTCCGAGTCGACGACTCTCGATGACGTCGTCCTTGTTGGCTTCGATGAAGGCGACTAGCTCGGTGACTGGCGGTCGAGCTCCGCCCCGAAGAAAGTCGCAGCCCGTTTCAGAATCTCGTTGGCGCGCCGCAATTCGCGGTTCTCTTGTTCCAGGGCTTTCTCCCGCGCGGACTGCTCGGTGCTCTGCCCCGGAGCGTGACCCTCATCAATGTCAGCTTGGCGCACCCAGGACCGGACAGACTCAGGCCCGTAGCCCAGTTGGGTAGCGACTCTCTTCACGGTGCCGTGGTCGGTGCCCAGCTCCTTGCGCAGCTGACGGACCATGCGGACTGCTGCGGCCTTCTCCTGCTCGGAGTATCGGCGCGTGGTCGCGTTCCCCGGGTTGATCTCTTTCGGCATGTCTCCATCATCCTTTCCAAACGATGGAGTCTCCATCAAACCCAGGGCGGTTCACTGACTCGGCCGATTGTGGAGGTCGTCTCCTTCTCAGTTGCGATGCCGCCAAGAGGGCCAGGCAACAGCGGCATGACCGAGCCGTGCGCCAGGCCCGACGCGCCTTGACCCGGCCCGATTAGGGCACCTCAGCACGGCCGATCCCGAGGGGAACCAGCTCGACCTCCGTCTCGGGTATGGCGGCGTGCAGGGTCACCACGACCGCCGTCTCGGCTGCGGCTTCCCCGAGAATGCCGAGGAATACCGGGATCATCGCGACTTCTTAGGCTGGGCGGCATTGGTGAATCCAGGCAGCAGGATCGCGTCGATGAACCGCGGCGCGTCGTCGGGGTCGAGGCGTCCGGCTCGTACTTCCTCAGCCGCGCCGTTCATCACCACGTGGGTGGTGGTCAACAGCCAGCTCACCGGTAGATCGGAGCGGAACGCTCCCTCGGCCTGGCCGCGCTCCAGGAGTCCGCGCATGCGGGCTTCGGCCTTCTCGTGCATCTCTCGAATCCGTTCGGCCGGGAGCTCCTTCTGGGCTGCGGCCAGCAGGGCGCGGGATCGGTCGACCAGCACCCAGCTGGAGGCAACCAGGCGCTGGAACGCCGCCACGGGGTCGCCGTCGAGCTGCACCTTGCGCAGCACCTCTTCGCCGCGCTCGAGGCTGTCTGCCAGGGCGGCGTCGATCAGCTCAGGGCGGGTCTTGAAATGCCCGTAGAGCGACTGCCTGCCCGTGCCGGCCTCAGCAGCGATATCAGCCAGGGAGGCATCAGGGTTTTTTCGGATCGCCGTCACCGTCGCAGCAAGGAACTTCGCTCGATTACGCAGGGCATCGGCACGCCTGTTGGCCGCGCCACGCCTGCCCGTACCGAGGGTAGACACTGAGCTCGTCGTGGCCTTGCTGTTCACTGGGACTCCACCTTCCTATCTCATACGGGAATGTATGAGATAGTGTAGCCGTTTCAAGTCATACATGCATGTAGGAGTTCGTGAGTGGCGAGTCACCGGCCGCTCAAGAAAGGGCAAGTAAGGAGTGTGAGCCATGAGTACGACAGTCACGACACGCGCAGGAGGTGTCCGATCATGAATCAGACCGAGACTCCGGCTCCCCGGGCGGGAGCGAAGCAGTGGTGGGGCCTGGCCGTGCTGGTCACCCCCTCGACGCTGCTGTTCATGATGCTGACCATCCTGTTCCTGGCCGCGCCGAACATGGCGGCGGATCTGAACCCGACCAGTACGCAGCTGCTGTGGATCTTGGACATCTATGGGTTCGTGATGGCCGGGTTCCTGGTCGCGATGGGTGTGCTTGGGGACCGGGTCGGCAAGCGCCGGCTGATGATGATCGGCGCGGCGCTGTTCGCCGCAGTCTCGGTCGCGGCGGCGCTGACGACGAGCCCGGAGCTGATGATCGCTTGGCGAGCGGTCCTGGGTCTGGCCGCAGCGATGATGATCCCAGCAACGCTAGGTCTGATTTTCGCGCTGTTCGCCGATGCCAAGCAGCGCGGGGTGGCGATCGGAGTGTGGGCCGGCGGCATCTCCGCCGGCGTCGCGCTCGGCCCGCTGCTGGCCGGCCTACTGCTGGAAGGCTTCGGTTGGCAGGCCACCTTCCTGGTCGCAGTGCCGATCATGGTGCTGGTCGTCATCGGCGCGCCGTTGCTGCTGCCCGAACACCGCGACCCGAGCGCGCGGATCGACCTGCTCAGCGCCCTGCTGCTGGTCGGCGGGTTGCTCGCGATCATTTACGGTGTCAAGCGGTTCGCCGCCCAGGAGCCCGCCGGACCCTCGATCGGACTGCTGGTCGCAGGGGTTCTGATCGGGCTGTGGTTTGTGGCCCGCCAGCTGCGCGCCGAGCGTCCGCTGCTAGATGTGCGCCTGTTCGCCAACCGCACGGTCTCTGGGGCTCTGGTCGTGTTCCTGCTCTCCGCCGCGGCGCTGGGTGGGGTGTACTCGCTGTTCACCCAGTATCTCCAGCAGGCCCAGGAACTCTCCCCGCTGCAGGCGGGACTGGCGATTCTGCCTGCGGCCGCGGTGCTGATCGTGGTCTCCACGCTCTCACCGGTGTTCGCCCGGAAGTTCCGGCCAGGCAGCGTGATCGCGATCGGCCTGCTCACCCAGGTGGTCGGCTACATCCTGTTCACCCAGCTCGACGCCGGCACCGGCCTGGCGCTGGTGATCGCCAGCTTCGTGATCACCTACCCCGGTGTCGCCCCCTCAATGGCGCTGACGACGGACCTAGTTGTCAGCTCCGTCCCCCCGGAGAAGGCGGGCGGCGCCTCCGGGCTTGCGGCCACCGCAAACGACCTGGGCATCTCGCTCGGTGTTGCGGTGATCGGCAGTGTCGGTATCGCCGCCTACCGGGGCCAGATCGGCGGCCTGCTGCCTGATGGCCTGCCCGCCGATGCTGCCGCGATGGCATCGGACAGCGTCGACGGGGTCATGGCCGCCGCATCCGAGCTGCCCGGCGGCCTTGGCGAGCAGGTCATCGCCGCGGCACAGGAGGCCTTCACCTCCGGGCTGAACACCGCCGCGATAGTCTCCGCCGTCATCGCCGCCGTAGCCGCGATCATCGCGGCCACCCGGCTGCGCCATGTCCGCTCCACGGGGCAAGCGCAGCAGGCAGAGGAAGCAATCACCCGTTGACCGATACCCCCTAGGGGTATAGTGTCGAAGCTGTAAGTCGGACACGAGTGAAGGAGTTGCGCACGATGGCGACCACGACTGAGTACCAGGTGACCGGGATGACTTGCGGGCACTGCGAGACCGCGATCCGCACCGAGGTCTCCGAGATCGACAGTGTGACCGGCATCGAGGTCAGCGCCCAGACCGGCTACCTGGCTGTGACTGCTGAGCAGCCCGTCGATGACGCCGCGGTGATCGCGGCGGTCGATGAGGCCGGCTACGCCGCCGTCAGGAGCTGATCATGATGGCCCCTGCACGCCTGGGCCTGTACGGGCTGGTTCTCGTGGCCGTGTTCGCCGTGGCTGGATTCACGGCGAACACGGTCATCCCCGAGGGCGCGGTGCAGGCCTGGGTCGAAGAGACCCCAGAAGACCATCACGGAACAGAAGAACACGACGACGAAAGAGTTGAGATGAAAGGCGGGCATGAGGGCCACGAGGTCGACGCGGCCCCCCTGGGCCTCGGCCTGGCCCAGGACGGCTACCAGCTCACTGAGGTGAACACCCCCACCGAGACCGGCACCGAAGGCGAGCTGTCCCTTGCGGTCACCGGCCCTGACGCGCAACCGGTGACCGACTTCGAGCTAGACCATGAGCAGGAAATGCACCTGATCGCCGTCCGCGCGGACGGGCAGCACTTCCGCCACGTCCACCCCGAACGGGACGAGACCGGCACCTGGTCCGTCCCCTGGGAATGGGATGAGGCAGGCACCTACCGGGTCTTCGCCGACTTCGTCTCCACCGACACCGGAGAGGGTGTGACCCTGTCGACCACGGTGCAGGTCGCAGGCGACTATGACCCGAACCCGGCCACCGAAACGGTCACCGAAGCAGACGTGCACGGTTTCGACGTGGCCGTGGAGGGAGACTTCGTCGCAGGCGAGGCATCTCAGCTGACCATGACCGTCAGCCGTCAGGGCGAACCGGTCACTGAGCTGGAGCCGTACCTGGGGGCGTTCGGTCACCTGGTAGCCCTGCGCGATGGGGATCTTGCCTATCTGCACGTCCATCCCCATGGCGACGCGCCCAGCGCCGGTGAGACTTCAGGGCCGGAGATCGTCTTCGAGGCCACCGCACCCACGCCAGGGCGCTACCTGCTGTTCCTGGACTTCCAGATCGACGGCCAGGTGTACACCGCTCCGCTGGTCATCGACACCACCACTGAGTCCCGTGGCGGCGACACGGGCAGCGGCAGCGGGCACGAGGAGGAAGGAGAGGACCGTGACCACTGAGAGCACCAGTACCGAAGTGAATCTCGCCGGGGTTGAGCTGCAGATCGGGGGCATGACCTGCGCCTCCTGCGCGAGCCGGATCGAGAAGAAGCTCAACAAGCTCGACGGCATCGAGGCGTCGGTGAACTACGCGACAGAGAAGGCCAGCGTCACCACCCCCGAAGGCTACGACCCCCAGCTGCTGATCGCCGAGGTGGAGAAGACCGGCTACACCGCCGAACTACCACCCTCCGGCAAGGACGCCGCACCTGCTGCTGGTGATCAGGGCGAGTCCAGCGAGGATGCCGAGATCCGGGTGCTCAAGCAGCGCCTGGTCGGAGCCGCCATCCTCTCCGTGCCGGTCATCGCCATGGCCATGATCCCGGCGCTGCAGTTCGACTACTGGGGATTCGGGTCCTTGGTCCTGGCTGCACCGGTGGTGGTGTGGGCGGGCTGGCCCTTCCACAAGGCCGCCTGGGCGAACCTCAAGCACGGCACCGCCACGATGGACACGCTGATCTCGGTGGGCACCACCGCGGCCCTGATCTGGTCAATCATCGCCCTGTTCTTCGGCACCGCCGGCCAACCCGGTGTCGTCCACCCCTTCGAGCTCACCATCTCGCGGGCCGACGGACTCGGCCACATCTACCTTGAAGTCGGCGCCGGGGTGATCACCTTCATCCTGCTGGGGCGCTATTTCGAGAAGCGTTCCAAACGCCAGGCCGGCGCCGCCCTGCGTGCCCTGCTGGATCTCGGGGCCAAAGAGGTCTCGATCCTGCGGCATGGCCAGGAGGTGCGAGTCCCCACCGACGAGCTGTCCGTCGGCGACGAGTTCGTCGTCCGCCCCGGTGAGAAGATCGCCACCGACGGCACGATCGTCTCTGGGACATCCGCAGTCGACGCCTCCATGCTCACCGGTGAATCCGTGCCGGTGGAGGTCTCCGGGGGCGATGCCGTCACCGGTGCCACCGTCAATGCCGGGGGCCGACTGGTGGTCAAGGCCACCCGTGTCGGCTCAGATACCCAGCTGGCGCAGATGGCCAAGATGGTCGAGGATGCGCAGTCCGGAAAGGCCGAGATCCAGCGACTGGCTGATCGCGTCTCCTCGGTGTTCGTGCCCGTGGCAATCGCCATCGCTGTCGGCGCGCTCGGCGCGTGGCTGGGCGCCGGATTCCCGGTCAGTGCGGCCTTCACCGCCACCGTGGCGGTGCTGATCATCGCCTGCCCGTGCGCGCTGGGTCTGGCCACACCGACGGCGCTGCTGGTCGGCACCGGCCGCGGTGCCCAGATGGGCGTACTCATCAAGGGCCCCGAGGTCCTCGAGTCCACACGCAGGGTCGACACGATCGTGCTGGACAAGACCGGGACCATCACCACCGGGAAGATGACCCTGACAGAGGCCATCCCCGCCGCAGGTGTGGCCCGCGCCGAGCTACTGCGCATCGCCGGTGGCCTGGAGGACTACTCCGAACACCCCATCGCCCAAGCGATCGCCGTCGGCGCCACGGCCGAGGTCGGCAAGCTGCCCGCCCCGGAGTCCTTCGAGAGCATCGAGGGCCAAGGCGTCCAGGGCGTGATCGACGGTCACGCCGTGGTCGCTGGACGTGAGGCGCTGCTGGCCGACTGGTCGATGCACCTCGACGAGGAACTCATGTCCGCCAAACAAACTGCCGAAGCCCGGGGCAGGACCGCGATCACGGTCGGTTGGGATGGTCAGATCCGTGGCGTGCTGGTGGTCTCTGACATGATCAAGCCGACCTCTGCCGAGGCCATCGTCCAGTTCAAGGAGCTGGGGCTGACCCCGGTTCTGCTGACCGGGGACAACCAGACAGTGGCCGAGCAGGTCGCCTCCGAGGTCGGCATCACCGAGGTGATCGCTGAGGTGCTGCCGCAGGACAAGGTCGATGTCGTCGCTCGCCTCCAGGGTGAGGGCAAGGTGGTGGCCATGGTCGGCGACGGCGTCAATGACGCTCCGGCCCTGGCCCAGGCCGACCTGGGCCTGGCCATGGGCACCGGCACCGACGTGGCCATCGAAGCTGCTGACATCACGCTGGCCCGCGGCGACCTGCGGGCCGCTGCGGACGCGATCCGGCTTGCGAGGCGGACACTGCGCACGATCAAGCAGAACTTGTTCTGGGCCTTCGGCTACAACACCACTGCGATCCCCATCGCCGCCATGGGCCTGCTCAACCCCATGCTCGCCGGAGCGGCCATGGCCTTCTCCAGTGTGTCGGTGGTCGCCAACAGCCTCCGGCTGCGCCGATTCCAGGCCAAGGTTGACGACCAGACCGCCTCAGCGGGTGGCGCTCCTTCACCGGCACGCCGACCGGTACAGGTCTGAAGAACCCAATTGTCGTCTACCTCAGAAAGGACACCATCCACGATGACTGCACACGACCACCACAACCACGGCCACAGCGAGCACGAACACAAGGCTGCTTCTGGCAGGTGCAGCGGCCACGCACCCAAGACCGAGGATCTGGCCACCGCGAACAGGGACGACGTCACCGAGTGCCTGGTCATGGCCGGCACCACGGTGATCACGTCTCAGGCCGAGGAAGCCGGACTTTACCGCGACTACCAGGGCCAGCGGTATTGGTTCTGCTGCGCGGCCTGCGGCCCGCTCTTCGACGCAGATCCCGACCGGTACGCGAACGCCGCATAAGGCATCGACGGGTGCGACCCCTGTGCCCCAGCGAGACGACGTTCTGAGGAGACACACGGACATCTCGCGCTCCGGAACGACCCGCAGGAGGCAGACGAGGGAGAACCGAGCATGACCCACCAGCACCCACCCGCAAACGATCAGAAGAGCCACCACGCAGGCCACGATCATCAGCACCACGAGCACACCGGCCGTCATGAGCACCACGGTCACGCCCATCAGTGCCACGACGACCATGCTGCACACGACGACCATGCTGGACACGGCGGCAATGCCGGGCATGACGACCACGTGGGCCAGTTCCGTCGCTTGTTCTGGATCATGCTCGCCCTGGCCATTCCGGTAGTCGGATTCAACGAGATGTTCGCCCACCTGCTCGGCTATCACCTGCCGGAAGCTGAATGGGTATGGTGGGTCTCCCCGGTGCTCGGTACCATCGTCTACCTCTGGGGTGGCCGGCCCTTCCTGAGCGGCGCGATCAGCGAGATCCGCTCCCGCCAACCGGGGATGATGCTGTTGATTGGCCTGGCCATCACAGTCGCGTTCATCGCTTCCTGGGGCGCGACCTTGCACATCCTCGATCATGAGCTGAACTTCTGGTGGGAGCTGGCCCTGCTGGTGGTCATCATGCTGCTGGGCCACTGGATCGAAATGCGCTCCCTGGCCCAGACCACCTCCGCTTTGGACTCTCTGGCCGCGCTCTTGCCCGATGAAGCCGAGAGGGTTGACGGCGAAGATGTGGTCAAGGTCGCCCCGGCCGAGCTGGTCGTCGGTGATGTAGTCATTGTGCGCCCCGGCGCCTCAGTACCGGCCGATGGGAAGATCGTCGACGGATCCGCATCGATGGATGAGTCCATGGTCACCGGCGAGTCCAAACCGGTCCGCCGGGAGACCGGCGACCACGTCGTCGCAGGCACCGTCGCCACTGACTCCGGGCTGCGGGTGGAAGTCACCGCGGTCGGTGATGAGACCGCCCTGGCCGGCATTCAGAAGCTCGTCACCGACGCTCAAGCATCGTCGTCTCGTGCGCAGCGGATCGCCGACACTGCCGCCGGCTGGTTGTTCTGGTTCGCGCTGGGTGCTGCGGTGATCACAGCGATCGTCTGGGCACTGGTCGGGATGCCTGATGCCGCGGTGGTGCGCACCATCACCGTGCTGGTCATCGCCTGCCCCCACGCCCTGGGGTTGGCGATCCCGCTGGTGGTCTCCATCGCTACCGAACGCGCGGCGCGCGGCGGCGTGCTGGTCAAGGATCGACTGGCGCTGGAGTCCATGCGCACGGTGGATGCGGTGCTGTTCGATAAGACCGGCACCCTGACCAGGGGCGAGCCTACCGTCACCGGTATCGAACCGGTATCCGGCCGTGACGAGGACCAGGTGCTGGCCCTGGCCGCCGCCGCCGAGTCCGACAGCGAGCACCCATTGGCCCGCGCCATCGTCGGCGCGGCCAGCAACAATAACCTCCAGGTACCCAGAGCCTCTGACTTCTCGTCATCTCCGGCGGTCGGGGTCAAGGCAACCGTCGATGGCACCGTGATCGAAGTTGGTGGTCCTTACCTGCTCGAACAGCGCAGTCAGTGTGAGCTGGCGGTGGCTGAGCAGTGGCGCGAAGAAGGCGCGATCATCCTACATGTCCTCGCCGACGGGGAGGCCATCGCAGCGCTCAGGCTTGCCGATGAGATCCGGCCCGAATCGCGCGATGCCGTCGATGCCCTCCACGCGGCCGGTTCACAGGTGGTGATGATCACCGGCGACGCCCAGGCCGTGGCCGACACCGTGGCCAGGCACCTTGGCATTGATCGGGTCTTTGCTGGAGTGCTCCCTGAGGACAAGACCGCCAAGGTAGCCGAACTCCAGGACGAGGGCAGAAAGGTCGCCATGGTCGGTGACGGCGTCAACGACGCCCCCGCGCTGGCACAAGCTGATGTCGGTATCGCAATCGGTGCCGGTACCGATGTGGCCATCGGGTCGGCAGGGGTCATCCTCGCCTCATCCGACCCGCGTTCGGTGCTGTCGGTGTTCGAGCTCTCTCGGGCCAGCTATCGGAAGATGAAGCAGAACCTGTGGTGGGCCGCCGGATACAACCTCATCTCCGTCCCCCTGGCCGCAGGCATCCTTGCCCCCATCGGGTTCGTGCTGCCGATGAGCATCGGCGCGGTCCTCATGTCCGCGTCCACCGTGGTCGTCGCACTCAACGCGCAACTGCTGCGCCGCCTGGACCTCACCCCGGAAGCCAGCACCGACAGAACCCTGAACCGTACCTGACGCGAAAGGCAAGACGATGACCACCACCGCGCCCGCAGCTGCGGCAAGTCACGGCTACATCAGGGAGAAAGACCGCTACCTGGCCAGGCTGAAGCGCATCGAAGGTCAAGTCCGTGGCATCCACCGGATGATAGATGAAGACAACTACTGCATCAACATACTCACTCAGATAAGCGCAATGACCTCAGCGCTCGAGAATGTCGCCCTGGGACTGCTCGACGATCACCTCAACCACCGCGTCACCGACGCGATCCAAGACGGAGGACCCCAAGCGGAAGCCAAGATTCAGGAAGCCTCTGCCGCGATCGCCCGCGTCGTGCGTTCCTACCAATGAAGGGGACCACCAAGTACACCTTCACACGCGGCTTCACTGGCCCCGGCCCGTGTCAACAACGTCACGCCCTCTTGCAGCGCGTCACCCGCTGGTGCAACTACTCCTAGAATGCGCCCGTGAGAGGCGGAACTAGACCAGGATGCTTCAGCTACGCTCCTCTTGAGAAGAGTTAACTTGGCCCCGTGGTTCTTTCGCCTAACCTATAGCCTTCCGGAACGTCACTGCCACCAGCAGCTGGCCCATCCCTACCCCCATCGAGAGGAACCCCGGGCCACCCATGGAACAGAAGCCAATGCTTTCCTGAGGGAGCGGAATCATGCAGCCGAGTAACCAGCAGCGACGCCCCCGAACTACCCGCACACCGAGCCCAAAGCGCGCCGAGACCCGACGGGGCCCTGGCCGAGTCAAGTGCAGCCGGGGCATGCGCAGTACCGCATTACTGACCGCATGGGGAATGCTCACTGCCTGCACCGTAGAGGAGGAGCCCCTGTCTCCGCCGGCGCCCGGTGAAGAGTCGCAGGAACCCACCAGCGCCCCTCATCCGGCAGACAATGTGCGGACCCAGCAGGGCATCAGCGCCGGTCACCCGCTCGCGGTCAATGTAGGGGAGCAGGTCCTGGCGGAGGGTGGAAACTCTGTGGACGCGGCGATCGCCACGGCCTTCGCGGTCTCGGTGGTGGAGCCCTTCGCCTCGGGACTCGGCGGCGGCGGCGCCGTGGTGATCGCGGGTCAGGACGGGGAGCCGCTGTTCTACGACTATCGCGAGATGGTGGGCGTGGATGGCGAGATCCCGGAGAGCGGGATCGGAGCGCCGGGTTTCGTGGCCGGGATGGGGCGCCTGCATCAGGAGCACGGTAGCCTGGATTGGGACAGGCTGGTCCAGCCCGCTCAACAGCTCGCGGCCGACGGATTCGAGATCTATGACTTCCTAGCCACGCGGATGACCGACGACCTCGGCTCGGACGCCATCGGCGGGGTGGAACCCTTTGAAGTCGACGGCCAGGTACTGGCCAGCGGTGACCAACTGGTCCAGTCCGAGCTCGCCAGTACCTTGGCGACGCTCGGAGAGGAGGGCTGGGAGTCCTTCTACACCGGCAGCCTCTCCGAGGAGCTGACTCAGGTGGAGGGCCTCGACGCAGAGACCCTCGCCGATTACGAGGTCACCGCCTCCGACCCGGTCTCCGGGGAATTCGGAGACTATGAGGTGCTTGCCGCCGCGCCGGCGTTGCCAGGTCCGGCGCTGGTACAGATGCTGCAGGTCGCGGAGGCCCAAGGCATCGCGCGGCTTGAACCGGGTTCCTCCGAGTACATCCAGACCCTCTCGGGGGCTTGGCTGATCGCGGAGGAGACTGTGTTCACCGAGATCGGCGACCCGAGCTTCGTCCAAGTGCCAGTCGAGGAGATCATGAACGAGCAGTCCAACGGTGCCTTGGACATCTTCACCCAATCCTCCGCCCAACCTGAGCAAGGTGAGCCCGGACAGGCTGCCAGGAGTGGGGCCGGGGAGCGGCCCGCTCAGGCCCAGGCTCCGATCGACCCCAACACGACCCATATCTCCGTGATCGATGACGAGGGCATCATGGTGTCGATGACAAACACCTTGACCAACTTCTGGGGAGCAGGCGAGGTCAGCGGAGGGTTCTTCCTCAACAACCAGCTCAGCCGATTCGAAGCGGTGGAGTCCCCGGCGAACCAGCCAGAGCCCGGCCGCAAGTCGGTGACCTGGTCGATGCCCACCATCATCCTGGATGACCAGCAGCGACCTGTGCTGGGTATCGGGACCCCCGGCGGTCATCAGATCCTGAATATCATGGGGACCGTGCTCACCCAGTGGGGACTGCAGGACGTGCCCCTGCAGGACGCTATCGACGGACTGCGGTTTCGCCTGGACGGCGACAGTGAGACGCTCTTCGTGTCCGACGAGCCCGACGAGCAGACCGCCCAGGAGTTGGAGGAGCTGGGCTGGGAGCTTCAGACTTGGCCGGACGAGTGGGGAGGATTCGGCTCGGTCCACGCGCTGGAGGTCGACTATCAGACCGGTGAAGTCTCCGGTGCCGACGACGACCGCCGCGCCGGCTCCTACGCGGTGCTGGACTGACCGAGGTGCTGGGCTCTGCTCGGACGAGCCAGTGTCGGAGCAGTTCATCACTGATGTGGTCCTGCGTGCCCCTGTCAGCTTCTAAGAGCACCCGGCGTTTCTGTCCACAGAGCTTGGCACTCGCCGAACCGCCGAGAATGTCCTCTGACCTACGATCAAAATCATGACAGGTAACGAGAAGGAATCCATGAGGGTACTTGTAGTCGACGATGAGGAGCCGCTGGTCCGTCTCGTGGAGCGGTACCTCATCCATGAGGGGTTCAGTGTGATGACAACTGGGGATGGATCGCATGCGGTAGACATGGTGCGGGAACAGGACCCCGCCGTGGTGATCCTGGACCTCGGGTTGCCAGGAATGGACGGGGTGGACGCATGTCGGCGGATCCGTGCGATTTCAGACTGCTATGTCGTCATGCTGACAGCGCGCGCAGAGGAAGTAGACCGAGTGATCGGGCTCTCTGTGGGCGCCGATGATTATGTGACCAAACCGTTCAGTCCGAGGGAGCTGATGCTGCGGGTGCAGGCTATGCTCCGCAGGCCGCGACGGAGCACCGGAGGTGAGCAGACCGTCTACGAGCTGGGGGAGCTCCACGTGGACTCGGCAGCGCGTGAAGTCCACCTCCGAGGCGAACCTGTCGATCTCACCCGCACCGAGTTCGACGTGTTGGTCGCCTTGGCCTCAGAACCAGGCGTCGTTTTGTCCCGGCACGCTCTGATCTCCAAAGTCTGGGGTGATGACTGGTTCGGAGACAGGCACATCATTGACGTTCACATCGGACACCTGCGCCGGAAGTTAGGCGACCATCCGACCGGGCCTGAGTTCATCCACACCGTCCGCGGGATCGGGTACAAGGCTGGGCCCACACGATGACTGGGGCCACACGATGACTGGGCCCAGACGGCTCACGGGGCTGGGCGCCCGCGTTCTCACCGCGTTGATCGTGGTGCTCTGCGTAGCGGTAGTCACTGCCTGGGTTGTTGCGCTGGCGGTGGGGCCGGCGATCTTTGAACATCACATGGAGATGGTCGAGACCTCGCATCATAATCCGGAAGTCATCGCCCATGCCGAGGAAGCCTTCGATGCAGCGTGGAAACTCTCCCTTCTCCTCGCCCTGGTGGCGGCTCTTGCCACGTCAATCATCGTCACGGTCTTCTTGGTGAACAGACTGACCAGACCTATTCGTCGGGTGCGCCGCGCGGTCGTCAAGATTACTGAAGGCGATTACACGGCAAGAGTGCCAGAGAGCACTCTCGGAGTGGAGTTCTCTGAACTGATGGCCGCTTTCAACAGCATGGCGGCGGAGTTGGATCGCACTGAACTCACTCGCAAGCGTCTACTCTCGGATTTGGCGCACGAACTACGCACACCTGTGGCCACCGTGGACGGATACCTCGAAGCCATGCAGGACGGCGTATCTCACGCCGACGAGGACACCCTGATCATGCTCCGGGGACAGACCGAGCGTCTGACGCGGCTTGCAGAGGACATCTCCCTGGTCAGCGCCGCAGAGGAGCGACATCTGGATCTGCGGTATGCCGCGGTTCACGTCGGGGACATCCTCGCAGCAGCGGTAGCCCAGGTTCGGGGACGTGGCCAGGACCACGGGGTGAAACTCGGCCTCGAAGCTGACGACCGCACCAAGGCCGTCACGGTCACGATCGATGGAGACCGGATTGGGCAAGTCCTCACCAACCTGCTGGACAACGCATTGCACCACACTGAACCTGGCGACCAGGTGACACTGAGTGCATGGTCTTCGCAGGGTTCTGTGATCCTCGCGGTGACAGACACCGGTCACGGGATCGAAGCCGAGCATCTGCCCCATATCTTTGAGCGCTTCTACCGCGCGGATAGCGCACGCGATCGCAACCATGGTGGTTCAGGCATCGGCCTGGCTCTTGCCCGGTCCATCGTCTCCGCTCATGGCGGGTCAGTCTGGGCGCACAGCGATGGACCAGACCAAGGCGCTACGTTCACCGTTGAGCTTCCTCAGCGGCCCAAGGACTCTATGAAGGTTCAATGAAGGGCCTCCTCCTGGCACGCTCCGCGAGGGGATGGATGGTTAAGGTGAAGAGTTGCCCGAGCACCGGCACCTTGAGAACCTACGTCGCCGCACGAGAGAGGGAGCGGGAGTGTCTACTCAGCGAATGATGGCGCTGGACGCCGCGCGCGGACTCGCCGTCATCGGCATGATCGCCGTCAACACTGGCCCCCGCGGTGACAATGGCCTCCTGGAGATGCTTTATCGCGTTCCCTACGGTCGAGCTTCGCTGCTCTTCGTCCTGCTCGGGGGCATAGGTATCTCCTTGATGACTCGGCGCGCTCGTGAACGGCAGACGCCGCTGCCCTGGGGTTCACTGTTGTGGCGCTGTCTCCTGCTGCTGCTGGGCGGCCTGGCTCTCCAAGAACTCGACCACGACGTCGCTGTGATCCTGCAGATCTACGGACTGCTGATTCTCTTGGCCATCCCCCTTCTTAAATCCTCGAAGAGGACTCTGCTGCTGGTCATGGGACTAAGCGCCCTCTTAGGACCCGTGCTCTGGATCGCCACACAGCCACAGATCGACGGGCGCGTCTATAGGGGCCCCGTCTCAGCTTCTGAGCCGCCCGGGGAGATGCTCGTAGGCATAGTACTCACGGGGCCCTACCCTCTGCTCGTCTGGATCGCGCCCTTCGTCCTCGGCGTCTGGCTCGGCCGCCAGCAATTGACCGAGCCTAGGGTGAGCACTCGACTCATGATCTGGGGTGTGAGTTCCGCTGTCGGCGCTCGATTGGTTTCGGTGCTTCTGGTGGGTGTCTTCGGCGAACCCACCAGCCACATCGTGTGGCAGCGACTCTTCAGCGCGGTCGCGCATTCCCAGATGCCGTTGTGGCTCATCAGCGGTACAGGGTCCGCGGTCTTCGTCCTGGGCGTGTGCTTGAAGATCCAGACGTGGTCACGTTCCGTGTGGTCGCCTCTGATCTTCCTAGGGCAACTCGCCCTGACCGCATACGTCGGACACCTGGTGATCCTCGCATTCGTTGTTCGCCCCGGACCCGAGACGTTAGGCCAGGGCATGATCGCGACCACCGGCACAGTTGCGGTGCTCATGGTTTTTGCTTGGCTCTGGCGGAAACGTTTCACACGCGGACCTTTGGAGATGGTGCTGCGGGCGCCGAAACTGCAACGTCGTTCGCGTTGAGCCTGTCACCGACGTGGATGCGGCGAAGGTTCCATCAAGAACGTGTCTACGTTCGGTGAAGGTTTATTCAAGATCCCCCTCGTCGATCGAGATCGGGCCAGCTGGTGCGGTTGACTTGTATGTGGTTGATCTGAGATCTCGACACGGGAGGAACCTATGAAGACCTTGACATCGGCATCATTGATCGGCGCGTTCGCCCTGACCGCCGCCTTGACAGGTTGTAGCAGCCCCGAGGAGCCGACCAGTGAGACTTCGCCCGAGCAGGCGGAGGCTGGGGAAGAGGTCTCAGCGGAATACAACGACGCAGACGTCGAGTACATCTCTGGGATGATCGCCCACCACCAGCAAGCGTTCGAGATGTCAGGGACGGTGCTTGAGAAAGACGAGGTCGAACCCGAGGTTGCTGTCCTCGCGGGGGACATCCGTGAAGCCCAAGGCCCGGAGATCCAGCAGATGGAATCCTGGTTGGACTCCTGGGGTGCGAGTGACCGCCGAGACATGGAGGACATGGATCACGGAGACATGGGTGACGGTCAGATGGAGCACGAGGGCATGATGAGTGAAGAAGAGCTCGCCGACCTCGAGGAATCTACCGGCACTGAAGCCTCCCGGATGTTCTTGGAACAGATGATCGTCCATCACGCAGGTGCCGTCTCCTCTGCAGAACAGCACCTCCAGGAGGGGGAGAACTCCGAAGCCTTGGAACTTTCTGAGAGCATCATCGCCGACCAGCAGGCCGAGATCGATCACATGGAAGAACTGCTGGCGAACTTTTGACCCAGCTGCATCGACCGCTGCCGTTGACCTTGCATACGGACTATAGCGACCCGCTCCACCCGGGGGTGAACTTTTGTCGAACGGCGTGACACGGACAAACTGCTGGTCTCCTCCGGCCCAGCCAGCACGGAGGTTCAGAGCATCGCGTGTATGAGTGACTCGTATGGTGACACGATGACCGGCCCAGTCATCGACGGGTGCCACAGATCAGTCCGAATGGCCGTGTGTTACTACCGCGCCGAGCTGGAGACGTCCATCCGAACGTTCGAGCCCGGGCTTGCCCCAACGTTCTGTGTCGATCCTGACGAAGACGCCTGCTTGGTAGAACTGCTCGGAGAGGTTGGCGGTGAAGGTCACCTCGACGGCGGGGCCGACTGGAAAAGGTGCCAGAAGCACGCGCTGACCATGGCCACTGCCGGCTGCGTCATCCTCGCCGCTGCGCCCACCGCGGCTATGGGCTCCCTCGACTGGCCATTCCACGCAGCGGGATAGGTGGTCTTGTTCCCTATCCTGCTCAGGCGAAACCTGCGTCTGATGGAGCCCGCACGACCAGGACGAGCCACATCGATCATCACCACTGTCGCCTACCTCGGGTTCCTTCTGGGCTCGGCCCATCTCGGACTCCTGGCAGACATAGGCGAACTACGTCAAATAATCGACGGAGTGGCCGCCCTAGCGCCCGTCTTCACCATCGCGGCAACTCCCACGAGCCGACACATGCCACGCGTGCTCTCATCACGTGACGAGGCTCGAGTCTGGCGTCCCCGAT
This sequence comes from Nesterenkonia sp. HG001, assembly GCF_034438835.1. Taxonomy (NCBI): domain Bacteria; kingdom Bacillati; phylum Actinomycetota; class Actinomycetes; order Micrococcales; family Micrococcaceae; genus Nesterenkonia; species Nesterenkonia sp. HG001. The sequence continues at coordinate 25,654 of NZ_JAOSZD010000005.1, read as the reverse complement.
GGCACCCTGAGTGCCTCGGCACGCTCTGGGGTTCCATGAGGGGTTCTCACCCGTACACATCCCTGGCTGCTCGTGCCCGCACTGCGCCACTTGCGCCGAGTCCCTTCGGTGATTCCCCAGTACTCAGCGCCCTCCTCGGAGTCCATGAGTCGGGACAGATCGTTCATCGTGAATCTTCGTGCCATGCTCTCAAACTGTCCGGCGCACCACGCAACGGAACACAGGAGTAAAGCGACCGGTTCTGTGACTGATTTACGACCGACTTATGCAGTTGCACGTGTCTCTCCACGGGTACGCAACGGAACACGGTAATCTCGCTAGAGAGCCGGAAACTCGGGCGAAAGGCCCAAGATTCCAGCGATCCAGCACAGCCGGTTTTCATCTTCTCCGAGCAGTACGACGGGGACGGTCGGCTTGCTGCCTCAGTGTTGGTAGCTACGACTGTTCTCAGCGTAGTGACATTGCCGCTGATCGCCGAGCTGCTGCAGATATAGGGGAGTTCGCGACGGTCGGTCGGAGACCATCACCCTTCGGAGGCCGAGCCTGAGCACGCGTGAAGGCGGCAAGGTCTCCTGCCCGAACTCACTCTTCACCGGCGTCATCATCGTGACGACGAAATCGACCGTCATGTCTTAACAAGGCGAGTGATCTTCCCTAGTGTGGGGTGCAGAGTCCGTCGGGAATCGTGGACCGCAGGCATTTGACGTGCTGCGATGCGGCGGCGCTCACTGAGAACACGAAAGAGTGATTACACCGCAGAAGGGGTGCCGAGAGACAATGATGACACGGACTTTCTATGCCACCGCAGCAGCCGCAGCACTGACCATCGGGACAGCAGGGGCCGCCTCCGCTGCCGGCGGCGGTCACCACCCCGCTGAGCCAGAGGCCCCCGCCCCGAGCGCCGAGCCTGTGCTCACGGAGACCGAGGAGCAGCCGAACGCCCCGGTTCTCGAGATCAACCGTCTCAACCACCTGGCGATCGTGACCTGGGAACCGGTGGAGGGCGCTGAGACCTACCGATGGTCACTGGCCAGTGAGGAAGAGACCGTCGACGGTGGCCTCACGCACGAGAGCAACCGGGCGATCGCATACGACACCATCGGCCTTGAGCCCGGCTTCTACACGCTCACCGTGACCGGGTTCGATGAGAACGGTGTTCCCGGCGAGGCGAGCAGCGTGGAGGTCCAGGTCGCCGGGATGATCGGCGGCTGAGCGATACCCACAACGCAGAGGTGCTCTGAAGGCTCCGCCCGAGGTGAGGGCCAGCTAGGTGCCTAAGACGGGACATCCGCACCAGCGTCTCGGCGGGCCGTCCGCGACGCTGACGCAGTGTCGGGACGGCCCGCCGTCGTTCATCGTCCCGAAGGGCTCGCCAGCACTGCGCGAGCGAAACGTTCCCCGATGAAGCGGTGCGTCGCAGTGTCGGGGTGCAGGCCATCCGGCAGAGGACGGGTCTGTGCGTCGTCAGGACCATAGAGCTCCAGGCCGTCCACCAGGTGAAGGTCGGGGTCGGTCGAGGCTCGCTCTGTCACGATGCGCGTCAGCTCGGCTCGCACCACCGTCAGGTCGAGCCGCCCCTTAGAGACGTGTGCCGGATCCCCGGTGGCGTGGAAGACCCGACGCACGCCGCCGTCGTCATCCGTGTGGTGCGTCGCGACGACCGGCCCGGGGGTGAGCTCCTGGATGCCGCACCACAGGGGCGTGATCACGTGCACCGGCGTGTGCGGATGGCCGTCGCGGATCGTGTCCAGGAAGCCGTGGACCGCCGGAGAGAAGCTGCGCAGCCGGAAGACGTCCCCGTTGACCACGTTGATCCCCAGCTTGAGGGTGATCACCTCGGCCGGCAGGTCACGGATGGTGCGGGCGGTGAACTGGTCGAGCATCGCATTGCCGCCGAAGCCCAGGTTCACCACGTCGTGGCCAGAGAGCAGCGCCGCCACGGCGGTCCATGTCTGGGAAGGGCCTTCCGCATCGGAGCCGTGACTGATGGAGCTGCCGTGGTGCACCCAGCGCGGTCCGGCCGGCGGCACCGGGAACACAGGCTCGTCGCTCTGCAGGGACACCAGCTCGGCGGGCTCCTCATACGGCATCCAGATCTCCACGAGCTTCTCTCCGGCAGGCAGCAGCCCTGTCGGCGCCGCATCGGAGAGCTCCACTGTCCATGGTGCGTCCGGCATGTCGCAGGGGTGCGCCACCGCTCGTGAGGTCAGGACGCCGTCGACCAGCACATCATGCACCGGCGCGGGGCGCGCAGGGTCCTGACGGGCTCCCAGATCGGTCGGCAGCACCTGCATCGACAGACGTCGGGCGCTGGTCCGCACTCGCAGCCGCACACCGGCCGGCGCCGCCGCCGCGGCTGCCGTGCCCGGATCATGGAGCTGGGCGCGCGCGCGTGGGCAGGCAGACGCTGGGGCAGGAGCCCGTGCCTCCCGGGGACAAGCTCCACCGCCCCATGGAGGTGGTGATCCATGATGCGGGTGGTCTGCAGGGCAGTGGCCTGGGACAGCTCGGTCATGCCTCCAGAGTCTACTGACCTCCCCGTAGCCGGCCTGCGGGTCCACCCGTCGCTCGCAGGCGGCAGAACGGGACGAGGCGGTGACGTTCGCCATCCGTTAACCTGACTTCGACAGTCTGGAGTCCTGTGAGCCACGTACACCACCCCTCAGTCCCCGCTCGAGGCCATGACGGCAGCGTCGCCGAGGTCTTCCTCATCTTCCTCCGTCTCGGACTGACCTCGTTCGGCGGTCCGGTCGCCCACCTGGCCTATTTCCGTGAGGCCTTCGTGGAGCGGCGCCGGTGGCTGAGCGAGAAGGCCTATGCGGATCTCGTCGCTCTGTGCCAGTTCCTGCCGGGGCCGGCCTCCAGCCAGGTCGGGATGGCCCTGGGCCTGCAGCGAGCCGGCTGGGGAGGCATGTGCGCGGCATGGTTCGCCTTCACTCTGCCCTCGGTGCTGCTCCTGGTGGCCTTCGCCTATGGTGTCGCCACGCTCGGGGACCTCTCTGATGCGGGCTGGATCCACGGGCTCAAGGCCGCCGCCGTCGGCGTCGTCGCCCATGCGGTGCTCGGCATGGCGAAGACGCTCACCCCGGATGCGCCCCGGGCGAGCATCGCCGCCGGGGCCATGATCACTGTGGTGCTCGTCCCGCAGCCTTTCGTGCAGGTGGGGGCGATCGCCGTCGCCGGACTGGTCGGCCTGCTGTGGCTGCGTCCCGAGACTCCCCAGCCCCGGGACGAGGACACCTTCACCGTCAAGGTCTCCAAGAAGGTCGCCGCCGGTGCGCTGATCCTCTTCGGTGCCCTGCTGGTGGGGCTGCCGCTGCTGGTCGCCTCCGCCGGATCGGCCGCTTGGCACGGGGCGGCCCAGCTGGTGGACCTCTTCTATCGCGCAGGCTCTCTGGTCTTCGGCGGCGGGCACGTGGTCCTCCCGCTGCTGGAGGCGGAGATGGTCGGGCCCGGGCTGGTCGACTCGGAGGTCTTCCTGGCCGGCTACGGCGCCGCCCAGGCGGTCCCCGGCCCGCTCTTCACCTTCGCCGGCTACCTGGGCGCCTCGACGACCGAGGGGCCCGGAGGTGCCGCCGGGGCGCTGATCGCCGTGGGGGCGATCTTCCTGCCTGCGGCGCTGCTGGTCATCGGAGCCCTGCCGTTCTGGGAGGCGCTGCGCGGTGCGCCGCTGGCACGGCGGGCATTGACGGGTGTCAACGCCGGGGTGGTCGGAATCCTCGCGGCCGCGCTCTATGACCCGGTGTTCACCGCCGGAGTGCTCGACGTCGGCCTGGTGGCACTGGCCGTGGCCGTGGCGTCCTTCGTCGCGCTGAACAGCTGGAAGGTGCCCGCCTGGGCGGTGGTCATCGGTGCAGGCCTCCTGGGCTGGATCGTGCTCTGAGCACCGTCCGGGACGTGCCGTCGTCGGGCAGACCGTGTGAGGTCCCGCACGCCCTCGTCGACTAGACTCGATCAGCGGCACGGGGTGCCTGAGCCTGCGGAGCGACTCTGCCCAGCGGCTCAGGCTGAGAGCACACCCGTTGAACCTGATCCTGATCATGCTCGCGAAGGGATGCCCCGATGAAGTCACCCTCCTCTGCTCGCCCAGCTCCGGGCGCCCCACGGGAGATTCCCAACATTCTCTCCATCGCCGGGACCGACCCCACCGGGGGAGCCGGGATCCACGCGGACCTGAAGAGCTTCGCCGCCCACGGCGGCTACGGGATGGCGGTGGTGACTGCGCTGGTCGCGCAGAACACCCAGGGTGTCCGGGAGATCCATCTGCCCCCGATCTCCTTCCTGCAGGCGCAGCTGGAGGCGGTCAGCGACGACGTCGCTCTGGACGCGGTCAAGGTGGGCATGCTCGGAACGGTGGACGTCATCGAGACGGTCTCCACCTGGTGGGACGCCCTGCCGGGCCGGCCCTGGTTGGTGGTGGATCCGGTGATGGTCGCAACCTCGGGGGACCGGCTGCTCCAACCCGACGCCGAGCAGGCGCTCATCGGGTTTCTGCACCGGGCGGACCTCATCACCCCGAACATCCCGGAGCTGGCGCTGCTGGCCGGAGGACCACCCGCCGAGGACGGCGAGTCGCTGATCCGCCAGGCCCGCACGGTGGCGGACGCCCATGACGTCGTCGTGCTCGCCAAGGGTGGTCACTTCGACGACGACGAGGTCGAGGACATCCTGGTCCACCCGGCCGAGGCCGACGGCACCCGCACGCCTGAGGGGCGGCACGTCTCGGAGCGCATCCGCACCACCAACACCCACGGCACCGGCTGCTCGGTGTCCTCAGCGCTGGCCGCACTGCGGGCACGTGGACTGGACTGGGAGACGGCGGTGCCGGTGGTCAAGGAATGGATGACGGCGGCCCTGCGAGACACCGAGCGGCTCGACGTCGGCCGCGGCCACGGACCCATCCAGCACTTCGCGCAGCTGTGGGAACGCCGCTTCTGAGCTCAGTTCTGCTGAGAGGAGGCCTGCTGGGCGATGTCCTCCCACTTCCAGGCGGCTGTGGTGGCCTGCTCGCCGGAGAACTCGTCCTCCGAGAGCTCCTCATCCGGGAACCACGGCCCGGTGCGGGGCCGGTCGGCAGCGGCTGGGGTGGGGCCGGTGGCGCCCTGGCCAGAGGTGGGGGCCTGCTCCTTGAGCTGAGTCACGCGGTCCCTGATCTCAGCCATCTGGCGATCCAACGCGGCAGCCTTCTCCGCGGCGTCACGCAGCTCCTCGTGAATGTCGTCCGGGACCTCGCCGGAGTAGGTGTAGTAGATCTTGTGCTCCAGGGAGGCCCAAAAGTCCATGGCGACGGTGCGGATCTGCACCTCGACGTAGACGAACTCGGTGCGATTCGAGAGGAACACCGGCACCTGCACGATCACGTGCAGACTTTGGTAGCCATTGGGCTTGGGACTACGGATGTAGTCCTTGACCTCCACGACCCGCAGGTCCGGCTGACTGCACAGCATCTCCGCCACCCAGTAGGCGTCGGAGACGAAGGAGGTGGTGATGCGGATGCCCGCGATGTCTCGGATCGACCCACGGATGCCCTCCAACGTCGGCTCGCAGCCGTAGCGCTGCACCTTGTCCAGGATCCGATCCAGGGACTTCAGCCGGAAGTTCACGTGCTCGATGGGGGAGTAGTCGCGGGTGTGCTCGAACTCCTCACGCAGCACGTTGATCTTGGTGAGCACCTCGTCCATGCCGAACTTGTAGTGCAGCTGGAACTCGGTGAGCTGTCGGCGGATGTCGATCATCCGCGGCACCACCCCGGTGGTGCCGTTCTTGCCGGCGTTGGTGTGGAGCTGCTTCAGCAGCTGCTGATAGGTGTCGTCCTCATGCTCCTCGCTCCGGGCGAGGGCGGAGCCGGTGGGGCGGGGCTGCTGCCGGGGGGAGGGGCTTCGCCCATCAGTCGACAGGAGACGGCTGTCGGCCTCAGTGGACTGGCCAGCGGACATGGTCACTCCTTCGTATTCCATCCCGGGGCAGAACTGCTCGCCGGGGAGGTCGAGTCGGTGCACCTCGACCCCTTCGATTCTCGACCCTAGGAGCAGAACCTGTGAAGTCCCTCGACGGTTGTGGCCGAATCGATACCTTCCGCGCCGCGATGGACCGCGGCGGAGACCTGTGGCGTGCAGGCCCCGTTCAGGCCCCTCCGGCAGGCTGATCGCGCGAGTGCCCGTAGGCCAGCCTGTCAGCGGAGACCTGGTCGAGCACCAGGTCGGTGACGAGCCCGGCGGCGAGGGCTCCTCGCAGTGCGGGAACCTTGTGCGGCCCGTTGACCACGCAGATCCGCCGCGGGACGCGGACCAGCTCCGAGGGCACCGGACCGGAGCCGCGGCGGTTGAGCGCGATGTCCTCCCAGCTGCCGTCCGCTCGGAGGAAGACGGTGCAGACATCGCCGACCACCTGCTCTGAGGAGAGCGCGTTGAGGTCGTCGCGGCTGAGGTACCCGCCGGAGTACACCTGGGAGGGCAGACCCTCGGCGAAGGTGCCGACGCCGAAGACCGCCAGCGCGGCGCGGCGGTGCATGTCCAGGATCCGTCGCGTGGAGCGTTCGCGCCACAGCGCCTGCTTGGTCTCCTCATAGTCGAAGAATGCGGGCACGGCGAAGACATGGGCGCGCGCGCCATAGGCCGCGGCGAACCGCTCGACCACTCCGATCCCGGTGCCCAGGGGCGCGCCGATGCCCTCCGGCTCGGAGTTGACGGCTCCGTTGAGCTGGACGACGTGCAGGTCCGGAACCTCCCGTCTGTTCAGCCGGGCCACCACTGAGGTCATGGTCTGGCCCCAGGCGACGCCGACCACGGAGTCGGGACGCACCAGCCGGTCGACCAGGCCGGCGGCGAGCACCGCCACGCTGTCGCTGCGGCGCGAGGGTGCGTCGCCGCGTTCGGAGACGGCCACATGGGCACGCACCCCGTAGAGCTCCCCGATCCGGTGCTCCAGGGCGCTGGGACGGTCCACGGGAGGGTGCAGGGAGATCCGCACGATGCCCTCGCGCCGTGCCTGCTGGAGAAGCCGGGAGACTGTCGATCGGGAGACGCCGAGCTCTGCGGCCACCGCCTGCATCGTGCGATGTTCCCCGTAGTACATCCGTGCAGCGTGGTACTCGGCCTTCTCCCGATACGTGGTCTTCATAGGGCGCAGTATCCCCTATTTCTGCACGTATGTGCAGATTCCTTGAGAAGATGCACCACACCCGGTGAGATGGACCCCACATCGCCGTCCATGTGACAAGGAGATCGCCGGTGAGAGCAGAGCCGCTCAGCGCAGAGACCCGCCGTGAGGCGCTGGACGCCATGGCAGGGACCAGTCCCGAGGACCCTCTGGACATCCTGATCGTCGGCGGAGGTGTCGTCGGCGCAGCCGCGGCCTTCGACGCCGCCACCCGAGGCCTGCGTGTGGGCCTGGTGGAGTCGCAGGATCTGGCCCAGGGCACATCCTCCCGTTCCTCGAAGCTCGTCCACGGTGGTCTGCGCTATCTGCAGATGCTGGACTTCAAGCTCGTCGCCGAGGCCCTGCGCGAGCGCGACCTGTTGCTGAAGCACACCGCGCCGCACCTGGTCCGTGCCCTGCCGTTCGTCTTTCCCTTCGAGAAGCGGGTGGTCGACCGCGCCTTCATCGGCTCCGGCGTCTCGCTCTATGATGCGATGTCCATGCGGCCGGGGGAGAAGCGTCCGGTGCCGTTCCACCGCCATCTCTCCCGCACCCGCCTGCGCCAGCGCTTCGCCGGCCTGGACCACGAGAAGTTCATCGGCGCGCTGGAGTACTACGACGCCCAGGTCGACGATGCTCGCCTGGTGATGACTCTGGCTCGGAGCGCCCACAGCCTCGGCGCCCAGATCGCCACCCGTACCGAGGTGATCGAGTATCTGCGTGCGGAGGCTCCCGACGTCGACGACGCCGATCAGGCCGCCGCCGAGCACGCCCCGGTCCGGGGAGTGGCCGTGCGGGACAAGGAGACCGGGCGACGCCTGGAGATCCACGCCCGGGAGACGATCCTGGCAGCCGGCGTCTGGACCGGACGTCAGCAGGAGACCGCCGACGTGCCGTCTGGGCTGAAGGTGCTCGCCTCCAAGGGCATCCACATCACTGTGCCCAAGGACCGGATCGCCGCGGACGACCACGTCGGAGTGATCACGCAGACCGAGAAGTCGGTCCTGTTCATCATTCCCATGGGGAACTACTGGTCCATCGGCACCACCGACACCGCCTGGCACGAGGACGTCGACACGCCTGCACCGACCTCGGAGGACATCGACTACGTGCTCGAGCACGCCAACGCCGTGCTGGAGGCGGATCTCAGCCGGGAGGACGTCATCGGCAGCTGGGCGGGCCTGCGGCCGCTGCTGCAGCCGATGGAGACTGACGAGTCCAAGAGCTCCAAGGTCTCCCGCGAGCACACCGTCATGCAGCTCTCTCCGGGACTCTCCGCAGTGGCCGGGGGCAAGCTCACCACCTATCGGGTGATGGCCGAGGACATCATCTCCTTCGCGCTCGGAGACCGCCAGGTCCACCGCGAGAGCCTCACTCATGCGATGCCGCTGCTGGGCGCGCAGGGCTACAGCGAATGGGAGTCCCGTGCCCCCGAGATCGCCCGCGACTACGGCTGGTCCGACGAGACCGTGGACCGCCTGCTGAACCGCTATGGCTCCCTGCTGGCCGAGCTGCTCGCCTTGGTGGACCAGGACGCCGATCTCGGCAAGGAGGTCCCGGACAGCGGGGGCCACCTCCGCGTGGAGTTCGTCTACGCCGCCCGCGCCGAGGGTGCCCTGCACGTGGAGGATCTCCTGGAGCGTCGCACACGGGTCTTCCACGAGGTGCCGGACCGTGGTCTCCGGGCCATGGAGACCGTCGTCGAACTGGTCGCCCCGATCCTGGCCTGGGACGAGGAGACCGTCTCCCGGGAGAAGTCGGCCTTCACCGGAGTGGTGGAGGCGCATCTGGCCGCCGAGCGCTCCAGCAGCGACGCCGAGGCGGCCGGACTGGTCTCCGCGGCGACGCCCGAATACCTGCCTGGCTAGTCCGAGGTGCTGCCGTCGCCGGGAGCTCCCGGCGGCGGCAGCACCACCGCAGCTCTGTGGCCCCGCCGGGGGCGGGCATTCGTGTATCCGCTGGGCAGTGTGATGGGCGACACTGAACGAGAGGCTGATAGGGGTCGAGAAAGCTTGACGGGTACATCATTCGCATCGTATTCAAAGACGAATATCTTCTGAGAGGAAACCATGGGAACAATCTTCCTGTTTGAGATCATGGGGACGGCCATGCTCATCCTGCTGGGTGCCGGGGTGGTCGCCAACGCGATCCTCGTCGGCACCAAGGGCATGGGCGGCGGCTGGCTGCTGATCAACTTCGGCTGGGGGCTCGGCGTCTTCGCCGGTGTCTACGTGGCCTACGGCTCCGGTGCGCACATCAACCCGGCCGTCACCGTGGGTCTGATGACCTCAGGGGCCGAGGAGTTCGCTCCGGGCATCGCGGCGAACCTGCAGAACATGCTGGCCTACTTCTCCGCGCAGATGATCGGCGCCTTCCTGGGGGCCGTCGGCGCCTGGCTCGCCTACAAGAAGCACTTCGACGATGAGACCGACCCCGGTAAGATCCTCGGGGTGTTCTCCACCGGCCCGGAGAAGCGCGCCTACGGGTGGAACGTGGTCACCGAGGTCATCGGCACCTACGTGCTGGTCCTGCTGGTGCTGATGTTCGGTGAGACACCTGCCGAGCTCGGACCTCTGGCGGTGGCCCTGGTCGTCGTCGGCATCGGTGCCTCACTCGGTGGGCCCACCGGCTACGCCATCAACCCCGCTCGTGACCTCGGCCCGCGCATCGCGCACGCGCTGCTGCCGATCGGCAATAAGGGCTCCAGCGACTGGGCCTACTCATGGGTCCCGATCGTGGGGCCGATCCTCGGCGCCATCCTGGCCGGCTCCACCGTCCAGGTGCTGCCCCTGCTCGGAGCCTGAGAATCCGCTGAGGCGTACCCTCGAGACAGCAGCAGCACCCCGTTCCGGTCGGCTGACCGGCCGTCGGAGCGGGTCCGAACCAGCACGGCACACCATTGGGAAGGAACAAGCCCCATGAATGACTACGTCCTCTCGATCGACCAGGGCACGACGTCGACGCGCGCGGTGGTCTTCGACCACGGCGGACAGATCGTCGGCAGCGGCCAGAAGGAGCACGAGCAGATCCTGCCGCGGGCCGGCTGGGTCGAGCATGACCCGCTGGAGATCTGGCGCAACACCCGCGAGGTCGTCGGACTCGCCCTGGCGGATGCCAACATCAACCGCCACAGCCTCGCCGCCGTGGGCATCACCAATCAGCGTGAGACCACGGCGGTTTGGGACCGCCGCACCGGTGAGCCGGTCTACAACGCCATCGTCTGGCAGGACACCCGCACGCAGAAGATCTGTGACGAGCTGGCAGGGGACGCCGGGCCGGAGCGCTACAAGGAGCGGGTCGGACTGCCGCTGGCCACCTACTTCGCCGGGCCGAAGATCCGCTGGATCCTCGACAACGTCGAGGGTGCCCGGGAGCGGGCCGAGGCCGGGGATCTGATGTTCGGCACCATGGACTCCTGGCTGGTGTGGAACATGACCGGGGGCCCCAACGGGGGGACTCACATCACGGATGTCACCAACGCCTCGCGCACCCTGCTGATGAACATCGACACCTTGGACTGGAACGAGGAGATCTGCGCGGACATGGGCATCCCGATGTCCATGCTGCCGGAGATCCGGTCCTCCTCCGAGGTGTACGGCCATGGCCACAAGCAGGGTCTGCTGATCGACACCCCGATCACCGGAATCCTCGGCGACCAGCAGGCGGCGACCTTCGGGCAGGCCTGCTTCGAGCCCGGCATGGGCAAGAACACCTATGGCACCGGAAACTTCATGTTGATGAACACCGGCACCGAGGCGGTCCGCTCCGACAATGGGCTGCTGACCACTGTGGCCTACAAGCTCGGGGAGGAGAAGACCGTCTACGCGCTCGAGGGTGCGGTGGCGGTGACCGGCTCGCTGGTCCAGTGGCTCCGCGACAACCTGGGCATCATCAGCTCGGCGCCGGAGTCCGAGGAGAAGGCCAAGAAGGTCGAGGACAACGGCGGCGCCTACATCGTGCCAGCCTTCTCCGGGCTCTTCGCACCCTATTGGAAGTCCGACGCCCGCGGTGTGATCGTCGGACTGACGCGCTACGTCAACCAGAACCACCTCTGCCGGGCGGCTCTGGAGTCTGTGGCGTACCAGAGCGCCGAGGTCGTGGAGTCCATGGACGAGGACGCCGGACGTGCGCTGACGGAGCTCAAGGTCGACGGCGGCATGGTGGTCAACGAGACCCTCATGCAGTTCCAGGCCGACATTCTCGGGGTGGACGTGGTCCGTCCGCAGGTCATCGAGACCACAGCCCTGGGTGCGGCCTATGCGGCCGGCCTGGCGGTGGGCTTCTGGAAGGGCACCGAAGAGGTCACCGCGAACTGGGCCGAGGACAAGCGCTGGACGCCGAACATGGACCAGGCGGACCGGGAGCAGGCGCTGCGGCTGTGGAAGAAGGCCGTCACCAGGTCCTTCGACTGGGTGGACGAGGACGTCGACAGCTGAGCTGACGAGCGGGTATCACCCGCGGATCTGCGCGACCAGGGCCGCGCTGCGCCGAGCCTGCTCGGACAGCGCGGCCTCGTCCTGTGTGGCCACCAGGTGCTGCGGCACCATCCAGGAGCCGCCTGCGGCCATCACGCACGGGATCGTGAGGTAGTCGGAGAGGTTCTGCGGGCTCACTCCGCCGGTCGGCATGAACCGCACCTGAGGGAAGGGGGCTGCCAGGGCGCGGATGGCGGCCGGACCGCCTGAGCTGGCGGCGGGGAAGAACTTCAGCGCGGTGAGCCCGAGCTCGAGGGCGGCCTGCACCTCCGTGGCGGTGACGGCCCCTGGGATCACCGGCAGGTCATGTGCGGCAGCGCGCTCGACGACGCTGCGGGACAGGCCCGGGGAGACGATGAATCGGGCGCCGGCCGCGGCGGCTCGGTCCACCTGATTCGCGGTGATGATCGTGCCGGCTCCGACCAGCAGCTTGGGCTCCTGGCTGAGTGCGGCGACGGCGGCCTCGGCGGCGTGCGTGCGAAAGGTGACCTCGGCGACCGGCAGTCCGCCGGTCAGCAGCGCGCGCCCGAGGGTGGGGGCATGGGCGGCGTCGTCGAGCGTGACCACGGGCACCACGCCGTGGTCGCAGATCCGGGAGAGCACGGAGGACATGAAGGGCCTTTCCACCGGGTGTCAGAGTGGCCCGGTTCACTTTTGACCGGAAATGATCATATCATTGGCCTCAGGCGGTGCCGCCTCGGTCGGCTCGCCTCCACCCTCAGCGTCGACCCCGGAGGCGAGACGGATGCTCATCCTTGCCCTTGAAGCAAGCACCACCTCGGCGAAGACCATGCTCTTCGACACGGAGACCCAGGAGGTGACGGTCCGCACCCGCCGGTTCGTCATCGGGGGAGAGGACCCGGCCGTCCGTGAGGCCGAGGGCATCTTCGTCCAGCTCGTCCAGCTCGGCGCAGAAGCTGCGGCAGGGCGCGCGGTCGACATGATCGCCCTGTCCGGCACCTGGCACGGGATGACCCTGCGCGAGTTGGACCTGGCTCCGATCACCGCCGTGCAGGAATGGCCCTACACCGGAGCCCAGGACCTCTGCGCCCAGCTGCGCGAAGACCAGGAGTTCACCCGCTGGTTCTACGGACGCACCGGGTGCATGGTCAATGCGAGCTATCCGGCCTTCAAGCTCATGCTCCTGCGTCGCCAGGGCATGCAGGTCGCCGGCGGTCTGGTGCTGGATCAGAACAGCTACACCTTCGCTCGGCTGACCGGCCGCGTCTGGACCTCCTACTCCCAGGCCTCCGGCACCGGACTGCTCAGCACTGCCGAGGATGACTGGGACCGGGAGGTGATCAGCCGCCTCGGACTCGACGGAATCCTGCTGCCTGAGCTGCATCATGGCGAGGAGACCGCCCCGCTGACCCGCGAGGCCGCCAGCATGCTGGGCGTGGCCGCCGGGACCCCGGTGGTCCTGCCCGGCCCCGACGGGGGGCTCAACCAGGTGGGCGAGGATGCCACGGCCCCCGGGGAGATGACCTTCTCGATGGGAACCTCAGGCGCCCTGCGCTGCGCCGTCGAGGCACCGTCGCTCTCCCCGCAGATGAGCACCTGGGCCTACCGCTCGCCCACGGGGTGGCTCTCCGGGGCGGCCACCTCGGGGTGCACGAACTGCGTGGACTGGGCCAAGGATCAGCTCTTCGGCGGGTCCACGACCTACAATCAGCTCGAGCCGATGCTGAGTACCCGGGAGCGGGACATGCCGCTGTTCATGCCGTTCCTCTTCGGGGAGCGCTGTCCCGGCTGGCAGGACCAGCGCCGGGGCGGCTTCCTGGACCTGCACCCGAGCCATGGCAAGGAGGACCTGTACCAGTCGGTCCTCCACGGGGTGACCTTTTCCCTCTACCACTGCTACCGCGAACTGATCGCGCTCAACGGGGAACCTGAACGCATCATCCTCTCCGGTGGGGTGCTCTCCTCGCCGTTCTGGACCCAGCTGACCGCTGACGTCTTCGGGGTGGAGATGGAGCTCTCCGCCCTTCAGCACAGTTCCACGGTCGGCGCGGTGAAGATGGCGCTGCGCGCCGCCGGTCTGCCTGCGGCCCAGCCGGCGCTGACGGACTCTCACCGGGCATCGGTCGTCCCGGAACTGACAAGGAGCCGCCGCTATGCCGCGGAGTTCGAACGCTATCTGGAGGGCTACGCCCGCACCAGCCCTGACCAGGACGTCCGAGGAGGCCTCCGATGAAGATCCTCGTGACACCGACCTCACTGAGCCGGTCCCCGGAGGCCTCCGCCATGCGACGCCTGCGCGACGCCGGCGCGGAGGTGGTCATCAACCCGCACGGCCGACCGCTGACCCCCGCTGAGCTCAGCGTGCTCCTCACCGATGTCGACGGCGTCGTCGCCGGTCTGGACCACTACACCGCCGAGATCATCGCCGATGCCCCTCGGCTGAAGGTCATCTCCCGGTACGGGGTCGGCACCGACCGGGTCGATCTGGAGGCCGCACGCGCCGCCGGCGTGGCGGTGGCCAATGCCCCCGGGGCCAACTCCCGGTCCGTGGCCGAACTGACCGTGGGCCTCATGTTCGCCGTGGCGCGCCGCATCCCGATGCTCGACGCGGCCGTCGCCGACGGCGGGTGGCCCCGCGCCGACGGAATCGAGCTCGGAGGGCGACGGCTCGGAGTGATCGGCCTGGGGGCCATCGGCCGCCAGGTGGCCCGGGCGGCCGCAGGCCTGGGCATGGAGGTCCATGGCTGTGACCCAGCGATGGGGGAGCGGCAGATTCGCGACCTGGGCATCTTCCCCGGCTCCTTGGACGACGTCTGCGCACGCGCCGACGTGCTGACCCTGCACGTGCCGCTGACCGAGGGGACGCGCCACCTGCTCGACGCCCGGCGCCTGGGCCTGCTGCCGGAGGGGGCGATCGTGGTCAACACGGCACGGGGAGGCCTGCTCGACGAGCAGGCGGCATGGCGCGCCCTGGAGGCGGGGAGGCTGCACGGTGTGGCCGTGGACGCCTATGAGAGCGAGCCGCCGAAGGCGTCTCCCCTGGTGGGCCACCCTCGTGTGGTGGCCACCCCGCACAGCGGCGCGCACACTGCCGAGGCGGTCACCCGGATGGCCGACACCTCGGTGGAGAACCTGCTCGCGCTGCTCCAGGGCCGACCTTGTGATCACCGGGTGGTCTGAGGGCGGAGGCGCCGGACTCAGGGGTAGGCGCGGACCTCAGCCAGGATCGCCTCCACGTAGCCGCGCACATGCCGTTCTGCCGCGTCGGCGTCGCCGCGCACGATGGCGGCGGCGGCCTCCACGTGGTTGTGCAGCGCCTCATGCACGGGGTGCGCTGGGGTGAGCCCGGCGTCCTGGCGACCGGTGAGCACCTCAGCGATGGGCTCTCTGATCGCGGTCAGCATGAGGTTGCCGCAGGAGTCGAGCAGGCAGTCATGGAAGGCGATGTCGGCGGCGAGGTATTCAGGGCTGTCCCCGCGTCCGTCCTCGCCCAGACGCTTGAGCTCGGCGGCAAGCCGGCCGATCTCGGCCCGCTGGTCCTCTGTGGCGCGCAGCGCTGTCAGCCGAGCGGCGGCGGGCTCGACTGCCAGGCGCAGCTCTGTGAGCGCGACGATCTGCTGAGCACGGGCGGCACTGCGCAGGCGCCAGCGGATGAGTCCGGGATCGAGCACGTTCCATTGCCGCAGTGCGCTGACTGTGACCCCGATGCGGCGCTTGGATGCCACCATGCCCTTGGCCTCGAGGACACGGACCGCCTCACGGATGACCGTGCGGGAGACTCCGTACTCGTCCTCCAGTCCTGCCAGGGTCAGCACTGTGCCGGGGGCCAGTTCTCCGCCGGCGATCCGACGTCCGAGGTGGTCGAGGACGGAGTCGTGAGATGCCACGGAGCCTGCCTTAGGGGTGCGACTGTGCTGATCACCACAACACTAGGTCACCAGGATGAACCGGTGAGGACTGACACGCATAGGTATGACGACTCCTTGCGAAAGGTGTGATCTATATGGCAAGCTCGCATCGATCGCAGCGTGTGAGGCAGGACACTTGATCCGCTCGTCCGCTCCGTCCCCGCACATCAATGGAGAGTCACATGGACAACTGGACCCAGACCCTGGGCACGGGCCCGCTGCTGGCGATCGCCGCCGGCGCCATCGCCCTCATCCTCATCCTCATCATCCGCTTCAAGGTCCACGCCTTCATCACACTGGTCGTAGTCTCCGCCCTGACTGCGATCGTCGCCGGGGTGCCCATGGGGGCCATCTCGGACACCCTCATGGACGGATTCGGCTCGACCCTCGCCTCGGTGGCAATCCTGGTGGCCTTGGGCGCCATGCTCGGGCGCCTGGTGGAGCACTCCGGCGGGGCGCAGGCGTTGGCGGACCGGATGGTCAGCACCTTCGGCGAGAAGCGCGCACCGTTCGCCCTGGGCATCGCCGCGCTGATCCTGGGCTTCCCGATGTTCTTCGACGCCGGCCTGGTGATGATGCTGCCGATCGTCTTCGCCGTGGCGCGGCGCGTCTCCGGCAACAAGTCGGTGCTGCTCTTCGGCATTCCGACCGCGGCCGCGTTCTCGGTGATGCACGTGTTCCTGCCGCCGCACCCCGGGCCGGTCTCGGCCTCTGAGTTCTACGAGGCTAACCTGGGCCTGGTCCTGCTGGTCGGCCTGCTCATCGCCTACCCGCTGTGGTACTTCGCCGGCGCGATGTGGGGCCGACTGGTCGGGGAGCGCATCATGCTTCCGGTGCCGAGCCTCTTCGGAGACGTCGACGACGACCAGCCGAAGAACCCGCCGCGGGTGGGCACCGTCATCGGCATGCTCCTGCTGCCGATGTTCCTGATCTTCCTCAACACCGGCCTGAGCAGCCTCGCCTCGGTGGGCGTGGTCGACGACGAGGCGCTCTGGGTGCAGACCCTGACTTTCCTGGGCACCTCCGCCATGGCACTGCTGATCACTGTCATCGTGGCCACCTTTGTGCTCGGCCACCGCCGCGGCGAGAAGGGCACCGCCCTGGAGAAGCTGCTGGACTCCGCGCTCGGCCCGGTCTGCTCCGTCATCCTGATCACCGGTGCAGGCGGCATGTTCGGCGGTGTGCTGCGAGCCTCCGGCATCGGTGACGCGCTGGCCGACACGCTCAGCGGCGTCGGCCTGCCGGTGATCGTGGCCGCCTACCTGATCGCCGTGGCCCTGCGTCTGGCCCAGGGCTCGGCCACCGTCGCACTGGTGACCGCCGCCGGTCTGGCCTCGCCAGCCGTGCTCGCTGGTGATTTCAACCCGCTGCAGGTCGCCTGCATCGTCCTGGCCACGGCCGCGGGATCTGTCTTCGCCGGACACGTCAACGACTCCGGCTTCTGGCTCGTGGGTCGCCTGATGGGCATGGACGTGAAGACCACGCTGAAGACCTGGACCGTGCAGCAGGCGCTGCAGTCAGTCGTCGGATTCCTGCTGGTCGGTATCGTCTACCTGGCCGCCAGTGCGCTCTGAGGAGGAGCATCATGATGGATGAACAGCAGCACATCGGCGATCCCGCCGCCGGGCAGACCCCAGGCCTGCCCTCAGGTCTCTTCGACGTCCGCGACCGCCTGGCCCTGGTGACCGGCTCGTCGCGGGGGCTCGGTCGCTCCCTGGCGCTGGCTCTGGCCGACGCCGGTGCCCGGGTCGTCGTCCACGGGCGCAACGCGCAGGCGCTGGAGGAGGTCCGACGCGAGGCCTCCGAACGATCCCGGCACGAGGCCGTCAGCGTCCGGTTCGACGTCACGGACGTCGACGCGGTCCGCGCGGGGGTGGAGGATCTGGTCTCCGAGTACGGCGTGCCGGACATCCTGGTCAACAACGCCGGACTGCAGCGCCGGGCGCCCTTCGAGACCTTCGACCCGCAGGACTGGGACGCCCTGGTCGCCTCGAACCTTGACAGCGTGTTCTACGTCTCCCGACATGTGGTGCCGGGGATGGTGGAGCGCGGCTCGGGCAAGATCATCAACATCGGCTCGGTCCAGTCTCTGCTGGCCCGAGAGACCATCGCCCCGTACTCGGCCACCAAGGGCGCCGTGGTCCAGCTGACCAAGGGCATGGCCGCCGACCTCGCTCGCCACGACATCCAGGTCAATGCGATCTCCCCGGGGTACTTCGCCACGGAGATGAACCGGGCGCTGGTGGAGGACGAGACCTTCAGCTCCTGGCTGGTCAACCGGACTCCGGCGCGCCGCTGGGGCTCCTTCGACGAGCTCTCCGGGGCGCTGCTGTTCTTCGCCTCACCGGCCTCCAGCTTCATCTCGGGACAGAACCTGTTCGTCGACGGCGGCATGACGGCGGTGGTCTGATGCAGGACCACAGCATGCCGAGCAGCCGCGAGGTCCGCGCACTGTTCATCGACGCGGCGGAGCAGGCGGCCGTGCGGAGAGTGGACGTCCCCGCCCCTGAGGCGGGCCAGGTGCGCCTGGAGGTGCACCATGTGGGCATCTGCGGCTCGGATCTGCACTACTACTACGAGGGTGCCAACGGAGCCTTCGTGGTGAGGGAGCCGCTGATCCCCGGCCATGAGCTCTCCGGCGTCGTCGAGCACGACCCCGCCGGCGAGCTGGCGCCGGGCACCCCGGTCACCGTGCATCCAGCCCGGTTCGGCGAGAGGGACGCCCGGTTCGCCGACGCTCCGCACCTGTGGCCCGGCGGCTCCTATCTCGGCAGCGCCTCGACCTGGCCGCACACCCAGGGGGCGCTCAGCGAGCTGCTGGTGGTCGAGCGGGACATGGTGCGGCTGCTGCCTCCGGAGCTCCCCGTGCGACGCGCGGTGCTGGCCGAGCCGTTGGCGGTCTCCCTGCACGCGCTGACCCAGGCCAGGGGCGCGGGAGCGCAGCTGGAGGGTGCGAGGGTGCTGGTCACCGGTGCGGGTCCGATCGGACTGCTCGCGGTGGCCGCCGCCGTCGACGCCGGAGCGGCCGCGGTGACCGCGGCCGACGTGCTTCCCGGTCCGCTGGAGCGGGCGCGCGGGCAGGGCGCCCAGGACACTGTGGACGTCTCTACGGACGCGCTGCCGCAGAGCAGCTTCGACGTCGTGCTGGAGTGCTCCGGGGCCACGGCCGCGATCGGCTCTGTGCTCCAGGCAGTGCGCCCTGCCGGCGTCGTGGTCCAGGTGGGGATGGTCCCCGCGGAGCCCCGACCCGTGGACCTCTCGCCGTTCATCGCCAAGGAGGTGCGCTACGTGGGCACCTTCCGGTTCCATGAGGAGATCGACGCCGCGATCAGCCTCCTCGCCCGACGCCCGCAGATAGAGGCTGTCATCACCCATGAGCTGCCTCCGGAGGACCCGGAGGGGCTCTTCTCCGCCGCTCGGGACTCCGCGAGCTCCGGGAAGGTGATCAGCGCACCCTGGAGCTGAGAGAAGAGAGGGGAGCCGCCCACCGCGGGGCAGGACCGCCGTGGGGGCAGCTCGTCACCCCACCGGGCCGGCCGCAGCACAAGATGTTGCGGTCGGCCCGGTGTCGTGGCGGCACATCTTCGGTCCGAGGGGAGACGACACGCCGCGACACGCGGTGAGAAAGATCATCCCCTCCGTGGACAGGCGGATCTCCACAGCTGTGGAGCAATGAGGGTGCAGGTGGGTGGATCCGCGTGAATCCGGGCATCCGTCGATCCACAGGGGCTGTGCACTCACCGGTGGACGAACTACACTGGTGTGAGTACAGCATCTAGTGGTGACTTCCATGCCTAGACCCAAGATGTAGTATTGAGGCACAGCTTCAGCAGGAATGCCAGATGACGACGCCCGGCCCTCACCGAGGGCGGGAGAGAAGGGGAGGACCATGTCCGTCACCGTCTACACCAAGCCCGCATGCGTCCAGTGCAACGCCACGTACCGTGCCCTGGACAAGAACGGCCTCACCTACCGGTCCGTCGACATCTCGCAGGACGCCGAGGCGCTCGAGCGGGTGCGGGCCCTGGGCTACATGCAGGCTCCCGTCGTCATCACGGACGACGACCACTGGTCCGGCTTCCGTCCGGACAAGATCTCCGGCCTCGTCGCCCGCGCAGAGGCCACCTCCGTCGCCTGAGACGCGCTCTGCGACCGGGGGAGGAGCCCTCACCCGGACGGACGGCCCACAGGGCCGCCAGGAACCAGCACGGAGCAGCATCGAGGAGCACCGATGATGACCGCAGCAGCCACGGAGACCTCCCGGCTCAGTGCCGGATCGCCGGGGGACGCGTTCCCCGGCGGAACCACCTCGGCCTCGCTGATCTACTTCTCCTCGGTCTCTGACAACACTCACCGGTTCGTGATGAAACTGGGACTGCCGGATGATGAGATCGCCAGGCTTCCGCTCCGCACCCATGAGGACACCCTCCGGGCGACCGAACCCTTCGTGCTGATCCTGCCCACCTACGGGGCCGGCGGCGGCGAAGGCTCCGTACCCAAGCAGGTCATCAAGTTCCTCAACGTGGAGTCCAACCGGGACCTCCTGCGCGGTGTGATCGGCGCGGGCAACACGAATTTCCACGAGAGCTACTGCATCGCCGGTGACATCGTCGCCGCCAAGTGCGGAGTCCCTCATCTGTACAGGTTCGAGCTGATGGGCACTGAGGATGATGTGTCCACCGTCCACCAGGGATTGGAAGAGTTTTGGAAACAGCAGTCATGCCGCTGAAGGACCGCGACGAGCACCCACGTGCCGCCGGAGAGCCGTCGCTGGCCAAGGAGATGCCCCCGCAGTGGCAGGGGCTGAGCTACCACGAGCTCAACGCCATGCTGAACCTCTACGGCTCCGACGGAGAGATCCAGTTCGAGGCCGACCAGCTCGCCGCACGCCAGTACTTCCTCGACCACGTGAACACCAACACGGTGTTCTTCCACGACCTGGACGAGAAGCTGAAGTACCTGGTCGAGAAGGACTACTACGAGATCGAGACGCTCGAGCAGTACAGCCGGGAGTTCATCAACGGACTCTGGGACGAGGCCTACGCCCGTCGGTTCCGCTTCCCGACCTTCCTGGGCGCCTTCAAGTTCTACACCTCCTACGCGCTGAAGACCTTCGACGGCAAGCGCTACCTCGAGCGGTTCGAGGACCGAGTCTGCATGGTCGCCCTGCACCTGGCCCGCGGTGAGGAGAAGCTGGCGTCGCAGATCATGGAGGAGATCATCTCCGGGCGCTTCCAGCCGGCCACGCCGACCTTCCTCAACGCCGGCAAGAAGCAGCGCGGAGAGCTCGTCTCCTGCTTCCTGCTGCGCATCGAGGACAACATGGAGTCCATCGCCCGCGGCATCAACTCCGCCCTGCAGCTCTCCAAGCGTGGCGGCGGGGTGGCCCTGTCGCTGACGAACATCCGTGAGCACGGTGCTCCGATCAAGCAGATCGAGAACCAGTCCTCCGGGGTCATCCCGGTCATGAAGCTGCTCGAGGACTCCTTCTCCTACGCCAACCAGCTGGGCGCCAGGCAGGGCGCAGGTGCTGTGTACCTCAACGCCCACCACCCGGACATCCACCGGTTCCTGGACACCAAGCGTGAGAACGCCGACGAGAAGATCCGGATCAAGACCCTGTCCCTGGGTGTGGTGGTTCCGGACATCACCTTCGAGCTGGCCAAGCGCAACGAGGACATGTACCTGTTCTCCCCGTACGACGTCGAGCGCGTCTACGGCAAGCCCTTCAGCGAGATCTCGGTGACGGAGAAGTACTACGAGATGCTCGACGACGCGCGCATCCGCAAGACGAAGATCAGCGCTCGGGAGTTCTTCCAGACCCTCGCGGAGATCCAGTTCGAGTCGGGCTATCCCTATGTGATGTTCGAGGACACGGTGAACCGGGCGAACCCGATCGCCGGTCGGATCACGATGTCCAACCTGTGCTCTGAGATCCTGCAGGTTTCTGAGCCCAGCGCCTACCGCGCGGACCTCGGCTACGAGACCGTGGGCAAGGACATCTCGTGCAACCTCGGCTCGCTGAACATCGCGCGCACCATGGACTCCCCGGACTTCGGGCAGACCATCGAAACGGCGATCCGTTCGCTCTCCGCGGTCTCGGACATGTCGTTCATCGACTCCGTGCCTTCCATCGCCGACGGCAACCGTCGGTCCCACGCCATCGGCCTGGGCCAGATGAACCTGCACGGATACCTGGCCCGTGAGAAGGTCCACTACGGGTCCGAGGAAGGCATCGACTTCACCAACATCTACTTCTACACCGTGCTGTTCCACGCGCTGCGGGCCTCGAACCAGCTGGCCCAGGACACCGGCGAGAAGTTCGACGGCTTCGAGGACTCGACCTACGCCTCCGGCACGTTCTTCGACAAGTACACCGAGCAGGTCTGGGAGCCGGAGACCGAGAAGGTCCGCGAGCTGTTCAGCCACGTGCACATCCCTACGCAGGCGGACTGGCGTGAGCTGAAGGCCTCCGTGATGGAGCACGGCATCTACAACCAGAACCTGCAGGCGGTGCCGCCCACGGGGTCGATCTCCTACATCAACAACTCGACCTCCTCGATCCACCCGGTGGCCTCGAAGATCGAGATCCGCAAGGAAGGGAAGATCGGACGGGTCTACTACCCGGCTCCCTACCTGAACAACGACAACCTGGAGTACTACCAGGACGCGTACGAGATCGGCTACGAGAAGATCATCGACACCTATGCCGCGGCCACCCAGCATGTGGACCAGGGCCTGTCGCTGACGCTGTTCTTCAAGGACACCGCCACCACCCGCGACATCAACAAGGCCCAGATCTACGCGTGGAAGAAGGGCATCAAGACGCTGTACTACATCCGTCTGCGTCAGCTGGCCCTGGAGGGCACCGAGGTCGAGGGCTGCGTGTCCTGCATGCTGTGAGCCCCACCCGGGCCCAGAGCCGCCGCACGATCTCCGGACAGACATCGCCTGCCCCGCAGGCGCCGCCAGCACGAGAAGAGAGACCTCACCCGAGATGACCACATCAGCAGGAGCAACGACCTCCGCGACGCTGCTCGACCATGTCGAGGCGATCAACTGGAACCGGATGCAGGACGACAAGGACGGCGAGGTCTGGAACCGTCTGGTCAACAACTTCTGGCTGCCCGAGAAGGTCCCGCTGTCCAACGACGTCCAGTCCTGGGCGACGCTGACGCCCGAAGAGAAGACACTCACGATGCGGGTCTTCACCGGGTTGACGCTGCTGGACACGATCCAGGGCACCGTGGGCGCCGTCGCGCTCATCCCGCATGCGCTCACCCAGCATGAGGAGGCGGTGTACACCAACATCGCGTTCATGGAGTCGGTGCACGCGAAGTCCTACTCCTCGATCTTCTCCACGCTGTGCTCCACCAAGGAGATCGACGACGCCTTCCGCTGGTCCCGGGAGAACCCGAACCTGCAGCGCAAGGCCCAGATCGTCATGGACTACTACCATGGGGCGGACGGGCTGAAGAAGCGGGTGGCCTCCACCATCCTGGAGTCCTTCCTGTTCTACTCCGGCTTCTACCTGCCGATGCACTGGTCAGCCCACGCCAAGCTGACCAACACCGCTGACGTGATCCGGCTGATCATCCGTGATGAGGCCGTGCACGGCTACTACATCGGCTACAAGTACCAGCGCGCTCTGGAGGCCGAGACTCCGGAACGCCGCCAGGAGCTCAAGGACTACACCTTCGAGCTGCTCTTCGAGCTCTACGAGAACGAGGTGCAGTACACCCACGACCTCTACGACGGCGTCGGGCTGTCCGAGGACG
Source organism: Nesterenkonia sp. HG001 (assembly GCF_034438835.1). Taxonomy (NCBI): domain Bacteria; kingdom Bacillati; phylum Actinomycetota; class Actinomycetes; order Micrococcales; family Micrococcaceae; genus Nesterenkonia; species Nesterenkonia sp. HG001. The sequence continues at coordinate 2,395 of NZ_JAOSZD010000005.1, read as the reverse complement.
TGAAGAAGTTCCTGCACTACAACGCCAACAAGGCGTTGATGAACCTGGGCTACGAGGCGATGTTCCCCAAGGACGTCACCGACGTGAACCCGGCGATCCTCTCTGCCCTGAGTCCCAACGCCGACGAGAACCATGACTTCTTCTCCGGCTCCGGGTCCTCCTACGTCATCGGCAAGGCCGTGGAGACCGAGGACGAGGACTGGGACTTCTGAGGTGACCGCACAATCAGGGACCGAGGCTCGGGCGACGCCGGAGCTCGCCGTGGGGGACTTCTTCTATGTACCCCTCGGCGACGGCCGGTTCCGCTCCACGGTCCACGCCCAGGGGGCGTGGAATCCGCACGAGCAGCACATGGCGCCCGCCACCGGCCTGCTCACCCACGCGCTGGAGTCCTTCCAGCCGCGGGAGGATCTGCGTCTGGCTCGGCTGAGCCTCGACATCCACGGGCTCATCCACGCGGGCGAGGTCGAGGTCACCACACGGATGATCCGTCCCGGACGGACGATCGAGCTGGTGGAGGCAGAGATGATCGCCCAGGGGCGCACCGCCGTGGTCGCCCGCGGATGGCGGCTGCAGACTGCAGACACCACCGCCGTGGCGGCTGTCGAGGACGCGTCGATCGGCACCCCGGACGGGCTTCCCGGAGGGGACGGCATGTCGGTGTGGCCTGGCGGCTACATCCGTTCCCTGGAGATCCGGGTGGGGGAGGAGCACCGGCCGGGTCGAGGAATCACCTGGCTGCGCAATCCGTATGAGATGGTCGCCGGCCACGCCACCGGCTCGCTGGTCAGGCTCCTGGGCATGGTCGACACCGCCAACGGTGTGGCGCCGCGTGTGTCTCCGGGGCCGGACTCCTGGATGTTTCCCAACGTCGACCTGCAGATCCACCTCCATCGAGCCCCCGTGGGCGAGTGGCTGGGCATGCAGACCTGCCAGACGTTCGGCGAGGATGGGATCGGCCTGACCTCCTCGGTCCTGCACGACATCGCCGGTCCCTTCGGCCGGGCCGAGCAGATACTCACCGTCCGTCCGTTGTGAAGAGAACTCGACGCCGGCCCCGCCCGGTTCCTGAGCTGAGCCTGTGTCGGCAGACCGAGTCCCTGGGCGTCAGCGCAGATCTCGAAGAGGCCATCTCCCTGCTGCAAGGCACCCGTGACGGATCCGCAGTTCCGCTCCTGCGGCTGTATCGTCCGCTCCCCACGGTCGCCTTCGGCCAGCGCGACCGTCGACTGCCCGGTTTCGAGGCCGCGGCTCAGGCTTGCCGTCGGCTGGGGTACGAGCCGCTGGTGCGCCGGGCAGGGGGCCGTGCGGCGGCCTACCATCCTGGCTGCCTCGTGGTGGACCACATCGAACCTGACCCGGACCCGATCGTGGAGTCGCGAGACCGCTTTGCCGCCTTCGGAGAGCTGCTCACCGACGTGCTGGTCTCCTGCGGCCTGGACGCACGCCTGGGAGAGATCCCCGGTGAGTACTGCGCCGGCAGGGAATCCGTCCATGCTGTCGGAGCCGGTGAGATCGGGGCCTGGTCATCCGACCGCCGGGTGAAGATCATCGGCACCGCCCAGCGCGTGATCGCCACCGGCTGGCTGTTCTCCTCGGTGATCGTCGTCCAGGGCGGCCCTTCTGTGCGTCGCGTCCTCAGCGAGGTGTACGGGCATCTGAACATCCCCTGGGATCCGCTGACCGCCGGCGCGGCCGACGAGCTGCGTCCTGGTCTGGACGTGGACGCAGTGGAGCAGGCCGTGCTGGAGACCTATAGCCGCCACTGGCGGCTCGTCCCAGAGAGGCACGAGGCCGTGACGTCGGGCTGAGCGCCGCGCAGCGGGTCCGGCCGGCGGGTGTCAGTGTCCGCGGTTTACCCATTCTTGGAGGTGGGGCTTTTCTTTGTCGATGCGGGTGGACTCTCCGTGGCCGGGGTGGACCTCGGTGTTCTCTGGTAGCTGCGCGAAGATGCGGTCGCGGATGGACTCGATGATTGTCTCGAAGCTGCTGTGGGAGCGTCCGGTGGCTCCGGGGCCTCCTTGGAAGAGGGTGTCCCCGGCGAAGAGCACTGGTCCTTGCGTGCCGTCGGTGTGGGGGAGGTCTTCGGCGTAGAAGCAGGTGGAGCCGGGGGAGTGTCCGGGGGTGTGGATGGCGGTCAGGCGGGTGTCGGAGATGGTGAAGACATCGCCATCGGAGATCTCGACCTCGGGCAGGGCATGGGCGTGGACCTGTTCCCAGAGCACGTGGTCGGCGGGGTTGAGGTGGATGCGGCCTCCGACCTTGCGTTGGACCTCGAAGACTTCACGGATGTGATCGTCATGGCCATGGGTGAGCAGGATGGCCAATACTTGGCGGTCACCGACCTGCTGGGCCACTGCCTCGGGGTCATGGGCGGGGTCGATGATGAGCACTT
>NZ_JAOSZD010000004.1:0-425337 GCF_034438835.1 Nesterenkonia sp. HG001 | reverse complement strand
GGCATGCCACCCCGGAGCACGACGCCGGACGTTCAACCCACCCGGCAGCACCCCGGTGCGGCCCAACGCGGAGTTCTTACACTCCTCCATGACACCCCAGATGTGCAGCACCCCCGCCCGGACCTCCTCCTCCGGGCGCATCACGGTCTCATTGGCCATCATCACCTCAGAGACAGCCCGGCCGGTGCTGCGGCAGTGCTCCATGAGCTCGGCCGCCGTGGTGAAGGGGTGGGGGACCTCCGCCTCGGTGGACTCCACGGCATCACCCAGGGAGGCCTCCTCAGCCTCGGCGGCGGTGAGCACGAACCCGCCGCCGATGGAGAAATAGGTCTGCTCGGCCAAGACGCCGCCGTCGTCGTCGAGGGCTGTGATGGCCATTCCGTTGCTGTGCTGCGGCAGGAAGGTCAGGGGCCTCAGCACCAGGTCCTCGGTACGCAGCGTGATGTCACGACGTCGCCCCAGCTGCTCAGCCACACGGACCGTGCCTGTGGCCCGCATATCGGCTAACCGCTCCTCGACCTGCTCGGGAAGGATCTCCTCAGCATCCCAACCCTCCAGGCCCAGCAGCACGGCGTCGAACGTGCCGTGGCCCTGCCCCGTAGCGGCCAGAGATCCATAGAGATCCACCCGGACCTCCGCCAGAGGATCACCTTCCGCTGCCTCCAGGTGGTCGGTCAGCTCCTCGACCACGAAACGCCGCGCAGCCCGCATCGGCCCCACAGTATGGGAAGACGACGGACCGATCCCGACACTGAACAGATCAAAGACACTGATGGCCATGGCAGGTCACCTCTCCCTGCGGTAGAAGGGCAGCTGGACGACCTCGAAAGGCTGCCCCTTGCCGCGCACGTCGATGTCGAGCCGCGTGCCGGGCTCGCTGAACTCCACGTCCACATAGGCCATGGCGATCGGGTGGCCCAGGGTGGGGCTGGGCTGACCGGAGGTCACCTCGCCGACCGGCTGGCCGGCGCGATCTCCCGCGGTGGCGAGCACCGGGTGGCCGCCGCGTCCGGCCCGGCGGCCCAGGCCCGTCAGTCCGACGAGCCGCTGGCCGGTGGTCTTCCCGCGACCCTCCTCCTTGGCCTGCTCCAGAGCGGCGCGGCCCACGAAGTCCTCCTCCTTGGAGAGCGCGACCACCGGCAGCCCGGCCTCGAAGCTGGTCCGCTCGGTGGAGAGCTCGTTGCCGTAGAGCGGCATGCCGGCCTCCAGGCGCAGCGAGTCACGGCAGGCCAGCCCGCAGGGGGTCAGCCCGAAGTCCTCGCCGCCGCTGAGCAGGGCCCGCCACAGGGCACCGGCCTTGTCATCGCGCAGGAACATCTCGAAGCCGTCCTCACCGGTGTAGCCGGTGCGGGCCAGCAGGATCTCCTCCCCACCGATGGTGACGGTGTCCGCCGCGTAGTAGGGCAGGTTCTCCACGATCGTGGTCTCGTCCATGCGCACCAGGGAGGACACGATGTTCTGGGCCTGGGGCCCCTGGACGGCGATGAGGCTGATCGCCTCGGACTCATCCCAGACCTCGACGTCGAAGCCGGCGGCACGCTCCTCCATCGCAGCGAAGACCGTCTCCCGGTTCGAGGCGTTGGGGACGATGAGGTACTCGTCCTCGGTGATGCGGTAGCCGATCAGATCGTCGAGGATTCCGCCGTCCTCTCGGCAGATCAGCGAGTACTTGGCCTTGCCGATGCGGACCTTCGCGAAGTTCCCCACCAGGGCCGTGTTGAGGTAGGCGGCGGCGTCGGGGCCCGCCACCCTGATCTCGCCCATGTGGGAGAGGTCGAAGAGACCGGCGGACTGGCGCACCGCGTGGTGCTCGGTGAGTTCGGAGGTGTACTTCAGCGGCATGCGCCAGCCGCCGAAGTCGGTGAAGCTGGCGCCCAGTGCCTCGTGTTCGGCGGCCAGAGCCGTGTCGCGCAGGTCCGGGGCCGTCGACGTCGTCGTCTGGCCCGGCTGTGAGGTGGTCTCGGTCATGGGAGCTCTCCTGATCAGTTCATCGTCTCTTCCTTGCGGATCGCCGCTGGATGCAGAGACGATCCGCAACGAGAAGACGATCTGTGCGGGTACGGAGCGTGTACGGGGACGGGGACTGGGTGCTCAGCGGATCTCGAAGGCCTCCGGCGGCGGGCAGCTGCACACCAGGTTGCGGTCTCCGTGGGCGCCGTCGATGCGGCTCACCGGCGGGAAGTACTTGTCCTGCAGCACTCCGGAGACCGGGAAGGCGCCCTGTTGCCGGGAGTAGGCGCGGTCCCACTCATCCGAGGCGACGACGGCGGCCGGGTGGGGTGCGTGCCGCAACGGTGAGTCCGCAGCCTCCAGCTCGCCATCGATGACCTGCTGGATCTCGGCCCGCACGGCGATCATCGCCTCGACGAACCGGTCGATCTCAGCCAGATCCTCAGACTCGGTGGGCTCGACCATCAGGGTCCCGTTGACGGGGAAGGCCAGTGTCGGCGCGTGGAAGCCGTAGTCGATGAGCCGCTTGCAGACATCCTCAGCCGTGATGCCGGAGAGCTTGGTGAGCTCGCGCAGGTCCAGGATGCACTCATGGGCCACCAGCCCGCCCTCGCCCGTGTAGAGGGTGGGGAAATGCTCCGACAGTCGCCGAGCGATGTAGTTGGCGCCCAGCAGCGCGTGAGCGGTGGCGCTGGTCAGGCCCTCGGCCCCCATCATCGCCAGGTAGGCCCAGGAGATGGGCAGCACCCCGGCCGAGCCGTAGGGGGTGGACGTCACCGGAGCACCCCCACGGGAGACGGCGTCGGTGCCCGCGCCGTTCTCCCCCGCGCCGCCCACTGCGGTGCTGGGCAGGAAGGGCTTCAGGTGTTCGGCCACGGCCACCGGTCCGACGCCGGGGCCACCGCCCCCATGGGGGATGCAGAAGGTCTTGTGCAGGTTCAGGTGGCTGACGTCACCGCCGAACTCACCCGGCTGGGCCAGACCCACCAGCGCGTTGAGGTTGGCGCCGTCCACGTACACCTGGCCTCCCGCCTCATGGACGATGCGGCAGACCTCCCGGACCTCGGCCTCGTAGACGCCATGGGTGGAGGGGTAGGTGAGCATGATCGCGGCGATCCGGTCCGGATACTGGGCGGTCTTGGCCTGCAGGTCCGCCATCTCGATGGTGCCGTCCTCGGCAGTGGCGACCACAGCGACCTGCAGGCCGGCCAGCACGGCCGACGAGGCGTTGGTGCCGTGGGCGGAGGCCGGAATCAGACAGATGTCCCGGTCGGCGTCGCCATTGGCCAGGTGATACTGGTGGATGGCCAGCAGCCCGGCGTACTCCCCCTGGGAGCCGGCATTGGGCTGGATGGAGACGGCCGCATAGCCGGTCACCGCCGTCAGCTTCGCCTCGAGGTCCTCGATGAGCGCCCGCCAGCCGGCGGCCTGCTCGGCCGGCGCGTACGGGTGGATGCCGGCGAACTCCGGCCAGGAGATGGCCTCCATCTCCGTGGCGGCGTTGAGCTTCATGGTGCACGAGCCCAGCGGGATCATGGTGCGGTCCAGGGCCAGATCCCGATCGGCGAGCTTTCGCAGATACCGCATCATCTGGGTCTCGGAGCGGACCTCGTGGAAGATCGGATGGGTCATGAACTCGCTGGTGCGGCGCAGGGACTCGGGGAAGGCCGTGCGATCGTCCCCCGAGTCAGCCGCAGAGCCGGCCGGCGTGCCTTCCGAGGCTTCAATCGGGGCACCGAAGGCCCGCAGCACCGCGTCCACGTGCTCGGCGGTGGTGGTCTCGTCCACGCTGATGCCCACGGTGGTCTCGTCCACCCGGCGCAGGTTGATCCCGGCCTCCTCGGCGGCGAACAGGATGTGCTCGGCCTCGGCGTCGAGGTCCAGCCGCACCTGGACGGTGTCGAAGAAGGACTCGCTGACCAGTCGACGTCGGCCGGCCTTCAGCCCGGCGGCCAGGGCGCACGCGTGGCCGTGAACACGTTCAGCGATGCGCGTGAGGCCCTCCGGGCCGTGGTAGACGCCGTACATGGAGGCGGCCACGGCCAGCAGCGCCTGGGCGGTGCAGATGTTGGAGGTGGCCTTCTCGCGGCGGATGTGCTGCTCGCGGGTCTGCAGAGCGAGCCGGTAGGCGGGGCGGCCCTCGGCGTCATGGGAGACCCCCACCAGACGCCCGGGAAGCTGCCGCTGCAGCCCTGAGCGCACCGCCATGTAGGCGGCGTGCGGTCCGCCGAAGAACAGCGGCACCCCGAAGCGCTGGGAGCTGCCCACCGCGATGTCCGCACCCTGTTCCCCCGGCGGGGTGATCAGCGTCAGGGACAGCAGGTCGGCGGCGACGGTGACCATCGCTCCACGCTCTTTGGCCTCGCTGATCAGTGCCGAGTGGTCGACGACGGCGCCGGAGTCCCCCGGCTGCTGCAGCACCACGCCGCACAGCTCACCCTCCGGCAGACCCTCGGTGGCGAGGTCGACGAGCTGCACGTCGATCCCGACGGCCTTCGCGCGACCCGCGACGACCTGGCGGGTCTGCGGGAAGATGTCGGCATCGAGCACTACGGTGCCCTGGGCCTTCTTCTTGTTGGCGCGGCGCATGAGCAGGATCGCCTCGGCCACCGCAGAGGCCTCGTCCAGCAGTGAGGCGTTGGCGATGTCCAGTCCGGTGAGGTCGGCGACCATGGTCTGGAAGTTCAGCAGCGCCTCCAGCCGGCCCTGGGAGATCTCCGGCTGGTACGGCGTGTACGCGGTGTACCAGGCGGGGTTCTCGAGCACGTTGCGCAGGATCACCTGCGGGGTGTGCGTACCGGAGAAGCCCTGCCCGATCATCTGCGTCATCACGGTGTTGCGGCGGGCATAGCCGCGCAGCGCCTCCAGGGCCTCCGCCTCAGAGAGCGCGGCGGGCAGATCCAGGGGCGCGGACTGCCGGATGGAGCCGGGGACGGCGGCGTCGACCAGCTCGGCCAGCGAATCGTGACCCAGAGCTGCCAGCATGGTGGCCGCCGCCTCGGAGGTGGGGCCGATGTGCCGGGAGGCGAAGCCGGCGGGCACGGAGAAGGCGGGCTGGGCGTCGTCGTCGGTGGTGGGACCGAAGGTGCTGCTGGAGGTGCTGCTCGTCATCGGGGAGGGTTCCTTCCGGAGCGCAGAGGGGGTGGACGTGTTCGTGTCCCTCCCCGAGCTCTGTAGGGAACCTGAGAGTTTGACCCGGCATCAGGCGAGATGTCGCCGTCGAGGAGGCCGGGCTTGCACCGTGGGTGAGGACACCGACGTCACGGGCCACACATGCGGCCTGTCAGCGGGTCCTGCTTTCCAGAGTCGCCACCCCTGCACGGTACGGGTGCCTGAGAGATTCCTGGGGAGGATGTTGCTCCTTCGGCGCCGGTGCTCGCACCCGCCTCTCGGCGACGCGCTCCGGGCTCTCCCATGCAGGGGGCATGGCGTATTCAGTTGACCTGTGGCCCATCTTACCCGCCTCACGCCGAGTGAATCACTCTCCGCTGTCCTCAGCGACAGTGCCACCAGCACGCCGAGCAGGCCCCTTCCGGCCCCAGAGCGCCCAGAGCCCCCAGTCGAGGTGGGCGGAAGGTCGGGGAGGGCGTCCGCTCAGCTCAGACGCCCTGCCCCTGCCGCTCCTGCTTCGCGACCATCCGGGCATCCAGGATCACCAGCACCGTGACCACCGCGAACCCGGCCGCCGCCAGCCCGAGGATCGGCAGAAGGTCGCCGGAGGCCTCGAGCAGCCCGCGGTCCTCGTCCTGCCAAGGCCACAGGGTGCGCAGCGCCCCGAGCATCACTCCGGCCAGGACCACCATGGTGATCCTGTGGCGGTGCTCCAGCAGCCACTGCAGCAGCTTCACCAGGACGATCACCCCGAGCACCATCCCCGCGGCGAAGAGCGCAAGGTAGCCCAGGTCCCGCTCCTCCACCGCGCGCAGCGTCGGCTCGTAGAGCCCGAAGGTCAGCAGCAGGAAGGAGCCCGAGAGACCAGGCAGCAGCAGCGCGGAGACGGCGACGGCGGCGGCGGGGACGATGGTCGCCGGAGTCGCCTCCACGACGGTGGGCGGCACGGAGACCAGCCAGAAGGTGGCCCCTGCGGCCACCAGTCCGGCGGCCAGGTGACGCCAGCTCAGCGCACGCAGGCTCCAGGTGCGTCCCGATCCGGTCCCTGGGGCACCGGGGACGTGCAGGGCCATGCGCAGCGGCACGGCGATGGAGGCCAGCACCATGCCGAAGAACGCGGCACGAGTGGCCTCCGGGTGGTTCTCCACCGCGTCGGCCATGGGGCCGGCGATGGTGAACACGGCCAGCGCCATGCCGATCAGCACCGGGATCACCAGTTTCCAGCGCACTGCGGTGAGGTGATGGCGCATGCCGACCAGCCGCTCGGGCCCGGTGATCAGCCTGCGGCCCGCCGAGACGACATGCGAGGCGGAGTCGATCAACTGGGTGTAAATCCCGACGACGAGCGCGACGGTGCCGCCCGAGACTCCGGGAACGGTCTCCACCGTGCCGATGAGCGCGCCGCGCACGAGGTCTCCGACCACGGTGGTGCGGCGCTGCTCGGGGGTGCCGGCGACGTCGGAACCCTCGGCAGTGGGCTGACCTGCAGAGGTGTGCTCAGAGGACTCTCCGGCGGGAGATGAGATGGGCATAGCGAACTCGACTTTCACGCCTTACACTGTGGATCCCGGGCCTGTCAGACAGGTCACGCGATACGGATCACACCACCCTGAGGCGTTCCTGGCCAGAGAACTGCTGGCCTGGGGCTCCCTGGGATGCGCCGCGACAGCGGACTGCCCGTCACGCCCGGTGCGGACGGCGAGCCCAGTCTACGTCGTCGACCCGGCGTCTCCCTGCGAGGAAGACCACCTGCGCACCGACCCACGGCGGCGGTGCTAGAACCACCCGTGACACGGGAGGAAGAGGACACGACGATGAGTCCCCAGTCCATCGGGTTCGCGATCGTGCTGCTGGCGGCGATCATGCTGCTCGGCAAGTACCTTCGCGTGAAGGTCCCGTTCATCCAGAAGCTCCTGCTTCCCAGCTGCATCATCGCCGGGTTCCTCGGACTGATCCTCGGCCCGGAGGTCATCGGGAGGCTCGCGGAGCCGCTGGGCATCGAGTGGCTGGGCGATGGCGGGATGTTCACCGCGGACATCTTCGACGTCTGGGGCGAGATGCCCGGCCTGCTGATCTCGGTGGTCTTCGCCACACTCTTCCTCGGTTCCCGGATCCCCTCTCCCAAGCGCGTCGCCAAGCTTGCCGGCCCGCAGCTGTCGATCGGTGTGGCCTACGGCTCCGGCCAGTATGTGGTCGGGCTCCTCCTCGCCCTGTTGGTGCTCGCCCCGCTGTTCGGCATCGACCCGATGATGGGGGCGCTGATCGAGATCGCCTTCGAGGGCGGTCACGGCACCGCCGGCGGCATGCGGCCGGCGTTCGAGGACATGGGCATCCCGGAGGCCGCGGACCTCGCCCTGGCGATGGCCACCGTCGGCCTGGTCTCGGCGATCGTCATCGGCGTCGCAGTGGTGAACTGGGGTGTGCGCACGGGTCGCACCCGTGTGCTGAAGAAGGTCTCGGAGCAGTCCACCGCCGAGCTGCGCGGCCTCTACTCCGATGACGAGACCGTCTACGCCGGTCGCATGACGGCCCGCCCCGGCTCCATCGAGCCGCTGACCCTGCACGTCGCCGTCGTCGGCCTCGCCGTGATCATCGGCTGGCTGCTGCTGGAGGGGATCGTATGGATCGAGGACGCCCTGTGGGGCCAGCCCGACTCGCTGTGGACCGCTCCCGGGGAGGAGGGGACCACCCTGCTGGGCTACGTACCGCTGTTCCCGCTGGCCATGATCGGTGGAGTGATCATCCAGGTGGTGCTCGACCGCACCGGCAACACCAGCCTGCTGGACCACGAGATGATGAAGCGCATCCAGGGGCTCGCCCTGGACATCCTGATCGTCGCCGCGCTCGCCACGATCTCGCTGACGGTGATCGCCGAGTTCTGGCAGACCTTCTTGATCCTCTCCGTGGCAGGGGTCGCGTTCTGCACCTTCATGCTGCTCTACTTCACCCCGCGGATCGTCCCGGAGTTCTGGCTGGAGCGCGGCATCGCCGACTTCGGCCAGTCCATGGGCGTGACCGCCACCGGTCTGGCGCTGTTGCGGGTGGCCGATCCGGATGACGAGTCCCCCGCGCTGGAGGCCTTCGGCTACAAGCAGCTGGCCTTCGAGCCATTCTTCGGCGGAGGGCTGATCACGGCGATCTCCATCCCTGTCATGTATGCCACGGGCAGCGTCTACATCGTGCTGATCCCCATGGCGGTGCTGTTCATCGTGGCGATCTCCGCCGGCATGATCTACCACCGCGGCGTCCGGGCGGGACGGTGGACGGACCCCGCGGCCGAGATGGGTCCGGCGAAGAGCTGAACCGAGGCTGTCGGCGGTACCGCCAGACGTCGACACCGTTCCTCCGCACCGACTGCATGAACCCTTGACATCAGCTGACACAAGCTGAACAGTGATGACTTGGCACACATCGTGCCAAGTCATCACGTATTAGTCGTCCATTCCGGGCGACGCAAGCGCAAGGGAGATCCACACACGTCATGAGACGCGCAGTCATGATGATCCTGGCCGTCGCCGCTCTTCTCGGGCTGACCGCACCTGCCGCCCACGCCGACACGGGGTTCACCCGTGGACCCGACCCCACAGACTCCTCCATCGAACAGACCCGCAGCAGCTACAGCGTCGGGGAGCGCAGCATCTCACGGTTCAGCGCCGACGGCTTCCGCGGCGGCACGATGCACTACCCGACCGGCACTGACGAGACCTTCGGCGTCGTGGCCATCTCCCCCGGCTACACCGCCGGCGAATCCTCGATCTCCTGGCTGGGGCCCCGATTGGCCTCCTTCGGCTTCGTGGCAGTCACCTTCGACACCAACTCCCGCTATGACCAGCCGCGCCAGCGCGCCACCCAGCTTGAGGCTGACCCCGATTCCCGGACAGGTGGTTGGTTGGTCAGGCTGCCAGCGTGAGCTGGCGTCGTTCGTACTCTAGCGGGCTGAGGTAGCCGATGCTGGAGTGCCGACGGCGGGCGTTGTACCAGCCGTCGATCCAGGTGTAGGCGCCGCGGCGGGCGTCGTCGATGGTCGCGAAGACATGCCGGTGGTAGTACTCGTTCTTGAACGTCGACCAGAACGATTCCGCGGCCGCGTTGTCCCAGCAGACCCCGGTCCGGCCCATCGACCGGAGCACGCCGAGCTCGGTCGCGGCCTTTGCGAGCTGAGCGCTGGTGTACTGGGTGCCCCTGTCGGCGTGGAAGATGACCTTGCGGGGTCGGAGACCGCGCAGCGCGACGGCCTGCCGGAGCGCGTCCTCGACGAGATCGGTGTGCAGGCTGTCGCCGACCGTGCGCCCGAGGACCCGGCGGCTGTTGCCGTCCCTCACGACACACAGGTACGCCCATCCCTCACCGGTGCGCAGGTAGGTGATGTCGCTGAACCAGGCCACGTCTCGCTCGCCCTGGTCGAACTCCCGCTCCACGAGGTCGGGAACCGGGAACGGGTCCTCGCCGCGGACCGTGGTCGGCGGATGCCAGGTAGCCGGGCTGATCCCCGTGATTCCGTCCGCTTGCATGAGTTTCGCGACTGTCTTCCGGGACACGACCACCCCGGAATCCTTCAGATCAGCGTGGATCCTGGGCGCCCCGTAGGTGCCGTCGGACGCGGCGTGGAACGCGCGGATCTGCACGGTCAGCTCCGCCGCCCGCTGCTGCCGTGGCGACGGATCCGCGGCCACTCGCGCCCGCCACTCGAAGAACCGACGTCGGTCCACACCCAGCAGCTGGCACATCCGGACGATCGTCAACGTGTTCCCCGGATCCGCCTTCTCCGCCTCGATCACCGCGAACCGTTCCTCGGGTTCTGCTTCGAAGCGAAGAAGGCCGCCGCTTTTCCCAGGAACTCATTGTCCATCCGCAGCTCCTGGTTCTCGCGGCGCAGTCGCTCCAGCTCCGCCCGCTCGTCCAGCTCCAGCGGCGCGTCCGCGTCACCACCCGCGCGGTCGCGCTCTTGCTGCACCCACCGGCCCAGCAACTGCGCGCCGACACCGATCTCGTCTGCGACAGCAGCGATCGTGCGCCCTGTGTCGATGACCAGCCTCGCGGCCTCACGCCGATACTCCGGTGTATACGTCTTCCTCTTCCTCGTGCCCATCACGGACATCCTTCCCGACAGGCTCGCGAACACGCAGAACCCGCCTGGTCAGTGTCCGAGAATCGGGGGCAACCTCACCGGATCTACGCCTCCGAACAGACTCGCCGGAACGCGGTGGGCGTGTGGATCAATCATTACAACTACCATCGACCGCATACCGCCTGTGGTGAGATGCCGCCAGCCTCACTGGTCCCGGCCCGTGTCAACAACGTCACGCCCTCTTACAACTAGGACAGGGAGAGGAAGAGCTTCTCCAGCTCTTCGACTGTTAGTCCGTCCTCTGTTTCCGCTGCACGTTCTGGGTCGGTGATGCAGAACTCCATGGCTGAGGAGACCACACTGAAACCGGCGCGGTCCAGGGCGGTGGAGACTGCGGCAAGCTGGGTAACCACATCTCGGCACCCGCCTCCGGATTCGACCGCCCTAATCACTGAGTCCAGCTGACCGCGAGCTCGTTTGAGCCGGTTGACGATGCGCCGCTGGGTCTCTGGGTCGGCTTCTCGCATCATGGCCTCTCTGTCGCTAAGACTGTCTAGGGCTAAAGTTCTACACGCTGGCGCGGCTTAGAACCAGTGAGGGCCGGTCGCAGCGCGTGCGCTGTGCTGACGCTCACCGCTCTCTCCTTGCCCCCGGCGCAGGTCTCGTCGTCGCGCCCGGGCCTCTTCGACCGCGCTGGCAGAATTGTTTGCTCCAGTCTCTGGCGCGACATCAGGGTCGTTCGGAGGCGCGGTGCAGGGGTCTGTCTCCTCCGCTGCTGTGGCCCGACGTGTTGCTCTCTATCTGCGGACCATAAGGATCACCAGCAGCAGGGCTACCACTGTGGACACACCAATCCCGTAGGCCAGCGGCAGCTCTTGGAAGAACACAACGATTCCCATTGCCAGCACGAGGCACCCGAAGGCCTTCTTCAGTGCTCTATCCGGGATGTACTTCACCAACGCGGATCCGATTAGCGCTCCGGCCACGGTAATACCAGTGATGGTCAGCACTGGCACCCAGTCAATGCTCACCGACGTGAGATACCCGGCGAGACCTGTGAAGGACTTCATCGAGATGATCAGCAGGGAGGTGCCCACCGCGGCGGGCATCGAGAGCCCGCCCAGCAGCACCAGCGCCGGGACCACCAGGAATCCGCCGCCGGCGCCGACCATGCCGGTCACCAGCCCGACCAAGAGGCCTTCGAGGATGATTTTGCCCAGGGGCAGCTTCTTCTTCAGCCCACCAGCTTCCTTGGTGCGGCGGTCCAGGATCATTGCCAGCGCGGTAGCGACCATCATGACCCCGAACGCCACCATCAGGACGACACTCGGCAGTTGGCTGCCTAAGAGTCCGCCGCTGAAGGCACCGGCCATAGCGGAGGCGCCGAAGATGAACCCGGTGCGCCACTGCACGTTAGCCCGCTTGGCGTGAGGGATCACGCTGACCGCGGAGGTGATTCCGATGATGAACATCGACGCGGCAATGGCCTCATGCGCGGGGAAACCCGCCACGTAAGTCAGCAGCGGGACCGCGAGGATGGTGCCCCCGCCGCCAAGCAAACCCAGTGAGAGTCCGATCCCGACGGCGAGGATCATCGCCAGGATGAGCCCACTGCTCATCTCCGCGACCGCACCGCAGATGTCTGTGGTGCCTGAACCTGGGCGGAGCGCGGGATCTCGGCGAGTAGCTTCTCCACGGTTGGATCAGCCTCGACCTTGTTCCACGGCATCTTCTTCAGCGCCGCCGCCATCGCGCAGGAATCGGTCAGCGCGGAGAAGGTCAGCCCGGCCCCGATCGCCCCGGCCAGATAGCCGACCTTCGGGGAGATCAGCTTGCCACCCAGGAACCCGGCGAGCACTAGTGAACCGGCGACCATCCTGACCTGACGGTCCATGGCCCAGCGCTGCTGACCACGGTAGGTGTGCTGCCTGTGCTGGGCCTCCATGGCGACGACGCCGCCCTCGAGCACCCGCGCCGTCTCCACTCCTGCAGCGCACAAGTGCTGCAGGGCCTGGTTCGCGCGATTGCCGGTCTGGCAGATCAGCACGATCTCGCCGGTGAACTGCTCGGCCAGGGTCTCCTTGTTCTTCCGCAACAAGTCCAGCGGGGCGTTGTGCGATCCGGGGACTCGCAGGGATTCATGCTCCGCGGGGGTGCGCACATCAACCAGCAGCGGGGTGTCCTGTGAGCGGATCTTCTCGGCGAGCTCAGTGGGGCTCATTGGGCCAGAAGGTGCCGTAGTAGTGGTGCTCATCAGCGAGGGTGTCCTTTCAAAGACGTCGCAACGACCCCGTCTCGGGGTCGATATGGAGGGGCTCAGCCGGGGTTCTCAGCGGCAGGTCGTTCACACGCCCATCAGTGGATCAGTTGGACTGCTTCCACTCTTCCCAGCCGGCGTAGCTGCCGACGAGTTCGCGGATGTCGTGGCCTTCCCGACGCAGCGCGCTGGCGGCCACCGAGTTCCGGACCCCGGACTGGCAGTAGGTCACGATCGGGCCCGAGCTCGGAAGCTGGTCCTGGTGCCACAGCACCCGACCGGCGCTGAGCTGTTTGGATCCCGGAACGTGGCCCGCGGCGTGCTCGGACTTATTGCGCACATCCAACAGCAGCGCGGGCTCGAAGTCTTCAAGCTCCGCGGGGGTGATGGTGGCTGGTTGGGTCTGTGGCAGATCAGCCAGGCTGATCGTGTAGCCCTTGACCGAATCGATGCCGACTCGCATCAAATGGTTGCGCATGTCCTGGGCCTGGTCATGATCCGCGGCCAGCAGGATCAACGGCTTGGACTCGGTCTCTGGGTCATAGGCCCAGGCGCCGAAGCTGGCGAACTTGCCCCTTGCGGGGATGTTCAGCGCACTGACCACAGTGCCCTTCTTGACCTCGTCATTGGTGCGGGTGTCGACGAAGATTGCCCGGTCCTCCTCTAGAGAGCTGCGCACCTGATCCGAGGTCAACGCCTGAAGTGGGCTCAGCGGGCCCAACACGGCGGGGCCGTCCTTGTTCTCGCGCTTCATCCGACTGAAGTAGGCGTGGGCGTCGGGCTGAGCGTCGAGCAGCTCATCGATGAAGCCCTGCTCGTCGTCGGCGGCCAGGTGCTTGGACCACCACGCATTCGCCCGCTCATAGCCGACCGTGGTGGCCGGCAGCGCGCCCAGTGCCTTGCCGCAGGCGCTGCCCGCGCCGTGCCCGGGGTAGACCAGGATGTGATCAGGCAGAGTGAGGAACTCGTTCTTCAAGCTCGCGAAGAGCTGCTTGGCTCCTTCGAACCGGGTGTCCTCTCCCCCGGCGGCTTCATCGAGCAGGTCAGGACGGCCGAGGTCTCCTGCGAAGATGAAATCCCCGGAGATCATGTAGCCGGGATCGTCGCTAAAGGCACCGTCAGTGACCAGGAAGACCAGGTGCTCAGGGGTATGACCGGGGGCATGCCGGGCCTCCACACGGATGTTGCCGAGCGTGATCACGTCTCCATGCTGCAGCCGAATCGCCTCGAACCCGTACTGCCAGTCTTCGCCGCCTTCTCCGGAGATGAAAGCTTCAGCCTCTGCCGCAGCTGCGAGTTCGCGGGTGCCGGAGAGGTAGTCGGCGTGGATGTGAGTCTCGGCGACCTTGGTGATGCGCATGCCGTGGTTGGCAGCCAGGTCGAAATACTCCCCGACGTCACGGCGGGCGTCGATAACCATACCCTCCTTGGTGGCCTGGCAGCCGATGAAGTAGCTGGCCTGGGCGAGGTCCTCGTCGTAGATCCGCTCCAAAAGCATGCGATCGCTCCTCATTCTCGAAAAAGTTTCGGCGTACCCCTGCGGGTACTCACCCCATCATGCCAAATACCCCTGGGGGTATACAACCTTCATGAGGGATCTATGGCAGCGCCTCAGCTGGCGAGCACCGCACCAACCAGCCGGATGATCGCACCCCGGTCAGGGAAGATCCCGACCACATCAGTGCGCCGGCGGATCTCCTTGCTCAGCCACTCAAGGGGGTTGTTAGACCAGATCTTGGCCCACAGCCGCTTCGGGAACCCAGTGAAGGCCAGAGCCTCCTCCCGGGCGCCCCCGAGGAGACCAGGCGGACCCCGGTAAGTCCGCGAGCCACGAGATCGCGGAAGAATCCTAGCCAGGCAACCCCGCCCTCTGCCGAGGTCGCCTGGATACTGAGGCTTCCGTATACCACTCGGCCGGACGCTACTCGCCGAACCATGTGAGGCTGACCCCGATTCCCGGACAGGTGGTTGGTTGGTCAGGCTGCCAGCGTGAGCTGGCGTCGTTCGTACTCTAGCGGGCTGAGGTAGCCGATGCTGGAGTGCCGACGGCGGGCGTTGTACCAGCCGTCGATCCAGGTGTAGGCGCCGCGGCGGGCGTCGTCGATGGTCGCGAAGACATGCCGGTGGTAGTACTCGTTCTTGAACGTCGACCAGAACGATTCCGCGGCCGCGTTGTCCCAGCAGACCCCGGTCCGGCCCATCGACCGGAGCACGCCGAGCTCGGTCGCGGCCTTTGCGAGCTGAGCGCTGGTGTACTGGGTGCCCCTGTCGGCGTGGAAGATGACCTTGCGGGGTCGGAGACCGCGCAGCGCGACGGCCTGCCGGAGCGCGTCCTCGACGAGATCGGTGTGCAGGCTGTCGCCGACCGTGCGCCCGAGGACCCGGCGGCTGTTGCCGTCCCTCACGACACACAGGTACGCCCATCCCTCACCGGTGCGCAGGTAGGTGATGTCGCTGAACCAGGCCACGTCTCGCTCGCCCTGGTCGAACTCCCGCTCCACGAGGTCGGGAACCGGGAACGGGTCCTCGCCGCGGACCGTGGTCGGCGGATGCCAGGTAGCCGGGCTGATCCCCGTGATTCCGTCCGCTTGCATGAGTTTCGCGACTGTCTTCCGGGACACGACCACCCCGGAATCCTTCAGATCAGCGTGGATCCTGGGCGCCCCGTAGGTGCCGTCGGACGCGGCGTGGAACGCGCGGATCTGCACGGTCAGCTCCGCCGCCCGCTGCTGCCGTGGCGACGGATCCGCGGCCACTCGCGCCCGCCACTCGAAGAACCGACGTCGGTCCACACCCAGCAGCTGGCACATCCGGACGATCGTCAACGTGTTCCCCGGATCCGCCTTCTCCGCCTCGATCACCGCGAACCGTTCCTCGGGTTCTGCTTCGAAGCGAAGAAGGCCGCCGCTTTTCCCAGGAACTCATTGTCCATCCGCAGCTCCTGGTTCTCGCGGCGCAGTCGCTCCAGCTCCGCCCGCTCGTCCAGCTCCAGCGGCGCGTCCGCGTCACCACCCGCGCGGTCGCGCTCTTGCTGCACCCACCGGCCCAGCAACTGCGCGCCGACACCGATCTCGTCTGCGACAGCAGCGATCGTGCGCCCTGTGTCGATGACCAGCCTCGCGGCCTCACGCCGATACTCCGGTGTATACGTCTTCCTCTTCCTCGTGCCCATCACGGACATCCTTCCCGACAGGCTCGCGAACACGCAGAACCCGCCTGGTCAGTGTCCGAGAATCGGGGGAGGCAACCTCAGCTGTGAGCGCGCTGGACCACGCCATCGACGACGACGTCGTCGGCCCTCTCATCGATGAGCATCGCCAGGCCGTGATGGGGCATTCGATGGGCGGTGGCGGGGCCCTGCAGGCCGCCGAGGACAGGGACGAGATCCAGGCCGTGGTGCCGCTGACTCCGTGGAATGCGAAGAAGAACTGGGGCTCCGTGGACGCCCCCACCCTGATCATCGGCGCCGAGGACGACCGCACCGCCCCGGTGCGCAGCCACTCCATCCCGTTCTACGAGTCCCTGGCCAACGCCGAGCAGCGGGCCTACCTGGAGCTGCGCGGAGCCAGCCACTTCGCCCCGAACATTCCCAACACGACCATCGCGAAATACAGCATCGCCTGGCTGAAGCGACACCTGGACGACGACGTGCGCTACGAGCAGTTCCTGGACCCCGGCCCGGACACCGGATGGCGCACCGGCATCTCGGACTGGCGCATCAGCTGACACCGCCGGGCCCCGACCCGGCCACCTCACCGCCGTGAGGCAGACGACCCCTCCGTCTGGCGCCCACCCAGGCCGCCAGACTGAGGGGTCTCCTGCGTCCATACGAGGCCGAACCTCGACAGAATGTATCTGCAAGCGCTTCCATTAATCCTTGCGATCTGGATCACATTCACGCTATCTTCGATCAGGAGACGTCGACTCGACGCGGTCGCCGATGCTACGGCGACGACGCCTCTCATCCGATTCCCGGCGGACTGAGATGCCATCACCTTGGAGACAGCACTGATGACGACGACACAGAGTACGGCGGAGCCTGTGCCGCACTCACCTTGGAAGCGCTTGCGGAAACATGCGATGCGGACAGCAGGGGCTCTCGGACTGGCCGGTGCCATGCTGGCACCCGCTACCATGCCTGCGGCCACCGCCTTCGACGGCGGGCCCCCGGCCTCCGACAAGGCGGCCGATCACGCCGGCGCCCGCGGCGCGGAGAACGCCTCGCAGAACTCCGCCCACCACACCGACCGGCTCCCGGAGCTCCGCACCGCGGCGCAGAGCGCGGAGGGGACGAAGGACACCACCGCCGTGCTGTTCCAGTGGACCTGGAACAGCATCGCCCGCGAATGCCGCGAGACGCTCGGCCCGGCCGGTTACGGCTATGTGCAGACCTCACCGGCCCAGGAGCACATCCACGGTGAGCCGTGGTGGACCCACTATCAGCCGGTGAGCTACCAGATCGAATCTCGCCTGGGTACCCGCGACGAGTTCGCGGACATGGTCTCCACCTGCAACGACGCCGGCGTGAAGGTCATCGCCGACGTCGTCATCAACCACATGACGGGACAGGACGAGGGCGTGGGTTGGGCCGGCAGCGAGTTCACCCACACGAACTATCCCGGCACCTACTCCCCCGACGACTTCCACAACCACGGCTGCGAGGTGGAGGACTACACCGACCGCTGGCAGGTCCAGGAATGCGACCTGCTCGGACTGGCAGACCTGAAGACAAGCTCCGACTACGTCCAGTCGCGGATCGCCGAGCACCTCGAGGACCTCATCGACCTGGGCGTCGAGGGCTTCCGCATCGATGCGGTCAAGCACATCTCCGCCGACGACCTCACCGGCATCCTGGACCGCGTGGACCTGACCGACATCTACGTGGTGTCCGAGGTCATCCGCGGCGGCGGCGAACCCATCCAGCCCGAGGAGTACCAGCACCTGGGCGACGTCCACGAATTCACCTGGGGCCGGAAGCTCAAAGAGGCCTTCGACGGCGGCGACATCCACTGGCTGCTCTCCGGCGAGGGCATCGGTGAGACCTGGGAAGGCTTCATCGCCGACGAGCACGCCGGCACCTTCGTGGACAACCACGACACCGAACGCAACGGCGAGACCCTGAGCTACAAGGACGGGGACGCCTACCGCCTGGCCCAGGCCTTCACACTGGCCTGGCCGTACGGCATGCCCGCGGTGCACTCCGGCTACTCGTTCAGCGACTACGACGCCGGCCCCGTGCAGCATGAGGACGGTCGGATCCGCGACGCCGTCTGCGGCGAGGAGAACTGGACGTGCCTCCACGCCCAAACCGAGGTGGCCAACATGGTCGGGTTCCGCAACGCCGTCGGGGACGCCCCGGTGACCGACACGTGGACCAACGACTCCCACGCCCTGGCCTTCGGCCGTGGCGACCAGGGCTTCCTGGTGGCCAACCGCGGACCGAACAGTGTGCAGCACACCTGGCAGACCTCCCTGCCGGCCGGCGAATACTGCAACGTCTACACCGGCTCCGCCACGTCCGAGGGTTGCTCCGGGGAAACCGTGACCGTGGCGGCCGACGGCACCTTCAGCGCCCACGTGGGCCCGGACTCCGCCGTGGCTCTGCACGTGGGCGCCACCCCGGCCAGCGGCGACGGAGACGGCGACGGTGACGGATCGACGCCGCCGGAGGAGCGCGAGCTGTCCCTGTTCTACGCCACCGACTGGGAGACCCCGCACGTCCACTACCAGGTGGGCGACGGCGAGTGGACCGAGGCTCCGGGCGAGGCCCTGACGGAGGTCTGCGAAGGCTGGGCCCACACCGAGATCGACCTCGGCACGGCCCGGACCATCACCGCGGCATTCAACGACGGCGGCGACGCCTGGGACAACAACGCCGGTGAGAACTACACGATCGGCTCCGGCGTCATCCAGGTCTCGAACAGCCAGCTGGCCGAGGGCGACCCCTGCGAGGCCCAACCCGCCCCGGGCGAGGGCCCCGACCTGACCGTGTACTACGAGACCGGCTGGGAGAACCCGCGCATTCACTACCAGGAAGGCGACGGCGGCTGGACGGACGTTCCGGGTGTGGCAATGGCCGAGGCCTGTGTGGGCTGGTTCCGGGCGGACATCCAGCTCGACGACGCGGACGGCATCACCGCGGCCTTCAACGACGGCGCCGGCACCTGGGACAACAACGACCATCAGGACTACAGCATCGCCGCCGGCGAGCAGCAAGTGTCAGGAGGCGAGGTCACTGCAGGCAACCCCTGTTGAGAAACGGCCCGGTCTGAGCTGAGCCTCGGACCGGAGCACCAGACCTCACGCGTGCCGAGTCTTTCGGCCGCGTGAGCCGGGAGCGGGCGGCGTCGGGAGCCCCGGCGCCGCCCTGCCCATGCCTGGGGACCGGACCATCCAGTGGCCGACGGTGTCGACCTCCGGCTCCCCGGCACACTCTCGCTAGAGTGAACGCGTGACGCTTTTCGTGAACGCCCGAGTGATCTCCTCAGCCCGCATCGGTCAGGTCCGCGGCGACGCCGTGCTGGTCCGCGGCGAACGCGTGGCCGCCGTCGGACAGGCCACACGACTGCATCCCGATCTCGCCGCCGGCGAGGAGGTCATCGACCTGCAGGGCGCGGTGGTGCTGCCCGGATTCGTGGATGCCCACGTCCACACCGGCCTCTACGCACGAGGGCTGTTCTCAGCCGACCTGCGGGACTGCACCTCCCTGGAGACTGCCCTCCAGCGGGTCGCGACCCACCTGCGGGACCGGGTGGAGGCCGCCAAGGCCGAGGGCGCCTGGCCGCAACAGCCACAGTGGATCTTCGGACAGGCCTGGGACCACAACATCTGGGAGGTCCCCCTGGTGCCGAACCGCCGAGCGCTCGACGCCGTCACCGGCGCCTTCCCCACCGCTCTGCACTCCACCGATGCCCACACCTGGTGGGTCAACTCCGCCGCCCTGGAAACCCTGGGGCTGGACGCCTCCACGCCGGACCCGGTGGGCGGAAGCTTCGACCGCGACAGCACCGGGCAGCTCACCGGCATCCTGCGGGAGTCCGCGGGGCGAGCGGTCGACCAGATCCTGGCCTCAGGCGCCGCCGGCGACCTCACCGCTCAGCTGGAACACGCCCAGCGGCAGCTCTGGGCCCAGGGGCTGGTCGGTGTGCACGACTTCGACGGCGAGGACGTCCGCGCCGGATTCGCCGCCCTGCACGAGACGGGGCGGTTGAGGATGCGGGTCACCAAGGCGATCCTCGCCCCCGAGCTGGATGTGGCACTGGCCGAAGGACGCTTCACCGGCTCCGGCGACGCCTGGCTGCGCACCGGGCCGGTGAAAATCTTCTCCGACGGAGCCCTGGGATCCCACACGTGCCTGATGCATGAGCCGCTGGCAGGCTCCGGGCACGGGCACGGGGTTGCGGTGACCGAGGAGGCCGGACTGCGCGATCTCCTAGTCCGGTCCGCGAGCGCCGGACTGGCCGTGGCCACCCACGCGATCGGCGACCGCGCCAATGAGCTGGTCCTGGACGCCTACCAGTGGCTGGCGGACCAGGTGAGCTCCGGCGTCGTGCCGTCGTCTCCGCTGGTGCACCGAGTCGAGCACGCCCAGCATCTCGCCGTGGAGGACGTGCGACGTTTCGCGGCTCTGGGCGTGGTGCCGTCGATGCAGCCGCTGCATGCCACCGCGGACTTCGAGCTGGCCGAGCGCCTCATGGGTGATCGGCCGATGGCCTCCTACGCCTGGCGATCGCTGATCGACGCCGGGGCCACGCTCGCCTTCGGCTCGGACGCGCCGGTGGAGCCGCCGTCGCCGCTGGGCGGGATCCACGCGGCGGTCACCCGCCAACGGCCGGACGGCAGGCCCGACGGCGGCTGGCAGCCCCAGGAGCGCCTCAGCGTGGGTGAGGCGATCGTCGGCTTCACCACCGGAGCCGCACATGCCGCGGGAATGGGGCATCTGAGCGGGGAGATCCGCCCCGGAATGTTCGCCGACTTCACCGTGCTGCGGGAAGACCCGTACGCCGTCACACCCTCCGACCTCCCGAACATCCCGGTGGCCGGGGTGATCACCGGAGGCCGCGTGCGCCACTGGGTGTGAGGCCTCTCAGACGATGTTGCCTCCGCGGTTCGGGCCCTTCTGACGTCGGATCACGACTCAGAAGGGCTCAAACCGCGGAGACAACGCAGTATGGGCAGGGCTCAGTCCTGCTCCTCGGCGAACGTGCCGTCGTTCTCCCCGCGGAAGAAGTCCCGGCCGTAGATGACCAGGCACAGCAGGATCCCGACACCGAGACCCCAGGCCGCACCGAGCAGGGCCAGCGCCCCGGCCGTCACTCCGGCGATCCCCAGATCCCGCTGGCTCCGAGCCTCCATGATGCCGATCCGAACGCTGACGAATGCCTGGATGAGCAGCGTCAGAGCCATCGCGACACCGAGCACCGGCTCCACCAGAGTGACGATGGGCAGCAGGAGCAGGCCCGTATTGGTGCCCCAGCGGAAGGACCCCGCGCCCCCGTAGAGGGACTTCATGGCCTTCTTGCCCTCTTTGTACCGCTCGGTGATGACCACGAGCATCGCCGACCAGGAGGGCCCGCACATCGCCACGTCCGGGCCGATGACCCCCATGATCGCGTTGCGTGCCCCGAAGATCATGTGCGAACGGTTCGGGTTGTACGCCACGTTCTCATCGGGGCGAGCCTTGTTGGCCTGCTTGAGCACGGAGTTCGCCTGGAGGGTGTCGCCGAAGACCACGATGTAGGTGGCAAGGACCGTCGGAATCGCGGTCACGAACATCATCAGCGGCGGCAGGCCCAGCCCGAAGACCGTGTACTCGCGCCACAGGGTCACGAAGTCGGGCTGCACGATGCCCCACTCGATCTCGGACCAGCGGGCCTCCCCCGCCAACGGCGCGATGATGACCGCCACCAGGATGGCCGGCAGCACACCCAGCTTGCCGATCTGCATGGCGAGTCGACTGCGCTCCCGCCAGGCCGGGAACTGCCGCGAGAACAGCAGGAAGAACGCCAGCCCGATGGCGAGGGTGATGGTCACCGGGAACTGGTTGAACTGGCCCTCCTCGCCGAAGACGGTCTGCACCGCGGCGATGCCGGCGCCCATGAGCACACCGGCCTTGATGGCGGGCGGAATGGCGCGCACCACGCGTTTGGCCAGCCCCGTCACCCCAAGCAGGATCGAGAAGACGCCCAGCAGGATCTGGAAGGAGATCAGCGCGTGGACGCGTTCGGGTCCTTCAGGGAACGTCATGCAGTAGGCCATCACCAGAGGGATCGCCGGTGTGATCCACCCGGGGACCACAGGATCTCCGAGGAGGTGGTGGGTGAGGTAGAGGAAGCCGTTCAGCAGGATCACCGCGAGCGCCACTTCGAAGGGCATCCCCAGCAGAGTGATCATCATCGGGATGGCCGCCAGGTCCACGGCGCACATGAGCAGGCCCTGGGTGTAGTCGGGCCATTCGAGCCGGTAGTGGACGAAGGGCAGCCGGATTTCGAAGGGGCCGGCCTTCCAATGGGGCGAGGAGGGGGCGCCGTCGCCCGGCTCTCCCGGAGAGTCCCCGAGGTTCTGGATCGTCTGAGCCATGGTCATGCTTCCTGTCGGTGGAGGTGGGCGAGATGGTCAGGGCGTCAGGACGCCGTGAGGGGTCCGGCGTCGAACTCGATGATCTGCCGCACGTCGCGGCCGTCCTCGAGGTCGTCCATCGCCTGGTTGACGTCCTCGAGCCGGATGCGTGAGGTGATGAGCCTGTCCACCGGAAGCCGCCCCTCGCGCCAGAGCTGCTCATAGTGGGGGATGTCCCGACTCGGCACCGAGGAGCCCAGGTAGGAGCCGATCACCGTGCGAGCTTCCGCGGTGATGCGCAGCGGGGAGATCGTGGCGGTCGCGGTCGGTGCCGGCAGACCTGCGGTGACGGTGCGCCCGCCCGGGGCGGTGGCGGCGAAGGCGGCCTCGAAGGCCCGCGGGTTGCCGGCGCATTCAATGACGTGATGGGCGGTGATCCCCTGATCGGTGATCTGCTGCGGAGTCCAGGCCTCATGAGCGCCGAGGTCCGTGGCCATGGCCAGCTTGTCGTCGGCGGTGTCCACCCCGATGACGCGCGGGCAGCCCTCGGCCAATGCGGTGATCAGCGCGGCCATCCCGACGCCGCCGAGCCCGACGATCATCACGCTCTCCTGGGGCCCGGGGCGGGCGGCGTTGAGCAGAGCGCCGCCGCCGGTGAGCACGGCGCACCCGAGGACGGCGGCCACATGGGGCGGGACATCGTCGCCGACCGGGACCACGCTGGCCCGGTCGACCACCGCGTGAGTGGCGAAGCCGGAGACCCCGAGATGATGGTGCACGGTGCCACCCCCACGGTGCAGGCGGCGGTGGCCATGCAGCAGCTCTCCGGCGTTGTTGGCCGCGGAGCCGCGGGAGCAGGGCAGCCGGCCGCCGGCGGCGCAGTTCTCACACGCCTCACAGCGGGGCAGGAAGGTCATCACCACGCGCTGGCCGCAGGTGAGATCGTCGACGTCGGCTCCTACGGCCTCGACGATGCCGGCCGCCTCGTGGCCGAGCAGCATCGGGACCGGACGCTCCCGGTGACCATTGACCACGGAGAGGTCCGAATGGCAGACGCCGGCGGCCTCCATCCTGACCAGGATCTCGGTGGGGCCGGGATCCTCCAGGGTGAGCTCGCTGATCGTCAGCGGAGCAGTGGAGGCATAGGGGCGGGGGCGGCCGATCTCTTCGAGGACGGCACCTCTGATCTTCACAGGGCATCTCCAGGGGCGGTGCGGGCGGGTGCAGGTGGTGGTGGGCCGACGGTGCGGGGCCGGCGCTGGGCGTGTGCGCGGATGTGGCCTCCGCCACGTCGTCTTCTGAACGATCACATCAGCTGCACGACAGATCAGCCACAGCCATGGTGGAGGGTTCTGCACCTATAATGTGTCCATGACGGACACAGACGCGGCGCGGGAGCCTGCCCGCCGGAGCCCCACAGAGCACAGCTCTCCGCCGCACATCTCGCCGGGGCACGGGCGGGAGGCCCTGCTCCGTGCGCTGCTGGACACCGCCGCAGAGCTCTCCAGCCTGCAGGACGTGGAGTCGGTGCTGCAGTCCATCGTGCGGCGGACCCGGCACCTGCTGCGCTCCGACATGGCCTACATCAGTCTCAACGATCATCCCTCCGGGGAGACCTACATCCGGCAGTCCGACGGCGTCGCCACCACCGAGTACCGGACGCTGAGAATGCCCATCGGCTACGGGATCCTGGGCCGGGTGGCCACCGGCGTCGCTCCCTACCAGACCACCGACTATCTGCGCGACGAGTCGATCCCGCACCTGGACTCCATCGATGAGATCGTCGCCGGCGAGGGCGTGCTGACGATCATGGGGGTCCCGCTGCTGATCGGCGGGCGGGTCATCGGCGCCCTCATGGTGGCAGAGCGCGCCTCCCGGGTGTTCAGCCCCGAGGAGATCGACACCGCCGACTCGCTGGGCAAGCACGCCGCCGTCGCCCTGGACAACGCGGAACGCTACACCCGGGCACTGCGGGACGCGGAGCTGCTGAGCCGTCAGCACGAGCGGAGCCAGGAGGAGCTGGTCTCCCGCACCCAGGTCATGGAGTTCGACGCCGACCTCCTCGACGAGATCCTGCGCTCCCCCACCGACGACGGTGTCCTCACTCTGACTGCCCGGGCCCTCGGAGCTCCCGTGGCGCTGCTGTCCGCCTCCGGGGAGCAGATCGCCGTGGCTCCCGAGGACGCCGGCCCGCTGCTCCGCCGGCCGCCGCGTCTCGCCCGGCTGGAGGAGGCCGTCGGCACCCGACGCGCGCTGCACCAGGACGGTGAGGCCGACCGCCGTGACGGCGAGGACGAGGAGCTCGACGTCACCGTGGTGGCGGTGCGCTCCGGTGAGGAGGCGATGGGCTTCCTGGCCACGCGGGCGGCGGAGGACCCGGCCAGTCGGCAGCTGCTCGACCATGCCGCGCTCCACATGGCCCTGGCCCTGCAGTTCGTCCGCGCCCAGGAGGACGCGCAGCATCGGCAGCAGCTCGACGTCATCGAGGAGCTGCTCACCGCCCGGCCCATCTCCGAGCACCGGCTCGCGCAGCGGCTCCGGCGCTGGCAGCTGGGAGTCCACGACCCGGCGTGGGTCGCGGTGCTCGTCCCGGACAAGGACGCCGACGCCGTCCTGCGCCGGCTGATCCGTGGCCTGCCCGGCACCCGTCTGGCGGCGCCGCTCGGCGACCAGCTGTGCGTGATCTTCGACGAGCAGCGCTGGGTCGAGGCCGCGCTGAGCCGGATCTCCGAGCAGGGGCTGACGGTGCGCGGCACCTGGTCCGGGCCGATGTCCTCGGTGCGGGCGCTCCCGCGTCACCACAGGATCGCCCAGATGGCGCTGGCGGCGATGCGCCTGGGCGGCCGGGAGGGGCTGGTGGATGCCGACGCCGTCGGGCTCGTGGGCGCCGTCGTCCATGCCGCCGAGCAGTCCGACGCCCGGGGCGAACCGATCGACCTGACCGTGCCGATCTCCCCGCTGGTGGCCCATGACGCCCAGCGCGGGACCGAGCTGACCCGCACGGCGGCCACCTACTTCGAGACCGACCGACGCATCGATCGGACCGCCGAGGCTCTGTTCCTGCACCGCAGCACGGTCAAACAGCGGCTCCAGTCGATCCGCCGGGTGCTCGGGGAAGGCTGGGATCGTGCCCCGCGCCACCTGGACGTGCATCTGGCCCTGCGGGCCTGGAGCCTCGCCCACTCCCCAGAGGACTGACTGGACTGACTCCCCACCGAGACATCGCCTCCGGTGAGAGATTGAAAATCGGAGGCAACACCTCAGCGGCGTTCAGATCGCGCGGGAGTAGTCCTCCTTGAGCGTCTGCAGGTGGAACCAAGTCTCCATGCCCGTCACCCCGGCGAGACCCTTGAGGTCGTCGAGCCGGGCGAAGACATCGGCAGGCACGGAGGATGCCAGCGTCGCGATCAGGTCGAAGGGGCCCACGCTGAACGCGGCGAACTCCGTCTCCGGGTAGCCCATCAGACGCTGCGCCACCGACTGGTCATCGCCGCCCAGGTGGAGTCCGACGCCGACCTTCACCCGGCGCGCCTGGGCGCTGTGGGTGACCACGGCGCTGATCCGCAGGATGCGGTCCTCGAGCATCCGCCGCACCCGGCTGCGCACTGCCGTGGGCGAGAGCCGCACCTGCCGGGCGAGATCCCGGTAGCTGGTGCGGCCGTCGTGGCGCAGCAGCTCCACGAGCTCGCTGTCGATCTGGTCGATCCGTCCGCCCCCGCCATAGTCAGAGATGAAGGAGCCGCGCAGGACATCGGTGTAGACGGCAGTGCGCAGCCGCGCGACCTCGGGAAAGGCCCGCACGTGGGCCAGCACCTCGAAGAGCGCGGCATGGTCGGCGGCCCGCACCTCCACCACCAGGTCCTGCGAGCCGGAGATTGCCGAGACCAGAGGGATGTCATCACGGGCACGCAGCTCCTCGATCACCGCGCCGAGCTCACCGCTGCCGGTGATGGCCACATGGGCCAGGCAGCTCTCCCCCAGGAAGGCCGGATCCGCCGCGGCCACGATCCGCACCGCCCCGGAGTCCAGCAGCTCCCGCACCCGCGCCGACACCACAGCGCGCGGGGCCCCGAGCCGCTCAGCCAGGGCCTGATAGCTGGCCCGCCCGTCCTCCTGCAGCGCAGCGATGAGCTCATCGTCGATCGACGTCGCCATGCCGTCTCCCCTCCTGCGTTCCGGATCCCGCCCGAGAAACCATCCCCTGCCAGCGAAAGCTGACAGAAACAAAGCATATAGCCGCACTTGAGTCTCATACGGTGCACGCTGGCGACGATGAGTGGACAGAACTGAATCAGATGCAGCGTGAGACAATTCTTCCAGCCTTGCCCTGTGACGTCCATCTCAGTAGATTCACCTCACACTCCTCTGCCCCGCGCCGCCCACCCTCTGCGGGGTCAGACCCGCTCGATACCCTGATCACGGCCGCCCGTGAGGCTCACACCTGAACCTGCTCGAGACCAAGGATCCGCCCATGACGATGTCGACCCCGCTGCACGACGAGTCCTACGCCGCCGAACGTCCCGCCGACGCTCCGCCTCTGACGATGCTCAGCCCGGACTTCCCGTTCAGCTACGACCACTACCTGGCCAGCGCCGCCGGCCTCGGGCAGATCCCCCAGCAGGCCCACGGCACCGAGGTGGCCGTGGTGGGAGCCGGGCTGGCCGGCGTCGTCGCGGCGTATGAGCTGATGAAGATGGGCCTGAAGCCGGTGATCTATGAGGCTGCCGGGATCGGTGGCCGGCTGAAGTCCCAGTCCTTCGACGGCGCCCCCGACGTCGTTGTGGACCTCGGCGGGATGCGCTTCCCCACCACCGGCCGCGCCTTCTACCACTATGTGGACCTGCTGGACCTGGAGACCCGTGCCTTCCCGAACCCGCTCTCCCCCGTGACCCCCTCGACCGTCATCGATCTGGCCCACGAGCCCGAGCCGACCTACGCCGAGACCGAGGCCGAGCTGCCGCAGCTCTATCGCGACGTCGCCGAGGCCTGGAAGAAGGCCCTGCGCGACGAGGCCGAGCTCGACGCCGTCCAGGATGCCATCCGTCACCGTGACGCCGCCGAGCTCAAGCGCCTCTGGAACGAGCTGGTGTCCCGCTTCGACGATGAGTCCTTCTACGGCTTCGTCGCCGGCTCCGAGGCGTTCAAGGCGTTGAGCTGGAAGCACATCGAGACCTTCGGCCAAGTGGGCTTCGGCTCCGGCGGCTGGGACACCGACTTCCCCAACTCCGTGCTCGAGGTCCTGCGCGTCGTCTTCACCGACGCCGACGACGACCATCGCGGCATCGTCGGCGGGGCCCAGCGGCTCCCCGAATCGCTGTGGCGCCACGCACCGGAGGACATCGTCCACTGGCCGCAGGGCACGTCCCTGGAGTCGCTGCACAGCGGCGCGCCCCGCGGCGCGGTCATCGGCATCCACCGCGGCGAGGACGACTCCCTGCCCGCCGGCGGGGTCACCATCGCCGAGAAGTGGGGACGCACCGTCACCTACCCGGCCGCCGTGGTCACCTGCCAGTCCTGGCTGCTCTCGGCCCGTATCGACACCGATGAGGAGCTGTTCGACCCGGAGATGTGGAACGCCATCGAGAAGAGCCACTACATGCTCTCCTCGAAGACCTTCGTCATGGTCGACCGCCCGTTCTGGCGCGACATCGACCCCGAGACCGGTCGCCCGGTGATGTCCATGACGCTGACCGACCGCCTCCCCCGGGCCACCTACCTGCTGGACGAAGGGCCGGGCAGGCCTGCGGCGATCCTGCTTTCCTACACCTGGAACGACGACGCCCTGAAATGGCTGCCGCTGGACGCCGACGAGCGCACCCGGCTCATGCTGCACTCGCTGCACAAGATCTACCCGAACCTGGACATCGGATCCCACATCATCGGCCAGCCGATCACCGTCTCCTGGGAGGCGGACCCCAACTTCATGGGCGCCTTCAAGAACAACCTCCCGGGCCACTACCGGTACCAGGAGAGGCTCTTCAACCACTTCGTCCAGAAGGACCTGCCCGAGCACCAGCGCGGCGTCTTCCTCGCCGGCGACGACATCTCCTTCACCGCAGGCTGGGCGGATGGCGCCGTCACCACCGCGCTCAACGCCGTCTGGGGCGTGATGGACCATCTGGGCGGAACCACCGCGGCCCAGAACCCCGGCCCGGGAGACGTCTGGGACGAGCTCAAGCCCATCTCTCTGGACTGAACCCTCCCCACCACCCTCCTGCCTGCACCGGGCAGCCTGCTCCTCCTGCCTCCCCCGCCCGAAAGGACACCATGACACCTCAGGACTCCACCAAGAACACCCCTGTCGGCCCCCGTGACAGTTCCAAGACCCCGCGCTATGCGGGACGCGCCACCTACGCCCTGCTGCCTGAGCTCCACGAAGTGGGCCACGCCGACATCGCCGTGGCCGGGGTACCCTTCGACACCGGTGTCAGCTACCGGCCCGGCGCCCGATTCGGCCCCTCCCACGTCCGCGAGGCCTCGCGGCTGCTGCGCCCGTACAACCCGGCTCAGGACATCTCCCCGTTCGAGGTCCAGCAGGTCGCCGACGCCGGTGACCTGGTCGCCAACCCGTTCAACCTGGACGAGGCCGTCCAGCAGGTCGCCGACGGTGCCCGCGATCTGCTCACCCGCGCAGACCGGCTGGTCGTCATCGGCGGCGACCACACCATCGCCTACCCGCTGCTGCGCACGATGGCGGAGAAGCACGGCCCGGTAGCCGTGCTCCACGCCGATGCCCACCTGGACACCTGGGACACCTACTTCGGTGCCCCGGTCACCCACGGCACTCCCTTCCGCCGCGCGTCCGAGGACGGCTACATCGACCTGACCGCCAGCGCCCACCTGGGCATCCGCGGCCCGCTCTACGGCAAGAAGGACCTCGACGACGACGCCCGCCTGGGCTTCGAGATCACCACCACCGACTTCATCGAGGAGCACGGGGTGCCCGCCGCCGTCGAGCGGCTGCGTGCCCGGCTCGGCGACCGCCCGGTGTACATCTCCATCGACATCGACGTCCTCGACCCGGCCCATGCCCCCGGCACCGGCACCCCGGAGGCCGGCGGCATGACCTCCCGCGAGCTGCTGCGGATCATCCGCGCGCTCTCGGACCTGAACATCGTCGGCGCCGACGTCGTCGAAGTGGCCCCCGCCTATGACCACGCCCAGCTGACCGCGGTCGCGGCCAGCCACGTGGTCTACGAGCTGATCTCCGCGATGGGCCGGTCCAAGAACCTCCAGCTCGAGAACACCCAGCTCGAGAACACCCAGCGAGACTGATCCCATGAACCTCTACCGCCGCCTGGACCAGCACCTCGAGACGCACTCCGAGACCGGCCACCCGGTCACCGGTCACCTCTCCGGCCGCCGGATCTTCATGATCTGGCTGGCCGCCAACCTGGTGGTCACCACCATGCTGACCGGCACCCTGTTCGTGCCGGGCATCGGCTACGGGGCGGCGGTCACCGCGATCCTGATCGGCACGCTGGTCGGCGCGGCGGTGCTGACCGCCGTCGGCGCCATCGGCACCCGCACCGGACTGGCCACCATGGCGCTGACCCGGGGGCCGTTCGGGCTGCGCGGATCCATGCTGACGGTGGCCGCCAACGTCGTGGTGCTCATGGGATGGAGCTGGGTGCAGGCCATGCTGGCCGGCATCACGGTGGACCATCTGGTCTCAGGCTTCACCGGCTGGTCCAACCCGGTGCTGTGGTCGGTGGTCTGCGAGATCATCGTGGTCTCCCTGGCGATCTTCGGGCATTCCGGGATCGCCAAGGTGGAGCCGTGGCTCGCGGTCTTCATCCTGGCCGTGATGGGCTACGTCTTCTACCTCGCGCTCTCTGCCTACTCGGTGACGGACTTCCAGTCGCTGCCCGAGGACCCCGGGGCCGAGATGACCTCGATCACCGCCCTGGACATCGTCATCGCCACGGCGATCTCCTGGACGGTGCTCTCGGCGGACTTCAACCGCTTCGCCCGCACTCCGCGGGCCGGCGTCGTCGGCTCCGGTCTGGGCTACACCACCTCCACCGTGCTGGCGATGCTGCTGGGGCTCACCGGGATCTCCTACCTGATCGCCTCCGGCAGCTCGCCGGAGGCCTTCGATCCAGTGGCCTTCGTGGAGGGCTTCGGCACACCGGTGGCCGTCGTGATCTTCTTCTCCGTGATGGCCACCAACACCATGGCCGTCTACGGCATGACCACCTCGGCGGTGGGCTTCCGCGCCGGGCGTCGGTTCCGTTTCCTGCCCACGGCACTGGTGCTGGGCGGCATCTCGGTGCTGGGGTCGACCTGGCTCGCCCTGCTGGACCAGTTCACCGACTTCCTGGTGATGATCAGCGCGTTCTTCATCCCGGTCTTCGCCATCCTGCTGATCGACTACTATGTGCTGCGCCGTGCCCGCTACACCCGGGACATCCTGGAGGCTTCCGGCGGTGACTACTGGTACCGCCACGGAGCGAACTGGCGCGCGTTCGTCGTCTGGGTCGCCGGTGCGGCGTCCATCTACTGCTGGACCTACGTCTGGCCGCTGGCCGTCGGAGCGAGCATCCCGGCGTTCCTGCTCAGCGCCGCCGCATATCTGGCGCTCTCCTGGCACACTCGGACACCGCCCCTGCCCACCTCAGACTCCCCCGCTCTGCTGTCCACCACAAGGTGAGGACCCGACCATGACCCAGACATCCACTCAGCGCGCCGTCCCCTGGTTCCTGATCCCCTCTCTGCTGGGGCTCATGATCTTCGTCGTGCCCGTCCCGGACGGCGAGGGCTCGATCACCATCCCGGTGGCCTTCCTCGCCGGCGCCGCGCAGGACGGACTGGCCGGGGCTCTCCCCTGGCTGACAGTGGGTCTGATGGCGGTCTCAGTCGTCGGGACCCTCGCCTACCGGACCTTCCCGGAGACGTGGAAGGAGCGCCACCTCGTGCGGGCGCTGTTCTCGACCACCCCGGTCTGGTTCGGCCTGCGTGTGCTCGGCCTGGTGTTCGGACTGATGACGGTGCTCCAGCTCGGCCCGGAGTGGCTCTGGGGCGAGGACACCGGGGACCTGATCTTCGGCCTCGCCGCCGTCATGGTCACCGTGTTCTTCTTCGCCGGGTTCCTGCTGCCGCTGCTGCTGAACTTCGGCCTGCTGGAGTTCGCCGGGGTGCTGCTCAACAAGGTGATGCGCCCGCTGTTCACCGTCCCCGGACGCTCCTCGATCGACAGCCTCGCCTCCTGGCTGGGTGACGCCACCATCGGTGTGCTGATGACCAACCAGCAGTATGTGCAGGGCTACTACACCAAGCGTGAGGCGGCGGTGCTGGGCACCACGTTCAACGTGGTCTCGCTGACGTTCACGATCGTGATCATGGGCTACCTGAGCCTGCAGCACATGTTCGCGCCCTTCTACGCCACCATTGTGGTCGCCGGGCTCGCGGCGGCGATGATTATGCCGCGCATCCCGCCGCTCTCCCGGTTCAGCGACAGCTACGCCGACTGGGTCCCGGCCCAGGGCACCGAGGCGCAGGACCACGCCGCGCACGACGCCGACGCCGCCGGAGCCGGAGCTGCCGTCGGCGGGCGGGCCCATGTCCTGCGCCGGGCATGGGACAGCGCCCTGGAGCGCTCATCCACGGCGCGGATCGGCGACATCGGCCGCCGTGGTGCCTCCAACGTGCTGGAGATGTGGGTCGGCATCATCCCCATCATCATGGCCGTGGGCACGGTGGCGGTCCTGATCGCCGAGCACACCCCGCTGTTCTCCTGGCTGGGCGCGCCCTTCGTGCCGGTCCTGGAGCTGCTGGGCGTCCCGGAGGCCGCCGCCGCCTCGGAGACGCTGTTCATCGGCTTCGCCGACATGCTGCTGCCGGCGGTGATCGGTGCGGGCATCGAGGCGGAGATGACCCGGTTCATCATCGGCTGCCTCTCCGTCACCCAGCTGATCTTCATGTCCGAGGTGGGCGGGCTGCTGCTGGCCTCGAAGATCCCGGTCCGTCTCCACCACCTGGTGATGATCTTCCTGCTGCGCACGCTCATCACCCTGCCGATCATCATCGGCCTGGCGCACCTGTTCTACTGATCGTCCCGGCTGCCGAGCCAGAGCCCCGACGACGCCCCGGCCGC
Organism: Nesterenkonia sp. HG001; assembly: GCF_034438835.1. NCBI lineage: Bacteria > Bacillati > Actinomycetota > Actinomycetes > Micrococcales > Micrococcaceae > Nesterenkonia > Nesterenkonia sp. HG001. Next base: position 393,297 of record NZ_JAOSZD010000004.1, on the reverse strand, counting down.
CTGCAGCGGCTGGGGCGTAGTCGCCCGCACCGTCCGAGATCCGCACCGCCCCACTGGGGACCATCCGACCAGTGAGAACCAGCCGCCCAGTGAGAACAAGCCACCCCCAAGAAGAACGAGGCCCCATGAACCGTCCGCCGAGCCTGCACGACGTCGTCACCGCCCACCGCCGCCTGCGCGGCCGGGTGCGCACCACGGCGGTGGAGTCCTCCCCCACGCTCTCCGCGGAGTCCGGCGCCGAGGTGCTCCTCAAATGGGAGAACCAGCAGGTCACCGGCTCATTCAAGGCCCGCGGGGCGCTGAACACCGTGGACTCGCTGACAGCGGCCGAACGCTCCCGCGGCGTCGTCACCGCGTCCTCGGGCAATCATGCCCAGGGGCTGAGCTGGGCGGCCGCCGCCCAGGGGGTCCCGGCCACGATCGTGGTGCCGGAGACAACCCCGGAGACCAAGAAGGCGGGCGCGCGGACGCTCGGAGCGGAGCTGATCGTCCACGGCTCCTCCTACGACGACGCCGAGGCGCACGCCTGGGCGCTCGCGGAGGAGTGCGGTGCGGTCTACGTGCATTCCTATGACGATCCGCGCATCATCGCCGGGCAGGGCACGGTGGCGCTGGAGGCGCTGCTGGAGCACCCGGACCTGGAGGCGATCGTGGTGCCCGTCGGAGGCGGCGGGCTGATCTCCGGGATCGCTGTGGCGGCCAAGGCCATCAGCCCGGGGATCCGGATCATCGGAGTCCAACCCGAGGTCTCAGCGAAGTTCGGGGCCAGCTTCGCCGCCGGGCACCGCGTGGACGTCCCCTATCGATCCTCCTGGGCGGACGGGCTGCCGGGAGACATCGGAGAGCTGAATCTGCAGGTCGTGCTGGAGCACGTGGACGACTTCGTGGCGGTCTCGGAGAACAGCATCGCTGAGGCCGTCGCCTGGCTCGCCCAGCACCACCGGCAGATGATCGAGGGATCCGGGGCGGTCGGCGTCGCCGCCTTCCAAGAGGGTCTGCTGGAGGATCTGCGCGGGAAGAAGGTCCTGACCGTCGCCACCGGAGGCAACATCGACGCCGACCGGTTCGCGGCGTTCCTGCAGGGCTGACCCCTGCGCTCCTGAGGCACTGCCCCTGCGCTGAGTTGGTCTGGAGTTGTGGGTACTCGAGTCGATCGAATCGAGTACCCACAACTCCAGACCAACTCACCACACCCTCAGGGTATCCAGGCGCCCACGCGGACCGTGCAGTCAGGGCGGACCTCCGACGAACCTCCAGGACCCGCAGGCTCGGCCGGCAGGTTCAGGGGGTGTCCCCCGACGGTGCTGCGGTCGTGCCGGACGGCACCGCCCCCGGAGGTGCCCCCAGCCCGGCGGCGGCTTCGCGCATCGCCTTCTCCGCCATCTCCACGGTGATGAGGCTGTTCCCGGCTACGATGTGAAGACCATAGGCATCCTCCAGCGCCACGAGATTCATGGCCAGGGTCTCGATGCTTGTCCGTGGCGCGAAGTCCCCGGACGCTGCCCCTCGCTGAAGGATCGAGGTATAGGTGGCGAGCTGGCGCCGGTACAGCGCCTCCACGAGCTCATCGTGCACCTGTGAGGTGCCCGCCAGGACGTCGAATTCGTAGAGCAGCCGCATCAGCGCGTCTTCAGGCCCATCCGGCAGCCCGGTGCGGATCGCGACGGCCAGCTGCTCCGCCGACGAGTCCACACCCCGGACGAGTGTGTCTCGCCGCTCCCCAAGTCGCTCGATCCCTGCCCGGTGCGCTTCGACGAGCAGAGACTCCAGGTCTTCGTAGTAATAGAGCACAGCGCCCCTGGTCAGCCCCGCCTGCTCCGCGACATCGGTCATCGACAGGGCCCGCAGTCCTTTGCGTCCGACGGTGTCGATCGTCGCGGCGATGAGGTCCTGTCTGCGCTGCGTCTGGTTTCTGGGACGGGCCATTCATTGACAGTACCGCATGACGCATGTCACTCTTCATCCAATTATTTGACGCCACCGTCAAAGAATTGGATCGCCACCTGAAGGGACCACCATGCTCGACCTGCTGTTGACCGACGCGCGAGTCCGCACTTTCGCCCAAGACCTTCCCTGGGCTCAGGCGGTGGGCATCACCGGGGACCGCATCACCTACATCGGGAACTCGCAGGATGCCCCCGCCGCCCACCACGTGCACCGCGCCGACGGGGCCCTGATCACCCCTGGCCTCATCGACAGCCACAATCACCTGCTGCTCGGCTTCGACCCGGACGCCGTCAGCCTGGAAGGGGCGGAGACCCTCGACGAGGTACGGCGCCGGATCCACGGGCTGGCAGTCTCACGGCCGGACCTGGACTGGATCTGCGCCGAGAACGCGGTGTACTCGGTGGTCGCCGGCCGACGTCCCCGTGCGGACGACTTGGCAGGCCTCACCGACCGCCCCGTCTTCGTCACCACCTACGATCAACATTCGGTCTGGCTCAATGACGTCGCGCTGCGCGCACTCGGCATCGACGACGGCGCGGAGCTCGCCTGGGGCGTGCCCGAACGTGACACCGACGGTGCACCCACGGGTTGGATCACCGACTTCTACACCAGTGCGATGACCACCGCCGGGCTCGCAGCCCTGCAGCGTGACATCCCGATGTACTCCCCCGAGCGCCGCTATCGCAAGCTCCTGGGCAGCCTGGAGATGGCCACTCGGTCCGGCATCACCACTGTGGTGGAGCCCCAGGTGCCGTTGGCAGAGCAGGCACTGCTGCTGCGCGCCGAGTCCGAAGGGCGTCTGTCCTCTCGAGTCATCGGCGCGCTGTTCCATCCGATCGACGCCGACGCCGCATTCCGCCGAGAGCTGCGGGAGGCCGCCGACGTCGTCCCGGCCTCAGACAGGTTGCGCTTCGGCCCGGTGAAACTCTACGCCGATGACGTCATCGAACCGCACACCGCATGGATGCTGGAGGACTACGCGAACCGTCCCGGTCATCGAGGGCATCCCTCGGCCCCGTTGGGCGAGCTGACCCGGATCATCACCGAACTGGACAGGCTCGGATTCCAGACCCACACCCACGCGACCGGTGACGGCGGCGTACGTCTGGCTCTGGATGCGATCGAACAGGCCCAGCGGACCAACGGAACCGTCGACCGTCGCCACGGGATCGTGCACGTCGAATGCCTCGCCCCTGCTGACCTTCCGCGCTTCTCCGCCCTGGGAGTCACTGCGGCCATGCAGCCACGGCACACCTCCCCGGACCTGATCCGCGGGACATGGATGGACAACGTGGGCGAAGAGCGCTGGGGCCGGGCGTGGCGGATCCGATCGCTCATGGAGTCTGGAGCGCATGTGGCCTTGTCCAGCGACTGGCAGGTCGGCGAGATGGATCCGCTGGTCGGGATCTACTCAGCCCTGACTCGGGCCAGCCTGGACGGTGCGGACACCTGGACTCCGGTCGAACGGATCGGCCTCGACGCGGCCCTGCAGGGGTACACCGCCGAAGGGGCGTGGGCCTGGCATGCCGAAGAGCAGCTGGGAGTCCTTCGACTCGGGGCCCGAGCTGACCTCGTCGTCTGGTCGGACGACCTCTACCGGCACACCGAAGAGCCTGCGGCGCTGCTGGAGCAGCACGCCGCCCTGACCATCGTGGGAGGTGAGATCGTCCACGACGCCGCCGCGACCAGCGCAACGCCTGCGGACCCCGCCCCGATGGGTGCTTGCTCAGCCCATTGATCCCTGCCATGACTCGCACCCCACACCTTCACCCGAGGGAGACACCACGTCATGCCGCACGACCCCACCCCGGAACCACCGGCAACCACCTCCGAACCACTCGAGCCGGGCACCGGACCGCCGACGCTGACCACCCCGGCGTCCGTTGCTGAGGATGCCCGAGTCCACCAAGCAACCCCACCGCTGCGCAGAACGCTGCGCCTGCGGCATATCGTGTTCGTCGGCCTCGCCTACATGGCCCCCATGGCTGTCTTCGACATGTTCGGCATCGTGGCCTTCGCAACCGACGGTCGCGTACCCCTGGCGTACCTCATCACGATGGCGGCGATGCTGATCACCGCCCTGAGCTATGCGCGCATGTGCCGACTCCACCCCAGCGCCGGATCGGCCTATACCTACGCCCGACGCACTCTGAACCCTTCCGTAGGCTTCCTGGTCGGCTGGTCCGCGACACTGGGATACCTGCTGCTTCCCATGCTGAATGCGCTGCTGGCGGCGATCTACATGTCTGCGGTCCTTCCGAGGGTGCCCTCCTGGATCTGGGTGCTGTCCACCATCGCGGTGTGCACACTGTTCAACCTCCTGGGAGTGCACCTGGCGGCCCGGGCCAACCTGCTGCTCGTCCTGGTGCAGATCGTGGCGGCCGGAGCCTTCATCGTGTTCGCCGTGCGGAACATCGTCACAGCGGGCAGTGGAAACGAACTGTCCATGACACCGTTCTCACCCAGTGACGTGCCAACCGCCGCCCTGATCAGCGGAGCCTCGCTGCTGGCACTCTCCTTCCTCGGCTTTGATGCCGTCACCACCATGTCTGAAGAGGCGGTCCACCCGCGACGAGACATCCCTCGGGCCATCCTCATCATTGTCATCGGCGCGGGGATCTTCTTCATCGTCACGACGTACCTGATGCAGGTGATCTTCCCCGACGTCTCGCAGGTCGACGACATCGTCAGCGCCTCTCCGGAGATCGCCCGACACATCGGCGGTGCGGCGTTCCAGGCGCTCTTCGTGGCCGGCTACATGTTCGCCGTCCTCGGCTGTGGTCTGACACAGCAGATGACGGCAGCCCGTCTGCTGTTCGCGATGGGCCGGGACGGCATGATTCCGCGGGGCATGTTCGGTCGCCTCTCGCCCACCACTCAGGTTCCGGTGATGAACATCCTCTTCATCGCGATTCTGGCCTGCTCTGCGCTGTTACTCGATCTGGAGGCCGCTGCCTCGCTGATCAACTTCGGTGCATTCATCGCCTTCGCCGCCGTGAACGCCTCGGTCATCGCGGCCTATCTCCGGATCGTCCGGCCCACCGGCAACGGCAGCGCCTTCGGCTGGGTCGCGCTGCCGAGCATAGGGCTGCTCATCAACGTCGCCCTGTGGTTCAGCCTCGAACCCAGCGCCAAGATCGTCGGGGGTATCTGGGTGGCCGTCGGATTCGCCTATCTGCTCTGGACTACGCGGATGTTCCGCCGGGATCCCATCGAACTCGCCGACCCCGACATGACGTGACGCGAGTCGCGCAGGACCCGTCGGCTACTGGTCTGCGACTCGACCGCGGGCGGCGTCGCCAACGTCACGAGTGTCCGTAGCTCTCCAGACCAACTCGCCACACCGTCAGAATATCCAGGCGCCCACTCAGACGTCGGCCCCGTGGCTCTCCGACACGAGGAGAGCCACGGGGCCGACGTCTCACGCCCTGGCGCAGGGTCAGGATGCGTCCGCCCGCACCGTAGTGCCGACGTCGATCTGGGCCCGCTCCGCCGCGAGCTGGTCCAGGGCCTCCTGTTCGGAGACCTGGGACCGGGGAGTGATCAGACTGACCAGCACGCAGGCCGCCGTGGCCACGGCGAGGGAGGGGAACACCGGGCTGCCCCAGAACTCGCTCCAGGTGGCGTTGGCCTGCACGATGAGGGACGTGGCGGAGCCGGCCACGATCGCCGCCATTCCACCCTGCCAGGTGGAACGGGACCAGAACCGCCCCAGCACGGAGGCCACGAAGAGTCCGGCGAGGATCGTCGAGATCATCGTGGTGATGTACCCGATGACCGTGTCGGCGATCAACGCTCCGGCCAGCGCCAGGACCAGGACACAGACCAGGGAGACCCGTGAGTACAGGACCATCTTCTCCTTCTTCGGCATCCGACCGGTGACCATCTGGACGACGTCGCGCAGCAGGATCGTCACAGCCGTCACCGCATCGGAGTCCCCGGAGGACATGGTCGCCGAGAGCCCCGCCACCAGCAGGAACGCTCCCACCGCCAGGGGGAAGACCTCCGTGGCGAGGTAGGGGAACGCCATGTCAGGTGATGCCAGATCCGGGTTCAGGCTGTAGGCAGCCATGCCGACGAGCGCGGGCATCACAGCGAAGGCCGCGAACAGCCCCGCCACCCAGAGGAAGCTGCGTCGCACCACCTGGGTGTTCCTCGCCGAGTAGATGCGTTGCCGGAAGGAGGGAGTGGCGAGCACGCCCACGGCGATGACGGCCGCGAAGGACACAGCCGGCAGCGTTCCCATGGCCTCCTCGCCAGAGGCGGCGTCCAGGCCGGAGAATCCGCCCAACGTCACGACGGCCAGCACCGCCAGTCCGGTGAAGCCCAGAAAGAGCAGGGTCCCCTGGATGGCGTCGGTGATCACCACGGCGAGGTAACCTCCGACCACGGTGTAGATCCCGAAGCCGAGGGCCACAATGACCTTGGCCAGGTCGATGTCGATTCCCGTGAGGTAGGTCAGGTAGATGGATCCGCCCATGATGTGAGCACCCAGCCACCCCACGCTGGCCAGCAGGAGGACCACGGCGACGAGGCCCTTCACCTTCCGGTCCGCCCCGTAGTAGAAGCTGACCTCCTCGGAGTAGGTCATGAAGCCGTGCTTCCGAACCCCGGCGAAGAGCAGCATCAGGAGTAGCACGCCGGTGGCTCCGCCGATGCCGTAGAGGGCCCCGGCCCACCCGTTCTCATAGCCAAAGCCGACGGCGCCCAGACTGGAGCCGGTCCCCACCAAGGTGGCCAGCGTGGTCGCCAGCAGCAGCGGCGTGGTCAGGTTCCGCCCGGCCAGCAGGAAGTCCTCACCCGTCTTGGTCCTCCGGGCTATCAGGATCCCGACGACCAGCATGAGGATGACGAATCCGATGAAGACACCCAGATAGACAGGGTGTGGTGTGACGTCCACTGCCGGTCACCCCCCGGAGCCTGAGAGGGGCGAATACAGCACCGCATCCACCTCGATCTCGAATCCGGGAAGATCCGCCTGCAGCGTGGTGCGGGCCACCTGCCCCTCCCCGAAGTACTGCGGGAATAGCTCGTTCATGCCGGCGAAGTTGCCCAGATCCAGCAGGTAGACACCCACACGGACGGCCTGATCGAGACTGGCGTCAGCGGAGGCGGCGATGGCGGCCAGGTGGTCGAAGGTGACCTTGGCCTGGGTGGCGAAGCCGCCGTCGACCAGGGTTCCGTCGGGCCGGTGCGGTGTGGCCCCGGAGAGGAACACGAAGTCGCCGGCGCGCACGGCATGCGCATACGGGCCTCCCGGACGGCAGGCCTCAGGGGTCATGATCGGCTTCTTGGTCATAATGTCGTCCTTTCAGTGGTGACGGTGAACATGCTCTGGTGAGTCTTCGGGTGGGATGTGGGTGTTCAGAAGTGGGTCCGGGCGGAGGCGTCCCAACGCAGCCGACCCGGCTCCACGGCGGTGACGAGCGGCAGCTCCCTCCATTTGTCGGCGATCGTGCAGGGGTGGGACTGCCCGAATTCGATGACGTCTCCGATCTCGAGTTCCTGGTCGGCGTGTTCGAGGTAGCCGTGCTGGTCGTTGGTGTCCACGAGCTCCGCCTGGGTGAACTCTTCGATGCGCCCGTCGGCCCGGTGGATCCGCTGCGGTCGGGGCAGGGAGATGTCATAGGCCAGGTCCCGTTTGCCGGCGTCGAGGATCGCGAGTCCCTGTTCCGGCGTGGAGAGCACCCGTGCCCAGAGGGTGGCTGCCGGACGCAGCTGCGGCCCGGAGCCGCGCAGTCGAGCCGGAGTCAGCCGACCGTAGTGCCCATGGTCATGGAGCAGGTATGAGCCAGGACGGAGGATCACCCGTCCCCCATCGACGGAGTCTGCGGCCGGTCTGAGCAGCTCGGCCACCAGGTCGAAGTAGAGTCCGCCGCCGGCGGTGAGCACGGGGTGATCCACCTCGATCCTGTCCTCATGCTCCTCGAACAGACGAGCCATGCGTCGGAGGTAGGACCGGACCTCCTCGATACGCTCCGGAGGCAGCACTCCTTCGAAGCCGGAGAACCCGGCGAAGGCCAGCGCCTCAGCACCAGTGAGCGCCTCCACGATCTCGCCGACGTCGCCGTCCTGGCGGACACCGGCCCGCTTTCCCTCGATGCCGACCTCCACGCACACCTGGACGCGGCGGCGAGTACGCCCCAGAGCGCTCTGCATCCGCTCGACAGCCCGCACTGAGTCTGCCCAGCACATGATCTCGGGCCCGTCCTCCGCCAGGACCCCCCGAAGCCAGGACAGCCCGGGCGGGGTGAGGAACTCGTTGGCGATCACCACCAGGGGCGCACCCGCCTCCACGGCCACACGTGCCTGCGAGAAATTCGCCACGGTGATGCCCACGGCGCCAGCGGCCAGCTGTGCTCGCCAGAGGGCCGGCGTCATCGTCGTCTTGCCGTGAGGTGCCAGCTGCACGCCCTGCTCGGCCGTCCATTCAGCCATCTGTTCGATGTTGGAGACGACCGTCTCGGTGTCCACGGTGAGCATCGGCGTCGGGAGCTCGTCTCTGATGTTCAGGGCCTGGCCGGGGCCGATGCCGCCCAGGGAGGATTTGGAGAGCGGGCCCGGCGCCTCGCGTTCCGCCAGGACGGCGGCTCGTATCGGGTGGGTGTCGTGCTGGTTCATCGTGTGTCTCCTCACGTGTGGCGGCCTACTGGCCTGTGGTGCGCCCTGACGGCAGCGACGTGGCCACAGGACCGGTCCGATGCAGCTGCCCCGAGCCGGAGCCTGGAGCGTCCGGCGTTCCCGGTGGCCGCGGCCAGACCGGCCGACCTCCGAGCAGCACCGCATCGAGTCCGTGCGTCTCCCGGCGGGGGTTCTGGTAGTCGGCCCGGTCCGTGTAGGTGCTCGGGTCGATGATCTGCAGGTCCGCCGGTGCCCCGGGGACGATCGACCCGCCGGGCACGCCGAACCGCGCCCGCGGGGCGGAGCTCATCCTCCTCACGACCTCTTCGGCGGGCAGCAGCCCGTCCTGCCACGCATACGTGCTCAGCGCGCGGGGGAAGGTGCCGAAGAGCCGCGGGTGCACGTAGCCCTCCTCTCGGGGAAGACCATCGGATCCGAGGAAGGCGTGGGGCCAGCAGAGCACCTCCCGCATCCCCTGCGGGTCGGAATGGTGGACGATGATGGTGAGCACTCCGTCCTGCGAGAGCACGAGATCGGCCAGTGCCTCGGCGGGGTCCTGACCGCGTTCAGCTGCGATGTCCACCAACGCACGACCATCGAACGCACGGGTTTCGGGATGGCTGAACCCGGCGAGCAGGATCGCATCCGGCCCCACCGAGGTGAACTGATTCTCCAACGGGCCGTCCCACGGCCTGCGCACCTCGTCCAGCGCCCGGGCTCGGGCGTCCGGATCGGTCAAGACCTGAAGAAGCGAGTCTGTGCCGCGTCGGGTCGTCCAGCTGGGGAACAGCGTGGAGGCGGTGGTGCTGCCGGCGGTGTAGGGGTAGACGTCTGCGGTGACATCGATCCCCTCCGCGCGGGCGGCCTCGAGACGGTCGATGATCTGAGGCATCGTGCCGAAATTGGCGGCACCGGTGACCTTGAGGTGGCTCACGTGCAGGGCACATCCGGCGTCTCGGCCCAGGGCCAGGAACTCGTCCAAGGAGCTCTCCAACCGGCCACCTTCGTTCCTGATGTGAGCGACGAGGACCTTGTCCCGGCGGGCCACCACCTGAGCGAGTGCAAGGAGCTCCTCACGTTCCGCCGCGCTCCCTGGGGCATACATCAGCCCCAATGACAGGCCCACCGCGCCGGCGCTGAGCGCCTCGTCGAGATGGGCGGCCATCTCGCGGAGCTGGGCCGCATCAGCCGGCTTCTGCTCCATGCCCATCACGCCGGCCCGCAGCGGAGCGTGCGGGACCAGCGCGATGACGTCGAGTGCCGGGGCGGAACGTTCCACCGCGTCGAGGTAGTCGGTGAAGCGGGGAAACACCTCCTCCGGGAAAGGGCCCAACACAGGGGTGGCGTAGTCCTCCAGGCCTCCCCCGGCGACGGAGGGCGCGCATCCGTGGCCGCAGTTGCCCACGATGGTGGTCGTCACACCTTGGGAGAGCTTCGGGTCGAGCGCCCGGGGGCGGAAGAGGGCGGCGTCGTCATGGGAGTGGACGTCCACGAACCCGGGGAGCAGGAGGCGGCCCGCAGCGTCGAGCAGCGTCTCGCCTTCCACGGAGGACAGGTCGGCGCCGACTTCTTCCACGCGTCCGCCGACGATACGGACATCGGCGCGACGGCGGCGGCGCCCGGTGCCGTCGAGAAGATCCCCGCCCCGGATGAGCTGTCGGTCGTGCATCATCGCCTCCCGTGCTGTCGTCGGCCGCCCATGTGTCCTGGGCAACACTCTGCCGGGATCGACCATAACCCATGGTTTACCGAGAATCTATACACTTGATGTAACTTTTACATGTGAACGCGAGGTCGCGACTCTGACCACGGGGTACCCTACGGAACACACACCCCTGCGGCAGCGCACAACCGGGAGGAAGACTGTGAGTGATGTGACGGCAGATTCGCCGCGGTTCGAGAGCATCCAGGAGCTCCATGCGGTGCTGGCCCCGGTGATGAAGGCCGTCGCCGTCACCATCGGGGAGCACTGCGAGGTGGTCCTTCATGATCTGAGTCGCCGCGATATGGACCAGACCATCCACGCCATCGAGAACGGCCACGTCAGCGGCAGGCCAGTCGGCGGCCCCTCCACGGACCGCGGCCTGACGCTCCTCAAGGATGAGAAGGCCGACCATGATGCCTTCGGCTACCGCGGCCGCACGGCCGACGGCCGCGAACTGCACTGCTCCTCGGTGTACTACCGGAATCGCGTCGGCTCAGTGATCGGGGCTCTGTGCATCAATGTGGACCTCACCGCATTGGAGAACGTCCGCTCGATCATCTCCTCCCTCCTGCCCGCTCAGAAGGATGAGCCCGAGGAGATCGTCGGCCCCAGCATCGACGCCGTCCTCGACGGGATGCTGGAGTCGGCCATCGCCGAGATCGGCAAGCCCCCGCCGGTCATGGTCAAGGAGGACCGGATCGCCGTGCTGCGCAGGCTTGAAGCGCGCGGAGCATTCCATATCAAACGCGCCGTGGACCGGGTCTCCCAACGTCTGGGCATCTCCAAGGTCACGGCCTACAGCTACCTGGACACCATCCGCAACTCCTGAGTCGCCTGGCAGACTCCACGGCGGCCACATCGGCCCCGGACGCCTCTGACCGGAAGAAGGCACGACATGACGACGACACCCTCTCCTGTGCTGTGCGTCGGCGAGACGATGGCTCTTGTCACCCCCAGCAGCACCGGACGGCTGCGGACGGCCGCCGCGTTCACCCTCGACGTCGGCGGGGCCGAGTCCAATGTGGCCGCCCACCTCGCTGCGCTCGGACGACGCAGCGTCTGGTTCAGCCGACTCGGAGACGACGAGCTCGGTCGGCGGGTCTCGGATACGCTCACCTCTCGCGGCGTGGATCTCACCCCGGTGATCTACGACCCGGAGGCCCCCACCGGCGTCTACTTCAAAGACCCAGGCCACGGCGTCCTCTACCACCGCAGAGGATCTGCCGCGTCCCGGCTCTCCACCGCCGACGCCGACGCCCTGGACCTGAGCGCATACGGGCTGGTGCATCTCTCAGGGATCACACCCGCACTGTCCGCGGCAGCGGCGGCCTTCATCGACCGGCTGATGGCGCGCGCCCGGGAGGCCCACCTCCCCGTCAGCTTCGATGTGAACTTCCGTGCCCCGCTCTGGCCGCGCGAGGAGGCCGCTCCGGCCCTCCTGGCTCTGGCTCGGCGGGCCGACGTCGTCTTCGTGGGCCGCGACGAGGCGGAGCTGCTCTGGGGAACGAGCACGGCCGAAGCCGTCCGTGACCTCCTGGACGGCACGCCCACCCTGGTGATCAAGGACGGTGACGTCGGCGCCACCGAATTCACCGGCGCTCAGCACATCTTCGAGCCTGCCATCCCGACCGAGGTCGTCGAAGTGGTGGGAGCAGGTGATGCCTTCGCCGCCGGGTATCTCGCGGCGTTGCTCGACGGCGGCGACTCCTCCGGCCGGCTCACGGCCGGACACCACCGCGCCGCGCTGACACTGCAGACGACCACTGACTTCATGGACGAAGGAGCATCCGCATGACCTCGAAATCCCCCGTGGTGGAGAACACCTGGTTCGACCACGCCTTCGGCTCCGCCCCCGTCATGGCCATCCTCCGCGGCATGGGGGTGGAGCGCTCGATGGAGCTCGCCACCACGGCCTGGGACCTCGGCATCGACTCCGTGGAGCTGCCCCTCCAGACCGACGAGGACCTTCTGGCCTTGCGCGAGGTCTCCCGTCTGGCCGCTCAACGGGGCAGGTCTGTGGGCGCCGGCACCATCGTGCGCGAGGAACAGATCCCCGCCGCCAAGGAGGCCGGTGCGGAGTATCTGGTCTCCCCCGGCTATGACGCACGGCTCGTCCGCGTCGCAGCGCAGGAGTCGTTGCCCTTCCTCCCGGGCATCACCACTCCCACCGAGCTGCAGGCCGCGACCACACTCGGGCTGACCTGGGTGAAGGCCTTCCCCGCGCAGTGGCTGGGGACCTCCTGGTTCACTATGATGCGCGGCCCCTTCCCGCACGTGAACTTCGTGGCCACGGGCGGGATGAACGCCCACAACGCCCAAGAGTTCCTCGATGCCGGTGTGAGCGTCGTGGCCGTAGGATCAGCGCTCGAGGATCCGGAGCAGCTCACATTGCTGGCGGCGCAGGCCGGTCTCCGGCACTGAGCCCCTGAGCAGCTCCCCGCCAGGCCACCACGCGCGCTGGAGCGCCGTCGACGTCAGCCAGCGGCAGCGGGAAGATCCCCACGTGGTGCTCCCCCGCCGGCAGATCGCGCAGTCCGGTCAGATTCTCCACGATCAGCCCGTCGCGGCCGAGCACCAGCTCGTGGACGGGGAACCCTGCGGCCGGGGCGGTCGAGGCTGGGTCGGTCAGGACCGAGTCGGGCGGGGCGGCTCCAGTGAGGTCAGGGCTCAGCGCATCGGTGCCGAGGATCCGCATCCCCCGCGACCACAGCAGCTCGGCCGCCTCCACGCTCAGCCCCGGGTGCTGCAGCGCCTGCTCGGTGCCGAAGAACCGGTCCCAGCCGAAGGCCAGGAACACCCGGCGGGGCAGTCGGTCCCCGTCTCCGAGGCCCAGATCCTGCGGTGCCACCAGGTGCCCCGGGCCAGCCTCCAGGTGGATCACCCGGGCCGGGCCGATGAGCTCCTCAAGCCGGATCTGTGAGGTCGTCCGCCCGCCGGGCACCGTGTGGCTCGGGGCATCCAGGTGGGTGCCCGTGTGTGAGCCGCAGGTCAGACGCGCGACGGCGACGCCGTCGCCCTCAAGCGTGAGCCCGGGCCCCAGCCTGACGGCGGGATCACCCGGATAGACCATCATCGCGTCGTGGATGGGTCGGCTCAGGTCATGGGGCACGGAGGCCTCCGGAGACGTCATCGGGCTCGCCCCTCTCGACATGTCGCACCTTCACCGGCACCCTGCGGGGTGTCTCAGCCCTCGCGCCCCGCGATCTCCGGGTCGACGATGTTCAGCAGGCGCTTGTTGACGAACTCGTCCATCCCCAGCGGCCCCAGCTCTCGGCCGAACCCGGAGCGCTTCACTCCGCCGAAGGGCATGTCCGCGGCCTCGGAGCCGCCGACGTTGACATTGGACATGCCGACCTCGAGCTGCTGGGCCACGCGCAGTGCCTGAGCCCGGTCCTGCGAGAAGACCGCGCCGCCGAGACCGTAGGGCGAGTCGTTGGCCAGGCGTACCGCCTCCTCCTCATCACGGACCCGGTAGATCGTCACGACCGGTCCGAAGAGCTCCTGACGGTAGGCGTCCGTGTGCTCGCTGACATCGGTGAGCACGGCCGGCCGCAGCCAAGCTCCCGGACGATCCGGCCGGTCGCCGCCCACTCGCAGCCGCGCCCCCTGCTCGACGGCGCGCCGCAGCTGACCGTGCAGACCCTCGGCGGCCTGCTCGGAGGAGAGGGGATAGTAGCGCCCCGGCCGAGGCTCCAGCGGGTCACCTGGCTCCAGGGCGCCGATCTCCTCGACCACCGCGTCCACGAACTCCTCGTAGAGGTCCTCAAGCACGATCAGCCGCTTGTTCGAGGTGCAGGCCTGACCCATGGTGTCCAGACGGAACTCCACCGCCTCGCGGGCGGCCTGGGCGACGTCCTCCGCCGACAGGTAGATGTGCGGGTCCGAGCCGCCCAGCTCGAGCACCACCTTCTTCAGGTGCCGCCCCGCGAGGGAGGCGACTGCCGAGCCGGCCCGCTCGGAGCCGGTGAGCGAGACTCCCTGGACCCGGTCATCGGCGATGATCTGCTCGACCTGGTCATGGGTGACGAAGACGTTCTGGTAGACGCCCGCCGGCAGCCCGGCGTCGTCGAGGAGCCGCTGCAGGGCCAGCGCCGAGCGCGGGCACGACTCCGTGTGCTTGAGCAGGAGCGTGTTGCCCAGCAGCAGGTTCGGCGCCGCGAACCGGGCCACCTGGTAGAACGGGAAGTTCCACGGCATGATGCCCAGCAGCATCCCCAGCGGACGCTTCTGGATCACGGCCCGGCGTCCGTCGATCTCCTTGATGACCTCGTCAGCGCCCAGGTGCGGGCCGTTGACGGCGTAGTAGCGGAAGATGTCGATGCACTCCTGCACCTCGCCGTCCGCCTGGTCCAGCGCCTTGCCCATCTCCGTGGAGGCGATGACGGCCAGGTCCGTGCGTCGCTCCTCGAACAGGTCAGCGATGCGGTGGGCGAACACCGCACGGTCCTCGATGTCCAGGGTCCGCCAGTCCTGGAAGGCCTGGTGGCCGACCTCCAGCACCTCCTCCAGCTGCGCCGGCTCCAGGACGTCGAAGGTCTCCAGCACGGTGTTGGTGCGCGGATCCCGGGTGCGGTACTCCAGACGGGTGGTCTCAGAGCTCGTGGTCTCGGAACTGGTGGTCTCGGAACTGGTGGTCTCGGAACTGGTGGTCTCGGTCATCGTCTCGGCTCCCTCGTGGACGTGCGGTCAGTTCGGCGGGTCAGTCCGGCGGATCGGACCAGCAGGTCAGACCGTGGACCAGTCGACGCTCAGGTACTGCGGTTCGGTGAACTCCTCGATGCCGAAGCTGCCGCCCTCACGGCCGATGCCGGCCTGCTTGACGCCGCCGAAGGGTGCGCTCGGGTCGGAGACGATGCCGCGGTTGATCCCGACCATCCCCGCCTCCAGCCTCTCACCGATCTGCATGGCACGCTGCAGGTTCCCGGCGAAGACGTAGGAGGACAGGCCCACCTCGGAGTCGTTGGCGCGGGCGATCATCTCGTCCTGGTCGGTGTAGACCACCACCGGAGCCACCGGGCCGAAGATCTCCTCTCTGAGGATGTCCGCGTCGGCCGGGACGTCTGCCAGCAGGGTGGGAGCAACGAAGGCCTCCTGGTCCAGGCCTGCGGCGCCCTCACCTGCGGGCAGCGCCGCATGATGCGCGATGCGTGCCCCGGCGGCCACGGCGCCGTCGATCAGATCACGGATCGCGGCGGCCGCCTTCGCGTGGATCACCGGGCCGATGGCCGCCCCGGCCGCCGGGTCGCCGACCGTCAGCTGCTCGATGCGCCGTCCGAAGGCGGCGATGAACTCCTCCGCGACGTCGGCGTGGACGTAGAAGCGGTTCGCCGCGGTGCAGGCCTGCCCGGAGTTGCGGAACTTCGCGACCATCGCACCGTCGACGGCGGCCTCGAGGTCGGCGTCGGCGGTGACGATGAACGGCGCGTTGCCGCCCAGCTCCATGGAGGTGTTGACCACGCGCTCGGCACACTGGGCCAGCAGCCGCCGACCGATCCCGGTGGAACCGGTGAACGACAGCTTGCGGACGCGCTCGTCGGCCAGCCAGGCGGAGACCACACTGGACGCCGAGGAGGTGGCGGCCACCTGCACCGCACCCTCGGGCACTCCGGCCTGGGTGAGGATCTCGGCGATCGCCAGGGCGGTCAGCGGCGTCTCGGAGGCCGGCTTCAGCAGCACGGTGCAGCCTGCCGCCAGCGCCGGAGCGATCTTCCGGGTAGCCATGGCGGCGGGGAAGTTCCAGGGGGTGATCAGCACGGCCACTCCCACCGGGTGGCGGGTGACCACGTTGCGCACGCCCCCGGCCGGAGCCGGCGCGTAGTCGCCGGGGGTGCGCACGGCCTCCTCGGCGTACCAGCGGAAGAACTCGGCCGCGTAGGTGACCTCGGCGGCCGCGTCCGCCTGGGACTTGCCGTTCTCGGCGACGATGATGTCGCGCAGCCGCTCGGCGTCATCCAGCATGGCCCGGTGGGCGGCCATGAGCACCTCGGCGCGCCTGCGTGGGGCGACGGCGCGCCAGTCCTCGAAGGCGGCCTGGGCGGCGTCGACCTGGGCTGCCGCCTCGGCGGCGGTGTGGTCGTGGACGGTGTCGATCACGGCGGCGGTGGCGGGGTTGCGCACCTGGAAGTCGGTCATGGGGTCCTCCAAAGGGATGGGGTCAGACGGGGTCAGACGGTGGGGTCAGCGCGGGGCTCAGCGTCCGTGCGGACTGCTCAGGCGGCGGCGAGGGCGTCGAGGATGACCTCGAGGCCCTCGGAGAGCAGGTCCTCGCCGATGGTCAGCGGCGGCAGCAGTCGGATGACGTTGCCGTAGGTGCCGCAGGTCAGGGTGATGACGCCGGCGGCACGGGCGGCCGAGGCCACCGCGCCGGTCAGCGCCGCATCGGGCGCACCGGTCTGCGGGTCCACCAGCTCGACGGCGAGCATCGCCCCGCGGCCGCGGATCTCCCCGATGCGCGGGTCCTTCGCCTGGACCTCCTGGAAGCGGGCCTTGACGAACTCCTCGATCCTGCGGGCCTTGGCCACCAGATCTTCGGCCTCGATCGTCTCGATCGCGCCCAGCGCGGCGGCGCAGGCCACCGGGTTGCCTCCGTAGGTGCCGCCGAGGCCGCCCGGGTGGGCGGCGTCCATGATCTCCGCGCGGCCGGTCACTGCGGAGAGCGGCAGGCCTCCGGCGATGCCCTTGGCCGTGGTGATGATGTCCGGGGTGATGCCCTCGTCCTCGCAGGCGAACCACTGGCCGGTGCGGGCGAAGCCTGTCTGGATCTCGTCGGCGATGAACACGATGCCGTGGGCGCGGCACCAGTCGACGATGGCCGGCAGGAAGCCCTCGGCGGGGGTGATGAATCCGCCCTCGCCCTGGATCGGCTCGATGATCACGGCGGCCAGGTTCTCGGCGCCGACCTGCTTCTCCAGCTGGTCGATGGCGCGCGCGGCCGCTGCGGCGCCGTCGAGCCCGTCACGGAGCGGGTAGGAGCCGGAGGCCCGGTAGACCTCCGGGGCGAAAGGGCCGAAGCTGTGCTTGTACGGCATGTTCTTCGAGGTCAGCGCCATGGTCAGCGTGGTGCGCCCGTGGTAGGCGTGGTCGAAGGCGGCCACGGCCTGGCGGCCGGTGTAGGCACGGGCGATCTTCACGGCGTTCTCCACGGCCTCGGCGCCGGAGTTGAACAGCGCGGTGCGGGCCTCCCCCTCCACCGGCGTCAGCTCGGCGAGCTTCTCCGCGACCCGGACGTAGCCCTCGTAGGGGGTGACCATGAAGCAGGTGTGGGTGAACTGCGCGACCTGCTCCTGCACACCGGCGACCACACGCTCGGCCGAGGCGCCGACGCTGGTCACCGCGATGCCGGAGCCGAGGTCGATCAGTCGGTTGCCGTCGACGTCTTCGATGATGCCGCCGTCGGCGCGCGCTGCGAAGGTCGGCATCACCGAGGCCACTCCGGCAGGCACGGAGGCGCGCTGACGCTCGAGCAGCTCGGCGGCGCGCGGGCCGGGGATCTCGGTGGCCAGGTGGCGGGACTGGGGCACTGCGGTCATGGGGTCCTCCTGGAGGGACGGCGGCCGGCGACGACGTCGTGGGGGCCGGGCGGGCAGATCTTCTCCCTGTGATCGTGTCGCAGATTGCTCATGCCGTCCAATGCCTGCCCTTGATGAAGGGTATGCTCTACAGGCATGGACTCTCGTCTGCTCCGATACTTCGTGGCCGTGGCCGAGGAGGGCAGCGTCTCCGCCGCCGCTGACGCCCTGCACATCACCCAGCCCGCGCTCTCCCGGCAGATCCGCAGCCTGGAGCACGGACTGGGGCTCACCCTCTTCGACCGCGGCGAGCTGCGGCTCCGACTGACCCCGGAGGGCCGCGAGTTCCTGGGCACCGCACGCACGGTGCTGCAGGCCCACGCCCACGCCCAGGACTTCGCTGACCGGCTCGCGTCGGGGAGGCTCCGCAAAGTCTCACTGGCCGCACCCCGGACCACGCTGATCGACGTCGTCGCACCCTTCGTGGCCACTTTCACCACGGAGGATCCGGTGCCTTCGGTGGTGGAGATCGGCGGTGACGAGCAGCCGCACCGCCTGGTGGCCGACCATGACCTGGTGATCGCTCCGCAGTCACCGGGTGAGGACGTCGACACCCGCCTCATCGCAGAGCTGCCGGTCTGGGCCTATGTGCCGGCCTCCCATCGCTGGGCAGGCCGGCAGGAGGTCACCCTGGAGGAGCTGACCGAGGAGCAGCTGGTGGTCACCACGGCGGACTTCAAGGCCCGTCGCCTTCTCGACGCCGCGCTCGACCTGGCCGACCTGACCCCGCGCAGCGTGCTGGAGGTCCGCCACGGGAGGGTCGCCCAGGCGCTGGCCGCGGCGGGGCGAGGAGCCGGTGTGGTCACCGACGACCCGCATTTCGACCTGGTGCCGGTGCGGATCCGCACCGGCCCCGAGAACAGCCACCGGCCGCTGCACATCCGACTGCATGCCTCCTGGCGGCGCGGCCATCACGCCGCAGAGTCGCTGGAGGGCCTGGTCGAGCGCCTGCGCGCCTTCAGCCTCGAACGCTACGGGCGGACCATCGAGTGAGCGTCAGCGGCGGGCCCAGCTCGGGGCATGCTCCGGGCGCACCCCGACCCCGATGACCCAGGGCATCACGCCACTGAGCTGTGGGGCCCGACGCAGCGCCCAGGCCACCGGAGCCGGCACCCGAGGCGGGGAATGCTGGGCGAACATCGACTCCAGGCCCCGGTGCACCTGAGCCTGCACAGCCTGGGTCAGACGGGTGGGCGGCATCCGGCGACGCTGGACGGCGGCCACGTCGCGATCGCTGATCGTCCCCTCCTGCAGCGGGTGTGCCAGCCTGGTCGCGGCGGCCACTCCGTCCTGGACCGCCAGGTTCACCCCCACACCCCCGACCGGGGACATCGCATGGGCGGCGTCACCGAGGCAGAGCAGCCCGCTGCGCCACCACCGGGGCAGCCGATCCATCTGCACCTCCAGGAGCTTGACGTCCTCCAGCTGCAGCCTCGCGGCGGCGTCGGCGAGCGCGGGCAGTCCGGCGGAGATCTGCTCACGCAGCACCTCGATCCCTCGGGCGCGCAGCGCCGCGTCGGAGCCCTTCGGGATGAGCATCGCCGTCTGGATGTAGTCCCCGCGTGGAATGGGCAGCAGCGGATGCTCGGTGTCGAAGCTGGGGAGGATGGTCCCGGCCGCGCTCTGGGCGGCGCCGTCGGCCTGCAGCCGGAACCACCAGACGTCCATCGGCACGGGGAAGGAGATCGCGGGCAGCCCGGCCTGCTGCCGGATGTGGGACCAGCGGCCGTCGGCCGCGAGGGTGAGCAGGGCCGGGATCTCCTCCTCACCGGCAGGCCCGCGCACTCGGACCCCCGTGATGCGGGCCTGCGGCGGAGGGGCACCGCCCTGCGTCGGCGGAGCCGTGGCGCCGTCGTCGCCTGCATCCTCGCTGAGCAGCCCGATGACCTCGGTGCCCATGCGCAGCTCGAAGCCGGGCTCCTCGGCCGCGGCCTCGGCCAGCAGGTCCAGAAAGTCCCACTGGGGAGCCATGGCGATGTACGGATAGGGGTGCCTGAGCCGACTGAAGTCCACCAAGGTCACCCGGCCCCCGGCGGCCGCGGGGAGCCGTGCCGACTCCACACGCTGGTGGGGGATCCGGGAGAAGCGGGGCATGAGTCCGAGCTCATCCAGCAGCAGCATGGTGCTGGGGTGGATGGTGTCACCACGGAAGTCGCGCAGGAAGTCATGGTGCTTCTCCAGGACGAGGACGTCGACCCCGGCCCGAGCGAGCAGCAGCCCGGCGATCATGCCGGCCGGGCCTCCCCCGGCGATGACACAGGTTCGGGGCTCGGACATGCGACCATCCTGACGGCGTCGATGACGGGCGGCAAGGGTTGCCGCGCCCGGGCTGAAGGGCCGCACAGTGTGAGAACCGGCGACCTTCACCTACAAATTGTTGGACAATCTCTTGCCAGGATTGTTGAACAACCACTAGCCTGTGGGAAGTCGCACAGTTGATCTGTGTCACATCCGTGCAGTCGGCTCCTCGAGCCCACCGCCTCGCCGATGTCCGCATCGCGCTCGACGTCCAGCACCCGCACCACTCTGGGGAGTGAACCCATGGCACAGACGGCACCCGCATCCGCGGAGTCCATCAAGAAGCTCGCCCGCACCCGACGCACCGCCCTGCTGGGGGCGATGTTCCTCATGGCCACCAGCGCAGTGGGCCCCGGGTTCATCACCCAGACGGCGACATTCACCCATCAGATCGGCGCCGCCTTCGCCTTCGCGATCCTGATCTCGGTGCTCATCGACATCGCCGTGCAGCTCAACGTGTGGCGGGTGATCGGCGTCTCCGGCCTCTACGCCCAGCAGCTGGGCAACAGGATCCTCCCCGGAGTCGGGTGGGCACTGGCCGTGCTGATCTTCTTCGGCGGCATCGTCTTCAACATCGGCAACATCGCCGGTGCGGGCATGGGGCTCAACGCTCTGGCAGGCCTCGACGCCCGCGTCGGCGGCGCGATCTCCGTGGCGATCGCCCTGCTGATCTTCCTCTCCAAGAAGGCAGGCATCGCTCTGGACCGAGTCGTGGTGGCCTGCGGAGCGGTGCTGATCCTGCTCATGGTCTACATGGCCATCACCACCGCCCCTCCCGTGGGTGAGGCCCTGCGCCAGACCGTGCTGCCCGAGCAGGTGGACTTCTTCATCATCACGACCCTGGTCGGCGGCACCGTGGGCGGATACATCACCTACGCCGGCGCGCACCGGCTCATCGCCTCCGGCAACTCCGGGCCGGAGAACGTCAAGGCCATCAGCCGCACCTCGGTGATGGGCATCATGGTGGCCAGCATCATCCGCTTCCTCCTCTTCCTGGCCATCCTGGGCGTCGTCGCCACCGGGGTGAGCCTCACCGAGGACAACGTCGCCGCCGAAGCCTTCGGTGCGGCGCTGGGTGAGATCGGGCTGCGCGTCTTCGGCCTGGTGTTCTGGGTCGCCGCCATCACCTCCATCCTCGGGGCGACCTTCACCACCGTCTCCTTCCTGACCACCAAGAACACCACCGACCGGACGAGGACGATCTACTTCGCCGCGTTCCTCGCGCTGACCTGCGGAGTGTTCCTGACCCTGGGCCAGGCCCCACAGACCCTGCTGATCATGGCCGGCGCCTTCAACGGGGTGGTGCTGCCGCTGGGCTTCACCGTGGTGCTCTACGTGGCCTGGCGCCGTCGTGACCTCCTGCAGGGCTACGTGTACCCGAAGTGGCTGCTGATCATCGGGCTGCTGGCCTGGGGGCTCACCCTCTACATGGGCGCGAACTCGCTGACGGGCCTGGCCGAACTGTGGATGACCGGCTGAGCGCCTACCCGCCCGAACCCGCCCCGAGACGCCCAGCGCAGGAGATCCCATGACGCCGCCCCCGGAGAGCCTCTCCCCCACCCAGGCCCGCGAGGCGTTCAGGACAGGACTGCGCGCCCCCACCAGCGGATACGCCCCCGGCTTCGCCCAGGCCAACGTCCTGGCGCTGCCGAAGGATCTGGCCTTCGACATGCTGCTCTTCGCCCAGCGCAACCCCAAGCCCTGTCCGGTGCTGGGCGTGCTGGAACCGGGGCAGGTCACCTCGGGGCTGCTCGCCGGAGGTGACATCCGCACCGATGTGCCGGCCTACCGGGTCTACCGCGACGGTGAGCTGGTCGCTGAACCGGACGACGTGCTCGGGCACTGGCGCGATGACCTGGTGACGTTCCTGCTGGGATGCAGCTTCACCTTCGAGACTCCGCTTCGCCGCGCCGGCGTCCCCGTCCGGCACCTGGATCTCGGGGTCAACGTGCCGATGTACCGCACCGCGCGGCGCTGCGCCCCGGCCGGCTCGCTGTCCGGGCCGCTGGTGGTCTCCATGCGGCCGATCCCAGCCCACCAGGTGGCCGACGCCGTGCGCATCACCTCCCGTTATCCCGGCGTCCACGGAGCCCCGATGCACGTGGGGAACCCCGCCGCGCTGGGGATCGAGGACCTGGACAGCCCGGACTTCGGCGACGCCGTCGACGTCCCCACCGGATGGATCCCGGTGTTCTGGGCCTGCGGGGTGACACCTCAGGCCGCAGTGATGGAGTCGAAGCCCGAGCTGGCCATCAGCCACTCCCCCGGGCACATGCTCGTCACCGATCTGCCCGACGCCGAGCTCCAGGTGCCCTGAGCAGGTCCGCTGCCGACGTTGCCTCTGCGCTTTGGACCCTTTTCCGACGCTGTGAGGCGTCATAAGGGCCCAAAGCGCAGAGGCAACCTCCGGGGGAGAGCATCGAAGCGCCTGTCAGTCCCGCAGCCGCAGCCCGTGCAGACCGTCCGCTCCCCGGTAGGCGGCACGCTGCGAGGGCTCCCAGCCGGCCAGAGCCTCGTCGTCGAGGGCGTAGACCTTCACCCCCAGCGGGTGGCAGTGCTGAAGCTGCTCCTCCGTGGACGCCGCCTCGGGCCCCCACATGTGCACCGACAGATCCCCTCCCGGGCAGGTGGACAGGGCACAGAGCAGGTCCGTCTCGGCGAAGAACTCGAAGAAGTCATCCTGCTGTGCGGGGCAGGCGTCCATGAAGTACCGGCGCTCGTGGTTCAGCCCGGCCAGCTGGAAGACGTTGAGCACGTCGTGGACGTCGTATTCGGTGAGCCCGTGCGGCAGCACCGCCCGGGTGAGGTTGGAATGGCAGTGCCGGTCGAAGTCCACCCCGGCGAGCATGCGGTTCACATAGGGGTCACAGCGCGTGCCCAGCAGGTCATGGATGACCTCGGCGTCGGGATGCCCGGCCAGGGAGTCGGCGACGACGGTCGCCAGCGGCCGCAGGTGCGGCAGAGTGGACCAGAACCGGTCATAGGTGGTCATCGAGGACCGCTGCAGCTGCCGGGTCCGCGCGGCCCAGAACCTCTCCCGCGGGTCATGCAGACTCCACAGATTCAGGTCCCCCACCTGCGGCCCGTCCACCTGGTGCAGGCGCACGATGTGCCCGGCGGGAACCTCCCAGGCCCGCCCGGAACGCACAGGGACCTCGAACTCCTGCACGAGCCGTCGGTCTGCGGCGGCGATCTGCTCATAGAGGTCATGGTCGACGTCGAGCGCGCCACCGGGCAACGACCGGTAGGCGGCCTCACGGGTGTAGGTGCGGGGGCGGGCATAGGTCCTCCTGCTGTCTTTGAACGGACACGGCGTCGCTCTCGGGCTCAGTCTCATTCTGTCGCATCTCCTGAGCGTCTCGTCCGGCCGTGCTTGACTGGAACACGGATGTCCGGACAATCCTGCAGGAGGTCATCACGGAGACGCCGCCCCAGTCCCCTCGCTCGAGGCTGTTCGGCTTCGCCGCGGCCTCCGGCTCACTGGTGCTGGTGTTCATCGCCGCAGGCACTCCGATCCCGCTGTACACCACCTACCGTCTCGAGGACGGACTGACCCATGGCGACCTCGCCGCCGCGGCCGCCGTCTACCTCATTGCAGCGGCCTTCGCCCTGCTGGTGCTCGGACGACTCTCCGACCACCTGGGACGCCGACCCGTCGCCGTCGTCGCCCTGGTCCTGGCCGCCGCCGGTATGGGGGTGCTGCTCACCGTGGACAGCGCCGCCCCGCTGCTGCTGGGCCGCACGATGCAGGGGCTGGCCACCGGGATCGCCACCAGCACGCTGGGCGCCTACGCCATCGACACGGCCCCGACCAGGCCGCACTGGCTGGCCGCTGTCACCACCTCCGCGGCCCCGATGCTGGGCATCCCCTCGGGCGCCCTGCTCGCCGGGGCGCTGGTGGACCACGGTCCAGACCCTCGACACCTGACGTTCAGCATCCTGCTCGGCGCCCTGCTGCTGGCCGCCGTGGCAGTGTCCTTCGGGCCGGAGACGGCCTCGCCGGCCCCCTGGCGCGAGGCGCTCGACCGGGCCGCGGCATCCCTGCGGCCTCGAATCCTGGTGCCCCAGGGTGCAGGGCGGCCGCTCGTGGCGATGGCCGGGGTCATCCTGGCGACCTGGTCGGTCGGCGGCTTCTACCAGGCCTTCGGCCCCTCGATCACCGCAGTGGAGCTGGGGTCCTCGGCCGCACTCACCGCGGCGGCCGTCTTCGCGTCGTTCACCGTGCTGAACATGCTGGGCGGCCCGCTGACCTCCAGCTGGCGTCCCGTCACCGGGCTGCGGGTGGGAGCGGTGGTCTACCTGCTCCTGCTGGCCGGGATCCTCACCTCGCTGGCGGCCGGGGCGATCCTGCCCTTCCTGCTGTTCAGCCTCGCCGCGGGCGTCGCGCAGGGGGTCGCCCAGACCGGCGGCATGCGTTCCCTGCTGCCCCTGACCGCCCCGCAGGAACGTGCTGGGCTGGTCTCCACGGTCTACCTGCTGAACTACTCCTCTGCCGCGATCCCCAGCCTCATCGCCGGGCAGGTCTCCGACACCGTGAGCCTGGTGCAGATCGCCTGCAGCTACGGGGTCCTGGCCCTGCTCGGGGTGACGATGACGCTCGTCGTCGCCCGCAGCGGACGCTGACCACGCGGTTGAGAGGGTGAGATTCCGCCCGAACTCCCGCTCTGAAGGCCTCATTCCGGCGGAAACGCACCCTCTCAACAAGGTGGGGGCGCCTCGGACGGGAAGGAGGTCACCCGAGGTTCTCGAGCAGCTGCTCCTCGGCGACGTCGAAGTAGCCCGCCAGGTGCTCCTCTGCGGCCGCACCGTCGCGGGTCTGCAGCAGCTCCACGAGCCTGGCGTTGCGCTCCACATAGTCGATGTGGAACGTGGGGTCACCCCGCATCGTGTGGAAGACCAGCCGCATCCGGGCAAGGATCTGCTCCATGAAGGCGCTGAGCTGCTCACTGCCCACCTGGGCGATGATCAGCCGATGGAGCTGCTGATTCGCCTGCGCGACGGCGGGGAGGTCCCCGGCCGCGCTCGCCCGACGCGCGACGTCGATGACCGCCTCCAGCTCGGCCAGCGCGGCGTCGTCGAAGTCGGCCTGACGCACCGCGCCGAGTTCCACCACCCGACGCACACGATAGGTCTCGCGGATGTCCTCGGTGGTGGGCGCGTGCACGAAGACACCACGGTTGGGCCGCCGCTCCAGGAGCCCTTCGGCGGCCAGCGACTGGAACGCGGCGCGCAGCGTGTGCCGGGAGACCCCGAGCAGCTGGGTGGTCCGCACCTCAGGCACCTTCGTGCCGGGCAGGATCTCTCCGGAGCTGATGAGTCGACGCAGGATCTCGGCCACCCGGTCCGGTACGTGGGCATGATCGGTCAGGCCCTGCCGGACCTCCGCATCAGCGAGCAGCTCCTCCAGAGCCATCTCCTCCGGGGATCGGCCCGGGCCCGCCGTGGTCTCCTGGACATCCTGCTGTGCACCGTGCATGAGACCAACCTATCGGGCGTCAGCGCCGGGCACCTCAGCCGAGCCGGGCGAGCACCTGACCCGCATTCAGCGAGGCGCCGGGGGCGAGGTCCTCACGGTGCAGAGTCCCGGCGCGCGGAGCGCGCACGGTGGACTCCATCTTCATGGCCTCCACGACGACGACCGGCGCGCCCTCCTCGACGTCGTCGCCGTCCTCCGCGGCCCAGCTGACCAGCGTCCCGGCCACCGGAGAGGTGACTGCTCCGCCGTCCTCGGACCGGCCGGGGTCGCCCGCACCGCGTGGGTCGGCCTCCTGTGAGGCCGCACCGAGCAGACCCAGCAGCCCGGCGGGGAGCCCGAGGCTGACCGCTCGTCCGTCGATCTCCACGGTAGTCCGACGCATGCCCTGCTCTCGGTGCCGCACCGCGGCGGCCAGGTGCTCGGACTCTGCCAGCTCCGCCTCGAACTCAGTCTCGATCCAGCGGGTGTGCACTCGGAAGCTCTCGGCACCGTCGGCGGCGAGGAAGTCGTCTGCCTCCAGCACGGCGCGGTGAAAGGGCAGCACCGTGGGGACCCCCTCGACCCGCATCTCGGCCAGCGCGACACGAGCCCGACGCAGGGCCGTGGCCCGGTCCGGGCCGGTGACGATGAGCTTGGCGATCAGCGAGTCGAAGGCACCGGAGACCTCGTCGCCGCTGCGCACCCCGGTGTCCACGCGGATGCCCGGGCCGGTGGGCGGCTGCAGCAGCTCCACGGGTCCCGGGGTCGGCAGGAAGCCGTGGGCCGGCTCTTCGGCGTTGATACGGAACTCGATCGCATGCCCGCCGTCGAGCACACCGGTCTCACGCAGTTCGGCGGCGGCGCGGCGGGCGGCGGTGCTGAGGGGCTTTCCGGCAGCGATGCGCAGCTGCTCGGCGACCAGATCCACCCGTGCCGTCTCCTCGGTGACCGGGTGCTCCACCTGCAGTCGGGTGTTGACCTCCAGGAAGCTGAGCACTCCGTCCGGGCTGAGCAGGTACTCCACCGTGCCGGCGCCCACATAGCCGGCCGCTGCGCAGATGTCCCGCGCGGAGTCCAGCACGGCGAGGCGATGCTCCGTGGAGAGGAACGGCGCCGGGGCCTCCTCCACGAGCTTCTGGTTCCGGCGCTGCAGGGAGCAGTCACGGATCCCGACGACGGCGACCTCGCCATGGGCATCCGCCACCACTTGGGCCTCCACATGGCGGGGACGGTCCAGGAACCGTTCCACGAAGCACTCCCCCCGGCCGAAGGCTCCTTCAGCCTCCCGGACGGCCGAGGCGTGGGCGTCGTCGATGTCCTCGGAGGCACGGACCACCCGCATGCCGCGGCCGCCTCCACCATGGGCGGCCTTGATGACCACGGGCAGCCCATGCTCCTCGGCGAAGGCACGGACCTCCTGGGCCCCGCTGACCGGGCCGTCGGTGCCCGGTGCCAAGGGGGCACCGACCCGGACGGCGAGGGCCCGGGCGGCGACCTTGTCCCCGAGACGCTCGATGGTGTCCGGGGAGGGCCCGATCCAGGTCATTCCGGCGTCGATCACGGCTCGGGCGAAGTCGGCGTTCTCGGAGAGGAAGCCGTAGCCGGGATGGATCGCTTCGGCGCCAGCCTGCTCGGCGGCGGCGAGGATCTTGGCCTGATCCAGGTAAGTCTGAGCGGCCGTGGCACCGGGCAGCGCCACGGCGACGTCGGCGAGCTCGACATGCAGCGCGGCGGCATCCTGGTCCGCATAGACGGCGACGGTGCGGTGGCCGCGCTCGGCGGCGGCACGGATGACGCGGACGGCGATCTCGCCGCGGTTGGCGATGAGGATGGTGGTCATACGGGGTCCTCGGAGGTCGTGGTGGAGGTCGTGGTGGAGGAGGTGCGGGGCATGAAGGCGGACGGATCGACCGCGCACAGCCGCACAGGATCGACCGCGCACAGCCGCACAGGGTCGACCGCGCACAGCCGCACGACGTCCCCCGGGGCGAGCTGGGCGGCGGCCGAGAGATCCTCCTCGATGACGACGCCGATGACCGGATAGCCGCCGGTCACCGGGTGATCGTTGAGGAAGAGCACCGGCAGCCCGGCCGGCGGCATCTGCAGGGACCCACGGGGCACTCCCTCGCTGGGCAGCTCCCCGTCGCGGGCCCGCTTCAGAGGGCGGGCGGAGGCGGAGTCCCCGTCGGAAAGTCCTAACCGGATCCCGATCCGGTTCGACTCCTGGGTGACCTCCCAACGCTGGGTCTGGAGCCGGGTGACCTCCTGCTCGGAGAACCAGTCATCGCGCGGACCGCGGGTGAAGCGCAGGGTCACGGCGCCGTCGTGCTCGGGCACAGGCAGCGTGCTGGGTTCCGGGGCGCCCACAGGGGCCACCGCGCAGTCTCCCAGCGCGATCCGGTCGCCGGCCCGCAGCGAGGCCGGGCCGAGTCCGGACATCGTGTCGGCAGAGGCGCTGCCGAGCA
This sequence comes from Nesterenkonia sp. HG001, assembly GCF_034438835.1. NCBI lineage: Bacteria > Bacillati > Actinomycetota > Actinomycetes > Micrococcales > Micrococcaceae > Nesterenkonia > Nesterenkonia sp. HG001. Next base: position 365,238 of record NZ_JAOSZD010000004.1, on the reverse strand, counting down.
CCGGACGCGCGGCGATTCCGCCACGCACCGCCAGCACGGCACGCAGCCCCCGATGAGGAGCCCCCACAGTGAGGCTCTCCCCGGCGGCGAGCAGGAAAGGAGCTCGGACGTCTGCGGACCGGGAGCCGCCGTCGGGATGGCCGATGTGCAGCGGCCCCTCGGCACCGGCCACGGCCATCACCAGGTTCCGATCGGTGCGCAGACTCAGACCGCCGTGCAGCGCCTCGAGCACCGGGGCTCCAGGAGAGTTGCCCACCAGCCGGTTGGCCTGGCGCATGGCGGGTTCATCGGCGACCCCGGCCCGGGAGACGCCGAGATCGCTGAGCCCCTCGCGCCCGAAGTCCTGGATGAGTGTCAGCAGGCCCGGGGCGAGAACCTCCAGTGCCGCGTCCTCCGCCGGGACGGTGGAGCCGACGATGCCGGCGGCCTGCTGTGTCGTGGTCGTCCCCGGCCTGCGACTCGCCCCCTCAGCAGTGAGCACTGCGGCCTCACGCACCGCCCGGTACCGCACGGTGTCACCCGGGCGCACCAGAGCAGGCGAGACGCCGGCGTCGTCGGGCACTCGGCCCGGTTCGGCCGCACCGTCGGCGGTACGCTCCAGGTCCCACATGCGGGCGGCGGTGCGGCCGATCAGCTGCCACCCGCCAGGCGAGACGCGGGGGTAGACCGCGGAGAACTCACCGGCGAGCGCGACTGATCCGGGGGGCAGCGCGGTGCGCGGGGTCGTGCGGCGGGGCACATCCAGGGCGCGGTCGGCCGCGGTCGGCACACAGTAGGTGAAACCGGGGGCGAATCCGCCGAAGGCTCCGGTCCAGTCCCCTGCCGTGTGCCAGTCGATCAGCGCCTCCACGCTCATCCCGACAAGCGCGGCGACCTCAGCCAGGTCCTCTCCGTCGTAGACGACCTCGAGCTCCACCACAGCGGTGTCCTGAGTGGTGGACGCGTCCACGCGCAACTCGGCGATCTCCTTCCGTGCACGGCGGGCGGCACGCGGAGCCTCAAAGCGCAGCAGGATGGTGCGGGCCGCGGCGACAGCCTCCCGCTGGCCTGGCAGCGGATGCCGGGTCAGATGCTGGTGGTGGGCCAGGACCTGTTCGAGGTCGGCGAACTCCAGCAGGAGGGCGCGCGGACCGGCTTCCCGGATGCCGATGAGCTGGCCGCTCATGCGACGAAGCTGCGGATCTCGACGCCGGCTTCCTCCAGAGCGGTGCGCACGGCATGGGCCATCTCCACGGCGCCGGCGGTGTCGCCGTGGACGCAGATGGACTCGGCCTCCACCGGGACGCGGGTCCCGTCGCGGGCGATGATCTGGCGGTCCTGGGCCAGGCGCAGCATGTTCTCCACCACCTGGCCGGTCTCGTGGAGCACCGCGTCGGGCTCACGCCGAGAAACCAGAGTGCCGTCCGGGTTGTAGTTCCGGTCGGCGAAGGCCTCGGCGACGCCGCGGAGTCCCGCCTCGGCGGCGTGGTCCAGGGCGATGGAGCCCGGGAGCAGCAGCACCGGGAGCTCGGGGTCGAAGGAGGCGATGGTGTCGATGACGGCCCGCGAGTGGACCTCGTGGCCGATCATCGAGTGGTACAGCGCGCCATGGGGTTTCACATAGCGGATCCGGGCGCCGGCTGCGCCGGCCATGGCCTGCAGGGCGCCGAGCTGATACCGCACGTCGGCGGCGAGCTCGGCGTAGGAGCACTCCAGATGACGGCGGCCGAAGCCGGCGAGGTCCCGGTAGCCGATGTGGGCGCCGATGGCGACGTCGTTCTCCGCGGCGGTGCGGGCGGTGGCCTGGATGGTCAGCGGATCTCCGGCGTGGAAGCCGCAGGCGATGTTGGCGCTGGAGACCGTCCCCAGGATGGCGGTGTCATCACCGATCCGCCAATTGCCGAAGGACTCCCCGACGTCGGAGTTCAGGTCGATGCGCGGTGCACTGTTCCGTCCGGCGGCGGTTCCTGCTGCCATGGCTGCTCCTCCCCTGCCCGCACCGGGAGGGGCGGGCTCCGTCGCGATCACTATCGCCGAGATCACGTGTGTGATCTCCAGCATGCCTCACGCTCATGGATTGTTCAACAATCTGCGATCAGAAGTCTGCATCCCGGGCATTCCGGCGGCGCCGGCAGCGCACCCACGCCTCAGCGGAGTTTGTTGCACCGTGGAATAATGCACTGGTGCAACAGGACAGCCCAGGACACCACGGAGGAGACGCCACGGAACGCCCGACGCCCCGGCAGCCCGACCAGCCTGCTGACAGGCCGGCCGACCAGTCCGCCGAGCAGCCCCTCCCCGAAGACACCCAGGGGCCCGCCGCGGCACCCCCGGACGACGAGGCCGCAGCCGGAGCGCCGGCGATGGAACAGCCCCGCCTGTTCACCAAGGACTTCTTGCTGGCGATCGTCGTCAACGTCATCCTCGCCTTGGTCTTCTACATGCTGATCACCGGCATGGCGGTGTACGCGGTGGAGGAATTCCATGCCGGGCAGACCGCGGCGGGCTTCGCCGCCTCGGCCTTCGTGATCGGTGCCCTGGCCTCCCGCTTCGCCGCCGGGAAGTACGTGGACTTCCTGGGCCGACGGCGCACCATCCTGGTCTGCCTGTTCGTCTACGTCCTGGCCGGCCTGGCCTACCTGTGGGTGGACAGCTACGAGGCGCTGATCGCGCTGCGCGTGATCCACGGCATCTCCTTCGGCTTCGGGCAGACCGCGCTCAATGCCGCCGTCTTCGCCCTGATCCCGGCCGGTCGCCGTGGCGAGGGCGCCGGCTACTACATGCTCGCCGTCGCCCTGCCCCCGGCCATCGGACCGATGCTGACGCTGCAGCTGACCCAGCATCTGGGCTTCTGGGCGATGTTCGTGTGCACGTCAGTGATCTCCGTCATCGGCCTGGTGGCCGCGCTAGTGATCCGCCTGCCCGCGCCGGAGAACGTCCCGCGCCGCTGGCGGGACCGGCTGCGCCTGCGTCCGGCCGACATCATCGAACCGCGGGCCTTCGCTTTGGCGTCGATCGCCATGCTGCTGGGCTTCAGCTTCGCCTCGATCATGACTTTCCTCAACGGCTTCGCCCGCAGCGAGGGGATGATCACCGCCGCCTCGATGTTCTTCGTCATCTACGCGGTGGCAGTGCTGGTGACGCGTCTCTTCGCCGGCAAGATCCAGGACCGGTTCGGAGACAACGTGGTGGTCTATCCCACGATCGTGCTCTACGCCGTCGCCCTGGGCCTGCTGGCCTGGTCACCGAACCAGGCCACGATCCTGATCGCCGGGGTGCTGGCGGGACTGGGCTTCGGTGCGCTGCTGCCGGCGTTCCAGGCCACCATCGCCTCGATGCTGCCCACCACCCGGACCAGCATCGGCATCTCGACGTTCTTCATCCTGCTCGACACCGGCTTCGGCCTCTCCCCGCTCGTGCTCGGGCCGCTGGTGGAGCACGGCAGCTACCGCATCATGTTCGGCGCCTGCGCAGTGATCGTCGCGCTGACCCTGGTGCTCTACTGGATGCTGCACGGTCGATTCAGCGTCAAGCAGGGCGAATCCCGGAGACCTCGCCGCAGCTGAGCCCGTCTCAGTCCCGCGCCTCGTGGCGGGCCAGGAACTCGTAGACCTCGGTGGTGTCCACCCCGGGGAACGCCCCCTGCGGCATGGCGGCCAGCAGATGGGTGTTGGCGCGGGCCGCCGGCCATGCCTTCCCCTCCCAGACCTCGGCGAGCTCTCGCGGGGGCTGGCGGCAGCACGTCGGGTCGTCCGGGCACCGCGAGGTGCAGCGCTCGGTGGTGTCACGTCCGCGGAACCATTTCACATGCTCGAATGGCACCCCGATGCTCAGCGAGTACATGCCCGAGGAATGGCCCTCGGTGCGTGCCGTGCACCAGAACGTCCCCACCGAGGTGTCCGTGTACTGGTTGAAGGAGCGAAACTTGTCCTCGACGTCGAAGACCACCCGTGAGGTCCAGTTCCGGCAGACGGTCTGCCCCTCGATGGCCCCGGAGTGATCGGCCGGGAAGTTCACGCCGTCGTTCTCGTAGGCCTTGTGGATGATCCCCGACTCATGGACCTTCTGGAAGTGGCAGGTGATGCCCAGGTGCTCCGTGGCGAGATTGGTGAAGCGATGAGCAGCGGACTCGTAGGAGACCGCGAAGGCGTCGCGCAGGTCCTCGATGGCCAGCTCCTTGCGCGCCTTGGCCTCCTTGAGGAACGCGACCGTGCTGCGCTCAGGCATCAGCAGCGAGGCGGCGAAGTAGTTGGTGTAGACCCGCTGGCGCAGGAAGTCCGAGTAGTCCTCCGGTTCGGTGTGGCCCAGCACATGATGTCCCAGCGCCTGCAGCAGCACCGAGCGGGCGTCCCAGTCCCGGGAGCGCCCCTGGGTCATGTAGATGATCCGGTTGCGCTGGTCGGTGACCGAGCGGGTGGAATCAGGCAGATTGGGCACGAACCGCAGCGAGAAGCCCAGGTGCTCAGCGATGTCGGCGGCCACATGGTGGGACAGCGGACCGGAACCATGCCCGACGGCGTCGAGCAGCTCCTGCGCGGCGGCCTCGATCTCCGGGTAATAGTTGTTCCTGTCGCGCATCTCCTCGCGCAGCTCGGTGTTGGCCCGGCGCGCCTCCTCCGGGGTGGCCGCCTGCTCCTCGAGACGACGACGCAGCTCGCGCTGCAGCCCCACCAGGGATTCCAGCACGTCCATGGGCAGTCGGCTGCTGATCCGCACCGTGGGCAGATTCAGCGCAGCATAGAGCGGGCCGCGCTGGGCCTTCTCCAGCTCGATCTCCAGGGCGGCGCGGCGCGACGGCGGCTCGGCGCCGAAGAGGTCGTCGAGAGTGACGCCGAAGGCACCGGCGAGCTGGCTGAGCTGAGAGATCTTCGGCTCCCGCTTGCCGTTCTCCAGCAGTGAGAGCTGGCTCGGAGCGGTGCCCAGCTGTTCTGCGAGGACGTCGAGGGTCATTCCGGACTGCTTGCGCAGGTGCCGCACCCGGCGCCCCAGCGCGATGAGGTCGAGGCCCGGCTCGCCGTCGGCGCCGGGGTCCACCGAGCGCAGGTGCGCCCGACCGGCGGGAACCCTGCCCCCTGAACCGGTCGGAGACGTCGTCGTCGTCCGCGCTGAGCGCGGCGTGTCGGGCACGGGCCGCATGGCGCTCATTCTACAGAGCAGACGTGCACATCTGTGATGCAGCGGTTAGGGTGTGATCCGGCTCGCAGGCCGGTCGGACGGGTCCGGGGCGTCCCGGCTCTCCTCACACCCTGGAGGAGGAGCCCTGCTGACAGCACGGAGGACCTCCGTGCGTGGCGGTCGGCGCGCACCTGCCTGCCGAGCCTGCCCCTCGACACTGACAGAACTTCGCAAGGATTACAGCTGCTCATGGACGAGCCTTCAACTCTCTTGACCGTCGGCGGACTCGGCATCATCGCCGTGACAGTCGGCCTGCTGATGTGGAACAAGGTCTCCCCCGTGGTGGCCATGGTGGTGACTCCGATCCTCGGGGCGCTCCTGGTCGGCTTCGGGGTCGGTGACATCGTCGAGTTCTTCGACTCCGGAGTCAACCAGGTGATGAGCGTCGTGGTGATGTTCATCTTCGCGATCCTGTTCTTCGGCATCCTCTCGGACGCGGGGCTCTTCGATCCGATCGTCCGGTCCCTGATCCTGCTGACCCGGGGTCGAGTCGTGCTGGTCGCCATCGGCACCGCGCTGATCGGCATCGTGGCCCACGTCGACGGCGCCGGGGCGACGACGTTCCTGCTGACCGTCCCCGCCCTGCTGCCGCTGTATCAGGCGCTGCACATGAGCCGATACCTCCTGCTGCTGCTCCTGGCGCTCTCGGCCGGCATCGTGAACATGATCCCCTGGGGCGGGCCGCTGGGCCGTGCCGCGTCCGTGACCGGGATCGACCCGATCGAGCTGTATCGTCCGCTGATCCCGCTGCAGATCATCGCCGTGGTCCTGGTGCTGGTCATCGCCTGGCTGCTGGGCCTGCGTGAGGTGCGGCGGATCAGGCGCCGGGTGATGGCCACCGAGGGCGGCTCTCCGGAGGCAGTGGACGTGCGACAGATCGCCGACGAGTTCACCGAGCGCCAGCACTACGCACGCGCCGAGATCGTGGAGCGCATGAACTCCCACCCGGCGATCTTCTGGGCCAATGCCGTGCTCGCGCTGGGCGTCATCGGGCTGATGCTCGCCGACATCCTGCCCCCGCCGCTGGCGTTCATGCTGGGTGTGGCGCTCGCGCTGCCGCTGAACTTCAAGGGCTCCAACCTGCAGATGGAGCGCATCCGCGCCCACGCGCCGAACGCGCTCATGATGGGCGCGGTGATCCTGGGCGCCGCGGTGTTCCTGGGAGTGCTCAACGAGTCCGAGATGCTCGAGTCCGTGGCGCTGTCCACCCTGGCGGTCATCCCGGAGGGCGCCGGGGCGAACCTGCACATCATCATGGGCGTCCTGGGTGTGCCGATGGACCTGCTGACCTCCACCGACGCATACTACTTCTCCGTGCTGCCCCTGGTGGACGCCACCTCGGCGCAGTTCGGGATCGGTTCCATGGAGGTCGCCCACGCGATGATGGCCGGCAACGTGATCGGCACCTTCGTCAGCCCGTTCTCGCCCGCGCTGTGGCTGGCGCTGGGCCTCTCGGGGGCGAACCTGGGGCAGCACCTGCGGTACTCCTTCTTCATCATCTGGGGCTTCTCGATCCTCGTCATGCTCGGAGCCCTGACGCTGGGCCTGTTCAGCTTCCACTGAGCAGCGACACGACGCCGCTCTCTCATACGGCCGACCGCCGGCTGAGTCGACCTCGAAGGCTCAGACGGCGGTCGGCCGGGCCGGCCAGGGCCCCGCACCAGACCTCATGATGCGGCGCCCTGGCCGTGCCGGCCCCACGGAGCGTGCTGCAGGTCCCTAGGCTGCTGCTCCGGTGAGCCGCCGGCCCCCAGTGGTGCCGGCCGTCCGGGCGGACCGCGCCTCAGCGGCGGCCCGCGGATTCAGGTGGATGGCACGGATGGTGCCGTCCGGGATCTCCAGCAGCTGCTCGGCACGGCTGAAGATCTCCTGCCACAGCGCGACCTCCTCCTCCTGCTCGAAGGACGGCAGCTCGACGAACGGAGCTCGCCCCTCGGCCAGCAGACGCCGGGCGCTGTGGTGGACGTGGATCCCGAAGTCCACCAGTCCTGCAGAGAGCGCCTCTCCCCGGTAGAACATCCGACCCTCCCGGCGTCCCAGGCAGCGGGGACGGACGATGGAGCTGGCCGGCTCGGCGAGCTGCTTGGTGATCAGCGCTCGCCAGGAGGCTTCGATGATCAGGTCGGCGCCGGCGCCGTCCTCCCGCACTCCCAGAGCCGTGGCCCGTGCACCGAACTCCTCGTGGAGCCTGGCCAGGAAGCTGAGGGCCTCGGCCGTGAGGACCTCCTTCTGCCGCGGCACCCGCGGGGCCGACAGGGCGATGCCGTTGATCGTGATCGAGAGTTCAGGGGTGTTCATGGCTGTCTCCTCAAGAGGTGCTGCGGCGGGAGCGGCGACGGCCTCCCCGTTGAGGCCGTCACCGCGCTCCGTCTCGGGTCAGTGGAACTGTCCTTCTTCGGTGGAGCCCTTCAGCGCGACGGTCGAGGACTCCGGGTTCAGCGTGGTGGAGATGGCGTCGAAGTAGCCGGTGCCGACCTCGCGCTGGTGCTTGGTGGCGGTGTAGCCCTCGCCCTCAGCGGCGAACTCCTTCTCCTGCAGCTCCACGTAGGCCTTCATCTGTTCGGCCTTGTAGCCCTTGGCCAGCTCGAACATCGAGTAGTTCAGGGCGTGGAAGCCGGCCAGGGTGATGAACTGGAAGGTAAAGCCCATCGCGCCGAGCTCACGCTGGAACTTCGCGATGGTGGCGTCGTCGAGGTGCTTCCTCCAGTTGAAGGACGGCGAGCAGTTGTAGGCCAACATCTGGTCCGGGTACTCGGCCTTCACCGCTTCGGCGAACTGCTTGGCATGCTCCAGGTCCGGGGTGCCGGTCTCCATCCAGATCAGGTCCGAGTAAGGGGCGTAGGCCTTGGCGCGGGCGATGCAGGGCTCGATGCCGTTGCGCACCTTGTAGAAGCCCTCCGCGGTGCGCTCTCCGGTGAGGAACTCGGCGTCGCGCTCGTCCACGTCGGAGGTGATCAGGCTGGCGGCCTCAGCATCGGTGCGAGCGATGATCACCGAAGGGGTGCCGGCGACGTCGGCGGCGAGCCGGGCGGCCTGCAGGGTGCGGATGTGCTGTCCGGTGGGGACCAGAACCTTTCCCCCGAGGTGGCCGCACTTCTTCTCCGAGGCGAGCTGGTCCTCCCAGTGCACGCCGGAGGCCCCCGCACCGATCATGGACTTCATCAGCTCGTAGGCGTTGAGCGGTCCCCCGAAGCCGGCCTCGGCGTCGGCGATGATCGGCACCAGCCAGTCCTCCACGGTCCGGATGCCCTCGAGGTACTCGATCTGATCGGCGCGCTGCAGGGCGTTGTTGATGCGGCGGACCACGTGCGGCACGGAGTTGGCCGGGTAGAGCGACTGGTCCGGATAGGTGTTGCCGGAGAGGTTGGCGTCACCGGCGACCTGCCAGCCGGAGAGGTAGATGGCGCGCAGCCCGGCCTTGACCTGCTGGACGGCCATATTGCCGGTCAGGGCGCCCAGCGAATTCGTGTAGGTGCCCTCGGCGTGCTCGGAGGTGAGCTGCTCCCAGAGCTTCTGCGACCCGCGCTTGGCCAGAGTCTGCTCCTCCTGGACAGAGCCCTGGAGCTTGACCACCTCGTCCGCGGTGTAGTCACGGCGCACGTTCTCCCAACGGGGGTTGGAGGCCCAGTCCTGCTCGATGCGCTCGACGCGCTCCTCAAAGTCTCCGCGGATGTCGGTGGGTGCGTTGACGGTGGCAGTCACGGTGTTCTCCTTCGAATCGGTGACCAGTGGTTGGTACTTCTCCAGTTTTGACCCCTCTTGCACCTGCCGACCACAGATATCCAGGAAAAGATCTGCACTTCTTCGCAGAATCGCAAGATCCACCGGAATCAGCGACGGATCGGAGGCGCCGCGGCCACTGGGGAGGGACAAAGCGCTTCAGCTGCGCGAAGAAGCGCGGGAGGGACTCCGGAGGGACCTCACCATGGAGGCATGCAGCCAGCCGCCGGACGAATTCAGGCAGGCGAATGGGCACGCCATGCACACGGCCGTAGTCTGGTGGCACGGACACCTTCCGGCCGAGGAGAGGACTCATCGATGGATCTGACCAGCGCCAGCGCGATCGTCACCGGCGGAGCCTCAGGACTGGGCCGTGCGACCGCCCAGACACTGCACGATGCCGGTGCCGCCGTCGTCGTCGTGGACCTCCCTGACACTGACGAGAGCACCGCTGAGGGCGGGGCGCGCGCCGACTCTGTGGCCGCCATCGGTGGACGCGCGCATTTCTGCCCCGGTGATGTCACCGACCCGGAGACGGCGGCACGCGCCGTGGCGACGGCCCAGGAGCACGCTCCGCTGAGGATTCTGGTCAACTGCGCCGGCGTCGCGACGCCCGGCAGACTGGTGGGCCGCGGCGGCCCTCTTCCGGTGGAGACCTTCATGAAGGTGCTCGCCATCAACGTCGGCGGCACCATGAACTTCATGGCCCAGGCGGCGGCAGCGATGCGGGAGAACGAGCTCGACGGCGAGGACCGCGGCGTGCTGATCAACACCGCCTCGGTCGCCGCCTTCGACGGGCAGATCGGGCAGGTGGCCTATGCCGCCTCGAAGGGAGCCGTGGCGTCGATGACGCTGCCGGTGGCCCGAGAGCTCGCCTCCTCACAGGTCCGCACCGTCACCATCGCCCCGGGGCTCTTCGAGACCCCCATGATGGCGGGCCTTCCGGAAGCGGCCCGGGAGGCACTGGCCACGAAGACCCCTCATCCTGCACGGCTGGGCCGACCCGAGGACTACGCCCTGCTGGTGCGGCAGATCCTGGAGAATCCGATGCTCAACGGCGAGGTGATCCGCCTTGACGGGGCAGTGAGGCTCGAGCCCCGGTGATGCCGCGGGATGCGGCGTGCCCAGCCCTGGGGACACGCCGGCGGCCTGCCCACACTCTGGACGCCGACAGGAGGACGATCACAGGAGAGAGAGGATGCCGCCTGCGGATGGGGAGAGCTGAACGATGAGCCCAACGCCGCCGGACGAGCGAACGCCGGCTGCAGGTCCTGCGTCGCCCGAGGAGCCCGCCTCACCGGAGGAGCCTGCCTCACCGGAGCAGCCCGCGTCACCGGAGGAGCCTGCCGACGCCCGCTCCCGACCTTCCCACCCCGCACCTGCCTCCTCACCCGCCGCTGACATCAGCTTCGTCTCCCAGTACCGATGGGGCCTGCTCCTCATCGGCTACTGGGCCCTGGTGCTGGTGGTCCTCGTCGTCGCACTCGCCACCGTCCACGGCTCCGGCGTGTCCCCCTCGCCGCAGGACACTACTGCCCACGAGCAGGCACGCAGCGGCGACGCCCACGCCGAGGAGCCTGGCGGCGGCGCCCGGCTCCGCAAGGAGGCCCTGGAAAATCCGCTGCCGGGAGGCGGGGCCCCCTTCTCCGACGGTGAGGGCCTGATCGTCGGCGAGGACATCACTCCCGGGGCCTACCGCCAGGCCCCGGGCTCCGGCTCCGAGGATGCGACGTGCTTCTATGTGATCTATGCCGACCGCTCCGACCCCACTGTGGTCCGCACCGGCGCCAAGGAGCGCGGCATCGCGGTCCTCGAGGAGGGCACCGTCTTCGACTCCGTCGACTGCGGCGACTGGCTCCCGCTGGAGGAGACCTACCCGGATTCTGCGGCCACCGAGTTCGGCACCGGCATGTACGTGGTCGGCGGGCACATCGAGCCCGGCGACTACGAGCTGACCTGGGACCTGGAGACGTCGTTCTGCTGGTGGGACATCTTCGGAGACATCCGAAGCGGCGTGGAACCGACGGAGTCCGACGTCGTGCCCCAGGAGGATCCGGCGTTCGGAGAGCCCCTGCAGATCACCCTCGACGCGCGCGAGCATCTGGTCTTCAACACCGAGACCTGCGGAACCTGGACCAAGGTCGGCTGACCTCTCCACATCCCGCCTCCCCCGCCTGCTGGCTCCCGCTCACCCTGGAGATTCCGGACTGATCAGGACTTCTCCTGGAGCGTGGGCCTACTACACTGTGTAGAAGAACGTTCGGCCGGGCCTCCGCCCGGAGGGATCCTTCAGGCGTTCCGGCCGACCCTCGATGGAGGACAGCACGTCCTCCCGACCTGACACCAAGGAGCCTCATGCCCCGCATCACCGTCGGGCTGGGCGGGATCCTCATCCTGCTCGGCATCATCGCCTACGCCGCCACGTCCTTCGCCAGTGTGACCGCTCTGATCCCGGCCTTCCTGGGCCTGGTGCTGCTGGTGAGCGGCCTGATCAGCTTCAAGAACGCGAAGATCGGCATCCACATCGCCCTGGTGGTGGCGCTGTTGGGCGCCATCGGCACCTCCATGAACGTGATGCAGCTGGGCGCGCTGTTCGCCGGCGACGCCGAGCGGCCTGCCGCGGTCATCGTCAGCACCGTCACCTTCGTGCTGCTGATCGTCTACATCGTCGTCGGAGTGCGCTCCTTCATCCGTGCCCGGCGATGGAAGAACACCGAAGCCTGAGCCTCATCCTGCAGCGCGCAACGCGTCCAGCGCCGCCGCAGCGGGCCGCTCCGAGAACCTCGGGGCGGCCCGCTGGCGTCTCGGCGGACGTCGTCGAGGTCCCGGTTCAGCCGGCACTGCCGGAGCAGTCGAGACGCCCGGGCTCCATCTCGATCTCCTCGGAGTCCGTCAGCCCGGCGAACTCCGAGCCCAGCACGAGGTCGACGCTGTAGCCGTCACGATCATCGAGGTCGACCAGCGCCCCCGGAAGGTGCTGCTGCAGCGTGTAGGCCTGCCGCAGACCCCGTTCGCCGGCGCGGAGGATGGCCTGGAAGCCGGTGTCCGCGAAGTAGTCGTTGTCCACGGAGGCCACCCGGAACTCGCGGTCGGCAAGCTCCTCGGCGACGTCGCCGGCGAGTCCGGGCTCATTGGTGGAGTTGAGCACGATCACCGGCACCCGCTCGGGCACCACCGGGGACAATGTGCCGGTGGGGCAGTCCTCGCCGGCCGGGATCGAACCGCCGCCGATGAGGTCCACGTCGATGGTGCCGTCGATCATCAGCCAGCTGCCAGCGGTGATCGCACCCAGGACTCCGATGGTGCCTGTCGCGACGGCGATCTTCTGCCGCCGGGTCGCCGGCGCCGGGGAGCTGCTCATGGGTCCATCCTATTTCGGGAGGGCCTCTGCCCGCGTCAGGGCAGCGCCGGTTCGCAGTCCAGGTCCGCGGCGAAGAGCCCGACGCCGTCCGCCTCCGCCTGCTCCCAGGCCAGCTCCACCGCGGCGAGGAACCGATCATTGGGCGGATAGTGCACCGGCGCGCCGTAGCCGGCTCGTGCCATCTGCACGTTGAGCAGCACCTCATCCGCCCACACTCCGGCCAGCATCCGATCGTAGCGATCGGTACGCTCCTGGTCGTACTCCAGGAAGACCTCGTCCCCCGGCGACACCAGGGTCTCCATGTGGGCGGAGGACTCCGGTCCCAGGCACTCGACCGGCTCCGTGGGGTGGACGGACTCAGGTGTGTCGATGTTGAGCAGCCGGATCCGCTCGTCCTGGCCGTCGAGCTCCACGATGAGGGTGTCGCCGTCGACCACGCGCACCAGGGTGCCCGCCTCGGCACCCTCCGGGCGCTCCTGCGGCTCCTCCGCTCCGAGCCCCTGGAGCCAGCTGATCACGGCGCCGATGAGGATGACCCCGAGCACGGCCAGCAGCCACCACAGGAGGCCCTGACTCCCTCCGCCACGACGCCCGCCGCGGCGACGCCCTCCGCCACGTCGCGCGCCGCGGGGAGCTGTGCGCAGCGACCGGCGCACGGTCTTGCGTGCGTTGCGGCGCATCGCATTCTTCAGATACCGATCGGGCATGCGCTCCACCTTATCCGGCGCCGCTGACGCGACGGAGGGCTGGCCGCAGATCGCCCTGAGCAGCGGCGAGCAGAGCCTCGCCGCCCCTGCTCCACCTGCGCGCGGGGGTTGCCGCGTCGCCACCTCATCCGCGAGTGCTCAATATGTTCATATATCGTCATTGTTCCCGTCGCAGGTTTCCGACCCGGCGTCCCCGTGCTAACGTCACAGGCACAGATGGATCACGAGAACCGGTCACAACAGCTCTGGCTTGGCCGGTCGGCAACCCTTTCCCGCGTGACGGGGTGCCCCAGATGACGATCCGGCCGCACCGGCCATCTTCACTGAGATGGCTTTATCTTCAGCGGCAAGCACGGCGCAGGGGAAGCCTCCCTGTGGCGCCTCATGAACGATGATGAACGCCAACACGGAGGACTCTCCATGCCTGTCTCGACGCCTTCTCCGGGCGCCGTCCGTCCGACGCCGCCTGCGACGTCGGACCCTTCCCACACCACATCCGTCCTGGTCCAGCGCACTCGGCGGAGATCGCTGATCTCCTTCGAGGTCTTCCCGCCACGCCCCGCCACCGCGGGCCGGGATCCCTGGCGCAGCATCGAGCTGATGGCCGAGGCCGCCCCGGACTACTTCTCCGTCACCCACGGGCACAACCAGCCCGAGGGCGCGAACGTGGAGGTCATCCGCCACCTGCTGCGCACCACGCCCTCACCGGTGATGGCGCATCTGATCTGCGCGGGCAGCACCTCCTCCCAGCTCCGCGGCTCCATCACCGAGCTGCTGGACCTGGGGGTCCGGGACATCCTCGCGCTGCGCGGCGACCCACCCGACGGCGGCAAGGAATGGATCCACCAGCCCGGAGGCCTGAACCGTGCCGCCGAGGTCGTTGGGCTGGTCCGCGAGGTCGAGCAGGAGCGGCTGTCCCCGCCTGAGGGGCCCGGAGCTCGGCCGGTCTCGGTCTCGGTGGCCGCGTATCCACCCTCCGGCACGGACCGGGATCATGCCGCCGACCTCCACGCCCTCTGGGAGAAGCAGGAGGCCGGCGCAGACTACGCCGTCACCCAGGTCTTCTACGATCCGGAGGACTACGCGCAGCTGGTGGACTCGGCCCGCTCCCAGGGCATCCACCTGCCGATCGTCGCCGGCATCGCTCCGCTGACCAGCCCTAGGCGCCTGCGCCGGCTGGAGGAGATCACCGGGGTTCCGGTCCCCCGGCACCTGGTGGACTACCTGGACGTCGAGGACGCGGCCGAACGTCGCCGTCGCGGGGTCGCCGCCACGCTGAACCTGATCGACACGGTGCTGGAGCTCGGCTGCCCGGGGCTGCACCTGTTCACTTTCAACCAGCACCCCCCGGCGCTGGCGATCCTGGACCATCTCAGGATCCGCGACGCGGCCCGCCGACAGCGCAACGGCTTCGACGCAAGCTGAGCGAGGCACCGCAGCACCTCCGGCCGGAGAAGACCCGGCCGCACCCGGGCTCCGCGACGCCGGGGCCACGCTCCCCCAGCCGGCACAGTGCTGCCCAGCCACCCCGCCAGGCGTCCGTCCTGACATCCCCTCCTCACATCCCGCCCAGGCACGACCTGCCCTGACACATCGACAAGGAGTCACCATGACCACCGCACCGCCCACCCACGCACTGCCCCCCACCGTGCTCGGCTATCCGCGCATCGGTCCCGACCGTGAGATCAAGAAGGCCCTGGAGGCCCACTGGGGCGGCGGAGACGTCGCCGCACTGATCGAGGCGATCACCTCCCACCGCCGCCGCACCCTGGACCACCTGGTGGGTCTGGGCCTGGAGGAGGAGTCCGCGGTCCCCGCCGACGGCGCCGTCATCGACCAGGTCCTCGACGCCTCGGTCCTGCTGGGCCTGGTCCCCCGCCGCTTCCGCGACGCCGGATTCGCCGCCGTCGCCCCTGACGCCCCGGAGGGCCTGACGCTGATCTCGGCGCTGGCCCGCGGGACCTCCGAGGTGGAGCCGCTGGAGCTGACCAAGTGGTTCGACACCAACTACCACTACTACGTCCCGGAGATCGAGGCCGACGTCGCGTTCGCCCCGCAGGCCGCGGCCCTCACCGACCGGTTCCGGGCGTTCCGCGAGCTCGCCGAGCAGTCGGACCGCACTGTGGGCGCGGCACCCCTGCCCCGCCCCACTCTGCTCGGCCCGGTCAGCTTCCTGGTGCTGGCCAAGTCCGTCGGCGCCGCCGCTGAGACCTCCCAGGCCGCTCGCTTCGACCGGCTCGAGGAGCTGGTCGGCGCCTACGCGGCCCTGCTGGGCGCCCTGCACGAGGCCGGAGCCGCCTGGATCCAGCTGGAGGAGCCGGTGCTGTCCTCCGACGGCTGGGACATCCCCCGGGAGCAGGTCATCGCCGGGATCAGCAGTGCCTACGAGCAGCTGGGGAGGCTGACCGAGCGGCCCGCGCTGTTCGTGCCGGTCAGCTACGGCACCGCCGACGACGACGCCCTGGCCGCCCTGGGCGGAACTGCCGTGGAGGCTGTCGGCATCGATCTGGAGCGCGGCGCACTCCCCTCCGCAGAGGCGCTGCGGCCGCTGGCCGGCACGACCCTCGCGGCCGGCGTCGTCGGTGGCCTCAACGTCTGGCGCACGGATGTCTCCCGCGCCGCCGCGCTGCTGGACACCCTGGGGGAACGTCACCAGGGTCCGCTCACGGTCAGCAGCTCCACCTCCCTGCAGCACGTGCCCCACGACGCCGCCCGAGAGACCCAGCTGGACCCGCAGGTGGCCGGCTGGCTGGCCTTCGCAGACCAGAAGGTCGGCGAGGTGCTGGCCCTGGCAGGTCACCTCACCGGAGGCGCCGACGCGTTGGAGGGCCTGCGCGCCGACGACGCCGCTCGGCGCCGTCTGCAGGAGCAGCACCCCCAGGTGCGCGTGGAGTCCGTCCGCAGCCGCCTGACCGCTGTGGAGCCTCAGGACCGGCGTCGCGCCGAGGCGGAGCATCGGCGGGCCGCCCAGGAGACCGGACTGGGCCTGCCGCCGCTGCCGACCACCACCATCGGGTCCTTTCCGCAGACCGGCGAGATCCGGCGGATCCGTGCCGCGCACCGCCGCGGCTCGCTGGACCAGCAGGGCTACGAGGAGGCCATCCGCGAGCAGATCGCCGACTGCGTCCGCCGGCAGGAGGACCTCGGGCTGGACGTGCTGGTCCACGGCGAGGCCGAACGCAACGACATGGTCCAGTACTTCGCGGAGAACCTGGAGGGGTTCATCACCACCACCCACGGCTGGGTGCAGTCCTATGGCTCCCGGTGCCTGCGTCCTCCGATCCTCTTCGGTGACGTGCACCGTCCGGCGCCGATCACCGTGGACTGGATCCGGTATGCGGCTTCGCTGACGAAGAAGCCCGTCAAGGGCATGCTCACCGGCCCGGTGACGATCCTGGCCTGGTCCTTCGTGCGTGATGACCAGCCGCTGGCCGACACCGCCGATCAGATCGCCCTGGCGCTGCGTGATGAGGTGCAGGATCTGCAGGCCGCCGGGGTGAAGATCATCCAGGTGGACGAGCCCGCGCTGCGCGAGCTGCTCCCCCTGCAGGTGGCCGAGCGTCCGGACTACCTCCGCTGGTCCGTGGATTCCTTCCGGCTCTCCACCTCCGGGGCCAACGCCGCCACTCAGCTGCACACCCACCTGTGCTACTCGGAGTTCGAGACCGTCATCGACGCAATCGACGCCCTGGACGCCGACGTCACCACCCTGGAGGCCTCACGCTCCGGCTTCGAGGTGGTCTCCGCGCTCTCCGAGCACGGCTTCTCCCGCGGGATCGGCCCCGGGGTGTGGGACATCCACTCCCCCCGGGTGCCCGGCGTCGACGAGCTGATCGAGCGGCTGCGGCTGGCGGCCGAGGTGCTCGGGACCCAGCGCGTGTGGTCCAACCCGGACTGCGGGCTGAAGACCCGCGGCTGGAAGGAGACCGAGGCCTCGCTGCGTCATCTGGTCAACGCCACCGCCGTGGTGCGCGCTGAGCTGGCGGCGAAGGTCCCGGCCGGGGTCTGAGCACTCTCTGAGCAGCGTCTGAAGTCCTCCTCCTGGGGAGGCGTGGAGGCCCGGGGCCTGCGGCACAGCGCCGCGGGGCCCGGGCCTTCGCCGCCTCCGGCCCCGGGTCAGTCGGGGACGCTGACGCCGGCCGACCCCTCGGGGAGCTCGTCACCGACGATGACGGTGATGTCGCCCGATTCGCTGGTCAGGGACAGTCGGCAGTCTGCCTCGCCCCGTCCCCCGGCGTCCTCCCCTGGGAGGTCGACGACGACGGCGCCGTCGGTCTCGGCATCGACGTGGCAGTCCGCTGCCCCGGTGCCTTCGGGCAGGACGATGGTGATGTCTCCGTCCCGGGACTGGGCGTCAAGCCGGATCGGCAGCTCACTGTGGTGGAGGCTCACCCCACCGATCGTGGTCCGCGCCGAGACCTGATCCCCGCTGAGAGATCGCCCGAAGATCTCGGCACGGACGGTGCGGACCTCCACATCTCCGGTGAGACCGCCGAGGTCCACGATTCCTCCGGCGATCCACGCGTCGACGTCCCCGTCGACGCCGAGGATCTCATAGGCCCCGCCCTCGGCGGAGACCACGCGGAGATCGCTGCCCTGCGGCATGGCGAGCTCCTGGGACTGGAGAGTCGCACACTGCCCCGCACAGCTGGTCTCCACCGCCAGGGCACCATGCTGGGCCTGTGTCCGTGTCATCGGTTCACGCGGCACATGCAGAAAGTCCTCACGGATCTGCAGATCGTCCCGGTCCGTGCCGTGGATCCTGACCTGGCGGACGTCTCCGGCATACCAGATCTCGTCCATCGACCCCTCGATGAGCTGTTCCACCTGCTCGGGAGCACTGCGGGAGAGCCAGGTCATCTGAAGGATCCCCTGGAGGGAGGGCGGCATGGCGAGGGCGAGCAGCACCGCCGTCAGCACCGCGCCGACGCCGAACCACGCCCGACGGCGCCAGGGCTGCCCCGGCGCTGACCTCGCCGGCCGCGCACGGGCCTGATCTCTGGTCTCCCTGGCGCTCATCGCGCGTCCTTCCTGATGGCGCCCGCCGAGAGGTGCCGCAGCACGGCGAGCACGCGCCGGTTGTCGGTGCTTGCCGGAGGGATGTCCAGCGTGGTGAAGATGGCGTTGATGTGCTTGGACACCGCCGAGTCGCTCAGGTGCAGCGCGGCGGCGATCCCGGCGTTGGATCGGCCTTCGGCCATGAGCCCGAGCACCTCTCGTTCCCTGATGGTCAGCTGCTCGACGCCGTCGCGACCGGCCTGACGGGTCAGTAGCTGGGAGACAACCTCCGGGTCCAGCACGGTGCCTCCGGCTGCGACGGCCTGCACGGTGTCGAGGAACTCGTCGACGTCGGCGACCCGGTCCTTCAGCAGATAGGCCACTCCCCGCGTCTCCCCGGTGAGCAGGTCCACCGCGTACCGCTCTTCCACGTACTGGGAGAGCACGATGATGGCGATCCCGGGGTGCTCCTGGCGCAGCTGCAGAGCCGCCCGGATGCCTTCGTCGGTGTGGGTGGGCGGCATGCGCACGTCCACGATCACCAGGTCGGGGCGTTCCCGTTCAACGGCGGCAAGGAGGACCTGGGCGTCACCCACCGCGGCGGCGACGTCGACACCGGCGTGGTGGAGCAGACGCACCAGCCCTTCGCGCAGGAGCACGGAGTCCTCGGCGATGATCACTCGCATGGCAGCACCGCCTCAATACGTGTCCCCGCACCGGCGGGGCTGTCCACCGCGAGGCTGCCCTCGACGGCGTTGACCCGCCGTCCGAGCCCCAGAAGCCCGGTGCCCGCGGCCGGATCCGCTCCGCCGCCGCCGTCGTCGGTGACCTGCACGGTCAGGAGGTCCTGACCACGGTGGACCTGCACCTCGGCGTGCTGCGCTCCCGCGTGGACGATCGCGTTGTTCAGCGCCTCGGCGACGACGAAATAGGCCACCGCCTCGATCCGGACCGCCGGGCGGGGGTCGACGTCGACGGCGACCGTCACCGGGAAGGGCGCCCGGTCTGCGAGCGCGGAGACGGCGGCGTCCAGTCCCCGGTCCTCCAGCACGGCGGGGTGCAGACCACGGACCAGATCACGGATCTCCTGCAGGGCAGCGGTCACCTCCGACTGGGCGCGGGTCAGGGTCTCACGCAGCCGCACCGCATCGTCGGGGTGGGCTCGCCGCGCGAGTCCCAGGTCCACTGCGAGCGCGGTGAGCCGCTGCTGGGCGCCGTCATGGAGGTCGCGTTCGATGCGTCGACGCTCGGCGTCGGCGGTGTCCACGGCGTCGCTGCGGGCCTGGTCCACCTGCCGGATGCGGGCCTGCAGTGTGGCGGTCTCGTCCGTGCCGTAGAAGGTGCGCAGCAGGCGCCGATCGAGCCCGCTCAGGCCGTGGATGATCCAGGGTGAGGCGATCAGCGCCGCCACGGCGGGCACTGTCAGGAGTAGCCGCGTGCTGCTGTCGAAGAGTGTGGAGTTCCGGAAGGCGGCGTCGCTGGTCAGGAGCAGCATCAGCAGCACTGCCGCGGTGACGGTGCACAGTACCGCTCCCGCGGCGAGCAGACTGGAGACCAGGGCGCCGCCCAGGGACCGGCCGAGCATGCCCGGCTTGGTCCGGTCCTTGGCGAGGACCAGACAGCGCCACCAGGGCTTCCCCTCCGGGGTGGGCGGCGGGTTCAGCGTCTCTCCCAGCAGGTGGGTTGCCCGCGAGAACTGCAGCTGGTCTGCGATCCGAGCGGCGGCGGGGAGGACCACCACCGTCGCGACGCAGACGGCCGCCAGGCGCAGGGTGAGCGAAAGGGGGAACGAATCACCCGCCACACCGTCGAACACCGGCCAGCTGAAGGAAGAGAAGAGCCAACCCAGCAGGACGAACGCCGCCATCGGCAGCATCCAGACCAGCCACCCGGTGATCAGGGAGATCAGCTCCGTGACCATGCGCTCCAGCCGCGCCCGCACTGTGAGCCGGACGCCGTCGTCGGGCACTGTGCTGGCCTGGAGCTGGGGTGTCGTGGTCATCGCTTTCGAGCCTATGCCGCCTGGAATGAGTCCGCGAGCCATCCAACTGCCCGACCTAGGTGCAGAAAACTGCACCCGGACCGGGCATCACAGCAGGCCAGAGTCAGCGCTTCAACGCGTTGGCCACGTCCTCCAGCAGCTGGGGGATGTCGTCGCGGTGGGTCACAGCCTCGATGAACACCAGCTTCTCGCGGTTCTCCATGGCGTCCTGGCAGGCCTGCAGCAGCTCGGCCTCAGTGGTCGCCCGGCGGAACAGGTGCCCCTCCTCCGTGGCGCCGAAGAGCTGCGGCACCAGCTCCCACCGCCAGGGGGCGATGTCGTTGTAGATCTCGTCCGGGCCGTGGATCGCGCGCTCCACGGTGTAGCCATCGTTGTTGACCAGCACGATGACGGCGGGCAGCTTCTCGCGGATGATCACGCCCATCTCCTGGATGGTCAGCTGGGCGGAGCCGTCGCCGATCAAGAGCATGGGCCGGCGGCTGCGGTCGGCCAGGCCTGCCCCGAGGATGGCCGGCAGCGTGTAGCCGATGGAGCCCCACATGGGCTGGCCGATGAAGGTGGATCGGGCCGGAAACCGGTGGGTGGCCATGCCGAAATAGCTGGTGCCCTGGTCGGCGGCCACGATGTTCTCCGACTCCAGCTGGGAGGCCAGGATCTCCCACATTCCGTTCTGGGTGAGCGGGCCCTCGGCCGGGTGGCGTGGAGCCTCCGGCTCGGGCGCCTGAGCGGCAGGCATGGGGACGACGTCGTCGAGGTCGACCACCACCCGGTGCACCACAGCGAGCGCCCGCTCCAGGGAGATCGGGGTGAAGACCTCGTCGCCGATACGTGCTCCGAAGCGGGAGACGTCGATGAGCCGAGCGGGGTCCAGATCCATGGAGAATCCGGCGGTGGTGTTGTCCGTGTACTCGACTCCGAGAGTGATCAGTGCGTCCGCACCTTCGATGACGTCCCTGACTCGCTGCTGCGAGGCCGCCCCGGAGTAGATGCCGACGAAGTTCTCATCGGACTCGTCCACCAGGGTCTTGCCCCAGGCCAGAGTCGCGAAGGGCAGGTTCGAGTCGGCGAGGAAGGAGGCGAGCTCCTCGGTGGCACCGAGCCGGTGGACCAGCAGATCCGCCAGCACGGCGATGCGCCGGCCGGGCAGGAAGCGGCGCAGCGCCTCCTCGAAGGCGGCCTCCGCACCGGGGGTGGTCACCGGCAGGTCGGTGGTCAGCGACTCCGACGGAGGGAAGGCGGGGACCGCGGCGACGTCGGCGGCCAGCATCAGATAGCCGGGGCGACGACGGAAGACGACGTCGCGCAGGACTCGGTCGATCTCCCAGGTGGCGGTGGCAGCATCGAGATCGGCGTGGGCGCAAGTGACCTCCTCGGCCATGCGCAGGAAATGCTTGAAGTCGCCGTCGCCCAGCGAGTGATGGATCTTGCGTCCGGACGCCTGCGTCTCCTTCGGTGGGGCGCCGACGATCTGCACCACTGGCACTGACTCGGCGTAGGAGCCGGCCAGGGCGTTGATCGCGGAGAGCTCACCGACGCCATAGGTGGTCAGGAAGGCACCGATCCCGCGGATGCGCGCGTAACCGTCGGCGGTGTAGCCGGCATTGAGCTCATTGGCGGAGCCGACCCATCGGATGTCCCGGTGGGCGACCACGTGGTCCAGGAAATGCAGGTTGAAGTCACCGGGGACGCCGAAGAGCTCGGTCAGGCCCAGCTCGGCGAGCCGGTCGAGCAAGTAGTCGCCGATCGTGTAGCCCGGCGTGCTCGGGCTCGGAGACGAAGCCGGAGCCTCAGGGGTGGAGTTCTCGGACACGTGGTCAGCCTTCCGGTCATGGCGGTCCGCCTTGTGGGCGTCCGCCGCATTGAAGAGGTCGGTGCGTCCCGGATCACAGGATGCGCCTGCCCCATTGTCCAGGAAGTCCGGAGGTCCCGCGCGCGTCAGCCGGGGGTGCCCTGCCCGCCCGCCTGTCGGCGCTCCATCTCAGCGATCCTCCAGGTGGCGACACCTCCGGCCACTGCCAGCACCACCCGCGGTGCGGGGACACGGAGCCGGCGCAGCCCTGACTCCAGTGCCGTGTCTGCCCAGAGGCCCGTGCGCATCACGCCATAGACGGCACCTCCGAAGAATCCGGCGGCAGCCAGGCGGACGGCCAGCGGGGCCTCGACCTCCGCCTCGATTCGAGAGGGCTCGGCTCGCTCGTCGCTCTCCAGCCCAGTCTTCCGGGCGATCCGCTGCGCCTGCTCGGGACAGAGAAACATCCCCGCCATCGTGATCGAGGGGGCCCAGACGATGGTCTCTCGCAGCCAGCGCGGGTAGCGACGGACGGGGATGAGGGCGACGGCGCCGCTCGCCAGGCCCTGGCCGATGGGACCCCGGCAGATCTGGAGCAGCGGAGACGGTGTGCGTCGAGGCGTGGGATCAGTCATGTGCTCCACGCTAAGGAGGAGGCACGGCGTCGTCATCATCCCGGAGGGGGAGTTCGTGATTCCGCCCGGAGGCATGAGGAGGCCCCACGTGCACCTGCCAGAGCCCGCCTACCCTTGCTACCTTCCGGTCCTGGGGGAGTTCAGCAGGATGACACCACACGTGGGGCCGGCAACCATGGTAGCCCGCAGGGCTCCGCACGCGCCAGCTGAGCTCCCGCCGAAACCCTGATCCGGGCACGATGTGCATTTTCCTGCCGTTCTCCGCTAGCATGGAGTCTGCTCTCGCGACGCCGGGTGTTCGCACCCGCAGATCGAGCGCTGAAGGAGGATTCGCCTAGCGGCCTATGGCGCACGCTTGGAACGCGTGTTGGGTTCACGCCCTCGGGGGTTCAAATCCCCCATCCTCCGCCCACAGCACGAGGCCCCCGCTCATCTGAGCGGGGGCCTCGTCGCGTCTGCGGTGCTGTCTCCTCTCCCGGCGTCAGCGCTTCTCCGCACCCCACACCTCTCGAGTGGCCACGTCTGACGGCATCTGCCTGGGGCACGCCGACGAGCACCTCCAGATGCCGTGATTCGCGGCCGCTGGATGCACCCAGGACACGTGACGCGCACACCCGACGCGCACACCCGACGCGCTCCCGTCCTCCCAGGTCACGCGTCATATGCCGACGTCCGCGCCGTGCAGTGGGCTACGCTCGACGAGTCCACACGGGTGCCCCTGCAGGGGCTGAGATCAGGCGATGCACGCCTGGACCGTCGAACCTGACCGGGTCATGCCGGCGTAGGAAGTGAGGGCTCATCATGAGCGATTTCTCTCAGCACACCTCTGTCTCCACCTCCCCCACCATGGAGGTCCACCCTGCCCACGAACGAGCGAGCGTCAGCGACAGCGAGGGCCTGGAGGTCCCCGTGACCCGGGTTCACCTCCATGATGCCCCGGACGGTTCCGTCCACGAGCCTGTGGACGTCTACCGGACCGCAGGTCCCGGGGGCGACCCCCTCGAGGGCCTGCCGCCGTTCCGTGACCCATGGATCACGGCGCGCGGTGACACCGCCACGTACGAAGGCCGGGGCCGCCGCCTCAGCGACGACGGCCGCTCAGCCGTCCGCCGCGGGGCCTCCACGGAGGAGTGGAGGGGACGACGTCCCGCCCCGCGGAGAGCCGCCGAGGGGCGCAGGGTCACGCAAATGCACTATGCCCGCCGCGGCATCATCACCGAGGAGATGCGCTTCGCCGCGCTGCGCGAGGGCTGCGAGCCGGAGATGGTCCGCCGCGAGGTGGCCGCCGGTCGGGCCATCATCCCAGCCAACATCAACCACCCCGAGTCCGAGCCGATGGTCATCGGCCGGGAGTTCCTGGTGAAGATCAACGCCAACATCGGCAACTCGGCGGTCACCAGCTCGATCTCCGAGGAGGTGGACAAGCTGCGGTGGGCCACCCGCTGGGGCGCCGACACCGTCATGGATCTCTCCACCGGTGATGACATCCACACCACCCGGGAGTGGATCCTGCGGAACGCTCCGGTGCCGATCGGCACGGTGCCCATCTATCAGGCCCTGGAGAAGGTCCACGGCGACGCCTCCGCCCTGAGCTGGGAGGTCTTCCGGGACACGGTGATCGAGCAGTGCGAGCAGGGTGTGGACTACATGACCGTCCACGCCGGCGTGCTGCTGCGTCATGTGCCGCTGACCGCGGAGCGCGTCACCGGGATGGTCTCCCGGGGCGGCTCGATCATGGCCGGCTGGTGCCTGGCCCATCACCAGGAGAACTTCCTCTACACCCACTACGACGAGCTCTGCGAGATCTTCGCCGCCTACGACGTCGCCTTCTCTCTGGGCGACGGGCTGCGCCCCGGGTCCATCGCCGACGCGAACGACGAGGCACAGTTCGCCGAGCTGGACACCCTGGCGGAGCTGACCCGGCGCGCCTGGGGTCACGATGTGCAGGTGATGGTCGAGGGTCCGGGCCACATCCCGCTGCATCTGGTGCGCGAGAACGTGGAGCGTCAGCAGGAGCTCTGCCACGGAGCCCCGTTCTACACGCTGGGACCGCTGGTCACCGACATCGCACCAGGCTATGACCACATCACCAGCGCGATCGGCGCCACGGAGATCGCCCGCTACGGCACGGCGATGCTCTGCTATGTCACACCCAAAGAGCATCTGGGCCTACCGAATCGCGAGGACGTCCGGGCCGGAGTGATCACCTATAAGATCGCCGCCCATGCCGCCGACCTCGCGAAGGGCCACCCGGCGGCCCAGAGCCGTGATGATGCGCTCTCGAAGGCCCGGTTCGAGTTCCGCTGGAAGGATCAGTTCGCCCTCTCCCTGGATCCCGAGACCGCGCAGGCCTTCCATGACGAGACCCTGCCCGCCGAGCCGGCGAAGACTGCGCACTTCTGCTCGATGTGCGGGCCGAAGTTCTGCTCCATGCGGATCTCCCAGGACATCCGTGACGAGTTCGGCTCGGCGGAGGATCAGCGACGCATCGTCGCCGAGGGCATGGCTGCCAAGAGCCGGGAGTTCACGGCCTCCGGCGGCAGCGTGTACCTGCAGCCAGACATCCCGGTGGCACCGCCGGTGCCGGAGTCCTGACCCTCAGCCTCGGGTGACCACCGCCAGGCTGAACCCGTCCCAGCTCTTCGCCCCGACGGTCTGCACGGCCGTGGCCTCGAGCCGCGGATGCTCGCCCTGCATGGTGAGGAATCGCCGGATGCCCTGGATGTCTGGATCGTCGGAGTCCGCCTCGAGCACCCCGCCGTCGCGGACCACATTGTCCCCGATGATCACGGTGCCCGGCCGGACCATCTCCATCACCAGCTCCAGGTAGCGCGGGTTGCCGGCCTTGTCGGCGTCGAGGAACACCAGGTCGAAGGGCTCGCGCGCCCCAGTGCGGACCTCCTCCACCAGGGACTGCAGGGTCTGCTCCGCGGAGCCCAGGCGGATGTCCACCTTCTCCCCCACGCCGGCCGCGTCCAGGTTCGACCGGGCGACGGCGGCGTGGTGGGACTCGACCTCACAGGTGACGATGCCGCCGTCGTCGTCGAGGGCACGGGCCATCCACAGCGTGGAGAAGCCGGCCAGCGTGCCGACCTCAAGCACCTGCCGGGCCCCGGAGATCCGCACCATCAGCTCCAGATGCTTGCCCTGGGCAGCGGAGACCTCGATGGCCGGCAGCCCGCCCTCCTCCGCCCGGCGCTGGACTGCGGCGAACTCGGGCCCAGGGCGGACCACGGCCTGCTCCACATAGGCGTCGACGGCGGCGGCCTCTGGGGCCCCGACGTCGGGCCCGGGGCGGGCCAGCGATGAGCTCGGCGTCTCGGCGGCGGATGAGTGGTCGGCGGGGAGGCGCTCTGCGTCAGAAGTGTCCATGACCGCCACCCTAGAGCGGGCCGCTGACGCGCGGAAGACCCGACCTGCGCGGACGGGCCCAGAGACCTGATCTGGTGTCACCGTCTGCAGTCCACTTCGTCGGGTACCGGATCAGATCGCTCGACGGCGCACCGGATAGCGCAGATGAAGCACCCCGTCGCCCTGAACCACCACCTCAGGATCCTCCAGCAGGTGCTGTGCGTCCACGGGCCCGAAGTAGCGCTTGCCGGACCCGAACACGACAGGTGCGACGTCCATGCGCACCTCGTCGACCAGACCTGCGGCGAACACCTGGCCGCCGACGTCCCCGGCGGCGACCTCGACGGTGCGGTCACCCGCGCGCTCCTGCGCCGTCGCCATGGCGGCCTCGATGCCGTCGACGAATGAGAACGCCGCCTCGGGATACCATCCCTCGGGCCTGCCTCGGTGGGTCACGACGACGACATGGGGGACACCGGGAGGTGTTCCGTCCCAGCCATTCGTCATGTCGAAGACGTGGCGACCGACGATCGTCGCCCCGATCTGGTCCCAGTACGGCCGGACGTAGTCGTAGGACGTCTGCGACACCTTCAAGACGCCGCTCTCGTCCAACGGCACGTCACCGCTGAGCAACCAGTCGAACAGCGGCCCGGGCTGATCATTGGCGTCCGCGATGAAGCCATCTACCGAGACCGACGCGTACATCACTACTTCGCCCACGGGGCCCTCCTCCGCTGCGCGAGTGCTTCCAGGTTAACGTCTCGTGAGCTGTCTGTCCTAGAGGAGATCGATCGGTCCAGCGGGGTCGATCCCTAGTACGGTGGCGGCAAGACGGTGGGTGCGGACCAGCCGCTTCGGCGTGACGCCGATCAGCTGCTTGAAGGGCTGTGCCAGATGAGTGCCGCTGACACCGTCCGAGCCCCCTGTCCGAACTCGACTCGACCCGTCGACCCTTCCGCAGGTCAGCCGCGTCCAGGGAACATCCAGGTTTTCCCCGGGGTGGGCCGGTAGACTTTCTGAAGTCTGTCACCTCCCCGAGCCAGGAAACTGAGCACACCCATGCCCTCCCCCAGCAGCCCGACGACGGCGCCAGCCGTCACGAGCAGCCGCATGCAGTGGATGGACCTGCTGCGCGGCGTCGCGGTGATCCTGGTGGTGATCCTGCATGCCGCATCGATCCCGATGTCGACCGGCTCGGGCAGCCGTGAGTGGATCCTCGCCAACCGGTACCTGGAGCCCTTCCGGATGCCGCTGCTGATGTTCCTCTCCGGAATGCTGCTGCCACGTTCCCTGGCCAAACCGCTGCCGCAGTACCTGTGGGGCAAGTACGCGGCGATCGTCTGGCCCGCGGCGGTGTGGATGGTGCTCTACGGGGTCTTCGTCTACCGCAACGGGCCCTTCGAACTGACCTACTGGATCACCGGTGACTACCTGTGGTTCCTGCTCGCCCTGTGCCTCTGCTACGCCGCGGCCGCGGTGCTCCGGAAGGTACCTTTCCTGCTGGTTGCCGCGACGATGATGGTCGTCGTCGTGCTGGTGGAGGTTCCTTCGGGCCTTCCGCACAAGACCCTCTACTACGGGGCCTTCTTCTTCCTGGGCGCCTGGGCCGGACCGCGGGTGGAGCGCTGGGCCCGTGCCCCCTGGATGCTGGTGGCCGCGATGGCCGTCCTCGCTGCGGTGTTCTCCCACCTGGGCCGCGAGGATCACGCACTGCGGATGGGGACCTGGCAGGCCGCCGGGATCTCGCTGCTGGGCTTGGCGGTGATCCTCTGGCTGGCCCCGCGCATTCCGCAGGGCGCGGTCTCCCGCTTCTTCGAGTGGGCCGGGCGCAGCTCGATCGTGGTCTATGTGGCTCACTTCCCGATCCTGGTGATCATCCATCGGGTGCTCGCCGGCATGGAGGCCGCCCCGCTCTGGCACGTGGGGGTCACCACGGTCCTCGGCCTGGCGCTGACCCTGCTGATGGTGTGGCTGCGGCCCTGGACCTCCTGGCTGTACGTCTACCCGCGGCAGAAGCAGGTGACGCAACGGCTGCGGATGCGCGCCGCGCAGAGCTGAGGATCCCTGGTGAGGGGCCGCCCGGAGTCGGCGTTCGGCCCCGCCTCCGATCAAGTGCACGTGTCCCACCCAGACGGTAAGGTTCTTCACTGTGAGCACAGCCCTGTATCGCCGGTACCGCCCCGACACGTTCGCCGACGTGATCGGCCAGGAGCACGTCACCGCACCCCTGGTCACGGCCCTGGGCAAGGACGCCGTCTCACACGCCTATCTGTTCTCCGGCCCGCGCGGCTGCGGGAAGACGACCTCCGCACGCATCCTGGCCCGCTGCCTGAACTGCGCCGAGGGCCCCACCGGCACCCCCTGCGGCCGCTGCGACTCCTGCCGTGACCTGGCCACCGGCGGGCCAGGGTCCCTGGACGTCATCGAGATCGACGCCGCCTCCCACGGCGGTGTCGACGATGCTCGGGACCTGCGCGAGCGGGCCACCTTCGCTCCGGTGCGGGACCGCTACAAGATCTTCATCATCGACGAGGCCCACATGGTCACGGCGGCCGGCTTCAACGCCCTGCTGAAGATCGTGGAGGAGCCGCCGGAGCACATCAAGTTCATCTTCGCGACGACCGAGCCGGACAAGGTCATCGGCACCATCCGCTCGCGCACGCATCACTACCCCTTCCGACTCGTGCCGCCGGAGCCGCTGCTGGAGTACCTGCAGCGACTCTGCCAGCAGGAGCAGGTGGCGGTGGCCCATGGGGTGCTCCCGCTGGTGATCCGCGCCGGCGGCGGCTCGGTCCGGGACACCCTCTCGGTGCTGGACCAGCTGATCGCCGGCTCCACGGACAGCGGCCTGGACTACGACCGCTCCGTGGCGCTGCTGGGCTTCACCCACTCGGCCCTTCTGGACGACGTGGTGGATGCGGTGGCCGCACTGGACGGCGCCACCGCCTTCAGCGTGGTGGATCGGGTGGTGCAGTCGGGGCAGGATCCGCGCCGCTTCGTGGAGGACGTGCTGGAGCGGCTGCGTGACCTGATCATCGTGAAGTCGGTGCCGGACTCCCCGGGAGCCATCCTCCGCGGAGTCCCCGCCGACCAGATCCGACGCATGCAGGACCAGGCCTCCCAGGTGGGTGCGGCCGAGCTCTCGCGCGCGGCAGACATCACCGCCCAGGCCCTGACGGACATGGTCGGGGCGACCTCCCCGCGGCTGCACCTGGAGCTGCTCATGGCTCGGCTGCTGCTGCCTCATGCGGACCAGGGCACCTCCAGCCTGGCCGCCCGGCTCGAACGCCTCGAGCGTCGGGTGGACTTCGTGGCTGGAGCCGGGGTGACGCCGACTGCGGAGGCCGCTCCCGAGCAAGACACGACGACGCCTCCGGGCAGCTCCGGCGCCGGGGCGGCGCCCGCCGAGCACGCGACACCCGCCCCTCAGGCGCCTGCGACGGCCCCGGAGGCACCGGCCCCGGAAACTCCGGCGAGTGCCCCCGCACCTGCTCCGGCACCCCCTGCGCAGTCGGCCGACGAGGGATGGGCGACCCCCGGCGTGCCGCGGTCGGTGGCTGAGCCCGCCCATGTCGAGGCCGCACCTGCTGAACGTGACGCTCAGAGCGAGGAGGCGAGCTCCGCCCCGGCTCCCGGGGAGCCCCGACGGCAGCCTCCGGAGGGGGCACCTCAGCAGAGCGCCCCTCCGCACGAACCTCCGCACGAGCCTCAGCAGGAGGCTCCGTCGCAGCCGTCTCAGTCCGCTGGCGATCCGAGGACCGGAGGCCAGCTTGAGCCCGCCTCGGCTGCTCCGAACGGGACGCGTGTGGAGATGCTCCAGCGCGCCTGGCCGGACATCGTGCAGGCTCTGGCCAGCCAGTCGCGGTTGCTGTGGATGCTGGTCAAGGACAATGCGACGGTGGCCGGCTTCGACGGCAAGACCGTCACGGTGGCCTTCACCAATGACGGCGCTCGGTCGACGTTCTCGAATCGGCACGGCGACCAGGCCCTGAACGCGGCGATCCAGCAGGTGCTCGGCATGCAGGTCAGCTTCGACCTGATCACGGGAGGCGCTCCGCCGGGAGCTGGTCAGGCCCCAAAAGGCCCTAGCCGGCCCACGCCGGCACCCGCCGCCGAGTCCGCTCCCGAGCCCCCGCAGCCGGGCACGTGGAGCTCCTACGCCACGACCGTGCCGTCCCGCTCCGACGGCCCCGCTGACGACCGCCCTGCCGATGACCGCCCTACCGGTGGCCTCACGGGCACCGCCGCGCCAGACCCGGCGACTCCGAGCAGCCCTGCCCTGCCGCACGAACAATCCTCGCCTGCCTGGTTGGCCGAGGAGGCCCCAGAGCCCTATGAGGCCGAGCCTGAGCAGCCCCAGGCTCCACCGTCCCCCCACCCGGCATGGAACGGTGACCCCAGCGGCGACCCGGCCGGATCAGCCCTGTCGGCCGACTCTCCCTCCGAGGCCGGAGAACATCGGGACCCGCCGCAGCTGACCGATCCGACCTACGGCCCCACCACTGCCCCTGCCCCGAGCGTCGACCCGCATCCTGGCTCGACGCTCGGCGAGGCTCCGACAGGCGAAACTCCGACAGGCGAAACTCCGACACACAGTCCCCCGACCGAGGTGTACCTGCTCTCGGAGGAGAAGCCCCGGGTCCCCGCCTTCGCGCGGCGGGCAGAGACTCGCCCCGAATCCTCTGCGCCGCAGTCCCCGGCCCACGGCCGCTCGTCGTCCACCAGCCCTTCGGAGGCCGGCAGTGCCGCTCGCAACGGCGCCTCCGGCAGGATTGCGGCGATCAAGCAGCGCATCTCCCAACGCGGCACAGCGGCGGAACCCCCGGGATGGAACGACGAACCACCACCCCCGGACCCCCTGTATGACCAGGGTGCCCCGCGGGACGCCGCTCAGGCCGGGCCGGGCCCGTCCCTGGCCACCGAAAGCGAGGTGGAGGACATCCCCAGTGACGATGACATCACTGTCGAGGAGTCCTCGGTGTTCGGACGGAAGGCCATCGAGCGGATCCTGGACGGAACACTGATCGAGGAGCGTCGGATGGGCGAAGGGCCGCAGTAGACTGACGCTGACCCGGCACGATCCTCCGCGGGATCCGGGCCCTTCGCCTCTCCAGGGCACCCCTGGTGGGGTCGACGTCGTCGGCGGCTCCGGTGGAATCGACGTCCCAGCCCCGCTCCTCCTTTCGTCCCTGCCCACACCGTCCCCGTTGAGAAAGGCGCGTCCCCACCGTGTATGAGGGTGCAGTCCAAGACCTGATCGACGAGCTGGGCCGGCTTCCCGGCATCGGGCCCAAGTCTGCCCAGCGTGTGGCCTTCCACATCCTGGAGGCCGACACCGAGGACATGCGACGCCTCGCCGAGTCGATCGTCACGGTGAAGGAGAAGGTCAAGTTCTGCCAGATCTGCTTCAACGTCTCGGAGCAGGAGACTTGTCGGATCTGTCAGGACGAACGCCGCGATCGCTCCATCATCTGCGTGGTGGAGGAGTCCAAGGATGTGATGGCCGTCGAACGCACGCGCTCGTTCCGCGGTCTGTACCACGTGCTCGGCGGCTCCATCAATCCCATCGCCGGGGTGGGCCCGGAGCAGCTGCACATCCGTGAGCTGCTCAGCCGGCTCTCCGATGACACGATCGAAGAGGTCATCGTCGCCACCGACCCCAACCTCGAGGGGGAAGCCACGGCCACGTACCTGCTGCGCATGCTCGGCTCCATCGGCATCAAGCTGACCCGGCTGGCCTCCGGGCTGCCGGTGGGCGGCGACCTCGAGTACGCCGACGACGTCACCCTCGGACGGGCCTTCGAAGGTCGCCGGACACTGTCCTGACCTGGTCCTGCAGGACACACAGGCCCTCGCGCCAGAACGTTATCCAAGCGTGATTTTCGATTCCGACGAAGACATCACACCTCCTTTCCCCTGCTCATAGGAGCCCGCTCAGACCGCCGCCGTCGCGGGAGTCGAGGGGCACCGACGCCATATCGTGATTCTTTTCTGCCAGGCATTCCCAGCGCACTGGACGACCCTCACGGATAATCACTTCGGGCAGAAAACAGTTTCCAAATCCTTTAGATGTCACTAGCGTGAGAGCGAGTGCGCACTGCACACTCACTCGCATCGAGGACGCACACCAGAGGATGAGGTACCCACGCATGGCCGCAAAGACATCCATGGCAGTCAAGGCCGGCGCCTTCAGCGCCGCCGCGCTGCTCGCCCTGACCGCCTGCGGAAACGGCGACGACGCTGATACAGACACCGAGGAGAACGGCAACGGTGAGGCTGCAGGCGACACCCTGACCATCGCGCTCTTCGGCGAGGAGCCCTACTCCTGGCTCGACGACGCCGGTGAACCCACCGGCGCCACCATCGCCGTGGCCGAGGAGATCTTCGGCGAGCGCATGGGCTACGACATCGACATCGCGGAGGAGCCCGACTGGGGCAACCTCATCCCCGGCCTGAGCGCCGGGCACTGGGACGTGGTGTCCGCTGGAATGTCCATCACCGGTGAACGCTGCGCCGAGGCCGCCTTCGGCGAGCCGGAGCTGGTGTACACCACAGCCCTGCTGGTCGAAGAGGGCAACCCCCATGACGTCCATGACTTCGAGGACCTGGTGGACGCCGACCTCGACGTCATTGCCCTCAGCGGCGCCGTGGAGTCCGGATACATGGACGCGGTCGGAGTCGACCATGACACGGTCGACGGGGCCGACGACGGCATCGACTTCGTCCAGGGCGGACGTGCCGACGTCTTCGCCCTCACGGCGATCTCGCTCGAAGCCATGGCCGGCGACGCCGACGGCGTGGAGGTCACCGACTCCTTCGCCCACGAGCTGTCTGTGGGTGCCCACACCTTCCGAACCGAGGACACGGAGCTGCTGGAGGAGTTCAATGAGCACCTCGCTGACCTCAAGGAGTCCGGCGAGTACCTGGACCTCGTCAGCGAGTTCGGCTTCACCGAGGACGAGATGCCTCCCGGTGAGCTGACCGCCCAGGAACTCTGCGAGGAGGACCCTGCGGAGCTGACCGAGCAGTACCTCGAGGACTGACCCTCTCCGTCCGCTGACTTCTGCGGCCGGTCCCGGACAGGGGCCGGCCGCACGGTCTGCCACCGCACTCATCTGAGAGGCCACCTATGAACTCCTGGGAAGACTGGCCGGCCCACTTCGAGGTCATGGTCAACTGGTCCGACCGACTCCTCAGCGGCCTCTGGACCACCGTCCAGCTCGCCCTGTACGGAGGGCTGCTGGCCTTCGTCGTCGCGGTCGTCCTGGGACTGATGGCCGGCAGCCCCAGCCTGTGGCTGCGGGCTCCCGCCCGCATCATCATCGAGTTCTTCCGCGGCATCTCCCTGGTGGTGCTGCTCTTCCTGCTGCTGTACGTGCTGCCGCAGTTCTGGATGCGCAACCCTGACCTGCCCTTCGAGGACCTGGTCAGGAACACATTCCTGCTCGGGGTCCTGGCATTGGGCATCAACTACGGGGCCTACGGGGCCGAGGCCGTCCGCGCCTCGCTGACCACAGTGCCGAAGGCCCAGTGGGAGGCGACCACAGCGCTGTCGATGTCCTGGTCGCACAAGATGCGCCGGATCATCTTCCCGCAGGCTTGGGCGCTGATGCTTCCCTCGTTGGCGAACCTGTGGATCCATCTGCTCAAGGGCAGCGCCATCGCCTACATCATCCCCTTCGTCAATGACTTCACCGCCGAGCTGAACAACCTGCGCCGGCCCACCGACATCTGGTTCTCCCACGCCTTCATCGGTCTGGTGGTCTACTTCATCCTCGCGCTGATCCTGACCCTGTTCATGCAGGCCCTGGAGGCCCGGGCCAAGCACAAGCTCGGCCGGGGGCCCTCCCTCCGGGAGATCCTCTCCCCCTCCCCCAAGGCCACACCGGCAGATGCGATCGCTCCGAGCACCTCGAGCGCCGGGCCCGCGACGTCGGAGGCTGACAGGCTCCCCCAGCAGCCGACCTCAGGAGGTGCCCGATGATCCAGAACCGCCTGCGCGCCGCCGAGATCGACGATCCGACCAGGGTCGATGAGGAGGAGATCCGCGAGAGCCCCTTCTGGGACTGGGAGTTCGCGTTCAACGCTCTGCCGGACATGCTGTTGGCGTTCCTGCAGGTCACCCTGGTGGTGACCGTCGTCGGCACACTGATCGCGGCCGTCCTGGGGCTGGTCATCGCCGTTCTGCTGCGGGTGCTGCCCCGGCCGCTGGCCTGGCTGGTGAAGTGGATGGCGAACTTCATCCGCATGACCCCGCTGGTGGTGCAGCTGATCTTCATGTTCTGGACGTTCATGTGGCTCGACGGGATCACCATCGGCATCATCGTCTTCGGCGTCCACTACGCCACCTACATGTCCGAGGTGTACCGGGCCGGCATCGAGTCGGTCCCCCCGGGGCAGTGGGAGGCCACCACGGCGCTGTCCATGTCCGCGGTGCGGACCTGGCGACGTGTGATCATCCCGCAGGCACTGCGCTCCACTGTGCCCTCGTTGGGCAACTACGCCATCTCGATGTTCAAGGACACGCCGTTCCTCATCGTCATCTCGGTCGCCGAGATGGTCACCGTCGCCGGTGAGATCGGCGCCCCCACCTTCCGCTACACGGAGGTCTTCGTGCTGGCCGGGCTGATCTTCCTGGCCGCCAGCTACCCCACTGCCCTTCTGATCAGTCGATTGGAGAAGCGTCTTGCCTACGCCCACTGACCCCTCACCTGCCGGTGCGACGACGGTGTCGGAGACCCCGACACCGGTCATCGAGTTCCGCGACGTGGAGAAGCGCTTCGGCTCCAACGTGGTGCTCAAGGACCTCAACTTCACCGTGGAGCGCGGTGAGCGCGTCACTCTGATCGGCCCCTCCGGCTCCGGAAAGACGACGATCCTGCGCCTGGTGATGACCCTGGAGGAGTTGACCGGCGGCTACATCTTCATCGACGGGGAGCCGCTGACCCATGAAGAGCGCGGGGGCCGGCGCACGCCGGTGCCGAAGAAGAAGCAGAAGCAGCTGCGTACTCGCATCGGGATGGTCTTCCAGCAGTTCAACCTCTTCCCCAACATGACGGTGCTGGAGAACATCATTGAAGCTCCGATCCATGTGCTGGGCCGTCCCAAGGCCGAGGCGATCGCCAAGGCCCACGACCTACTGGAGCAGGTGGGCCTGTCCGACAAGGCAGACGCCCACCCGACCTCGCTCTCCGGCGGTCAGCAGCAGCGGGTGGCTATCGCCCGCGCCCTGGCCATGGACCCCGAGATCCTGCTGCTCGACGAGGTCACTTCCGCCCTGGACCCGGAGGTCGTCGGCGAGGTGCTCAACATCCTCCGTCGGGTCGCGGAGACCACCAACGTCACCATGCTGATCGTCACCCATGAGATGGGCTTCGCCCGCGACGTCTCGCACAAGGTGATGATGTTCGACGGCGGTCATGTGGTGGAGTCCGGCCCTCCGGAGAAGATCTTCACCGATCCCGACCACGAGCGCACGCAGGCTTTCCTGGGCGCCGTGCTGGGAGACAGCTGAGAGATACCGAGCCTCCGCCTGGTCTCGCCGCGAGCCTCCCCGGTGGCGGCACCCACTATGGCGCACCGGCACCTTGACCTAGCTGGGTCCTGGGTGCCGTCCATCCACAGTGTGAGACCGGGCACCGAGTCGTGCCCCGTCGCGGAGCACCCTCATAGAATTGTCCGAAGTCCGCGAAAAAACCCTGTACGGGAGTGAGACACCAACCCCATGAGCTTGATCGTCCAGAAATACGGCGGGTCGTCGGTAGCCGATGCCGAGAGCATCAAACGCGTCGCCCGAAGAGTGGTGGAGACCAAGCGCGCCGGCCACCAGGTCGTCGTCGTGGTCTCCGCGATGGGTGACACCACCGACGAGCTGCTTGACCTGGCGGCCGACATCACTGCCGCCCCTCCCTCGCGAGAGATGGACATCCTGCTGTCCTCCGGCGAGCGCATGTCCATGGCCCTGCTGGCCATGGCGATCCACGAGCTGGGCGAGTCCGCCCAGTCCTTCACCGGCTCCCAGGCCGGCATGATCACCGACGCGATCCACGGCAAGGCCCGCATCATCGAGGTGAGCCCGCAGCGTGTCCAGGAGTCCCTGGATGCCGGCCACGTCGGCATCGTCGCAGGCTTCCAGGGCATGAGCCGCGAGTCCCGGGACATCACCACCATGGGCCGCGGCGGCTCCGACACGACTGCCGTCGCCTTGGCCGCCGCGCTGCACGCCGACGCCTGTGAGATCTACACCGATGTCGACGGCGTCTTCACCGCGGACCCACGCGTGGTGAAGACCGCACGAAAGATCGACGAAATCTCCAGCGAGGACATGCTGGAGATGGCCGCCGCCGGATCCAAGGTGCTGAACCTGCGGTCGGTGGAATACGCGCGGCGCTTCGGCGTGAAGCTTCACGTGCGGTCCTCGTTCAGCCAGCTCGAAGGAACCTGGGTCATCCCCGACCCGTCAGACGTGATCACCATCCAGGAAGGTGAACCCTTGGAACAGCCCATCATCTCCGGAGTCGCCCACGACAGCTCCGAGGCCAAGCTGACCATCACGGGGGTCCCCGACATCCCCGGGAAGGCCGCTGAGATCTTCAACCTGATCGCCGAGGCCGGCACGAACATCGACATGATCGTCCAGAACGTCTCGGACGAGACGAAGACGACCAACATCTCCTTCACCCTGCCGGCCGATGACGGGCCGAAGTCCACCGAGATCCTGCAGGCACATCAGGAACGTATCGGTTTCGAGTCGCTCGCCTATGACGAGCAGGTCGGCAAGGTATCGCTGATCGGCGGCGGCATGCGCAACCACCCGGGCGTCTCGGCGCGGTTCTTCACCGCACTGCGCGACGCCGGCATCAACATCGGCCTGATCTCCACCTCGGAGATCCGCGTCTCGGTCATCACCGCCGCAGCGGACCTGGAGAAGGCCGTCTGCGCGATTCACACCGCATTCGGCCTCGACGCCGACCAGGAGGCCACGGTCTACGCCGGCACCGGCCGCTGAGACTGACCGACCCGGCTCCGTGAGCGATGGCTCCGGGGTTTGGGCCCTTCTGAGGCGCTGGAAGCGCTCATAAGGGCCCAAACCCCGGAGCCATCGTCGTGCGGGGGTACCAGCGCTGAGGTCACTCCACGGCCCGGGAGACTTCCTCGTCGGCGAGCTCCCGGTCGGAGTAGATCAGCCGGACGGCGTCGGGATCCGGATTGCCGGCGTCGGGCCCGCGGTGCCTCAGCACCAGACCCACCTTCTCCGCAACCCGGGCGGAGGCGCGGTTGTGCTCCAGCAGGTAGGCGATGACGGGCAGCTGCGGCCGTGCCGCACGGGCGGCGGCGAGGCCCGCGCGAGCCACGTCGGTGGCGTGGCCTCGCCCGTGGGCCTCAGCGGCGAACCGGTACCCCAGGTTCCAACAGAATCCGCCGCGGACCGCACAGCCGCCGTGGCCGAGCATCTGACCGGAGTCCGGATCACGGACGATCCACTGCCCCAGTCCGTGATCCTGCCAGGACCGTCGCCACAGGCTGAGAAGCTCGTGGGTCTGCCCCTGCTCCGTGTGACGTGCGCTGGGCAGGTGCGTCCACACCCGAGGGTCGGAGTAGATCGCATGGAGTTCCGTGAGGTCGTCCTCGGCGGGACGTGCCAGGAGCAGGCCTGGGGCGAGGGTCTCTGCGGCGGCCACAGGCCGGGGTTCCGTACTCATGGACGCACTCTACGACGAGGCTCTGACGAACAGCGGAGGGCAGGGCCCGTGTGTGACTCGCAGCTGAGAAACACTCAGGCGGCAGGAGCTCCCTTGTGGGGGATCCTGCCGCCTGTGCGTATGGTGCGAGATACGCTCCTGATTCTAACTCAGGACTCAGCCTAAGGTCAGCAGCTGTCCGGTTTGGGGCTCCCACCTGGACATCGGCTCTGCGCCGAGAGAAGGGGATCTGAGATGACGCGCCCGTCGTCGTGCCGGACGCGGTATCCTGACACGCGCCCATGACCACCTCCGCCACACGGACCTCCGCCTCCGCCCCTCCCCCCGCGCCGACCAGTCCCGGCACGCCCGTGGGACACCGCGTGCTGCCTACCGACGAGCACCGTGCCGCCGCCGAGGCCCACCAGCGGCGTGTGGAACGCTACACCAGCGGGTTCCTGGGGCGTCGGCACGCCGGGAAGACGCACCCGGTGGAGGACTTCCTGTTCACCTACTACTCCCACTCACCCGGGCAGCTCTCCCGCTGGCATCCGGGCGTGGGCGCGGTCCTACAGGGAGCCGGTGCCTCCGAGCAGGCCGGGTGGCGCTTCTACACGACGGTCGACGACGGCTCCCCCGAGGGCGCCGCGGGCCTCGACGTCGTGCGCTTCCGCCGAGAACGGGACTCGATGATAGGGTTCGCGCGCCGGCTGCTGGGTGCGACGGCGGCACGGCCGGCGCAGCTGGGCTGCTTCGGCCTGCACGAGTGGGCAATGGTCTACCGCTCCGTGCAGCATGGGCAGCGCCACGACCAGGTGCCGCTGAGGCTGGGCGCCGAGGGCACCGATGAGGTCGTGGAGTCGCTGAACATCCGTTGCACCCATTTCGACGCCTACCGGTTCTACACTCCCTCCGCGAAGCCGCTGAACACGCTGAGCCCCACCCGAGAATCACAGGTGGCCCTGGAGCAGCCAGGGTGCCTGCACGCGAACATGGACCTCTACAAATGGGCCTATAAGCTCATCCCGGCGGTGGGCAGTGAGCTGCTGATGGACTGCTTCGATCTGGCCTGGCGGATCCGCGAGCTGGACATGCGGGCCTCCCCCTATGATCTCGCCGACTGGGGCTATGCTCCGGTGCCGATCGAGACCCCGGCGGGACGCGCTGAGTACGCCCGCGCGCAGAGGAGATTCTCCGAGGAGGCGCAGCTGCTGCGTGGACGGCTCTTGGACGTGCTGGATGTGGTGGACGCCCTGGCCGAGGACGCCTGAGGCGGGAATACCGACGGCCCGATGCACGCTGAAGCGCATCAGGAATCCCGTTCGGAAAGGCTTCACCCATGACTGACACGAGCACCTCCCCGTCCACGAGCACCCAGGTCCAGCTCGTCCGCCGCCCCACCGGGCGCCCGGTGCCTGAGGACTTCCGCACCGTGCAGATCGAGCTGCCGCCGCTGGGCGTCGACGAGGTCCGCGTGGCCAATGAGTTCCTCTCTGTGGACCCCTACATGCGCGGCCGGATGAACGACGTCAAGAGCTACATCCCACCCTTCGCACTGGACGAGACCATGACGGGCGGCGCTGTCGGGCGCGTCGTGGAGTCTCGCGCTGAGTCCCTGCCGGTGGGCACCCCGGTGCGGCACATGCTGGGCTGGCGGGACGTCGCCCAGGCCGAGGCCGACTCCTTCAGCCCGGTGGAGGAGATCCCC
Source organism: Nesterenkonia sp. HG001 (assembly GCF_034438835.1). Taxonomy (NCBI): domain Bacteria; kingdom Bacillati; phylum Actinomycetota; class Actinomycetes; order Micrococcales; family Micrococcaceae; genus Nesterenkonia; species Nesterenkonia sp. HG001. Next base: position 326,132 of record NZ_JAOSZD010000004.1, on the reverse strand, counting down.
GGAGCATCTCTGTCCGCACATCTGGGAATCCTGGGCATGACCGGGCTGACCGCCTATGTGGGCCTGACAGCCATCGCCGACGTGCGCGAGGGTGACACGGTGTTCATCTCCGGGGCCGCCGGCGCAGTCGGCTCCGCCGCAGGGCAGATCGCCCGCCTGCTCGGCGCCTCCCAGGTGATCGGCTCCGCCGGTTCGGCGGAGAAGGTCACCGTGCTGACGGGGAAGTACGGCTACGATGCCGCGATCAACTACAAGGACGCCCCGGTCCGCGACCAGCTGCCTGAGCATGTCCCCGACGGCGTCGACGTCTTCTTCGACAATGTGGGCGGAGACCACCTGGAAGCAGCGCTGGACGTGATGAACGACGGCGGCAGGATCGCCCTGTGCGGGGCGATCGCCAGCTACAACGCCGAGCGGCCGACCCCCGGCCCGGACAACCTGGCGAACCTGATCACCCGCGGGCTGCGCATGCAGGGCTTCACCCTGGGCGGGTACGTCGACCACGCCGGCGAATACCAGCGGCGGATGGCCGAGTGGTTCCCGGCAGGGGACATCCCCCAGGACGAGACCGTGGTGGAGGGGATCGAGAACGCCGTCGAGGCGTTCCTCGGCATGATGGACGGTGCCAACATCGGCAAGATGCTGGTGCGCACCGCCTGATCATCCGCGACCCCTCAGGCGTCGGCGAACACGCGCTGACACTCGGCGGCGAGCAGCGCGCGCATCTGCACGGCGGTGTGCCTGCCGTTGAAGATCTCTGTCCCGTTCTCGAACGACCTGCCCGCCGCCAGCGGGCCGGCGTCGACGGCGTCATAGCCGAGGCTGTCGACGAATCCGGCGACCAGCGCCTTGGCATCCTCGTGGTCCGAGGCGATCGCCAGCGCGCGACGGTTCGGGGCACCGGCTGCGTGGGAGTCGACCTCCAGGTCGCCGTAGCCGATGTGGTTCAGGGTCTTGACCAGGCGCACCTGGCCCATGAACTCCTCGATGACCTCGGAGGTGGAGCGGGCGCCGTCGAACTCCTCCATGAGCCCGTCCACCGGGGCCCAATAGTTCATCGTGTCGATGACCACGTGGCCCTGGAGGACCGCAGTGTCGATGCTGCGGTACTTGTGCAGGGGGACGGCCACGATGATGAGGTCTGCGCCGCGCAGGTCCTGCCGGTCCACCGCGGTGGCTCCCGGGACGATGACCTCGGTGAGCAGCCGGATGTCCTCGGCCGGGCGACCGGTGGCGATCCTCACCGTGTGTCCGGCGCGTACTGCCTGGCGCGCGACAGCAGTGCCCACCCGGCCGGCGCCGAGGACACCGATGGTCAGCGGCTGTGACGTCATCTCATGCTCCTGAGGGGATCGAAGAAAGTATTTCCAATTTGAAGTAACGGGTCGGGTGTCACTTTTGTTCCCCGGGGCGCTCGCCCCGGGCCCCTGGCTCAGCTTCAGCTGACCGGCTGCTCGGCCAGCCACTGCTCGAACGTCGTGGTGGCAACCACGTCGGGCGCCGTCGGGATGAGGCTGCCATCGCCGAGCGGAGTGCGGCCCATCGGGACGCGCAGCACCCGGGCCGCCTGCCGCGTACCGGCGTTGACCCGGGACGCGGCCCGCGCCAGGTCGATCTGCTCGGGCCCGCAGACCTCCACCGTGGCCGGGGGTGCGGTGCTGAGCGCCTGCTCCGCGACGACGTCTGCGGCCTCTGCTGCGGCCAACGGGCGGGAGACCATCCCCGGCACCACAGCAACCGGCCCCAGCCGCATCTGTTCGAGGAACGCTGGCAGCAGCTCGTACCACTGGGTGGTGCGCACGATGGAGACCCGACCGGCCGCCGACGGCGCGTCCCGGTACACCTGCTCCTGGATGGACTTCGCCTGGTAGTACCCCAACCACCGGTTCACGCGGGGCTCCCAGCAGTTGACGATCGACACGCACACGATCCGGGGCGGCGCCCCATCGCGGGTGGTCTCATCACCCAGGGCGGCGACCACGTTCTCCGCGGCTGCGCGGAAGAAGCGGACCGCAGGCCCAGCAGTCAGCGAAGGCCGGTTCAGGCAGTCGACGACGACGTCCACCCCCTCCAGAGCCTGTCGCAGAGCCTCAGCATCCAGGACGTCGACGCCGTCGGCGCGGCTGACCGGCACCACCTGCTGACCGGCGTCTTCGAGTCTGGCGCGCACCAGGGTCCCCATGACTCCCCCGGCTCCCAGGACGGCGATCCGCTGCGGCACTCTCGGCTCCTCTGTTCGGCGATGATCTGCTCCGAACACTCTCGGCCACCGCCGGGGCGCGGAGCGAGGGCTGCCGCCCGGCTCAGCTCACTGCAGCGCCACCCGCAGGCTGAGTCCACCCAGGGCCAGGCCGGTGACCGAGTCCAGCACGCGGCGCACGCGGCGGCGCTGCAGCCATCTCGAGGCGCTGTCGATCAGCAGGGTCAGCACCACGAGCTGGATCAGTCCCAGCACCGGCATGGTGCCGGCCATCAGCCCCAGCGCCCAGAGCGGCATCTCCGGATTCATGAACTGGGGGAACAGCGCCAGATAGAACATCAGCACCGCAGGGTTGGTGATGTTGGTCAGGAAGCCCTGCCGATAGCCGCGCGCGGAGACGCCGCTCTCCGCGAGCGTGGCGGTGTACTGCCCCTGCCAGGCCGAGCGCAGCGCCTGCAGCGCCAGCCAGGCCAGGTAGGCCACGCCGATCCAGCGGACGGTCTGCAGCACCGGCTGGGACTGGGAGATCAGCACGCCCAGCCCCGCGGCGGTCAGCACACCTTGGATCGCGACGGCGGTGGTGACCCCCAGCGCGGTGGCGACCCCACCGCGCCGCCCGCTCATGAGGGCGTTCTTCAGCACGACGGCGGTGTCCGAACCCGGGGTGATGATCACCAGGGCGGCGATCAGCAGGAAGCTGACGTAGGCGCTCCATTCCATGGGTGCCAGTATGCCCCTCCGTGGCGCCTCGTGCAGCGAGACGACGCCGTCCGGGGTCGCGGACCCTCGGCATCGACCAGGCCATGGGTCTCACGCCTCACATCCATCAAACATTCAGGTTTGACGTATTCCACTAAGGTCCGGCTAAACTCACGCTCTGGCATGGCCTCTGCCGCCTGCCGCCCACGTCAAGCACCCCGGGAGCACTTCATGAGGATCCAGATGATCACGAGCGTCGCCGTCGCAGCGGCCCTGGCGGTGACGATCACCGGCTGCGGACCGTCCGAGCCGGTGGCCGAGACCGATACGGGACAGGACGTCACCGCTGAGGGCTCCACCGAGTACCCGCTGACACTGGAGAACTGCGGCCGGGAGATCACGGTCGAGGCCCCGCCGGAGCGAGTGGTCTCCCTGGATCAGAACTCCACTGAGATCCTGCTGTCGCTGGGCCTGGAGGACCGGATCGTCGGCACGGCGTCCTGGACAGACCCGGTGCTTCCCGCACTGGCCGAGGCCGAGGAGGACGTGCCTCGCCTCTCCGACGACGCCCCCACCTATGAGGTCGTCCTCGACACCGATCCAGACCTCATCACCGCGTCCTTCGGACGCCACTTCACCCAGGAGGGAGGGGTGGCGTCCCGCGAACGCTTCTCCGAGACCGGCATGGAGTCCTACCTCTCCCCCACAGACTGTGAGGACGGCACCTCCATCAACGGAGGCAGCAGCCGCACACGGATGCTGGAGATCGAGACGCTCTACACCGAGATCCGCGAACTGGCCGAGATCTTCGACGTCCCGTCCCGTGGTGAGAAGCTGGTGGAGGACCTCCAGGAGCGTGCGGACAGCGCCCTCGACGGCGTCGACGCGGACGGCCTCACCGTCGCCTTCTGGTTCGCCGACACCCGCACCCCGTACATGGCCGGCGGGTACGGCTCCGCTGCGCGTCTGGCCGAGATGTCGGGCTTGGAGAACGTGCTCGCTGACACCCCCGACGACTGGCCCGCCGTCGGCTGGGAGACCGTCGTCGAGAAGGACCCCGACGTGCTCGTGCTGGGCGACCTCCAGCGCGCCCGCTTCCCCGGAGACCTGCTCGAGGACAAGGTCGAGTTCCTCGGATCGGACCCGCTCACCAGGACCCTGGACGCCGTCGAGGAGGAGGACTACATCGCGCTGCACGGTGCGGAGATGAATCCCTCGATCCGGTTCGTCGACGGCCTGGAGAAGATCAGTGAGTTCCTGAAGGAGCGGGACGCTGAGTAGCATCGCTGCTCCGCCGGCCACCGGGCCCACGCTGCGTGCACGCGCCGCGGTCACCGGGACGACGCTGACCCTGGCGGGGCTGACGGTGCTGGCCCTCTCCATCGGCGTCGCCGTCACGCTCGGGCCCGCCGACGTCTCGCTGGTCAACGTCCGCGACATCGTCCTCAACCATCTCGCGGGCGCGCAGATCCCGGTGCGTCCCTCCGAGGACGCCATCGTCTGGCAGGAGCGGCTCCCCAGGGCCCTGGTCGCGGCGGCCTGCGGTGCAGGCCTGGGCCTGTGCGGGACCATCATGCAGTCGCTGCTGCGCAATCCGCTGGCCGACCCCTACGTGCTGGGCGTCTCCTCAGGTGCCTCCACCGGAGCCGTCCTCGTCGGGGTCCTCGGCCTGGGAGGCGCCGCATTGGGTCTCTCCGGCGGGGCTTTCCTCGGCGCGCTCATCGCCTTCGCCCTCGTGCTGACATTGGCACGGATGGCGGGCGGAGGGCATGACCGGGTGGTGCTCGCCGGGGTGGCCAGCACTCAGCTCTTCTCAGCGGTGACCTCGCTGATCGTCTTCGCGTTCGCCGACTCGGACGGCACCCGCGGGATCATGTTCTGGCTCCTGGGATCCCTGGAAGGGGTGCGCTGGCCCGACGTCATGCTGTGCACGGCCGTGGTGCTCACCGGCACGCTGATCTGTCTGCGCTGCGCCCATATGCTGGACGCCTTCGCCTTCGGCGACGAAGTCGCGGCCTCTCTGGGGCTCTCTGTGCGCCGAGTGCGCCTGGGCCTGCTGCTGCTGACCGCGCTGATGACCGCCACGTTGGTCAGCGTGGCGGGCGCGATCGGATTCGTCGGGCTGGTCCTCCCGCACGCCGCGCGGCTGCTGGTCGGCACCCGGCACGTCCGGCTGGTCCCGACGACAGCGGTGCTGGGGGCCATCTTCATGGTATGGGTCGACGCCGGCTCACGGATCGTCTTCGCCCCGACTCCGCTGCCGGTCGGGGTGGGCACGGCGCTGGTCGGGGTCCCAGTGTTCATCGTCCTGCTCGCACGTCGCCGGAGGGCCGCATGAGTCTGCACGCCGAGAACGTCAGCTGGACCCGCGGAGGCTCCCTGGTCGTCGACGGGGTCACGCTGCGCCCCGCCGCGGGGGACACTGTGGGACTGCTGGGTCCCAACGGGTCGGGCAAGTCCTCCCTGCTGCGCCTGATGCACGGGATCGTGAAGCCGTCCTCAGGAGCGGTGCTGCTCGACGGCGAGGCGCTCGCCTCGGTGCCGCGACGTCGGCTCGCCCGCACGGTTGCGGTGGTGGGTCAGCATGCGGAGACGGACACGGACATCCGCGTGGAGGATGTGGTCCGGCTCGGCAGGATTCCGCACCGCGGCGCCTGGGGCGGGGATCCCTCCGCCGACGCCGAGGCCGTCGCTGTCGCGCTGGAGCACACCGGGCTGCAGGAGAAGGCGGACCGGCTGTGGCATACCCTCTCCGGTGGTGAGCGGCAGCGGGCGCAGATCGCCCGGGCGCTGGCCCAACAGCCCAGCGAGCTGCTGCTGGACGAGCCCACCAATCACCTGGACATCCGGCATCAGCTCGAGCTGCTCAGCCTGGTGACGCGGCTGCCGGTCACCTCCGTGGTGGCCCTGCATGACCTCAACCTGGCCGCGATGTTCTGCGACCAGCTCGTGGTCCTGCAGCAGGGGGGCAGTGGTCGCCGGCGGCGCACCGCACGAGGTGCTCACACCCGAGCTGATCGCCGCGGTGTACGAGGTCGAGGCAGAGGTGCATCATGACCCCGGCCGCGGACGGGTGGTCGTCTCCTTCGAACCGACGGCGGCGCTCACCGGAGCCCGCGGCTGACCCGGCCTTGAGGCCGCTGGACAGCCGGTAGACTGGGTCGGCAAGCTCGCGGAGCGCCTGTGTCCGCCGTCGTCCTCACGACGGCGTCTTCGGGCGTGAGACGGCATCTGACCGCTGCGCCCCGGCAGGGCCCCAGTGCTGTCCGCGGGCACGTTCACCCGCATACAAGCACAGGAGAGACCCCATGCCGCGCATCGTCGTCGAGGTCATGCCCAAACCTGAGATCCTCGACCCGCAGGGCAAAGCCATCGCGTCTGCCCTCCCCCACCTCGGCTTCGAGGACTTCTCCGCGGTCCGCCAGGGGAAGCGATTCGAGCTGACCGTCGAGGGCGAGGTCACCGACGAGGCCCTCGCGCAGGCTCGCCGGGCCGCGGAGGAGATGCTCTCCAACCCGGTCATCGAGGACGTCGTGGACGTGCGGGTGGAGGAGTCCTGATGGCAGAGACGCCCCTGATCGGCGACCTCGGCGCCTCCCCTGCCGGCGCAGCCCTGGACGGCGCCCGCATCGGCGTCGTCACCTTCCCCGGGACCCTGGACGACCGCGACGCCGCCCGCGCGGTCCGCCTCGCCGGCGCTCACGCGGTGCCCCTCTGGCATGCCGACGACACGCTCGCCGAGGTGGACGCCGTCGTCGTCCCCGGTGGATTCTCCTACGGCGACTATCTGCGCGCCGGGGCGATCTCCCGCTTCGCCCCGCTGATGAGCCGCCTGACCGAGGCGGCGACGGCGAGCACCGGCGCTGCGCTGCCGGTGCTGGGCATCTGCAACGGGTTCCAGATCCTCACCGAGGCCCACCTGCTGCCGGGCTCGATGATCAAGAACGACCACCTGAAGTTCCGCTGCGCCGATCAGGTGCTGCGCGTGGAGAACACCTCCACCGCCTGGACGAGCCAGTTCACCGCGGACGAGCTGATCACCGTCCCGCTGAAGAACCAGGACGGCCAGTACGTCGCCGACGAGGGCACCCTCGCCCGGCTGGAGGGTGAGGGGCGCGTGGTGTTCCGCTACGTGGGCGCCAACCCGAACGGCTCCCGTCATGACATCGCCGGCATCAGCAATGCCGGAGGCAACGTGGTGGGCCTCATGCCGCATCCGGAGCACGCGGTGGAGGCCGGTTACGGCTCCGAGGACTCCACCGGCATGCGCAACGGCACCGACGGGCTGACCGTGTTCACCTCCGTCCTCTCTTCCCTCGCCGGATCCGACGCTGCAGGAGACTCCAAGTGAGCGAATTCAACATCGACACCGTCGAGCACGCCGCCTCGACCCCTGAGACCGAACTCCCCTGGGCCGAGCTGGGCCTGAAGGAAGACGAATACGCCCGCATCCATGAGATCCTCGGGCGGCGTCCGACGGCGGCGGAGCTGGCCATGTACTCGGTCATGTGGTCCGAGCACTGCTCCTACAAGTCCTCCAAGGTCCACCTGCGCCAGTTCGGTGAGAAGGTCACCGAGGACATGAAGAAGGACCTGATGGTCGGCATCGGGGAGAACGCCGGGGTCACCGACCTCGGTGACGGCTGGGCCGTGACCTTCAAGATCGAGTCGCACAACCACCCCTCCTATGTGGAGCCCTACCAGGGTGCGGCTACGGGCATCGGCGGCATCGTCCGCGACATCATCTCCATGGGTGCCCGCCCGGTGGCGGTGATGGACCCGCTGCGCTTCGGCGACATCGACCACCCCGACACGCGACGCGTGCTGCCGGGCGTGGTCTCCGGCATCGGCGGCTACGGGAACTCCTTGGGCCTGCCGAACATCGGCGGGGAGGTCGTCTTCGACTCCGTCTACCAGCAGAACCCGCTGGTCAACGCCCTGGCGGTGGGCGTGATGCGCCATGAGGACCTGCGCCTGGCCAACGCCTCCGGCGTGGGCAACAAGGTGGTGCTCTTCGGCGCCCGCACCGGCGGTGACGGCATCGGCGGCGCCTCCGTGCTGGCCTCGGAGTCCTTCGACGACACCAAGCCCTCGAAGCGTCCGGCCGTGCAGGTGGGCGACCCGTTCTCCGAGAAGGTGCTCATCGAATGCTGCCTGGAGCTCTTCCACGGCGAGCTCGTCGAAGGCATCCAGGACCTCGGTGCGGCAGGCATCTCCTGTGCCACCAGTGAGCTGGCCTCCAACGGCGAGGGCGGCATGCACGTGGAGCTGACCGATGTGCTGCTGCGCGACCCCTCCCTGACTCCGGGCGAGATCCTGATGTCCGAGTCCCAGGAGCGCATGATGGCCGTGGTCACCCCGGCCAACGCCGAGGCCTTCGAGCAGGTCATGGCCAAGTGGGATGTGGAGTATTCCTGGCTGGGCGAGGTCACCGACACCGGTCGGCTGATCATCGAGTGGGACGGCGAGACGATCGTCGACGTCGATCCGCGCACCGTCGCCCATGACGGCCCTGTCTACGAGCGTCCCTTTCAGCGTCCCTCGTGGCAGGATGCGCTGCAGGCCGACACCTTCCGCTCCTCCGAGTCCAGCAGGGCCCTCCCGGACAACGGCGAGGAGCTGAGTGCGGCGGTCGTGGAGCTGATGTCCTCGCCGAATATGGCCGACACCTCCTGGATCACCGACCAGTACGACAGGTTCGTGGGCGGCAACACGGCACTCTCCCAGCCGGACGACGCCGGGGTGGTCCGCGTGGACGAGACCACCGGCCTGGGCGTGGGGCTCTCCACCGACTGCAACGCCCGCTACACCTACCTTGACCCCTACACCGGGGCGCAGCTCTCCCTGGCCGAGGCCTACCGCAATGTGTCCACCTCGGGGGCCATCCCCAAAGCCGTCTCGGACTGCCTGAACTTCGGCTCCCCGGAGGACCCGGAGGTCATGTGGCAGTTCGCCGAGGCCGTGCGTGGACTGGCCGACGGCTGCCAGGAGCTGGGCATCCCGGTCACCGGCGGCAATGTCTCCCTGTACAACCAGACGGCGGGCCGGGCCATCCACCCGACCCCGGTGGTGGGTGTGCTGGGCAGCTTCGACGACGTCGCCCGCCGCACCCCCTCGGGCTTCCAGCGCTGGGCCGACGGCCAGGCGATCTACCTGCTGGGTGTGACCCGCGACGAGCTGGACGGCTCCGAGTTCGCCCGGCTGCGGGGACACCTCGGCGGGGTGCCCCCGCAGGTGAACCTGGCGGCGGAGAAGACGCTGGGCGAGATCCTCATCAACGCCTCGCGGGACGGCATGATCGACGCCGCCCATGACCTCTCCGAGGGCGGCCTGGCGGCGGGACTGGCGGAGATGAGCCTGCGCTTCGGCGTCGGCTCACGGGTGGCTGTGGACGGGATCTGCGAGCGCGACGGCGTCGACGCCTTCGCTGCGCTGTTCAGCGAGTCTCAGGCCCGCGCCGTCGTCGCGCTGCCCCGCTCCGAGGAGGTGCGCTTCACCGACATGACCACCGCCCGGGGCTTCGCCGCCCTGCGGATCGGCGTGGTGGACGCACAGTCCGGGACCATCGAGGTCGCCGGTCCGTTCGACGGCGGCTCGTTCACCCTGGGGATCGATGAGCTGCGCGAGACGTGGAGCTCGGTCATCCCGTCACGGTTCGCCGCGGAGGTCTGAACCTCCCACCCCTGCATCGAGTGGCCACGAATCACGGCATCTGGGACCCCGACACGGCGTGTCATCCCGGAGATCCCGTGATTCGTGGCCACTCGGCGTCTGGAGACGTCGTCTCGACCCGTCACCCGCAGAGCTCAGCGCTTGTGCATCCGAGGGTGGTCCCCCACATCCGCGCCACCCTCCTGGGAGACGATCATCAGAGGGCCCTGGGCGTGGTGCATCGTCGAGGAGGAGGTCGAACCCACCAGCATGCCGACGAATCCGCCGTGCCCGCGCGTCCCGACGACGGTCAGCTGGGAGGTCTTGGAAGCCTCCACCATCACTGTCGCAGCGGCCCCGTCGACGACGGATATCGACACATCCACATCTGGACGCCGTCCCCGGAGCCAGGTGGCGTCCTCCTCCAGCTGACCGGTGAGCTGGTCACGCGCCTCCTGCACCTGAGCCTCCAACGGCGCCCAGGTCATGACGTCTGCTGCCATGGGCGGCAGCGCGCTCAGAAGCCTCAGGGGAACGCCGAGGGATTCCGCCCAGGCCGCCGCTTCCAGGGCGGCGACCAGACTGTGGGCCGACCCGTCGACACCCACCGACACCGGTGCTTGAGCGTCCGGCTCCGCGTCGCCGGCATCTGTGGAGTGGGGGACTATCACCACGGGGCAGTGCGACCGCGACGGCAGGCTCGCCGAGGTGGACCCCAGCAGCATGCCGGTGAACCCTCCGCGCCCGCGGGTACCCACGACGATGACGTCGGCGTTTCTGGAGTGGAGGGCCAGCGCCTGCCCCGCCGGGCCACGCTCCACGATGGTCCTGACGTCACCGCGTGTGGCGTCAGCCGTGGAGAGCGCGCGCCGCAGGATCCCTTCACCCTCATGTTTGAGGGCCTTCTCATCCACCACTGGCTGGCCGTAGGAGGCGGCGTTGATCGCGTAGGGGGACATCGTGTAGGCGAACACGGCGGTCAGCGGCACGCCGCGGGCCGAGGCGAGGGCGGCCCCCAGCCTCAGTGCGCGGTCTGCATGGGCCGAGCCGTCGACGCCGACGACCACCCCATGGCGGGTACCCTGAGCGTCGTCCGGCAGGTGTTCTTCAGTGGTGGCGTTCATCTCCAGCAGCTCCTTCTCTCGGGCCACGGTGATCGAGGTCACCGCAGTCGTCCCGAGCATAGGCTCGTCCCACCTGGACCACCAGGGTCACTGTGCCTCGATGGAGAGCGAGGAGGGCCGGCCGGCGGTTCAGAACTCCTCGTATACCGCGGGGTCCTGACCCTTCAGCCGTCCGTCCTCTCGGGCCAGCGTGGCGATCCGGCCCAGCTGCTCCTGGGTGAGCTCGAAGTCGTAGAGCGCCAGGTTCTCCCGCTGACGAGTAAGGTCGGCCGACTTCGGCAGGGGGATGGTGCCGCGCGTCAGGTGCCAGCGCAGGATCACCTGCACCGGGCTGCGGCCGAGCTCCTCGGCGATCTTCGTGACCACCGGCTCCTGCTGCAGCTGAGAGTTCCGGCCCACCGGGCTCCAGGCCTCGACGGCGATCCCGTGCTCGTGGTTCCAGGCGATGTCCTCGTCCTGCGGGAACCAGGGGTGGATCTCGATCTGGTTCACGCTCGGGGTCACGCCCGTCTCCTCGGTCAGTCGGGTGAGGTGCTCGGGCAGGAAGTTGCTGACCCCGATGGACCGCAGCAGCCCTCTTTCGCGCAGCTCGATCAGTGTCTGCCAGGCCTCCACATAGGTGTCCTGCTTCGGGTTGGGCCAGTGGATCAGGTACAGGTCGAAGTGATCCAGGCCTGCCCGGTAGAGAGACTCTTCCACGGCCTTCACCGCCTGATCGCGGCGATGGTAGCGTCCCGGCAGCTTGGAGGTCACACGCAGCTCGTCACGGGAGATCCCCGAGGCGACGATGCCGGCACCGACCGCCCCTTCGTTCTCATAGTTGTAGGCGGTGTCCAGCAGCCGGTACCCGGAGCGGATGCCGGCCGCGATGGACTCCGCGCCGGCGGTCCCGCGCAGCTGGTACGTCCCGAGGCCGAGCTCCGGGAGGGTAGTGCCGTCGTTGAGGGTGCGGTGCGGGACAGGGGTCGACTCAGTCATGCGCTCAGGCTCCTTCTCAGGCGAGGACGGGGCGGGGCGTTCAGCCCCGCGCCTCCCATCCTGCCACTCCCATCCTGCCGCTGCCACGCTGTCTGGGACATCCCGGCGCCAGTCGGACTGCTAGCATTTGAACACTGTTCAACTCAGCGAGGTGGTCTCGGTTCGGCCGGACCCAGGAGGAGCCGCACCATGGAGACACTGGATCACACCGCCACCGGTGGCCGCACGTCCGCCCCGAGGGCGACGGCGCCCACCGCCTCGGCCCGAAATCTGGCCCAGATCGCCATGTTCGCCGGTCTGATCGCCGTTCTGGGGCTCCCCGGAGCCATCCCGGTGATGGGCATGGCGGTGCCGGTCACCGCTCAGACGCTGGGGGTGATGCTGGCCGGAGCCATCTTGGGGCCCTGGCGAGGCGCCGCGGCGGTGATCGTGTTCAACACCGTGGTCGCCATGGGGCTGCCGCTGCTGGCCGGAGGACGCGGCGGCCTGGGGGTCTTCTTCGGCCCCAGCGCCGGGTACCTGGTGGGCTGGGTGGCCGGCGCCGCCGTCATCGGGCTGATGGTCCACGGGCTGCGCCGCACAGGCCGGACCCGCCCCACCTGGCCCCGGGTGCTGCTCGGGTGCCTGCTGGGCGGCATCGTGGCCATCTACGCGCTGGGCATCCCGGTGCAGGCGCTCGTCACCGGGCTCGGCCTGCAGGAGACCGCCCTGCTCGCGGCAGCGTTCCTGCCCGGGGATCTGCTCAAGGTGCTGCTGGCCACCCTGGTGACCCTCTCGCTGCGCCGCGCCTACCCGCAGGCCTTCGACCGATGACCACGCCGAGCGCAGATGCCCAGGAGCGCGCCGCGCCGCCTCCTCCCCCACGGATCCGACCCCTCCGCGGAGAGGACCACACCGCCGTCCTGGAGGCCGCGCTGAGGGCCCGGGCCGCAGGCCAGGTGCCGCTGGTCGGTGATGCCCGGTGGACCGAGGAGCACTGGCAGGCGGTGGTCGCCGCCGTCGGGTCCGCTGATCTGCCGGCTGAGGCGGCCTGGGCCGCCTTCACCTCGGGCAGCACCGGAAGGCCGCGGGCGGTGCTGCGCAGCGCCGCCTCCTGGGAGGTCTCCTTCCCCGTCATCGATGAGGCCCTCGACGTCGGCGCCGGGGACTGCATGCTCATCCCGGTGCATCCGGTCTCTTCGATGGCGCTGTATGCCGCCGCCCATGCCGACTCTCGCGGCCTGCGCTGGAGCACGCCGGCCGGCGCCCGGCTCCGCGCGGCGGACCTGGTCGGGCCCACGCTGCTCCACGGCACTCCGACGCATCTGCAGGATCTGGTCGCGCTGCTGGAGAACGGGGCACGGAGCAGCCTGCGGGCGGTGCTGATCGGCGGGGCGCGGGTCGACGAAGGACTGGCGGCCCGCGCCCGGGTGCTGGGGCTGCATCTGGTCAGCTATTTCGGTGCCGCGGAGCTCTCGCTGGTGGCGATGGACCATGGGAATGGGCTGCGCCCGGTGCCCGGCGTGGACGTCGAGGTCCGGGACCACGAACTGTGGGTCCGCACCGAGCAGCTGGCGCTGACCACGATCGGCGAGGGCGGGTCGCTGCGGCGTGACGGAGAGTGGGCCACGGTCGGCGACCGGGCCTCACTCTCTGAGGACGGGGTCATCCACCTGCACGGACGTGCCGATGATGCCATCCTCACCGGGGGTGCCACGGTCATCCCGGCCGACGTCGAGACCTGGCTGGAGGGCCTGGACGAGGTCGACGCCGCCCTGGTGCTCGGCGAACCGCACCCCGTGCTGGGGCGGCTTGTAGTGGCCTGCGTCGAACCGGCTCCCGGGGTCGCCCTTGATCCACGAGCCCTCGAGGCGGCGTCCCGAGGCGCCCTCACCGCGGCTCAGCGGCCGAGGAAGTGGAGGATCCTCACGGAGCTGCCGCGCACCGCCTCCGGGAAGGTCCGTCGCCTCACCCCGGAACAGGCCTTCGCCCTCCCCCAGGCCCCGGCACCGGCCCTGGCACCAACCCCGACGGTCTCCTCCGTCGTGCCGGAGGACCGCCCATGAGCATCACCGGCGCGCGGCACAGTGCAGCCATCGGCGAGGCAGCCACCGGGGAGGCAGCGGCTGGCGAGGTCGCCCTGGTGGCGGGGCTGCGCACGCCGATCACCGGACGCTCCCGCGCGCTGGCCTCCCTGGAGGCCCATGAGCTGGCCGGGCACGTGCTGGCCGGTGTCGCCCGCGCCTCCGCGCGCGTGCCGAAAGCCGTCGTCCTGGGCAACTGCACCGGCCCGGGCGGGAACCTGGGGCGGGTCGCCGCGCTGGGCGCCAGGTTCGGACAGTCCTGTGTGGGCTGGGGCGTGGACGCCCAGTGCGGCTCCGGCCTGGTGGCGGTGATGCAGGCGGCCGATCACGTGCGCCGCACCGGGGAACCGGCCGCGGCCGGCGGAGTGGAGAGCCCCTCCACGGCACCTCGGCGGCTGAAAGACGGCACGCCGATCCGCCAGGCACCGTTCGCTCCCCCGGGATTTCCTGATCCGGACATGACGACGGCGGCAGATGACCTCGCCGCCGTCCGCGGCATCACCCGGGGCCGGCAGGAGGCCTTCGCGCGGCGCAGCCACGAGCTGGCGCTGGCCTCCGGTGCGCTGCTCCATGCAGAGACCCTCCCCCTCCAGGACGCCGACGACGACGGCCCGCGCCGCCTCTCTGCCGGGGCCCTGGCCCGTTTCCGCCCCCTGCTGGACGCGCCCACGGCGACCGTCACTCCGGCCACCGCCGCCCGCATCGCCGACGGTGCGGCGGCCATCATGCTGGTCCCGGCGAAGGAGGCCCAGGGCCCGCACCTGGTGATCCGGGGGCAGTCTCTCGTGGGCGGGGATCCAGCGCTGCCCGGACTGGCCGCCGCTCCCGCGGTGCATGCCGTGCTGGCACAGGCTGGCGCCGTCGTCGGGGATCTGACCGCTGTGGAGGTGGTGGAGGCCTATGCCTCCCAGGCACTGGCGACGCTGGATGACCTCGGTCTGACCGGAGGCACGGGTGAGGGCGACGTGGAGGATGACGTGGACCCACGGGTCAATGCGGCCGGCGGGGCGCTGGCACTGGGGCATCCGTGGGGTGCCTCAGGGGCGGTGGCGCTGGTGCGGCTGCTGCACCGACTCATGGAGTCCCCGCCGGGGGCCCTGGGCGTGGCCACGTGCGCGGTGGCCGGCGGAATGGGGGCGGCAGTGCTGGTCGAACGGAGGTGATCGTGCTGTCACCGACCCGGGGTCTGGCCTGCCTCATCGCCGACGCCAACTGTTTCAGCGCGTCGTGCCACGCCGCGCGCGCCATGCTGACAGTGCCAGGCCAGCTGAGACCGGTGTCCAGATGGCCCGCTCGGGCCGAGATGGCGAGAGCCCATTGACGACGACGGCCAGACTCATCACCCCAGCCACTCCGGTGAGAATGCGCCGACGCAGTCGCACAGGGGTGCGGGGACTCACGACGGCCCAGGCGAGTCCCGCATAGGCCACCGTGCTGCCAGCACTGACGGCCCTCAGGTGGGCGGGAAGCGCGCCAGCATGAGAGCCACCGTAACTCGCTCGACCCCACGGAGCACCGAGGGCGAGACCACACTGAAAGACACTGAGACCAACCAGACCTGCCGCGGTGGCTCGTCGCTCGATCAGGGTCATAGATCCTCCTGGGCACCTGGATGTCGTCCGTGGCTGCGATGCGTACATCGTACCCACAACGCAGTGAGATGCGCTCGGCCAGCCAGTCCGCGAGAGTGGTCTCGCCCGCCCCGAAGGCGGTGGAGGCCTATGCCTCCCAGGAGCATCGGTTCATCCCGCTGGGCGACGGACCTGCGAATCCCCGGCCTGCGGAGCTGGTCACTGACCCGGCATCCGCACGCCCTGATCTACCTCGACGGCCCCGACCACATCGACCTGCTGCGTGTGCTCCACCATCGGCAGGACATCTCACCAACCTTCACCTGACACCACGCTGACCCTCTACGACAGCCGGCCCAGCCAGGCCTCGACCTCGCGGGGCCAACGGAACCGGACCACATGCAGCTGCGGGTGCTGCTCCTCCACAGTCGGGATGACCGGACGCAGACGGCCCCGGGTGCGGATCCCCCAGCGGATGATGTGGTCCTCCTCGGTGAAGAACTCCCGCAGCGGGCCCTCCCGGTTGCCGTTCCACAGCTCAGCTCTGGTCAGCCGACGCCGCACGGTCCGCCGGACGAGCCGCTGCACAGACAGCCAGTCCGGGTAGTCCAGCCACAGGAGGGTGTCCGCCCGGGCGGCGATCAGCGGACGGACCTCTCGGTACTGGTGCTCGATGACCCAGCGATCGCCGGAGGTGAAGCGGTCGACGTCATCGGTGAAGCTGTCCCGTGGGGTCCAGTCAGGGCCGTGGAACAGCGAGTCCAGCTCCACCCGGGGGCAGTCCAGGCGCTCGGCCAGCCGGTCCGCCAGGGTGGTCTTGCCTGCCCCCGAGGTCCCGGCCACGGCGATGCGGCGCGGGGTCCAGGTGAGGGGATCTCTTGGGGTCAGCACCGCAGCAGTCTATGTCGCCCCACTCCGAGCTCACACCCCTGCGGCCGGGAAGCGTCCCGCCGAGGTCATTCAGGCGCTAGCGTCATCCCATGACCTACGTGAACACCGGATCCTTCGTGACCCAGCCCGGCCACCGCGACGCCGTCGTCGCCATCCTGACGCGCCATTCCCCTCAGCTGGCCGCCTCCGGATGCCTGAGCTACGAGGTCGGCGTCGACGAGGACCACCCGGACACCGTCTTCGTCGCAGAGACCTGGACCTCTGCCTCGGCCCATGAGCAGTCTCTGCAGCTCGAGAGCACCCGGGAGGCGATCGCCGAGGCCATGCCCCTGCTCACCGGAGAGATGACGCAGCAGCACTTCACCTCGGTGGGCTCACCGCTGCAGGACTGAGGCTGTTCTCGTCAGCCCCGACGCGGAACCGCCCTCAGCAGCTCCTCGGTGGAGACCACGGTGGCGAACTCCCCGTGCAGGTTCGTCGCGGTGGCCTGCATCAGCTGCTCGGCGGTGAGCACCCGGCCGTCAGGACCGGTGCGGTCAAAGGAGTGGGTGGCGTCCAGGGCGAAGAGCACCCGATGCCCCAGGTTCCCACCGACCCGGGCCGTGGTCTCGCAGCAGTGATTGGTGGAGATCCCGCAGACCACGATCGTCTCGATCCCGGCGGCGCGCAGCCAGGCGTCCAGGTCCGGTGTTCCGTGGAAGGAGGAGTTCACGGACTTGACCACGTGCAGGTCGGCCGGGCCCTCCACGATCTCTTCCAACTGGTGCCCCTGATCCGAGGGGTGCAGCGGCGAATCCGGGTCGGTCGAGGAGTGGCTGACCAGCACCACCGGCATCTTCACGTCCCGCCAGGCCTGCAGCAGCCGGTGGATGTTCTGCTCGCTGTCCGGGTTTCCACGGCGGCCCCAATGCTCGGCGTCGCGGAAACCCTGCTGGACGTCGACCACGATCAGTGCCGTCGTCGGGGTGATGCCGAGGCTCTCGTTCATGGGGCCACCGTACACCGCTTGCTACCCTGACCAGCGTCGGTCCGGATGTCCGACAGGAAGTGAGGCGACGGATGAGCGTGCGGGTTCCGATCGAGCTGCGCTGGGGCGACCAGGACGCCTTCGGACATGTGAACAACGCCGCGGTGATGCGGATCCTCGAGGAGGCTCGCACCCGCGGTTTCTGGCGCACCACCGATGACGGCGACGGCGGTTTCCCGCCGCTGACCGCGGACTCCCCGGTGTGGTCCGTGGTCGCCGAGGTGACCATCCGGTACCTGGGGCAGATCGACTATCAGACCGCGCCGGTGACGGTGGAGATGAGCATCGCCAAGCTCGCCGGCGCCAGCCTGGACATCGCCTACCGGATCCTCGCCGACGGTGACACCGAGCCGCGGGTCACTGCCACCACCCGGATCGTCACCGTGGACCGGGACACCGGCCGCCCCTGCCGCCTGCCCGCCGAGATGCGGGAGGCATTGGCGCAGCACACGGCGTGATTCGGTGCAGAGGCCGCTGGAACCTGCGCATAGGATGGCCTCATGCTCGCAGACGCCACGACCGCGCACGCGAACGTCCTTCACCATTTCCGTTGGGTGCAGGGCGACGCCGACACCTGGAACATGTTGCGTGATGCGTCCTCTCTCGACTCCATCGTGTCCGAGTTGGCTCGCCTCAGCGCAACGGACAAGCCCGACGTCACCGCCGGGATCGAAGCCAGGGGCTTGGTCCTCGCGCCGATGGTCGCCCTGACACTCGGCATCGGGTTCACTCCCATTCGTAAGGGCGGCGCGCTGTTTCCCGGCGACACGGCGACCGTCGAGAGCAGTCCCGATTACCGGGGCAGGGCTCAGACCCTGTCGATCAGGACCGATCACCTGGGTCCTGGTGTGCGAGTCTCCCTTGTCGACGACTGGGTCGAGACAGGGAGTCAGGCTGCGGCCGCGAAGAAGCTCATCGAGGATTCTGACGCCGAACTCGTGAACGTCACCGCCATCATCGATGAGGCCGACGAAGCAGCCCGCTCGATGCTGCCCGTCATTCGGTCCATCGTGCGCAGCCACGACCTTCCCTGACGAAGGTCATGACTCTCGAATCTGTCCGCACCTCCTACGGGACCCGAGCCGAGGAGTACATTGCCGCGCTCGGGAGCATCACCCAGGCGCACCATGACGATGTGTCGCTGATCCGCCAGTGGGCCGGGAGTCTCGACGGCCCGGTGATCGACGTCGGATGTGGGGCCGGGCAGTGGACGGAGCTGCTCCGGAGCATGGGGGTCGAGGTGTGCGGCGTCGACCCCGTGCGGGAGTTCATCGAGAGCGCGCGGGACACGTATCCCGACGGACGGTATCGCGTCGGTCGGGCGGAGCGCCTGAGCGTGGACTCCGGCACTCTGGGCGGCGTGCTGGCCTGGTACTCACTCATCCACACCGCCCCTGAACACATCGGCGCACCCCTGACCGAGTTCGCCCGATGCCTGCGCCCCGGAGGCGGTCTCGCGCTGGGGTTCTTCATAGGCCCGACAGTGGAGCCCTTCGACCACGCCGTCACGACCGCCTACTACTGGCCCATGGACACCCTCACAGCCGAGGTCGAAGCGGCAGGGTTGACGGCGACCCACACATCGACGCGCACCGGTTCGGGGCATCGGCTGCACGGCGCACTGCTGGCCACCCGGTGATCACCGCATGCTGAGACCGTTCTGCACACACGAATCACGTCTGCACCACAAGATCTCATAGTGCAGACGTGATTCACGTGTGCAGGTCGAGGAGGAGGGCGTCCGGAGCCCCCTCAGAACGGCTTCAGCAGCCGATCCACGGTGCGCTACTCGCCACCCGCTGATATCCAGAATCGGCACGTGTCGGAGCCTTTCGCCGCACCCGACTCTGGGAGTCACACGCCTCACGAGTTCTGCTGCTCCGGATTCACCAGGAACATCTGCGGGTAGTCCGCACAGTCGACGTCATCGCTCACCGGTGGATCGAAGTATCCCCCGGACAGTTCCACACCCTCACCGATGGGCAGGGGCACACCATCCGGCAGACTGATTCCACCTCCAGGATCTTCCTCGGTCCCCTCGGGAAAGATCACCCCATAGTCAGTGCCATCGGCGGCACCGTAGAGACAACCGGCCTCGTCGATGCCGACCTCACCGACGAAGAGGGCTTCCGGATGCCCGTCATCACCGCTGATATCGATGGTCAGGAATGTGAACTCCTGGGCCTCGATGTCCTCGATGGAACTCCCCCATGCCTGACAAGCAGCCACAGACAAACACGCTACTGCCACGATCGCAGCTAGGATCGCCGCCCCACTGCGGTCCATCCGGGCCACCCCTCTCGGAGTACAGGAAGTCGCCTTCACTCTGAGTGTTGGCTACTCTCCCACAGGCCATGTCATCGCGCACGGCCAGACGCGCACCGGTTCGGGGCATCGGCCGCACGGTGCGCTGTTGACCACGGGCTGATCACCGCATGCTGGCACCGTTCTGCACGCACAAATCACGTCTGCACCACAAGATCTCGTAGTGCAGACGTGATGTGAGGGTGCAGATCGAGGAGGAGAGTCTCCGGACCACCCTCAGAACGGGTTCAGCAGCCGGTGGACGAACCGCTGGGTACGGTCCCGGCGCGGACGGCGCAGCACCTCGCTGGCCGGTCCCTCCTCCACGACCACCCCGCCGTCCATGAAGACCACCTGGTCGGCGACCTCCCGGGCGAAGGCCAGCTCGTGGGTCACCAGGACCATGGTCCACCCCTCCTCAGCCAGCTCCTTGATCACGGTGAGCACGTCGCCCACCAGCTCGGGGTCCAGGGCGGAGGTGGGCTCGTCGAAGAGCAGCAGGGCAGGCTTCATCGCCAGGGCTCGGACGATCCCCACCCGCTGCTGCTGGCCGCCGGAGAGCTGGTGCGGGTACTGGTCCCGCTTCTCGGCGAGACCCACCCTCCCCAGCAGCCGTTCGGCGTCGGCGATGGCCTCCGCCTTGGGGCGGCGCTGCACCTGCACCGGGCCTTCGATGACGTTCTGGATCACTGTCTTGTGCGGGAAGAGGTTGTAGCCCTGGAACACCATCGCGCTGCGCGTGCGCAGGGACTCCTTCTCCCGGCGCCTGGTGCGCGGGCCAAAGGTGACTTCTGGGCCGCCGTCGAAGGCGATGACCCCGGCGTCGGGACGCTCCAGCCCGTTGAGGCAGCGCAGCACCGTGGTCTTCCCGGACCCGGAGGGGCCGATCAGCGCCAGCACCTTGCCGGCGTCGACCTGCAGGTCGATGTGGCGCAGCACCTCATGGTCTCCGAAGGACTTGTTCAGCCCGGACACGCGCAGCAGCGCGGCGCCAGGGCGCGCACCTCCGAACGGCTCGACGGCGGAGGGTTCAGCGGGCGACATATCGATCCAGCCTCCTCTCCAGGCGCATCTGGCCCGAGGAGAGGACCAGACAGAACACCCAGTAGATCACTGCGGCCTCCACGTAGAGCACCATGAACTGTTGGCTGAACGCGGCGATCTGCTGAGCCGCGCGGAACATCTCGGTGACCAGGATCAGCGAGGCCAGCGAGGTGTCCTTCACCAGGGAGATGAACGTGTTGGACAACGGCGGCACCGAGACCCGGGCGGCCTGCGGCAGGATGAGCCGACGCAGTGTCTGCACCCGGGACATGCCGATGGTGTACCCGGCCTCCCACTGCCCCACCGGCACCGAGAGGATCGCCGCACGGATCACCTCGGCGGCGTAGCCGCCCACGTTCAGCGAGAATGCGATGACCGCACTGGGCCAGGGGTCGATGGTCACCCCGACCGAGGGCAGGCCGAAGAAGATCACGAACAGCTGCACCAGCAGCGGGGTGCCGCGGATGACAGAGATGTAGGCGCGCGCGATCCAGGAGACGGGACGGATGCTGCTGATCCTCATCAGCGCGACGACGAGCGCCAGGATCAGTCCCAGCGAGAAGCTCGCGAGGGTCAGCGGGATGGTCCCGGTCAGGCCGGCTCTGAGCATCGGCCAGAAGGAATCTGCCACGAGCTCCCAGTCGAGCTCAGACAACCACTCCATGGACACCGCCCCCGATCACTGCGAGACGTCGGCGTCGAAGTACTCTTCGCTGATCTCGGTCAGCGTGCCGTCCTCGGCCAGCTCTGCGAGCGCCTCGTCCACGGCCTCCACGAGCGACTCGCTGCCCTGCCGGAAGGTCAGGGCGGCGAAGGACTGGTCATCGGTCTCGGCCGCGATCGCGATGTTCTCGTTGTCCTCGGTGGCCTGGTAATCCAGGTAGGTGAGCTTGTCATTGATGGTGGCGTCCACCCGGCCCTGCTCCAGCAGGGTCACCGACTGGGCCCAGCCCTCCACACCCTCGACGTCGGCGCCGGCCTCGACGGCGAGGTCGTACCAGTTGCTGGTCAGCGACTGCGCGGTGGTCTTGCCCTCGAGGTCTTCGAAGCTGGTGATCTCCTCGTTGTCGGCCAGGGTGACGATGACCCCGTTGCTGACGGTATAGGGCTCGGAGAACAGGTAGGACTCCTGGCGGTCCTCGGTGACGGAGACCTGGTTGGCGACGACGTCGAAGCGCGCGGACTCCAGCCCGGCGAACATGGCGTCCCACTGGGTCTCCTCGAACTGGACCTCCACCCCCAGCTTCTCGGCCACGGCGGTGACGATGTCGACGTCGTAGCCGGTCAGGTCCCCGGAGCCGCCCTCATGGTAGGAGAAGGGCCGGTAGGTGCCCTCGGTGCCGACCGTCAGGGTGCCTTCCTCCTGGACGTCCTCCAGGGTGAGCCCGGCGGCGGACTCCTCGTCAGTGTCCTCGCCGACGTCGGCGGTGTCATCGGCGCTGCAGGCGGCCGTGGAGATCAGCAGTGCGGCGATCGCGGCGGCGGGCAGGACGCGGCGGTGAGTCATCAGATTTCCCCCGAGGTGTGTGGTCATGGACGAGCTGTCCGGACGGCTAGTGAACGTAGCACGCCGGCAGGCGCTGGCCCGCCGCACATGACGCAAGACGACGAGCACACCTGCCTCAACCTGCTGACGAGTCCATCGATTCCCCTCAGCGAACCCCCTCATGCCCCGCGACCTGATCCCGGACCCGGACACGGGCCACCACTGCTGACCCGTCCGTATGGATGCGAGCCGGACCATGCGGCCGGAGAGTCTGGTCTTGGGCCAGCTCTCCCCCGTCTCGGAGGCTCACCGACCCGGAGAGCACGAAGATCGCGACGTCGGCAGGGTCCAGCGCCGACCAGCCGGCCGCGAGGTGCTCGACGCGCACCTCACCGCGGGCCCGGGATCGATCGACCATGACGTTCAGCGCCTGCTGGGGCCCTGCCTGGCCGAGCACGGCGCGGACAGGGTCCTCTCCGGCGAAGGAGACCTGAGACCGCCCGGTCAACGTGTGCGCCCGGGAGCCGACGTGCAGCTCCATCGGGCCCGGGGTGACGAGGGTGAACACCCGGTCCACCCCTGGCAGCGCGGAGAAGGCGCTGTCATCCACCAGATCCGCGAGACTGAGCCGCCAGAGGAATCCCGGCCCCGGCCCGCCGGCGTCGACCTCTGGACCCATGGGGCGGGACTCCACGGGGCGGGGTTCCTCGGTGGCGATCACGCGCGTGGTGCCCAGTCCGTTCTTCCACGGGGCAGGGGCCAGCTGCCTGGTCGAGATGATCTGGTGGGTCATTGGTCTCGCTCCCATGCCCCTCAGCGCAGCAGCGCGATGAGCTCCGCGCGGTTCCGTGTGCCGGTCTTGCGGAGCAGCTTGGAGATGTGGAACTTGACGGTGTGGTCGCTGATCCCCAGCTCGCCCGCGATCTCGGCGTTGCGCGAACCACGGGCCAGGTGCTGCAGCACCTCGGCCTCCCGGGGGCTCAGCTCCGCGAGATCTTCCAACGGAAGCGCCGCCGGTGCCGGGTCCAGCGGGACGGCGATGCTGATCTCGGTGCCCCACCCTCGCGTGGACTCCACCTCCATCCTGCCGCCGAGCGCACTCAGATGCTCGGCGATCGGGCGGAGCGCGTCGTCATGGGCACGGAGCTCCCCGGCCCCGTCATCGCGGAGGTGGATCAGCAGGTGCAGACCGTCGCAGTCCCAATGGATCCGGACGCGGCGGGCCTCGGACGAGTCGACGACGATCAGCACGGCGCTGCGGACGATCGCCCGTGCCGCCTGGGCCACATCTCCGGGCAGCGCCCGGCCGTTGGGCGGAGGCTCCACGAACTCCACCTCCACGCGGCCATGACGCACCAGCGGGCGCAGCTCGGCCTTCAGACGCCCGAAGGCCCCGGTGACCGGCTCCAACAGGTCCGCCCCCTGCCGCGCGGAGGAACGCGCCTCCACCAGCGCGGCGGCGGCGATGCCGGTCGCGGTCTCCCGCGCTTCGCGGTCCCCCAGCCGCGGCGAGCGCAGCGCGGCCAGAATGGTCTCCAGCGTCACCGCCTGCCGATCCGCCAGCTCCGAGACGGAGCGGGCGTGCTGCGAGGCGTGGCGACGATCCGCGGGCGCGGGCAGCTCGTGGGGGTCCTGCGTCGGATCCTGCGTCATGCCCCACAGGCTAGCCGACCTGCCCGTCCGAGCAGTCCTGGCCGAACGGGCAGTGTCACTGGACCTTCGAGGGATGGTGCGCTGCCCGGCCGGTGGGCAGGATCGTCTCCATGAACGCGAACATCACGCTGACCACGCACACCACCGTCGGCAGTGCGCTGCAGGAGATCACCTCCGAGCTTGCCCGGAGCTCTGACACCCTGACGCTCGCCGGCCGCACTTTGGAGGACCTGGCCGCGGTCGTCTCGGGGGCTGGGCGGGTCTTCGTCCTGGGCTCGGGTCGCTCGGGTCTGGCTCTGAAGATGACCGCGATGCGGCTGATGCACCTGGGACTCACGACCCACGTCGTCGGCGAGATCACCGCCCCAGCGATCCGGGCCGGGGACGTCCTGCTGGTGGCCAGCGGCTCCGGAACCACCACGGGCATCCTGCAGGCCGCCGAGAAGGCGCGGTCCGTCGGTGCGACGGTCGCCGCGCTCACCGCCACACCAGAGTCGCCGCTGGCGCAGCTCGCCGAGGTGACGGTGGAGGTGCCCGCAGCGGCGAAGCTCGATCGCAGCGGGAGCATCTCGGCGCAGTACGCCGGAAGCCTCTTCGAACAGGGCCTGGTCGTGCTCGGAGATGCGCTGTTCCACGCCCTGTGGCAGCGCAGCGGCCTCACCGGTGACGACCTCTGGCCGCGCCACGCCAATCTGGAATGACATCCACCCCCGAACCGCCTGAATTCGCCGCTCACCCCGACAGACTCTGAAGGAGAACTCTCATGAAGATCCAGTTCGCCATGGACACCCTCACCACCGAGCAGGCCCTGGAGTGGGCCGCTGCGGCGGCCCCTCACGTCGACATCCTGGAACTCGGCACCCCGCTCATCAAGAGCGAAGGGCTCCGCGCGGTCACCGCCGTGAAGGACGCTCACCCGGACAAGGTCGTCTTCGCCGATCTGAAGACCATGGACGCCGGCGCCCTGGAGGCCGAGATCGCCTTCACCGCCGGCGCCGACCTCGTCACCGTGCTGGGCACCGCTGACGACAGCACCATCGTCGGTGCCGTCGAAGCCGCCCGCCGCCACGGCAAGGGCGTCGTCGTGGACCTGATCGGGGTGAAGGACAAGGCACGCCGCGCCCAGGAGGTCGTGGAGCTCGGGGCTGAGCTCGTCGAGATGCACGCGGGTCTCGACGAACAGGCTCAGGAGGGCTACTCACTGGATGACCTCCTCACCGCGGGGCGGGCCTCCGGTGTGCCGTTCTCCGTGGCCGGCGGGGTCAGCGCCTCCACTGTCGCAGATGTGCAGACCGCGGGCGCGCAGATCGCGGTCGCCGGCGGGGCCATCTACTCGGCCGATGACATCGGCGCAGCCGCCCAGGCGCTGCGCGCGGCGATTACCGTCCCCGTCTGACCGCTCTCACGTCTCAGCCGGTGCCCGGCGGGGAAGCTCCTGCTCCCCGTCGGGCACCGGTAGTCTGTGCCCATGGCAGCCCCGGCTCCGGCCAGCTCTCACGATCCCACCACCGGTCCTTCGTGGTGCGCGCTGCTGCGCGGCATCGGACCGGGGAGCCCGAACATGCGCAATGAGAATCTGCGCGCGGTCTTCACGGATCTGGGGTTCGACGACGTCGCCTCGGTGATCTCCAGCGGCAACATCATCTTCAGCGCCGATTCCGGTGAAGTCCCGCACGACGGCGGCGCGCTCGGCTCCCCCGAGCGGGCCAGTGCCGAAGCACACATCCAGGCCGCGCTGCACGAAGCCCTGGGCATCGACGGAGGCACCGTGCTGCGCAGCCGAGCGGAGCTGGAGTCGCTGGTGCAGGCCGCACCCTTCGGCGAGCGGGAACACTCCCGGGCCACCTATCTGCTGGCGACGTTCTTGAAGGATCCGGCCGCGGTCCAGGACACCGTGGACCTGCCGACGCCGCCGTCGTCGACCACCGAGCTGCTCGGCCATCATGAGCCGTCGGCCGCGGTGCTGTCCGTCACCGACACCACCGCGGCGAAGACCCCGGACGTGATGGTCTGGCTGGAGCGTGCCTTCGGCAAGCAGATCACCACCCGCACCTGGCGGACGGTGACCCGCATCCTGGCCAAGATGCCCTGACGCTGACCTGAGCTGAGCAGTCTCCCGGGAGGATCAGAACGCGGGCAGCAGCGTCTCGCTGTGCTCCTCCTCCAGGAAGTCACGCACCTCGTCAGAGGTCATGGCCTGCTCGAGCACCTCGATCTTCTCGGTGTCGGCGTCCTCGGCACGGGCCACCAGCTGGATCGCGAAGCGCTGGTCCACGGTCTCCTCCAGCAGGATCGCGTCCTGCGGGGTCAGCCCCACCCGGGCGATGTAGGTCGGATAGTTGTAGACCAACGCGATGCCGTCCTCCTCGTAGGCCGAGGAGAGGTTCAGCAGGTCCACCTGCACCCATTCGAGGTCCTTCGGGTTCTCCTCGATGTCGGAGATCCGCCCCTCGAAGCCGACACCCTCGGCCAGGCTGATCAGCCCGTGCTCGTCGAGGATCGCCAGTGCCCTCCCTTCGTTCGAGGCGTCGTTGGGGATGGCGACCTGTGCGCCCTCGGGGATGTCGGCGACGTCGTCGAACTCTGCCGAGTAGAAGCCCACCTTCGCGTCATAGATCGGCGCCAGGGCGGTCAGCTCGGCGTCGTGCTCGGCGTTGAAGGCCTGCATGTACGGCTCATGCTGGGCGAAGTTCGCGTCCACCTCGCCATCGGCCAGCAGCCGGTTGTACTGGACGTTGTCGCTGACCTGGACGAGCTCCACTGTCCAGCCCTCCTCCTCGGCCACCTCTCCGGCGACCTCGACGACGTCGGTCATCGGTGGCATATGCGAGGCCACCCGGATGGTGGTGTCCGACCCGGCGTCGCCTCCGGCCCCCTCACCGGTGGTGTCTCCGCCCTCGGCGCAGCCGGTGAGCAGGAGTGCACCCGCGGCGAGCACGGCAAGCGGCCGGAGGAATGCACGGAACCGGGCGGAGCCGTGGGCGGAGAGGGAGGTGGGACGGGGGCGGGGACTAGATGACATGGTCTCCTTCTTCGGATGTGGGCGGTGCGGGTGGATCGGAGGATCCAGGCTGGTCAGGGCGGTCAGGGCGGTCAGGGCACCCGGCGGTCGATGCGCCGCGAGATCCAGGTCCCGGTCCCTTGGAGGAGCATCACCACCACGATCATGATCAGGATGGTGGCGTACATGATCTCGTACTCATAGGTCTGGTACCCGTAGCGGATGGCGAAGTCGCCGACTCCTCCGCCGCCCACCACTCCCATGATGGTGGAGTAGGAGACCATGGAGATGGTCACCGTGGTCAGGCTCAGCACCAGTCCGGAGCGGGCTTCGGGGTAGAGGAACCGGGTGATCAGCTGCAGGGTGCTGGCCCCCAGGGCGTCGGCGAGCTCCACGGTCTGCCGCGGCACGTCGAGCAGGGTCTGCTCCACCCAGCGGGCATAGAGCGCCACCGCGACGAAGGCCAGCGGCACCGAGGCCGCGGTGGTGCCGAAGGAGGTCCCGACCAGCCAGCGGGTGAACGGGATCAGTGCGACCACGAACAGCAGGAACGGCACGGAGCGGACCACGTTGACATAGCCGTTGAGCACGGCGTAGAGCCCGTGCCGGGGCTGCGGCCCGTTCCTCCGGGAGAGGTACATCCAGGTGCCGATCGGCAGCCCCAGCAGCACCGCGGCCAGCAGCGAGTTGCCCAGCATCAGCCCGGTCTCCCAGATGGCCTGGAGCATCTCCCCGCGATAAGCACCCAGGCTGGCGGTGAGCTCGTCGAAGGAGCCGGCGACCTCGGCGAGGATCCCCTCGCCGCTCCCCTGGGCCGTCAGGGCGCCCGCGATCATGCCTTCCCCGAACATGCCTTCCCCGATCATGCGAGGTACCTCTGGGCCCGTTCGGCGTAGGTGGCGAAGGCTTCCCGCGGCGGCGGGGCGACGACGTCGGCCACCGCGGTGAGGCGACCCCGCTCCAGCACTGCCGCTCGGTCGCAGGAGGCCTTGATGACGTCGAGCTCGTGGCTGACCAGCACAATCGTGGTGCGCAGCTCGCGCCGGATCTGGCCGAGGATCTCCATGACCTCTTCGGTGTGGTGGTCGTCCAGGGCGGAGGTGGGCTCGTCGCAGAGCAGGATCCCCGGCTCGGTCACCAGTGCCCGGGCGATGGCCACCCGCTGCTTTTCCCCGCCGCTGAGCAGGCTGGGGTGTTTGTGCGCGTGATCAGCCATGTTCACGAAGTCCAACATCTGCATCACCCGGTCCCGCTCCCGGCGGCGCTGCAGGCGCAGCGGCAGGGCGGCGTTGTCGAAGACTGTCTTGTTGGCCAGCAGGTTGAACTGCTGGAAGACCATGCCGATGCGGCGGCGCCGGGCGCGCCGGGCCCGCGGGCTGAGCGCGGCGAGGTCGACCCCGTCCACCAGCACGCGGCCTGCCGTGGGCGCCTCGAGGTGGTTGATCATCCGCAGCAGGGAGGACTTCCCCGACCCGGATTCGCCGACGACGCCGAACATCTCCTCATCCTGGATGGTGAGGTCGATGCCCCGCAGGGCGTGGAGCTCCGGGCCGCGGCGTCCGGCCCCCTGGCGCCGGTAGGTCTTGGTGACGTGTTGGAGCTCGATCATAGGGGGCGCCCTGCCCGAGGGCCCCGTCCATCGGCTGGGCGATGCGCCTGTGCGGGCAGGTCTCGCGCCCGGGTCTGTGCTGGTGAGTCCACGCCCCGTCTCAACGCGGGGCGGGCGCAGAGAATTCCGCCACCTGCACCGGCGGGTGCGCCGGCGCCCCTGGAACTCCGGTGAGCAGCTTCGAGATGGGGCACCGGGCGTGGGCCGCCGCCACATGAGGGCGGGCCTGATCCGGGCTCATCCCCTCCACGGCGGCGACGGCGCGGGGGACGAACCGATAGCCCGCTCCGGACGGCTCACGGTGGAGGTCGACGTCGACCCGCACGGTGCAGCGCGCCTCGATGCCGGCCTCGGCCAGCACGACCTCCAGGGTGGCGTTGAGGCAGGTGCTCCAGGCCATGCCGAGCAGCTGCTCGGGATCGGCGCCCACTTCCGAGCTCCCGTTCGACCCTGTCGGACGATCCGTGTCGAACGGTGAGGCGGTGGGCAGCGACGGACCGCCCTCGGCCCAGACGCGCCCCGAGGTGCCTCCGATGTTGACCACGGCGGCGGAGTACAGGGGGCGCGCGCCATCCTCGTAGGGGGTGTCGGCGTCACGGGCGCCGTCGTCGTCAAGGTGCTGAGTGGCAGGGGTACTCATGCGCCCATGCTAGATCCCCGTCCCGGGACGCCCCACCCCGTTGCCTCTGCGGTTTGCGCCCTTATGACGCGCGGATCGGCCCCTTAAGGGCGCAAACCGCAGAGGCAACATAGGAGAGGCAACGCAGGAGAGGCAGCTCCTCAGCGCTTCAGCGCGCGGGCGATGCCGCGGGCGGTAGCCTCATCGGTCACCAGGATGTTGAACCAGCCGGCCCGGGCTCCGGCGATGATGCTGGGCACCTTCTGCGCTCCCGCCGCTGCGGCGATCCGGGTGGGCACGCCCTTGAGGGTGTCTCCGGGGATGCGGACCATCCGCTCGCCTCCGGGGAAAGCGACCTCCTGGCCGTCGTCGTCGTAGAAGGCCAGGCAGACGTCCCCCACCGACCGGACCAGGGAGGGGTGATCCCGCGGCACGGACCGGGCGATCGAGGCCCGGGTCGAGGCGGGGGCGCCCACCCCGACCAGCGCCACCTTGGCGGAGCGCCAATCGTCGACGATCTGCCGGTAGCCAGGGTCGTCCTGGAGCGCCTCGAGGAGCGCCGGGGAGGGCATGGAGGGGGCGAAGAGGTAGTGCGGGTAGCCCCCGGAGGTGACGGTGAAGGCGCGGACGACCTCGTTGGTCTGGTGCCAGGCGTCAGGCTCGGCCTGACCGCCCACAGTGGGCGCGACCACGACGCCGCTGAAGTCGCCGAGGCGCTGCTGGGCCAGCGCGTAGGTGGTCGCTCCGGAGGAGATGAGCATGACGTCGCCGGCGCTGAGCGGGGTGTCGGCCAGCGCATGGCGGGTCGCCGGGCCCAGTCCGGGTCCGAGCCGGTGGGACTGATCACCGGGGGCGAGATGCACCTCATGGAGTCCGAGCAGCTCCTGCAGGGTGCGGCGGAGGTCGTCGGAGCCGACGGCGGTGGGCCGGTGGACACGGATCTCCACGATGCCCAGGCGACGGGCCTCGCCGAGCAGCCGGCTGATGGAGGGGCGGGAGACCTGCAGCTGTTCGGCGACCTGGGCCTGCGTCGCACCCTGCTCGTAGTACATCTGGGCGGCGCGGTAGAGCCGATCGAGCTCGTCGAGCCCGGACTCCTGATCGCCTCCCGGCGGCGCCGGGGTGGGGTCTCGGTCCACTGATGCGCCTTCCAGCTCGGTCCGACAGGTGTCGACCTCAGGCCTCCGATCCCTGGTGGATCGCGGATCTTCGCCGGTCGATGTGACTCTCACCAGAGTATCGTCCGTCACCCCTGCATGCGTGAACATATGTGCTTGACGTTTGTTCCGACCCCGTTACTATGGTCTCACGTGACCTACCACACGTGACGCTCCGCTCACCGGAGACGCCGCCCCAGGGCTCGCCCACCGGCCCGCCGGTCACCTCCGGCCCGCCGCCCCGCCCGAGGACGACGCCGGCCGGCCGCGATGACGCATCCGCCCACCAGCGAGGAACACTCACCATGACCACCACCTCCACCCCCGCCCCCAGCCTCTCCCCCGTCACCACGACGGCACCCGGCGTCGAGATCCCCGGCACCATGCGTGCCGTCGTCGTCCACGGCCCGGAGGACTACCGGCTCGAGCAGCGCCCCGTGCCCACTCCCGGGCCGGGCGAGCTGCTGCTGCGCACCGACGCCGTCGGCGTCTGCGCCTCGGACCTGAAGTGCTACCACGGCGCCGAGAAGTTCTGGGGCGGCGAGCACAAGGACGCCTGGGCCGAGACGGACCGCATCCCCGGGCACGAGTTCGTCGGCACCGTCGTCGCCGCCGGAGACGGCGCGCTGGAGTCCCGCGGCGTGGCCTTCGGCGACCGTCTGGCCTGCGAGCAGATCGTCCCCTGCGGCGACTGCTTCTACTGCGGCCGCGGCATCTACTGGATGTGCGAGCCCCATGACATGTTCGGATTCAAAGGCTTCGACGGGGCCATGGCCGAGTACGTGCTGATCCCCGTGCAGGCGCTGACCCACCCAGTCTCCACCGACCTGCCGGGCCAGTTCGCGGCCTTCTCCGAGCCGCTCTCCTGCGCCATGCACGCCGTGGAGCGCGGCGGCATCCAGTTCGAGGACACCGTGGTGATCGCCGGCGCAGGACCCATCGGCCTCTCCGCCATCGCCGGGGCGCGGCAGAAGAACCCGCTGCGCATCATCGCCCTGGACATGGTCGAGGAGAAGCTCGAGCTGGCCAGAGCCTGCGGAGCCGACGTCACCATCAACATCGCCGAGGAGGACGCCGTCGCGAAGGTCAAGGAGCTGACCGGCGGCTACGGCGCCGACGTCTACATCGAGGCCACCGGCCACCCCTCCGCCGTCGGCCAGGGCCTGAACCTGCTGCGCAAGCTGGGCCGCTTCGTGGAGTACTCCGTGTTCAAGGACAAGGCCTCCGTGGATTGGTCGATCATCTCCGACGACAAGGAGCTCGACGTCCTCGGAGCTCACCTCGGCCCGCACTGCTGGCCCGCGGCGATCAAGCTGATCGAGGACGACAAGCTTCCCATGGAGCGCATCTGCACCCACCAGTACCCGCTGGAGCGTTTCCAGGACGCTCTGAACATGGTCGCCGACTCCTCCGGCCAGTCGGTGAAGGTCTCGATCCTGCCCAACGGCCCGGTCCCTGCCGGCACGGCGAACAACCTCCAGGACGGTGAGGCATGAGCACCTCGACGACGTCCCGCACCTCCGGCACGGCGAGCGCCGGCCCGCTGCCTGCGGGCCACCCCGACGAGTCCCGGCTGGACCGGCTGGGCATGCCCCACGTGCTGCGCTTCGGCTTCTTCGGCCTGCTGCTGGTCATGACAGGTGTCGGAGTGGAGTCCAACATCCTCACCCCGCACATGGTGGAGGTGCTCGGCTCCCCCGAGGCCACCGTCTCAGCCATCATCACCGGTCATTCCGTCTCGGTGCTCATCGCTTCCTACCTGGGCGGGTCGCTCTCCGACCTGTTCGGACCCCGTCGGATCATGGCCGCCGGTGCGGTGATCTTCGTGGTCTTCCAGGTGCTGTTCCTGGTCTCCCTGGCCGCCGGCAGCCTGGAGCTGGCCGCTATCACCTACTTCCTGCGCGGCTTCGGATTCCCGATGTTCGCCTTCGCCTTCATCGTCTGGGTCAACATCACCGCCCCGCCGGAGAGGAACTCCACGGCGATCGGCTGGTTCTACGTGATGTACACCGGCGGCCTCCCCACGCTGGGTTCGCTGGTCGCCCTCGGAGCGATCCCAGCCTTCGGCGGCGGCGGAGAGGGCGGCGTCGGAGAGACCGGCGCCATGTGGCTGGCCGGCGGACTGGTCGCGCTCGGGTTCCTGCTGGCCCACTTCGGGATCCGCGACGAGCGCGGCCGGCACCGGCTGGCCCCGGCCGGCGAGTCCGCCTCCCAGGTGCTCACCGCCGGGATCCGACTGACCTTCACCAACCGCCGGGTCGCGATGGGCTTCATGATCCGCCTGATCAACACCGCCCCGCAGTTCGGCATGTTCATCATGCTGCCCGTGGTGATCTCCACGACCCTGGGCTGGGGCCAGTCGCGCTGGCTGGCGATGACCGTGGCCGTCTACGCCACCAACATCCTGGTCAACGCCGTCTTCGGCGCCATCGGGGATCGCTGGGGCTGGCGCCGGACCGTGAAGTGGTTCGGCATCACCGGGTCCGCCGTCGGCCTGCTGCTGTGGTGGTACGTCCCCCACATGGTGCCGCCCGGATCCACCTGGGGCTACGTCCTCTCGGTGGTCGCCGGCTGCATCTTCGGCTGCCTGCTGGCCGGATTCGTCCCGATGGGCGCCATCATGCCGGCCCTGGCCCCCGACCATCGGGGGGCCGCCATGGCGATGTACACCACCGCCGCTGGTGGTGCGATCTTCGTCGGCTCCGCCGTGGTGGCGATCGTGTTCAACGTCGCCAGCTGGATCGGGATGAGCGACTTCGCCCGCAACTCGCTGGTGGTGTGGATCTTCGTCGCCCTCTATGCCTGCGCCTTCGTCATGATCCGCCATCTGAAGGTCCCCCAGGACGAGATCAAGGAGAAGCACGGGAAGCTCTTCGGCCGCCGGCAGGTGCCGCTGACCGAGGAGGCGGTCGACCCCGCGCAGCCTCTGCCGGTGGACCCGCAGGGCGGCTCACCTGCCCAGACCGACCCCCGGACCGCCTCGACACGATGACCGCACGACGACGGCGGCTCCGGCCACACCGGCCGGTCCGCCGTCGTCGCCCCTCCCACGCATCCGTTCGCCATCCCGCCCAAGGAGACCCCCGCCGTGACCACTCTGTTCAATGACCCGGCCAGCTTCATGGAGGATCAGCTCGCCGGCTTCCTCGACGCCTTCTCCGACCGCCTCCACGGTGTCGACGGCGGAGTGGTCTCCACAGCGCCGCAGTCCAACCCTGAGGTCGCCGTCGTCGTCGGCGGAGGCTCCGGACACTACCCGGCCTTCTCCGGCCTGGTGGGCCCCGGGCTGGCCCACGGCGCCGTGATCGGCAACATCTTCACCTCCCCTTCGGCCAGCCGCGCCTGCTCCGTGGGCCGCGCCGCGGACAACGGCCGGGGCGTGATCTTCACCTTCGGCAACTACGCCGGGGACACCATGAACTTCGGCCTGGCCACCCAGCGCCTGGCCGCCGAGGGAATCGACGCCCGCGTCGTGGTGGTCACCGATGACATCGCCTCCGCCGAGGAGCCGGAGAAGCGCCGCGGCATCGCCGGTGACCTCACCGTGTTCAAGGTGCTGGGCGCCGCCGCCGCCGAGGGTCTGAACATCGACGCCGTCGAGGCCGCCGGGAACCACGCGAATGCGATGACCCGCACCCTGGGTGTCGCCTTCTCCGGCTGCACCATGCCCGGGGCCGAGGAACCGCTGTTCCAGGTCCCCGAAGGCCACTTGGGCCTGGGACTGGGCATCCACGGCGAGCCCGGCATCAAGGACGTGCCGATGCTGCGCGCCGAGGAGCTCGCCGCCCTGTTCGTGGAGCGCGTGCTGGCGGAAGCGCCTGCCGGCGCCGGGACACGCGTCGCCGCTGTGCTCAACGGCCTGGGCACCACCAAGTACGAGGAGCTGTTCCTGGTCTGGGGCACCGTGGCCGCGCTGCTGCGCGACCGCGGCTACGAGGTGGTCCAGCCCGAGATCGGCGAACTGGTCACCAGTCTGGACATGGGCGGCTGCTCGCTGACCCTGATGTGGCTGGACGAGGACCTGGAGCGCTGGTGGACCGCCGACGCCTACACACCTGCCTTCAAGCGGGTGGCCTCCGCGCTGCCGGCCGGCACCGGCGCCCGCACGAGCGTCACCGCCCAGGCGCCGCAGGCCGAGGTCCCCGTGGCCGGCGAGGCAGGGCAGGATCTGGCCGCCCAGGTGCGCGCCGCGGCCGCCGACCTGGCCGTGCTGCTGGAGGAGAAGTCCGAGGAGCTGGGCCGCATCGACGCCGTCGCCGGGGACGGAGACCACGGCCGAGGGATGCTGCGCGGCGTCCTTGCCGCCCTGGCCGCCGTGGAGCAGGTTCCCCCACATGCCGGCGCGTCCGAGGTGATCCGCGCAGGTGGACGGGCCTGGGCCGACGACGCCGGCGGCACCTCCGGGGTGCTGTGGGGCGCGGCCCTGGAGGCCGCTGCGGCCACGCTCGACGACGACGCCGACTCCTACTCGGCGCAGGATGCCGCCGCGGCGGTGCGCGCCTTCCAGGAGTCCATGCAGCAGCTGGGTCGAGCCCGAGTCGGCGACAAGACCCTGCTGGACTCGCTGGTGCCCTTCGTCGAAACTCTCGAGGCCGCCGTCGTCGCTGGCGATCCGCTGGCCACCGCCTGGTCCGAGGCCAGCGCCGAAGCCACCCGGGCCGCCGAGACCACCCGGGACCTGCGCCCGGCGGTCGGCCGTGCCCGGCCGCTGGCGGAGAAGAGCCTGGGCACTCCGGACGCCGGGGCCGTCTCCATGGCGATGATCCTGCACCGCGTGGGAGAGCACCTGCGCTGAACCGTCCGCGCAGGGCGACGACACCTCCCCTGCCCCATCACAGACCACACCCGAGGAAAGGACAGACCATGAGCAGGAAGCTGCGACTGGTGGTCGGCTGCGACGATGCCGGCTACGACTACAAAGAGACCCTGAAGGCCGACTTCGAGGCGGATGACCGCGTGGAGTCCGTGGTCGACGTCGGGGTGGACGCCGACGGCCACACCCCTTACCCGCATATCGCGGTCGACGCGGCCCAGCTGGTCGCCGACGGCAAGGCCGACCGCGCCCTGCTGATCTGCGGCACCGGTCTCGGTGTGGCGATCTCCGCGAACAAGGTGCCGGGCATCCGCGCCGTCACCGCCCACGACCCCTTCTCCGTGGAGCGCTCGGTGCTTTCCAACAACGCCCAGGTGCTGTGCATGGGTCAGCGCGTGGTCGGCAAGGAGCTCGCCCGCAAGCTGGCGAAGGAGTGGCTGGACCACGAGTTCGACACCTCCAGCGCCTCTGCCGAGAAGGTCGCCGCGATCAGCAAGTACGAGCAGACCGGGAGCTGCGGGTGAGCTCGGCCGGCGCCGCACTGTTCGACCTCACCGGCCGGGTCGCCGTGGTGACCGGCGGCGCCTCCGGCCTCGGCCAGGCGATCGCCCACGGCTTCGCTCGGCAGCACGCGAAGGTCGTGCTGGCTGATCTGGACGCGGACCGGCTCACCGCCACGGCCGAGCAGCTGCGCGCCGCGCACCCCGACGGCGGCGGCGTGGACACGCGGCGTCTGGACGTCATCGACGCCGAGGCGGTGGAGGAGACGCTTGCCGCCGTCGTCGCCGACCACGGGGCGGTGGACATCCTGGTGAACTCTGCCGGGATCGTGGCGCTGGATCCGGTGGAGCAGGTGCCCGTCGAGACCTGGGAGAAGGTGCTGCAGGTGAACCTCACCGGCACTTTCCTCGCCTGCCGGGCCGCGGGCCGGCACATGAAGGCCGCCGAATACGGGCGCATCGTGAACATCGCCTCCCAGGCGGCGCATGTGGCGCTGGAGCACCACGCCGCCTACGGGGCCTCGAAGTCCGGGCTGTTCGGGCTCACGGCGTCGCTGGCCCGCGAGCTGGGTCCCCACGGGGTCACCGCCAACACCATCTCCCCCACCGTGGTGATGACCGAATTGGGCCGTCAGGTCTGGGACGGCCCGCACGGTGAGGCGCACCAGGCCGAGATCCCCACCCGACGGTTCGCCGAGCCGGAGGAGATCGCCGCGGCCGTCGTCTACCTGTCCTCGCAGGAGGCGGCGATGGTCAACGGCGCCGATCTGCGCATCGACGGCGGGTTCACCATCGTCTGAGCAGCCCCCCCGGTGCCTCTGCGGTTCGGGCCCTTATGACGCGATATTCGCCGTCATAAGGGCCCAAGACGCGGAGGCATCGTGGTGGACGACGCCGGACCACGTCAACTGTCGACACATGTCGGTAAGCTTGACGCCATGCCGAACCCGCGACTGCCCAAGCTGAACCGCATGACCCTTCGCGAACAGGTGCTCGAGTCGCTGCGCGAGGCCGTTCTCAGCGGAACTTTCCGGCCGGGCGATCACCTAGCCGAGACTGAGCTGGCCGAGAGCTACGGGGTCAGCCGCGGCACGGTGCGGGAGGCGCTGCGGACCCTCCAGCAGGCCGGACTCGTCACCGGCGACTCGCGCGGAAAGGTCCGGGTCCGCACTCTGAGCCCCGGGGAGATCGGCGAGATCTTCCGTGTGCGCGCCGCCCTGGAGACCCTGGCCGTGGAGGAGATCATCGCACGCGGCGACGCCCCCGCGGTCGCCGCCGAGCTGCACACCCTCCTCCCGCCCGCCCAGGAGGACGACGTCGACTACCTCCGGCGGCTGGAGCTCGACCTGGCGTTCCACCAGCGCCTCTGCGAGCTCTCCGGCAACGCCACGCTCATGGAGACCTGGGCCGGTCTGGAGGACCGGATGCGCGTGGTCATGTTCTCCCCCGGCCAGGGCGACCCCGTCGACATCATGAACGCCGACCATCACGCCCCCTTGGTGGAGGCCATCGCCGCCGAAGACCCGGTCGGCGCCAGAGCGGCCTTCTTCGCCCACATGGACGAGGCCGCCCGGCGCTGGAGCGCCTGAGGGGACACCTCGAGGCCTCCCCTCCCGACCCTTCCCAGCCCTTCCCCTCTCTCCTCGTCCAGTTCGCCTGAGCGGCGCTGGGACGATTCCGCAGCCCGCTCACCCTGGTGATGCGCGCTCTCCTGCCTGAGCATTCGCACGTTCCCGCTCTGTCAACATCTTTTTACCAACTGTTGACAGTTGACGCCAGGGCCCGCATGATGGTGAGCCAGCGCACGTGATGCGCACCACCTGCAGAAGAACCTCGACCCCATCCCCATGCCCAGCTGTGACACGAGGAGTGTCCCGTGACATCCCAGCCTTCCGACCCACGAGGCCCCGGCCGGTCCCACTGCCGCCGCTCCCCCCGGCGCCCCCGCGGCCTGCGGGCCACCGCCGTCCTCGGCGTCCTGGCCCTCACCGCAGGCCTCGCCTCCTGCGGCACCGGCGCCGATGCCGAGGCCGACGACTCCCGCCGCCTGCTGCTCGGTCACGGAGCCGAACCGGGCAACCCGCGGTCCCTGGCCGCTGAGCACTTCAGCGAACGCGTGGCCGAGGAGACCGATGGACGCATCGAGGCCCAGGTGCTGGGCCAAGAGTCTCTCGGCTCCGACAGCGACATGATGGTCTCCGTCGCCTCGGGCACGCTGGACATGTCGGTGAACTCCCAGGGGCCCTTCTCTCCAGTGGTCCCCGAGGCCAACCTGGTGGGTCTGCCGTTCCTCTTCGAGAACAGCGAGCACGCCTACGAGGTCATCGACGGGGAGGCCGGCGACCACCTGGCCGCCGAGGCCGAAGAGCGCGGCTACCACGTGCTCGCGTGGTGGGACAACGGCGTCCGCGACATCACCAACAGCACCCGCCCCATCGAGGACGTCGAAGACCTGCGCGGGCTCCAGATCCGCACCCCGGACGACCCGATGACCATCGACATCTTCCGCTCCCTCGGTGCCTCCCCCACCCCGATGGCCTTCGGCGAGCTGTACCTGGGCCTGCGCCAAGGCGCGGTGGACGGGCAGGAGAACCCTGTGGTGAACATCCACTCCTCCTCGCTCCACGAGGTCCAGGACCATCTGGCCGTCACCGGCCACAAATACGAGCTGAACCCCTTCGTCATCTCCACACAGACCTGGGCCACGCTCGACGAGGAGGACCAGGAGCTGCTCTCCGAGCTGGCGATCGAGGCCCGCGACCACCAGCGGGCGCTCATGCAGAAGCAGACCGAGGAGATCTACAGCGAGTACGAGGACACCCTCGAGGTCACCCATCCGGACCGCGAGGCCTTCCGCGAAGCCACCGGGGACGTCTACGAGTCCTGGCGGCAGGAGCACCCCGAGTTCTACGAGCTGATCACCGAGGCCGCGGAGCAGACCCGCGCCACGCACGAGGAGGACGCGCCGTGAACACCCGCCCCACTCCCCAGGAGACGCGCGACGACGAGCGCTTCCTCTCCGAGGCCGACCTCGCCGAGATCGAGCGGCCGGACACGGAGATCGTCATCCCCCGCGCCGGAGATCCGATCAACGAGGCCTTCCGGAAGGTCGGCGCCACCATCGCGGTGAGCTCACTGCTGATCGTCTGGGTGCTGCTGCTGGTCGCCGTCGTCCTCCGATACGCGACCGGCTCCTCCATGGACTTCGCCACCGAGCTGCCCGCCTATCTGTACCCGTGGATCATCGCCGGCGGCGTCATCGTGGCCATGGCGCTGGGAGGCCACATCGCCGTGGACTTCGTGCTCACCCGGCTCGGTCCGCGCGGCGCACAGGGCACCCAGGTGGGCATCTGGGTCTTCAGCGGCACGCTCTTCGCCGTGATCACAGTGCTCTCGCTGAGCCTGGTCGAGCCGCTGCTCGCCCAGATCACCCCGATCCTGGGCTGGCCACGATTCGGCAGCTTCGCCGCCTTCATGCTGATGGCGGCCTGTCTCTCGGTGCAGAGCTTCGCCCGGGCCTGGTCCTTCGCCCGCGGGCGGACAGACGACGTCACAGCCGATGCCGCCGGCGCGAAGGAGGAGGTCTACGGTGTCTGAGATCCTATTCGCGATGATCGCCCTGCTGGCGCTGCTGGCAGTGGGCGTGCCGGTGGCCTTCGCCATCCTGGCCGCCACCCTGGTGGGCCTACTGCTGGTGGGCGACTTCCCGCTCCACGTGGCCACCCAGGCCTCCTTCCAGCCCACCGGGGACTTCCTGCTGCTGGCGATCCCCTTCTTCATCCTCACTGCGGACCTGCTGGCCAACGGCACCCTGGGCCGTCAGGTCATCGGTCTGGCCACGCGCATCGTGGGTCGCTTCCGAGGCGGTGTCGGGCAGTCCAGCGTGGTCACCTCGCTGGTGTTCTCCGGAGTCTCCGGCTCGGCGGTGGCCGACGCCTCAGGTCTGGGCCGAGTGCTGATCCCCTGGACCAAGAAGGTCGGGTATCCGGCCTCCTACGCGGCGGCCGTGAACTCCTCGACGTCGATCCTCGGAGTCATCATCCCGCCGTCGATCCCGATGATCCTGTTCGCGGCGACCTCCGGCGCCTCGGTGGCGGCGGTCTTCGCCGCCGGTGTGGTGCCGGGCATCATTCTGGCGGTCGGCATGCTGTTCGTCTGTTGGTTCGTCGCCCTCCGCAACGGCTTCCCCCGGGTGCGGGTCAGGCTGACCCCGAAGCGGCTGCTGAAGGACGTGCTGCTGGCGCTTCCCGCGATCGTGCTGCCGGTGCTGATGATCCGCCTGGTGCTGCTCTACGGCGTCGCCACGGTCACCGAGGTCTCGGTGCTGGCCGCCCTCTATGCGGTGGTCCTGCGGGTGACGATCTACCGGGACCTCTCGGTGAAGGGCTTCCTGCAGTCGATGATCTCCACCTCCGCCGCCACCGGCGTGGTGATGCTGCTGATTATGACCTCCTCCGCGCTGAGCTGGCTGCTCACCGTGCAGGAGCTGCCTCAGCGTCTGGCATCTCTGGTCCTGGACACCGTGGACGCCCCGTGGCTGATCATGCTGGCCATGATCGTCCTGCTGCTGCTGGTGGGGATGTTCCTGGACATGTCTCCGGCGATCCTGCTCCTCACCCCGGTGCTGCTGCCGCTGGCAGACCGCATCGGGATGGACCCTGTACATCTCGGAGTGGTGATGGTCCTGGCCCTGGCGATCGGCCTGTTCACGCCGCCGGTGGGCACCACTCTGTACATCTCTTCATCCATCGGTGAGGTCAAGGTCGAACAGACCGTCAGAGCCCTGCTCCCCTTCTATGCAGTGGCGATGCTGGTCCTGCTGCTGATCGCCTTCGTCCCCTCGCTGCTGGTCACGCTCTAAGGCATGTCCTCCCGCTGAACAGCTGACCACCCGATCGAACCCCGCCCGACATCTGTGAAAGGAACACCACTGTGAACCACCACTCCACCGCGCCCGCGCCGCAGCGCACCGCCGTCATCACCGGCGCAGCCTCGCCCCGCGGCATCGGCCGTGCCACGGCCCGCCGTTATGCCCTCCAGGGCTGGGCCGTCGCGCTGCTGGACCTTGACGGCGACGGTGCCAGCGCCGCCGCAGCTGAGATCGCTGAGGAGACGGGCGTCTCGGCGCTGGGCGTTCCTGTGGACGTGACGAAGAAGGACTCCGTGGTGGCCGCCGCAGAGGCCGTGCGCTCCTCCGGGCTGCCGCCGGTCGGCGCGTTGGCCAACATCGCGGGGCTGGCCTCGCCGGTGCCGTTCCTGGAGGTCGACCTCGAGCTGTGGCAGCGCGTCATGGATGTGAACCTCACCGGGACGTTCCTGGTGACCCAGGCTTTCCTGCCGGACATGCTCCAGCACGGCTACGGCCGGGTGGTGAACATGTCCTCGGTCTCCGCCCAGCAGGGTGGCGGGGTGTTCTCCAAGACCCCGTACTCCGCCGCGAAGGCCGGAATCCTGGGGCTGACCCGCTCGCTGGCCCGTGAGGTCGCCGAGCACGGGATCACCGTCAATGCGATCTCCCCGGGTGTGGTGGACACCGACATCCGCGCAGGCGCCACCGACGAGGAGAACGAGGCACGGCTCTCGGCCGCGGTGCCGATGCGACGCCAGGGCAGCGCAGAGGAGATCGGAGCCCTGGTGGTGTGGCTCTCCGGCATCGACGCCGGATACATCACCGGCGGCACCCACAACATCAATGGAGGGGCGTACATTGCCTGAGGCCACGCAGGAGCCTGCGTCGGAGACTTCCCTGGGGAGACCCGCCGCATCTGTCGGGGACCCACGGGTCGGAATCTCCACGATCTCCTTCCGGCACCGCACCTTCCAGGACGCCCTGCGGATCATCGCCGAGCTTGGCGCGACCGAGGTGGACCTCGGTGCGATCCCCGCGGTGGTGGACCACGTGCCGGTCCCCTTCACCGGTGACCCCGCCTCCTACGTCGAGGCGCTCCAGCACCACGGGCTGCACGGCGGGGCCGTGAACGCCGACGTCGGGGACCTCAACGACCCTGCCCTGGCCCCGGAGAGACTCACCCATGTGGCCTCGGGACTGGCCGATCTTGCCGCCGCCGTCGGAGGCACGCTGATCGTCCCCTGCGGACGATCCTCCTGGGAGCCCTTCCAGGACGAGGAGACGGATCTGCAGGTCATCGCGGGGAACCTGCGTCTGCTGGCGCGGATCTGCGCCGACCGGGGTGTGCGGCTGCAGGTGGAGCTGCTGCACCACCTGCGCTATGTGCACTCAGTGGAGCGTGCGCAGAAGGTCCTCGACAGCGTCGGGGAGGAGATCTTCGGGCTGCTCTTCGACGTCTCGCACATCGTGGCCTCCGGGGACGACCCGATCGCCTGGCTGCGCAGCTGCGCCCCTCGCGTGGAGCGGGTCCACCTGCGCGACGCCGTCCCGGGCGACCTGAACCTCGGCATCGGACGCGGCCAGGTGGACTTCGCTTCGGTGATCTCCGCGCTGGAGGCGGCAGACTTCACCGGCACCTACATCCTCGAGCTGGAGACCCATGACATCGCCGAGGAGGACCGCGAGGACGACGCCGCGCGCAGCCGCGCCGAGATCCTCAGACTGCTGGCCTGAAACCACCGCTGATCTCCCTCACGACCGCAGAGGAAGGACCACCATGAGCACCGCACCACAGCCCGGTATGCGCGCACCGATGCGCGACCGCGGCCTCGACGTCAGGGTGAAGTCAGCCCAGGAGGCCGCCTATCAGATTCGGATGGGCGTCCTCGAGCAGGGCGAGGCCCAGGGGGAGGGTTACGTCGGCCAGGCGCTCGGCGCGGCCGACCTGCTCGCCGTCGCCTACACCGACCAGATGCACCTGGACCCGGCGAACCCCGACTGGGAGGGCCGCGACAGGTTCCTGCTCTCCATCGGGCATTACGCCCTGGCCGTGTACTCCGCACTG
Organism: Nesterenkonia sp. HG001; assembly: GCF_034438835.1. NCBI lineage: Bacteria > Bacillati > Actinomycetota > Actinomycetes > Micrococcales > Micrococcaceae > Nesterenkonia > Nesterenkonia sp. HG001. Next base: position 283,828 of record NZ_JAOSZD010000004.1, on the reverse strand, counting down.
GCTGAAGCCGGGACGATCCCCCGCGAGGAGCTGACCACCTACGCCGCTGACGGCTCCCGGCTGCCGATGTCGGGGATGTCCACCTACACCCCCGGCATGGAGATCTCCGGCGGATCCCTGGGCCACGGGCTCGGCATCGCGGTGGGCACCGCGCTGGGGCTGCGCCACCAGGGCCGCGGGCAACCCCTGGTGCTCAATCTGCTCTCCGACGGTGAGCTCGACGAAGGGTCCACCTGGGAGGCCGCGATGAGCGCGAGCCATTTCGAGCTGGGGAACCTGATCGCCCTGGTGGACATGAACGGCATGCAGGCCGATGGGCGCACTGAGGACGTGATGCGCAACGAACCCCAGGTAGAGCGCTGGGAGTCCTTCGGCTGGCACGCCCAGCGGGTGGACGGCCACGACGTCGAAGCGCTCATCCGAGCCTTCGACTCGGCCGCCGAGGGGGCATCCCCCACCGGGCGCCCGCATGTCATCATCTGCGACACCGTGCTCGGGAAGGGCGTGCCGATGCTCGAGAGTCGGGAGAAGCTGCACTTCATGAAGATCGCCGAGGAGGAATGGCCGCTCTGCAAGGAGCAGCTGACCGCCGGCCACAGGTCCGACGAGACTGAGGAGGACGTCCGATGAGCACCTCGAACACCGCGGAGCAGAAGCCGCTGCGGTCGGCGGCGATGATCGCCTCGATCGCCGACCCCGGCGTCGAGACCACCCGGGCACCCTTCGGGCACGCGCTCAACGCCGTGGCCGCACAGGACGAACGGATCGTCGGCCTGACGGCAGATCTGGGCAAGTACACCGATCTGCACATCTTCGGCCGAGAGCACCCGCAGCGCTACTACCAGATGGGGATGGCCGAGCAGCTGATGCTCGGAGCAGCCGCCGGCATGGCGCAGACCGGACTGGTGCCGTTCGTGACCACCTACTCGGTGTTCGCGACCCGCCGCGCCTACGACTTCCTGTGCCTGGACATCGCGGAGCCCGAGCTCAACGTCAACGTCATGGCGGCGCTGCCCGGACTGACCACCGGCTACGGGCCATCGCATCAGGCCACCGAGGACATCTCGATCCTGCGTGGCATGCCGAACCTGACCATCGTGGACCCGGCCGACGCCGTCGACATCGAGCAGGCCGTCCCCCAGCTGGCCGCCGCCCCCGGTCCCAGCTACACCCGCCTGCTGCGCGGGGCCGTGCCGCGGGTTCTCCACGAATACGACTACAGCTTCGAGCTGGGAAAGGCGAAGCTGGTGCGCCCGGGCACGGATGTGCTGCTGATCGCCAGCGGCCTGATGACCATGCGCGCGCTGCTGGCCGCGGAGAAGCTCGCCGCCCACGACGTCGACGTCGCGGTGCTGCACTGCCCCACCATCAAGCCCTTCGACGCCGAGACGGTGCTGGCCGAGATCGACTCGCCGCGGCTGACGCTCACCTGCGAGAACCACACGGTGATCGGCGGGCTGTTCGAGTCTGTGGCGGCCGCGCTGGCCCGGCGGCCCGTCGGCAGACCGGTGCACCCCATCGCGCTGCCCGATGAGTTCCTCGACGCCGGGGCGCTGCCGACCCTGCACGACCGTTACGGCCTCTCGACCGACGCCGTCGTCGCGCGCGTGCTGACGGAGCTCGACGCCCAGGGCTGAGATCCGGCCCGACGTGTTGCCTCTGCAGTTCGGGCCCTTATGACGCGATATTCGCCGTCATAAGGGCCCGAACCGCGGAGACAACATGGAGAGTGGCGTGCAGGAGCCTCAGCTGATGCCGTAGGCCAGCAGCGAGCTGGCCCAGTCCTCGATGGCCGGCCAGTCGCGGAAGTCGGCGTCCTTCGGAGCCTTGGCGACGGTCAGCTGCACCTTCTCGAAGAAGCTGATCTTCTCCGCGTCGATGGCGCCCCGGAAGTACGCCATCTCCCGGTGCGGATGCTGACGCAGGGCCGCGTAGAGCGGCTCGTCGAGCCGGGGCCCGCCGCCCACCGCGAAGAGGAACAGCGGCTTGCCGCTGAGCTCGGTGCGGTTGCTGTCCAGGAACAGCTTCCCGGGCCCGTAGAGCGCCTGCCGGTAGACGGGCAGGCCGACGACGACGTTGTCCGCCTCGTACAGCCACTGCCCGGCCTCGGAGACGTCCTTCACATGGGTGGCGACGCCGCGCGCATTCAGCGTGGTGGCGATCCGCTCACCGATCTCCGCCGTGGAGCCGTGCTTGCTCGCCGTGACGACCAACGTGGTCATGAGGGCATCCACCTTTCCCAGTCCTGAGATGCTTCTCTGAGTCTACTGACTCCTCGCCCCGGGCAGAACGCGACGACGATGGCGCGCCCGCACAGATCGGGCTACCCTCCCCTTCAGTGACCTCTGACAGAGATCGCGCCCAGAGCCCCCTGGCGCTCCGCACGCCGCCGCCCACTGCAGGAGGACCCCGATGACGGCGCCCGAGTCTGAATCCGCCGCGACGTCTCCCGCTGCCTCGACAGCCCGATCCGGGGTCTCTGCGGACTCTGACGAGTGGCGACGGCGCGGTCCCACCACGGAAGAGCTGCACCACGACATGCTGATCGCGCTGGCCCTGTTCTGCGGGGCGGTGCTGTCACTGACCCTCGGCCGCGGGCTGGGCTTCTATGAGGATCCTGCCGGTCCCGTGGTCTCGGTCCTGTGCCTGGCGCTGCTGCACCTGCCGGTCGCGTGGCGACGCCGGCGTCCGGCCGTCGTCGCCGTCGTGGTGGCCGGGGCCATGATCCTCAGCGGCGAGCTGCGGGTGCCGGAGCTGCTCATCAGCAACATCTCCATCTTCCTGGTCCTCTACACGCTGGGCGCGTGGAGGGCCCGGGACCGGGCTGCCCGCATCGCGCGCTGGACGGTGGTGGCCGCGATGGCGGCCTGGCTCCTGGTCTCGTTCATCCGCATCTCCGTGGAGCCGATGTTCGACTCCGACGAACCTCTGGCGCCGGGGGCGCTGACCCCTGCGCTGGCCATGATCCTGTACCAGCTGCTCACCAACGTCCTGTTCTTCGCCGGCGCCATCTGGTTCGGCCACCGGGCGTGGGAGTCCGCCCGGGACCGTGCCCGGGCCGAAGAGCGCGCCGAGCAGCTGCGCGCCGAGCGGGCCCTCGTCGCCCAGCAGACCATCGCGCTGGAGCGGCTCCGCCTGGCCCGCGAGCTGCACGACTCGGTGGCCCATCACGTCTCCCTCATGGGGATCCAGGCGTCCGCCGCCCGGACGGTGCTGCCCACCGATCCCGGCGAGGCCGAACGGTGCATCCGGCGCGTGGAGGACGCCGCCCGACGCTCCGTGGCGGAGCTGCACCACCTGCTGGGCGTGCTGCGCACGCACGACCAGGACGCCGTCACCAGCACCCTGCGCGCCGAGCACATCCCCGACCTGATGGAGCAGCTGCGCAGCGCTGGCATCGCCGTGGACCATCAGGTGCACGGGGATCCGCGGCCCCTGGAGCCGCTGGCCTCCCTGACCCTGTACCGGGTGGCCCAGGAGTCGCTGACGAACGTGCGCAAGCATGCCGGCCCCTCCGCCCAGGCGAGCCTGCGAATCCGGTGGCGCGGCGCCTCCGTGGAGCTCGAGGTCACCGACGACGGCGGCGGCCCTGCCGCCCAGCGCCCCGCCGGTGCCCGGACGCCCTCACGCCCCGCGGGAGGGCATGGCCTTCAGGGGATGCGTGAGCGGGCCGCGGCCGCCGGGGGTCGCCTGGAGACCGGTCCCTCCCCCGAGGGCGGCTTCATGGTGCGGGTCGAGCTGCCGCTGGACGTCGCGGCGGCGAGCACGGCGGCCGGCACCGCCGACTCCCCCGACTCCGGCACCGAGCCAGCCCTGGCCTTCGAGGAGAGACTGTGACGCACGCATCGGAGGTGCCCGCCTCACAGGCTCCTGCACCGCAGACGCCCGTGTCAGGTACGCCGTCGGCACCAGAGGCCCCCGTCCGGGTGCTGCTCGCCGACGACCAGCCGCTGCTGCTCCAGGGTATCGCCACGATCCTGAACGCGCAGCCAGATCTGCAAGTGATCGGCACCGCCTCCTCGGGGCAGGAGGCGGTGGAGATGGCCGAGCGACTGCGCCCGCACGTGATCTGCATGGACATCGAGATGCCAGGCATGGACGGCATCGAGGCCACCGCTCGAGTGCGGGGATCCGGGACGGCGGAGGTCATCATGCTGACCACCTTCAACCGTGAGGACTATCTGCTGCGCGCGTTGCAGGCCGGCGCCAGCGGGTTCCTGCTGAAGACCGCCTCTCCCGAGCAGCTCGCCGAGGGCATCCGCACCGTGGCCGGCGGCGAGGCGCTGCTGGCCCCTGAGGTCACCCGGTCGCTGATCCGCCGAGCGGTCAGGTCCGGAAACCCGCGCGACGCGGACGTCCACGACGGCGGCCTGGGCACCCGGGAGCCACGCGGAGGGATGGCGCCGGACCCCCTGAGTGAGCGCGAGGTGGAGGTGCTCAGCCTGGCGGCCCGGGGACTGTCGAACGCGGAGATCGGTGTGCGGCTGTTCATCGGAGCGGAGACCGTGAAGACGCATATGTCCCGAGTGCTGGCGAAGCTGCATCTGCGCAACCGCGTGGAGGCCGTCGCCTACGCCTACCACCATCGGATCGTCACCCCGGACGGAGACCCCACCTGAGGTCCCGACCGCGATGGACCGACAGCCTGCATGCGTCCATGCTCGGTCACAGATGACGAACGACACCTCAGGGCGGTGCTGGTGACGCCCCGCACCGCCCTGAGCCATTGCGCGTCTCCCGCATCTCACCAACCCCGTGGACGGCACGGCGTCATTCGACCGCCCCCGCATCGGACGCCTTCTCCTGCTCGGCCTCTTGGAGGCCGCTCTCCGGAGGCAGGATCTGCGGATCCTCTCGGTGTCCGCCTCGCGTCACGCGGGGCTGTTGCTGATCGTTGAACCGCAGCTGCAGGACGTCCGGTCGCGAGTAGTGACCCACCGGATCGGCAGCGTTCTTAGCGGCCAGGATCGCGGAAAGATCGAGATCTGCGTACAGGATGCCTTCCTCGTCCGGCGCAAGCGGTTCGGCGAGCATCCTCCCGTCGGGAGCGAAGATCCGTGCGTATCCGCCGCCGGGGTGGATGAGTCCGCGTTTCTCTTCCGTGTCGGCGAAGATCCGGAGCCCCGCTTCACCGACGACTGCAGATGCGGCAAGCACGAAAGTCTGTCCCTCGACGGCGTACTGCTGCGAGGCTGCCGTATTGACCTCTGGGCCCAGTGCGTACACGGCCCCTGGGAAGATCGAGAAGCTGGGCCACGAGGCGATGTGGATCTGCTCGTGCTGGGAGAACAGCGCGTACTTGCTCAAGGGCTGGAGATGTTCCCAACAGCAGAGGGAGCCGATCCTCCCGAGACTCGTCTCAGTGACGATCAGGTCCGAGCCGTCGCCCTCGCCGAAGACCGTACGCTCCACATGCGTGGGCTTGAGCTTGCGCCGGGCGGAGACCAGGGTGCCGTCTGCCTCGATGACGGCCTGTCCCATGTACAGCGATCCGGCATCCCGCTCGCTGTACCCGAGGCCGACGACGATGCCGGACCGGCGGGCGGCATCCTGGATCGCCCGCATCTCTCGCCCCTCGACCGTGAGCGAGTTCGCGGCGTAGGGCACGGTGAACTGGGACTGCCAGGCCACCGAGTCGAGCCAGATCCACCAGGGATAGTTGGGGATCCAGGTCTCTGGGAAAGCGATGATCTCAGCACCGTGGTCAGCGGCTTCTCTGATCAGCTCGACTGTCTTCTCGACGGCCCCTTCGAGGTCAAGCCAGACCGGCTCCTGCTGAACCACCGCGGCCCGTACAGTGCGCGTGTAGTTGATGTCCATGAGTGTCTCCAGATCCTCTCGGAATGTGCTGGTGATCACCATCATGGACGTCCAAGGGGCCGGAGAGAGAGGCGATCTGCGCAGGGTCTTCCGACGATCCGCGCCCCGCCGCCGACCCGTGGGTCCGCCGCATCCGCTCTTGTCCAGCCGACCTCTCGTCTCTATCCTCAGACTATGGAGCACCATGTCGCCGACAGCTTCGGCCACTGGAGCGAGATCTGCAGCAGGAGCTTCGTCCCTCTCCTTGCCTGCCCGAGGACTCTGACGACCTGCGCAGATGATGACTTCACGGCGCACATCACCACGCGTCATCTGGGTCCAGTGCGCCTCGCCCACGTCTCCTCCGGGGCCTCGCGGATCGTCCGCTCAGGCCGACTGATCGCCGCCGAACCGCGGGAAGATGTGCTGCTGTCGCTCCAGATCGCTGGCGCCGGCACGGTGACCCAGGGCGGCCGACAGGCCGACCTGAGTCCGTCCCAGGCAGCCCTGTATGAAACTGACCGGCCCTATGAGCTCCGCTTCGACCGTCCGATGAGCGAGTACGTCGTCCAGGCTCCCCGGTCTCTGGTGCGCATCGCCCCAGCTGCGGCCCGACGATCGACGGCGATTCCCGTGGCTGGACGGTCCACCGCCGTGCTTCGTCATGTCGTCCAGGAGCTGCTCACAGCCGAGGAGTCGCTTGATGCCGTGCAGGACGAGATGTATGGCCACATCGTGCTCGAGCTGCTGGCCGACGGCATCCGTACCCTCGACGACGGCGAAGCCGAGGGCGCTCTCTCGGGAGAATCCCTCGTCGCCTCGGCGCAGGCGATCATGGAGCGGGACAGCGCGGACCCACAGCTCACCATCGAGAGTGTGGCGCGCCGCCTGGGGATCTCCCGTCGATCCCTGGAGAAGCTCTTCGCCGACCATGGCGCCACGACGCCGGCGGCTCACCTGCGCCGTGCCCGCCTGCGGCGCGCCGAACGCCTGCTGGTCCGGAGCGACGCCACCATCGCTGCCATCGGCTATGCGGCGGGGTTCAGCGACGAGCGCACCTTCTATCGCGCTTTCCGCCGATGTCATGACATGCCGCCGAACGAATGGCGCACACGGCAGGGGCGACACCATGGCGGCTGAGCCCCTGACACCCCGTCTGCGCCAGCCCTGCGAGCGGCACCCGGCCGCCACGATGACGACCCGTCGCATACGACGATGACCGTCACCAGAGCGTGAAGTCCGCATTCTTCACCGGCAGGATCCCCCGGTCGGGGGATCCGCCTGTCGGTGCTCCGGCCTAGGCTCGGAGCATGCTCGAACTCGACTCCGTCTGCAGGTCCTATTCCGGTCGCCAGGTGCTCCACGACGTCTCCTTCTCCCCCCGGAGGGGCAGGCTGACCGGCTTCGTCGGCGGCAACGGCGCCGGGAAGACCACCACTATGCGCATCACCCTCGGCGTCCTGGACGCCGATTCCGGCACCGTCCGGCTCGACGGCACCCCTGTGAGCCCGGCGTCCCGCGTCCGGTTCGGCTACATGCCGGAGGAGCGCGGACTCTACCCCAAGATGCGGGTGGCCGAGCAGCTCAGCTACCTGGCGCGCCTGCATGGCTTCGACCGCCATGAGGCCCGGCGTCGAGCCGAAGCTCTGCTGGCCCGCCTGGACCTCACGGAGCGCGGCGATGACCCGCTGGAGTCGCTGTCCCTGGGGAACCAGCAGCGAGTCCAGATCGCCGCGGCCCTGATCCACGACCCGGACGTCCTGATCCTCGACGAGCCGTTCTCCGGGCTGGACCCGATGGCGGTCGAGGTCGTCCTCTCCGTGCTCACCGAGCAGGCCGAGGCGGGCGCCGTCGTGCTCTTCTCCTCCCACCAGCTGGACGTCGTGGAGCGGCTCTGCGATGACCTGGTGATCATCGGCGCCGGCCGGATCCTGGCGCAGGGAGGGCGGGAGGAGCTGCGCGAGCGGCACGGCACCCGGCGCTATGAGCTCGTCACCGAGGACGACGCCGGCTGGGTCCGGGATGTCCCCGACGTCGAGATCGACGAGTCTGCCGCCGGGCGAGTGCTGTTCCGCGCCGGAGCCGAGACCGCCCAGCAGGTGCTGCAGCGCGCCGCCCAGCAGGGCCCGGTCCTGCGCTTCACCCCGCTGCTGCCCAGTCTCAGTGAGATCTTCAAGGACGTCGCCGCACAGGTCGATGACACACAGGTCGACGCCACAGAGCCGCGCACGGAACAGCCCACCCACCACCCGGAGAAGGAGGTCGCCCGATGAGCGCCCCCTCGCCCACCCTCTCCCCCGCGCCGCTGAGCGTCGGCCAGGCCTCGCTGCTGGTGGCCGAACGGGAGATCACCTCCCAGGTGCGCAGCAAGGCGTTCCTGATCAGCCAGCTCATCACCATACTGTTCGTCGCCGGCGGCATCGTGGCCATGGGTCTCTTCGGCGGCGGGGAGGACGATGCCCCGGAGGTCGCCGTCGTCGACGCCGGCCAGGCGGCCGAGGCTCTCCCCTCCGACGGCCTGGAGCGTGTGGAGGCCGCCGACATGGCTGCCGCCGAGGAGCTGCTGCGCGACGGTGACGTGGAGGCGATCATCACCGCCGACGCACACTCCCTGGTGGGCCTGCAGGTGATCGGCTTGGACTCCGAGCCCGCCGATGTCGCCCAGCTGCTCTCCGCCTCCCCGACGCTGAGCACGCTCGAGGACGAGAGCGACGGTGGGCTGCGCATGGTCGTGGCGATGTTGTTCGGCCTGGTCTTCATGATGCTCTCGATCACTTCGGGCATGATGATCGTGCAGAACACCATCCAGGAGAAGCAGTCTCGGATCGTTGAGATCCTGCTCTCCTCGATCACGGCGCGGTCTCTGCTGGCCGGCAAGGTGCTGGGCAACTCGGTGCTGGCCATCGGTCAGGCGGTGGTGATCGCCGCGGCCGCCGCCGCGGCCCTGATGCTCTCCGGACAGCAGGACGTGCTCGACATGCTCACCGTGCCGATGCTGTGGTTCGTGCTGTTCTTCATGCCCGGATTCGTGCTGATCGCCGCTATGTTCGCCGCCGGTGCGGCACTGGTCTCCCGGCAGGAGGACTCGGGAGCGGTGATCACTCCCACGATGATGCTGAGCATGATCCCGTACTTCGTGGTGGTCTTCTTCCACGACAACTCGCTGATCATGACCATCGCGTCCTATGTGCCGTTCAGTGCGCCGGTGGCCATGCCGCTGCGGATGTTCTTCAACGAGGCGATGTGGTTCGAGCCGATCCTGGCTCTGGCCGTGCTGCTCGCCGCAGCCGTGGCGTTCATGCTCATCGCCGCTCGGGTCTACAGCCGCTCGCTGCTGCGCACCGGCCAGCGGGTCCCCCTGCGGGAGGCCCTGGGCTCAAGCCGCTGACCCGCCCGTCCGGTGTCAGCCGGTCACGTCTCGGCCGGTGTCAGTCTCAGCCGGCGCCGGACTAGCCGGTGCCTGCCTCGTCCTCCTCGTCGACCTCGCCGACCTCCGGCGGGGCGTCGGGGTCCACCAGCATTCCGGGTTCGGACTTCGCGATGATCCGGGTGCCGGTCAGGTCACCGGCGACGTTGCACAGGGTGCGGCCCATGTCCAGGATGGCGTCGATGCCGGCCACCAGCGCCACCGGCGCCATGGGGAGCCCGGCGGCGGTGACGGCCATGGTGAGCATGATCAGCCCGGCACCGGGCACTCCGGCGGTGCCGATGGACGCGAGCACGCCCACGGCGGCCACGGTGGCCAGCTGCGTCAGGGTCAGCTGCGTGCCGGTGACGTTGGCGATGAACACCGTCGCCGCGCCCACATAGATGGCAGTGCCGTCCATGTTGATGGTCGCGCCCAGCGGGAGCGTGAAGGAGTAGACGCCCTTGCGCACGCCGAGCCGCTCGGCGGCGCGGATGCTGACCGGCAGGGTGCCGCTGGAGGAGCGGGTGACGAAACCGGTGAGCATGGGCTCCTTGGCCTCGCGGAAGAACCGGCCCACCGGCGCACGGAACAGCAGCAGGATCAGGGCGTAGACGGCGATCTGCAGGATGATGCTGCCGTAGACCACGCCGGTCAGCGAGGCCAGCGGCAGCAGCGCATCGGCGCCGGTCTCCCCCACCACCACGGCGATGAGCGCGAACACACCGATGGGTGAGTACTGCAGCACCCCGCGGATGACGAGGAACACCAGCTCCACGCCGCCGTCGACGAATCGACGCAGATGCATGGCCAGTCCGGCGAGGTGGTCGTCGGTGCTGTCCTGCATGAAGGCCAGCGCGACGCCGACGGCCAGGGCGAAGAACATCACCGCCAGCACCTCGCCCTCGGCGAGAGCGCTGAAGATGTTGTCCGGCACGATGCCGGTGAGGACCTCCGCCAGCGGCGGGGCCGTCTCCTCGTCGACCTCCGCGTCGCCGGGCAGGCTCAGTCCGGCGCCGGGAGAGACCAGCAGCGCGACGCCGATGCCGATGGTCATCGCGAAGGCGGTGGTGACCAGGTAGTAGACGAAGGCCTTGCCGCCGATGCGTCCCAGCGTCTTCGGCGAGACGGAGGCGACCCCGGCGATGAGGGTGAGCAGGATCAGCGGCATCACCAGCATCGTCAGCAGCCGCAGGAAGATGTCCCCCAAGGGCTGCACGACGGCGATCGGCGGTCCGACCACCAGCCCGGCGACGACGCCGAGCACCAGGGCGACAGCGAGCTTCCAGATGAGTGGGACGTCCAGGTACCAGCGCCACGGGGACCGACGCGACGCCGTCGGCTCCTCTGCTCCGGTGCGGGATGGGGAGGATCCGGCCATGTCATGCCTCTCCTGTAAGGCGGACCTGTCACGATCCGGCTGCTCCGACGAATGTGCAGAGTCCAGTGTGACATGGCTGACCTGCTCGTTCACGGAGCGGCAGGGGCTCCCGTTCAGTTCACCTGATGCCGCGCAGGTCCAGCGTCAGGGCGGAGTCCCCGCCCTCTTCGACGGTCACCGGGATCCCCCAGTCCTGCTGGTACAGGTGGCAGGCGGCATGCATCGGGATCTCCTGACCCGGAGCTCCGTCACAGGCGGCCGCCCGAGCCGTGATGTGCAGGACGCCCTCCGGCACCGAGGGGTTCAGCCGCAGGGTGCGGCTCAGCCCCTCACCGTTGCCGGCTCCTTCGGCGATCAGCTCCTCCGGGGAGGAGGAGATCTTCAGCTGGGTGGGGTCGCCCCAGCGGTCGTCGAGCTTCTGCCCGGTGGGCGCTTCAAAGCCGATGCTCAGGCTGAACTCGCCGGGGGCCACCGGGGTCGTGGGCCGCTGGGTCTCCTGCGCGCCCTCGTCCACGGTGAGGAACTCTTCGGGGATGGCCACGCGGACCAGCTCGTGAGCGTTGGTCTCCACCACCAGCAGGGTGGTGCCGTCGGAGTCCAGCAGCACGTCGGAGGGTTCCTTCAGCCCACGGGCCACAGTGGAGACGGCGGCGGCCACGGTGGTGCCGTCGGCCGCCCGGTGCTCGCCGCGGTACCTGCGGATGGCCCCGTTGTAGGTGTCGGCCACCAGCACCGAGGAATCCGGCAGCACGGTCACACCCAACGGGTGCTGCAGGCGCGCCTCAGCAGGGTCTCCGTCGCGGAAGCCGAAGTCGAACAGCCCTTCGCCGATGATGGTCTCCACCGCAGGAGCCTCCGGGTTCTGGCTGAGCCGCAGCACCCGCAACGAGGACGTCTCGGAGTCGGCGATCCACACATCCCCTGCGGCGTCGGCAGCCAGCCCGGAGGTCTGGGCGAACCAGGACTCGTCGGCCGGGCCGTCGGTCAGACCTTCCAGCCCGGTGCCGGCCAGCACCTTCAGCTCACCGGTGACGGGGTCGAAGGAGAAGATCTGGTGGGTGCCGGCCATCGCGATGATCACCGAGCCGGTCACCGGGGACCACAGCACATCCCACGGGGAGGACAGCGAGACCTCCAGAGGTGCCATGCCCAGGCTGCCCACCTCGGGGCGCTCGGTCTGGGTCACCCGCTCGGAGTCGATGAGCCGCTGCACGCCGTTGCCGGCCAGCGTGGTCACCTGGCCGGTGGACACGTCGATGCCGCGCAGCCGGTGGTTCACCGTATCGGCGACGACGAGGTCATAGCCCACCTTTTCGGCCACCTCAGCCGGGAGCACGGCCAGGCCCTGCGGCTCGGTGAACAGAGCGGCGTCGGCGTCGCCGTCTCGGTGGCCCTTCTCCGTACCGGGCTCTGCGTCGGGCTCCCCGCCGCCCCAGCTGCGAGATACGGTCTGCAGGTCAGGCTCGAGCTCCACGATCCGGTGATGGCCGGTGTCCGCCACCAGGAAGCGGCCCACGGAGGAGTCGTCCCCGTCCAGCGGGCGGGTGACCGGCACGGCCTTACCCGGGAAGCGCAGGGTGCGGGAGACCGGCTCCGGCGGCACATAGGGGCCGTCGCCACGATGCAGGGTGCCTTTGGCCTCGTGCTCGGCGACCAGCTCCTCCACGAGGGACTCCAGCCCGGCCACGTGACCCTCGCCGGCCAGGTTGGCGGCGATGTAGCCCTCAGGGTCGACGACGACCAGGGTCGGCCAGGCGCGGGCCGAGTAGGCCTGCCAGGTGATCAGGTTCGGGTCGTCGAGCACCGGATGGGCGATCTCGTAGCGCTCGACGGCGGCGGCCAGGGCCTCCGGGTCCGCCTCGTGCTCGAATTTCGGGGAATGCACGCCCACCGTGACCAGCACATCGGAGTGCTTCTGCTCCAGCGGACGCATCTCATCGAGCACGTGGAGGCAGTTGATGCAGCAGAAGGTCCAGAAGTCCAGGATGACGATCTTGCCGCGCAGATCCTCGAGGGTGACCTCCTTCCCTCCGGTGTTCAGCCATCCGCGGCCGACCAGCTCGGAGGCCCGCACCCGTGAGGTGCGGCGGATCGTCTCCGTCATGCGTGTGCTCCTTCTGTCCTGTTCCTGCCCGGTGTTCCTGCCCGTGTCGTGCCCGTGTCGTGTCCGTGCCGTGGCGACGTCGCACCGGCGGCCGACCGGAGCCGCTCAGCCGTCGAGCGCCTCCAGCGTCGACACGGTGATCGCCTCGGCCATGGTCGTGAACTCCTGCGAGGACGCCGCCGGCTCCCCGATGAAGGAGACCATCACGACGTCGTCGCCCTGACGGGTGAACAGGATCTGCGCCGCGATCATTCCATCATCCTCCCCCTCGGCCAGCGTCCGTGACCTCGAATAGGCCACAGTGCCCTCTCCCCGCCCCCTGGCAGGCTCCAGGGTCTCGAGGGACACTTCGTCCATGGCGAGCACGTAGTCGGCGTCCAGCTGCGTCAGCCGCACCTCGGGACAGGACTCCACCAGGGCCTGCACATGGCCCATGTGCTCCTGTGCCCGGGAGGCCTCGTCCTCGCCGTCGATCTCGGCGATCTCGATGGACCCGGTGCCGGTGAAGGTCTCCGAGCCGAAGTCCACACGCGCGGCGTCCGAGCCCAGCAGCAGCGGAGCCCAGTCCACTGCGGCCAGCGGCTCCTCGCAGGAGGCGGGTTCGACGTCGACGTCGGCCTCCCCTTCAGCCAGGGAGCCCTCCATCTGGTCGCGGAACTCCTCCACCGCCGCCTCGGTGTAGAACCCGGCAGAGTCGAAGCCGAAGCTGGAGGCGCGTTCCATTCCGGCCTCGGCGGCGCCGATGAGCCGCTCCGTGCCTGCCCGGGGGCTCTGCTCGCCCTCCTCGCCGGCGCCCTCGTCAGCTCCGCAGCCGCTCAGTGCCAGCACCACGGTCAGCAGGGCCGCCGGCACGACGGCTCCACGGCGCGGCGGCACAGGGCACGGGCCGGTGCGCGGCCCGGGGTGTGCCGCCTGGGGCGTCGGCGTGTGGTGCCTGCTCATCGTGGGTCGTCCCTCTCTGCCATGCGGGCGAACATCTCGTTGTACTCGTGCAGGCCGGCGTCCCCGGTGCGGTCGGCCTCGCGGTCCTCCCGGACCATCTCCCGCCTATCCTCCCGGGACCATTGCACGGCGGCGATCACCGCCAGAAGCATCGTGGGGATCTCACCGAGCCCCCACATCAGCTCACCGCCGCGCTGCTGGTCCTCCAGGGCGGAGAAGCCCCAGTCGTGCCCGATGTTTCCGAACCAGCTGGCCTGGATCAGGGACTCAGCCCCGGAGAGCGCCACCGCGATGAACGCGTGGAAGGCCATGGTGGCCAGCAGGATCACGAGCCTGATCGCATGCGCGGGCCGCTTCGGCAGCGGATCATGGCCGACCATCACGAGCGCGAAGATGTAGCCGGTCAGCAGAAAGTGGATGTTCATCAGCTCGTGTCCCAGGTGATACTCCAGGGCGAGGCCGAACAGCGGGGTGTAGTAGAACAGCACGAGCGAACCGGCGAAGTTCACCGCCGCCACGACCGGGTGGGTCACTACTCGGGAGAACCGGGAGTGCACCAGCCACAGGATCCATTCGCGGGCCCCGCGGGTGCCGTCGGTGCGCGGTGACAGCGAGCGCAGAGCCAGCGTCACCGGAGAACCCAGCACCAGGAACATCGGAGCGACCATGGTGAGCGTCATGTGCTGGATCATGTGCCCGGAGAACAGCACCATCCCGTAGATCGCCGGTCCGCCGGAGGTCACCCAGAGCAGCACGGTGAGTCCGAACAGGAAGCTCACCGCGCGCATGATCGACCAGGCGTCGCCGCGGCGACGCAGCTTCACCATTGAGTGCAGGTACCAGGCGGCCAGGAACACGACGACGGCGACCCATAGCCAGTCGAACCGCCACTGGCTGAACCAGAGTCCCAGGGTCGGCTCGGGCGGGAGGTCGTAGCCGGTGAGGATCCGGGCCGGGGTGGCGTCAGAGGGCTGGTCCTCAGAGACCGGCGGGGAGGTGCGGCCCAGCACGGCGCTGACGCCGATCACTGCTGACATGATCGCGATCTCCACCAGGATCAGCTGCCACAGCAGACCGGTGACGGCTCGGCTGCGGGTGGGGTCGGGGCTCGCACCGGACGAGGCTCCCGCGCCGGCGCCCTCATGGGCTCCGGCCAGGCGCGGGATGATCCAGCTGCGGTGCATCCACCCGATGATCGCCAGACCGACGGTGGCGCCGAACTTCAGCGCGAGCATGATCCCGTAGGGGGTGGTCAGCAGCTGGTCCAGGGTGGCGATGCGCAGATCCGCGTTGATGATGCCGGAGGCCGCCACGGTGGCGATGGCCAGCCCGGCCAGCACCGAGTACCGGCGCAGCAGGGTGCCCACGATCTCCGGGCCACCCTGCTCGCGTGCCGTCAGCGCGGTGGCCTGTCGGCGGATCTCCGGGGAGAGCAGGGCCAGCACCACCAGTCCGCCCACCCAGATCACCACGCCCAGCAGATGCAGGGCCAGGGAGTTCACCGCCGCGGTGTGGTCATCGCCGGAGGCGGAGTGCCCCACCAGCGCCATGGGGATGATGCCGCTCAGCCCCAGCACCGCCACGAAGAAGAGTCCGGCCGGGGCACGCACCGCGAAGACCAGGGTGGCGAACACCGCGGCGATGAGCACCACCGTCATCCAGGCCTGGCCGGTGGGGATGGACTGCACGTACCCCAGGAACCCGGCGGAGAAGCCATCATCGGAGGAGAGCGGCTGCCCGGCCAGCGCCGAGTAGGTCAGCACCAGCACGGCCACAGCCGCCACGGTCCACACGACGGCGGCCACCCCGGCGATCTGCAGGGTGCAGGCGTAGAGCGGGTGCGTGATCACGGCGGAGGCCCCGGACCTCCCGGCGCGGTCCGCGCGCCGTTTCTCCGCACGGCGCTGTCGGCTGCGCGGGCCCACGCGGGAGGGCACCGCCATGACCGCCAGGATGACCCCGCCGATGGCGGTGGCCATGGCCACGTGGTGGATGAAGCGGGCCACCGGCAGGCCCCACCGGGTGACGACGCCCGGGTCCGCGATCTGGGACGGGCGGCCGATGCCGGTGAGCAGGCCGGCCACCGCCACGGCCACCAGGCCGAGACAGAGGGCGGCGCCCACCGCAGGCAGCGAGACGGCGCGCACGGGGGCGTCCGCAGTCGAACGGGCGGCGTCTCGGCCGCCTGCGGCAGGCGTCATCGGGTCTTCCTCACTTCTCGTCTCGGGGACGGTCGTCAGCGCCGTCGGTGCCATCCACGGAGTCGCCGGTCTCATGCGGGCCGGTGCCCGTGCCGCCGGGGGTCTCGCGGGGCTGGCGCGGAGCCTGCTTCCACTCCTCCACCTGTGTCATCTTGCGGCGCATGAGCACCACCGCGAGGATGACCACCAGCACGCCGCCCAGACCGGTGAGGACCGCGGCCCAGGCCGGGAACTGGCCCTCGGCCGTGGCGGGATCGGCATCAGCATCGGCGGCAGGGTCGACCTCGGTGTTCTGCGCCTCGGTGTCCCCACCGGCGGTGTCCTCACCGACGGGCGCCTCCTCAGCATCGCCGCCGGCGTCCGCCTCCTCCTCATCGACGTCCTGGGTGGCGTCCTCATCGGCCTGCTCTGCAGCACCCTCGGGCAGCTCGACCTCGAAGGAGTAGCTGTCCTCCTCATCGTGACCGTCCGAGTAGACGACTCGGTAGACGACCTCGTACTCTCCGTCGGGAAGCTCCCCGTCCAGCGGAGTGGACATGGCGGCGCCGTCGACCACGGTGTCGGTCTCCCAGCTCTCCCCGTCCTCGTCGGTCACTCGGATCTCGTTGGTGATGTTCGTACCCTCGGTGAGGCCCTCGCCGGTGAACTGGAGGGTGATCTCCTCCGGGCTCTCGGTCAGCACCTCGCCGGCCTCGGGCGTGGAGGAGAGCAGCTCGTCATGGGCCCAGGCCGGAGCGGCGGTCAGCGCGGTCAGCCCGAGCGCGGCGCCCCCTGCCGCGGCGGCGAGCCTGGCGGCACGACGATGCGGGCGCAGGGACCGGCCACAGGTGGTGACGCCGGCCGGTGCAGCGGTGATGGTGGAAATGTTCATGATGTCCTTCGGTGGGTCGCGGGGTGTGGCGTGCGCTCGGCGGAGCGCCGATGAGGACGCACGCCCCAGGTGCAGTCCGGCCGCGAGTCCTGCAGCCGGGCGTGGACGCCGCAGGGGCGTCAGACAGGCACCGGTGGGCCCCGCACCGTGCAGGGGCCGCGCCCCGCCCACAGGTCGGTCAGCGGCGGGATCGGGCCGCTCGGCGTCAGATCTGCCGAGCCGGCGCCCAGGTGCACCGCCCGCGGAGTCATCAGGATGCGCGCCGGTCCCAGCGAGAGCAGGCTGGAGAGGGCCTCAAGGATCGATTCCCCGCGGCGCAGCACCACGATGGTCAGCACGGCGGCCAGCCCGTGCGAGAAGGTCATGCCCAGATCGGGGGCTCCCCCCTGGACGGCGCTCAGCGCCGCCTGGCCGTGCCCGGCATGCGGCACAGCCGCTGCGGCGCCGCTGGGAGCGACGGCTCCCGCCGAGGCGGGCAGGAAGGTGAAGAGACCGTGGAACACCGCCTGGGAGATCAGCACGGAGGCCACCAGCCGCAGACGCCCGAATCGCAGGGTGGCCAGAGCCGTGCACAGCGGCACGCTCACCGCCAGCGCCAGGAGGACCACCAGCGGGTGCGGAGCATGATGTCCGGCGGCGGAGTGCGCGACGACGGCGGTGCTCACGGCGGCGACGGCCGCCAGGGAGCCGCGGAGCAGGCGCTGGCCGCCGCTGAGACGCGGGGCTGCACGCATGGTGCACCTCCCTGTCGTGGATCCGTGCTGCGTCGGTGCTGTCCGGACACCGCCAGCAATTCTACGCTCGGTAGAAGTCAGTGTGGGCAGATGTGACCTGGAGGGGACATGGGCTCGCCGCCGACCCGTCCCCGACACCCGCCGGAGACGACGTCGGCCCCTGTCCGCGATGCTGCGGACCAGGGGCCGACGTCACAAGCCGGAGCGGCTGCCGTGCCTCACTTGCCGGAGGCGGCGGCCTTCAGCTTGGAGCCCGCGGTCAGCTTCACCGAGTAGCCCTCGGGGATCTGGATGGTCTCGCCGGTCTGCGGGTTGCGACCGGTGCGGGCGGCACGCTTGGTGCGCTCCACGGCCAGCCAGCCCGGGACGGTGACCTTCTCGCCCTGGGAGACCTGAGAGGTGAAGACGTCGAAGACTGCGTCCAGCACGCCGTTCACGGCGGCCTGGGAGTTGCCCGACTTCTCTGCGACGGCTGCCACGAGCTCGCTGCGATTCATAGCCATAGTGTGTCCTCCTGGACTGGTTCGGTGTCAGTCCCCGTGTCAGGGGCTTTCAGAACGGCAACCTACCACGGCGTCACGCCCAGAACCGCATGATTCCGGGCGATTCACAGTGATTTTCCAGGGTCCGGGCCCTCGTGTGCAGCCTCTGTGAAGCATCCCACCCCACCCATGTGCCCCACCGGTCGTCGTCGCCTCCGGGGATTCTGCCCGAACGTGCCTCCATGTGACGCGGGACACGTGGCGCCGGCCACCATGGCCGGTATCCTGTGCACACTGCCCGGACTGCCCGGGCCGATCCAGGTGCTGAGGACGCTCGTCGGGCAATGACGCCCACCGGGTGAGCACCCGGGCAGGCCCCACCGCAGCGCCGCGCAGAGCTTCTGCCCGACCGCACGACGATGTGCGGCCGCCTATGAGAGGAAAGCGACAACGGATGTTCTCCAAGATTCTGGTGGCCAACCGCGGTGAGATCGCCATCCGCGCCCTGCGCGCCGCCAACGAGCTCGGGGCCAGCACGGTCGCCGTCTACCCGCATGAGGACCGCAACTCCTTCCACCGCCAGAAGGCCGACGAGGCCTACCGCATCGGGGAGGAGGGGCACCCCGTCAGGGCCTACCTCGACGTCGACGAGATCGTCCGGGTCGCCCGGGAGTCCGGCGCTGACGCCATCTACCCCGGCTACGGCTTCCTCTCCGAGAACCCGCAGCTCGCCCGCGCCGCCGAGGAGGCCGGCATCGCCTTCGTGGGACCTCCGGCCGACGTGCTGGAGTCGACCGGGGACAAGATCCGCGCCCTGCGCGCCGCCCGGGAGGCGGGAGTCCCGGTGCTGGACAGCTCAGACCCTTCCGATGACCCGGAGAAGCTGATCGCCGAGGCCGACGCCATCGGCTTCCCCATCTTCGTCAAGGCCGTGGCCGGCGGCGGGGGTCGCGGCATGCGCCGCGTGGAGACCCGCGAGCAGCTCCCCGACGCGCTGCGTGCGGCCATGCGCGAGGCGGAGACCGCCTTCGGCAACGCGACGGTCTTCCTCGAGCAGGCCGTGGTGCGTCCCCGTCACGTGGAGGTCCAGATCCTCGCCGACGGTGAGGGGAACGTGGTGCACCTCTTCGAGCGGGACTGCTCCATCCAGCGTCGCCACCAGAAGGTCGTGGAGATCGCGCCCGCCCCGAACCTCGACGACGAGATCCGCCAGGCGCTGTTCCGCGACGCCGTGGCCTTCGCCAAGGCCATGGGCTACCGCAACGCCGGGACCGTGGAGTTCCTCGTGGACACCGCCGGCGAGCGCGCCGGTCAGCATGTGTTCATCGAGATGAACCCGCGCATCCAGGTGGAGCACACGGTCACGGAGGAGATCACCGACGTCGACCTGGTCATCTCCCAGCTGCGCATCGCCGCGGGCGAGACCCTGGAGGACCTGGGGATCCGCCAGGAGGAGCTGCGCGTGCGCGGCTCGGCGATGCAGTGCCGCATCACCACCGAGGACCCGGCCGCGGACTTCCGCCCCGATGTCGGCACCGTGACCGTCTACCGTTCGGCCGGCGGCTCCGGGATCCGGCTCGACGGCGGCACCGTCTACACCGGTGCGGAGATCAGCCCGCACTTCGACTCCATGCTGGTCAAGCTGACCAGCCGGGGCCGAGACCGGCTCACCGCGATCCGTCGCGCCCGGCGCGCGCTGGCGGAGTTCCGCATCCGCGGGGTGGCGACCAACATCCCGTTCCTGATGAACGTCCTCGACGACGAGCAGTTCCTCTCCGGGGATCTGGCCACCGACTTCATCGACAAGCGTCCGGAGTTGGCCAAGGTCAACAGGTCCAAGGACCGTGGCACCAAGGTGCTGCAGTACCTGGCCGACACCACCGTCAACCAGCCCCACGGGCCGCGGGTGGAGGGCATCGACCCGCGGGACAAGCTCCCCCGCTTCCCCGGGGACAAGCAGGACGAACCGGACCGCAGCCCCTTCGACGGGCCGTCGTCGCACCCGAAGCCCACCGGCTGGCGGGACGTGCTGCAGCAGAAGGGTCCGGAGGGATTCGCCCAGGCGCTGCGCGAGCAGACCGCTCTGGCGGTCACCGACACCACCTTCCGTGACGCCCACCAGTCGCTGCTGGCTACCCGGGTGCGCACCCGGGACCTGCTGGCCGCCGCGCCCGCACTGGCCCATGTGGTGCCCGGGCTGTTCTCCGTGGAGGCCTGGGGCGGAGCGACCTACGACGTCGCCTTGCGCTTCCTCTCGGAGGACCCCTGGCGGCGCCTGGCGCTGCTGCGGGCGGAGATGCCGAACATTCCCCTCCAGATGCTGCTGCGGGGACGCAACACGGTCGGATACACCCCCTACCCGCTGGAGGTGACCGACGCGTTCGTCGCCGAGGCCGCCGAGACCGGGGTCGACATCTTCCGCATCTTCGACGCGCTCAACGACGTCGACCAGATCACCCCGGCCATCGCGGCAGTGCGCAAGACCGGCACCGCAGTGGCGGAGGCGGCCCTGTGCTACACCGGCGACCTCTCCGACCCGGACGAGGACCTCTACACGCTGGACTACTACCTGGGCCTGGCCCAGCAGATGGTCGACGCCGGCGCCCACATCCTGGCGATCAAGGACATGGCCGGACTGCTGCGCCCCGCCGCCGCCCGCACCCTCGTCACCGCCCTGCGTGAGCGCTTCCACCTGCCGGTGCACCTGCACACCCATGACACCGCAGGCGGGCAGCTGGCCACCCTGCTGGCCGCCACCGAGGCCGGGGTCGACGCCGTCGACGTCGCCACCGCCTCAGTGGCCGCCACGACCTCCCAGCCGCCGGCCTCCGCACTGGTGGCCGCCCTGGAGCACACCGAGCGTGACACCGGGCTGGGCCTGGAGGCCGTCGCCTCGCTGGAGCCCTACTGGGAGGCCGTGCGTGGGATCTACCGGCCCTTCGAGTCCGGACTGCCCAGCCCGACCGGGCGGGTGTACCGGCACGAGATCCCCGGCGGTCAGCTCTCCAACCTGCGGCAGCAGGCGATCGCGCTGGGCCTGGGTGAGAGGTTTGAAGACATCGAGGACATGTACCACGCGGCCGATCAGATGCTCGGCCGCCTGGTGAAGGTCACGCCGTCGTCGAAGGTGGTCGGCGACCTGGCCCTGCAGCTGGTGGGCATGGGCGTGGACCCGGCCGAGTTCGAGGCCGAGCCGCAGAACTTCGACCTGCCGGACTCGGTGATCCAGTTCCTGGCCGGACAGCTCGGCGACCCGCCCGGCGGCTGGCCGGAGCCGTTCCGCACCAAGGCACTGGAGGGCCGGACCGTCCGCCCGCTGGACGAGGACCTCACCGAGGAGGACCGCGCCGGGCTGGCCGCAGACTCCGCCACCCGGCAGGCCACGCTGAACCGGCTGCTGTTCCCCGGGCCCACGCGAGACTACGAGGCTGCGCGTGACGCCTACGGTGACGTGATGGTGCTGCACACCCGGGACTTCCTCTACGGGCTGCGCAAGGATCATGAGCACACCATCTCCCTGGGCAAGGGAGTGCGGCTGCTGGTGACCCTGAAGTCCATCTCCGAACCGGACGAGAAGGGCATGCGCACCGTGGTGTGCACGCTCAACGGACAGCCTCGGCCCCTGGTGGTGCGCGACGAGTCCGTGGAGGCCACAGTCCGCGCCGCGGAGAAGGCCGACCCGTCCTCCCCCGGCCAGGTGGCCGCGCCCTTCGCCGGCGCCGTCTCCTTGCTCGTGGAGGAGGGACAGACCGTGGAGCCGGGGCAGAACATCGCCACCATCGAGGCGATGAAGATGGAGGCCGCGATCACCACTGCAGTGGGCGGGACCGTGGCCCGGACCGTGCTCAACGGGGTCCAGCAGGTCGACGGCGGAGACCTCCTGGTGGTGGTCGAACCCGCCTGAGGCATGGAGGGACCGGAGTGCCCGGAGGATCCGGAAGGGCCCGCATTCCCGGACCACCGCGCGCACTCCGGTCTCCTCACCTCTTCGAGTGGGGGAATCCACTACCGCTAAACGCCGGAGTCGGCGTTTAGCGGTAGTGGATTCCCCCACTCGATGCGGGTTCGGGCTCGATGTGGGTTCGGGCGGATACGCTGGCGATCATGTCCAGCATCGACCCCTCCCCCGCCCCAGCCGCCGAGGCGACGATCCCTCGTCGTGTGCTCACCCCTTGTGATCAGGATGCCGCGCGCACCCTGTGGGAGCAGTACGCGGAGGCACATCCGGTGGCCGCCTCCGCGAGCCCGGATTTCCTGGTCGATCAGTTCGGGGATCACGCCGAGCTGGCCGATGAGCTCCTGGAGCTGGTGCTCACCGGGCGCAAGACCTCCACGGCCAGTCTGCTGGCCGAATACGTCTGGGAGGGCGAGACGCCGCCGAGGATCGGAGCGCACACCGTGTTCTGCGACGGCCACGGCGCACCCCGAGCGATCGTGCGCACCATCGGCCTGGCCCTGGCCGGGTTCTACGACGTCGACGCCGAGCACGCCTGGGCGGAGGGCGAGGGAGATCGCAGCCTGGCCCAATGGCGCACCGAGCACCGGAGATTCTGGGAGCGGGTGTGCACGGCCGCCGGGCGCAGCTTCAGCACCGACATGGAGGTGCTCATGGAGCGTTTCGACGTGGTCTGGGCCGCACCCGTCGCGCGGGGAACCCACTACCGCTGAGTCGGAGATCTCGGCCCACGGCAGCCGTAGATTCCCCACTCGACGTGGGGTCGGGGCAATCGGGGCCGCGGAAGGCGCGGGCGGTACGCTGGCGGGCATGACCACGCCGCCCACGCACCTCGCCCTCTCCCCGATCGCCGCCCGGTTCCTCGCGGATCTGGAGGCCTGGAGCCCGGCCTCGGCGCAGCAGGAGCGGCTGAGGCAGGACTACCTGGCGCTGGCCCTGCACGGGGATGAGCCCTTCCGCCGCCGCCCACGGCCCGAGCACTTCACCGCCAGCTGCTTCATCTTCGACGAAACGCTCACCCAGGTGCTGCTCTGCTTCCACAGCAAGGGCCGGTTCTGGGTGCAGCTGGGCGGCCACATCGAGGACTCCGACGACTCCGTCCTCGAGGCCGCCTTTCGGGAGGCCGTCGAGGAGAGCGGTCTGACGAGCCTGCGGCCGCTGCACCGCCGTCCGGTCGACCTCAACGTGCACCCTTTGGGCTCCGGGTTCTCCCATTGCACGGCGCACTGGGACATCGGCTATGCAGCGATCGCCCCGCGGGACGCACAGATCATGGTCAGCGAGGAGTCCGAAGACGTCGCCTGGTGGCCGGTGGACCGCCTGCCCGAGGACGTCGCCCCAGAGTTCGACGTCCGCCTGCAGGTGGTGCTCACCGAGCTGGGCGCCTGAACGGACCGCCGTCAGATGGCGCTGGGGCGGGACAACCGCATCCGGCTCATGACCTCCTGGCGGAGGGGTCGTCGCGCGGGATCGCCAGAAAGGCGCGCCCCTGACCGTCCACGCGCAGCCGGCCGGAGCCGGTGTGCAGCAGCTGATCGCCGCGGCCCGCCGTACGGGTCTCCTCGGCCTCCGAGGCAGCGGGGGTGTTCTCGCCGTCAGCGGAGACCCGGAACCGCCCGTCGAGCACGATCAGCACGCTGGGTCCGGGAGCCTCCACCTCAGCCGAGCCGGTGATCTCAAGCAGCTCGAACGGCGCCCCCTCCTGGCCCGCCGGCCGGTGGGCCACCACGTGGTCACCCACCGGCACCGCAGAGCTCGGGTGCACGGCGCGCGGAGTCAGGTCGGCGACGCGCAGCAGCTCGGCGGTGTCCACATGCTTGCTGGTCAGCCCGCCTCGCAGCACGTTGTCACTGGGCCCCATGAGCTCCACTCCGAGGCCCTGCACATACGAGTGGAGCACTCCTGCCGGGAGCCACAGCGACTCCCCCGCACGCAGGGTCAGGTGGTGCAGCATGACCGCGACCGCGATCCCCCGGTCCCCCGGATGGGACTCCTGCAGCAGGCGGATCAGGCGCCACGGCCCGGGCTCCTCCGTTCCTGCCCCAGACTGCTCTGCCGCCGCGGCGGCCAGCAGCGCGGGCACCACGGCCGCAGACTCCTCGGCGGTGAGCAGCCAGGCGACGACGTCGCCCAGCTCGTCCTGCCGCTCCGCGGCCTGGCTGAGGAGCTCCTGCCAGCGGCCCAACGCACGGCCGGCCGCGGTGGTGGAGTTCTGCGGGAGCTGGATGCGGACCGCGTCGAGGGTCCTCATGATCTGTTCCGTACTCCGGAAGCCGCACAGCGCCTGAAAACCATCCTCCAGG
This sequence comes from Nesterenkonia sp. HG001, assembly GCF_034438835.1. Taxonomy (NCBI): domain Bacteria; kingdom Bacillati; phylum Actinomycetota; class Actinomycetes; order Micrococcales; family Micrococcaceae; genus Nesterenkonia; species Nesterenkonia sp. HG001. The sequence goes on along the minus strand of NZ_JAOSZD010000004.1, from coordinate 259,650 downwards.
GCGACGAGCATCTCCGGCTTCGGCCGGGAATCCCGATAGTTGCGGTGCGGCGCGTCGATTGGGATTCCGGCGGCCTCCTCCCGGACAAAGCCGCTCTCCGCCTGGGCGGCGGCGGGGTGGGCCTGGAGCGAAAGGGGGCGCTCGGCGGCGAGGATCTTCAGCAGGAACTCCAGACGACGGCCCGTGAGCTGCTCCCACTGGTGGGCGTCCGTCCATTGGGCCTCGGTATCGACGAACCTGCTCGGCGCCTTCGGATGGGCGCCAAGCCACAGCTCCGCCTCTTGGACGGGGCCCATCGAACGCCCGAGAAGCGCGGAGATCCTCCCCTGGGAACCCCAGTCATAGGCCATGCAGTCGTTGTCGATGTTCAGCAGCATCACTGATGCACTCCCCCGCGTCCTGCGGTCAGGCGGAGATCTCGCGGCGGGAGGTTCAGGTGCTTCCGGCGGGCGGGGTGACGTGCAATGGTCACGGCAGCGCTCCTCGAGGTCGGCCTCGGCGGGCACGAGGCACATCGGCAATCTGCATGACATCGTAGGACATCACGAAATCGTCCACAAGGATCATCGTCATGCTCGAGGTGCACCGTCACGGGGCCGTCGCGACAGAACAGGCCCACAGAGCTGACGATGGGACCCGGCGCCCCGCCCTCGCGGGTCACTACGGCCTCCATGAATCTCCCCGGCGCTTCCTGATGTCTCACGATGCCATCGCAGGCCGATGAGACCTGCCTCGCGGTCAGCCGACGGGGCGCGCTGGCATCCGGGCCTGCGGAGACGACAAGGGCGGGACCACCCGAAGGTGATCCCGCCCTTGTCAGCGGTCTGGCAGATCAGCCGAAGCTGATCACCAGGACATCGTCACCAGGACGACTTGGTGATCCCGGGCAGCTCGCCGTTGTGCGCCATGTTGCGGAAACGGATGCGCGAGATGCCGAACTTCTGGAAGGTGCCGCGCGGACGACCGTCGATGGAGTCGCGGTTGCGGACACGGATCGGGCTGGCGTCGCGGGGCAGCTTCTGCAGGCCCACGCGAGCAGCCTCGCGGTCCTCGTCGGAGGCGTTCGGGTCGGTCAGCGTCTTCTTCAGCTGAGCGCGCTTCTCGGCGTAGCGCTCAACGATGATCTTGCGCTGCTCGTTCTTTGCGATCTTGGACTTCTTGGCCATGATCAGCGCTCCTCTCGGAAGTCGACGTGCTTACGGACGACCGGGTCGTACTTCTTCAGCACGATGCGGTCGGGGTTGTTGCGGCGGTTCTTGCGGGTCACGTAGGTGAACCCGGTGCCGGCCGTCGACTTCAGCTTGATGATGGGACGTACGTCCTTGTCCTTGGCCATTAGAGCTTCTCACCCTTCTCAATCAGCTCGGCGACGACAGCGTCGATGCCGCGGACATCGATGGTCTTGATGCCCTTCACGGACAGGTTCAGCGTGACGTGACGCCCCAGCGAGGGCACCCAGTAACGCTTCTTCTGGATGTTCGGGTCGAACCGGCGCTTGGTGCGACGGTGCGAGTGGGAGATGCTGTGGCCGAACTGCGGCCCCACTCCGGTTACCTGGCAACGAGCTGCCATGATCACTCCTCCAACATAAGTACGAATATATCTCCGGGCGGTGCCCGCGAACACACGGATCCCCAGGTCAGACCTGATAAGACCATGCGGTCGTTGAGCCGAGTCCCGCCACCAGTTGTGACACCGTGACTTACGAGGACGGACCAGGCTGGGTGAGATCCAACCGAAGTGCCTTCTCATCGCGGACGAAAGACGGTGGTGCTTGCCTTGTGGTGCGCTGGAATCCAGGCTTCACAATTCACCGAACTGCTTTCCGTCGCCGAGCCCCAGCCTTCCCGACGGACGTGGATCAGAGCATCTCGGATCCATCACCCACCGGGCATGCTTCAGGCACAGCACAGCACGGCTTGCGACTGTCAATAGTAGCCGGACGGCGCGAGAACGGCAAAGCGGAGCCCGGATTCCGCGGCCGACGACGACGTCGGCCCGGCTCCCGGCGCTCCGCTCCCGACGATCCCCAGCTCAGCCGTGCTCAGCTCAGCCGCTCGATGACCATCGCCATGCCCTGGCCGCCTCCCACGCACATCGTCTCCAGGCCGTACTGGCCGTCGGCTGCGCGCAGACCGTTGAGCAGGGTCGCAGTGATCCGCGCCCCCGTCATGCCGAAGGGGTGACCGAGGGCGATCGCCCCGCCGTGGACGTTGAGCTTCTCCCACGGCACGCCGAGCTCCTTGGCGGAGGGGATCACCTGTGCGGCGAAGGCCTCGTTGATCTCCACGAGGTCGACGTCGTCGACGCCCAGACCGGCCCGCTCCAGGGCCTGCCGGCTGGCACCGACCGGTCCCATCCCCATGATCTCGGGAGACAGCCCGGTCAGCCCGGTGGAGACGATGCGCCCCAGCGGCTCGAGCCCCAGCTCACGGGCTCGGGTGTCACTCATGATGACCAGCGCGGCCGCACCGTCGCTGAGCGGGCAGGCATTGCCGGCGGTGACCGTCCCGTCCGGGCGGAAGACCGGATCCAGGCCGGCGAGCGCCTCGGCGGTCACGCCGGGGCGGGGGCTGTCGTCGGCGTCGACGGTGGTGCCGTCCGGCAGGCGCAGCGGGGTGATCTCACGGGCGAAGAACCCGTCTGCGATGGCCTTCTCGGCACGGTTCTGGCTGAGCTGGGCGAACTCGTCCTGCTCGGCCCGGGTGACCCCGGTGTGCCGGGCGACGTTCTCGGCGGTCTGCCCCATGGTGATGTACGCGTCGGGCAGCTGCCCGTCATCGCGCGGATCGTGCCAGACGGCTCCACCCTCGGCGGTCTTGGCCGTGCGGGCCATGGCTTCGGCGAAGCGCGGATTCTCGAGCTCGGCCCCAGGGATCCAGTCGGAGGTGCCCTGGGCGAATCGGCTGACCGCCTCCACTCCGGCGGAGATGAACACGTCACCCTCGCCGGCCTGGATGGCATGGAAGGCCATGCGGGTGGCCTGCAGGGAGGAGGAGCAGTAGCGAGTGACGGTGGTGCCGGGCAGGTGGTCCATGCCCGCGAGGACCGCCACGATGCGAGCCATGTTGAACCCCTGCTCCCCGCCGGGAAGGCCGCAGCCGAGCATGAGATCCTCGATCTCCCCAGGATCCAGCTGCGGCACCTTCTCCAGTGCGGCCTGGACCATCTGGGCGGTCATGTCGTCGGCGCGCAGATCCACCAGGGATCCTTTGCGCGCCCTGCCGATCGGCGACCGGGCCACGGACACGATGACGGCTTCAGCCATGATGTGATCTCCCTCTCAGAACGATTGTGACTCCAGAGTAACATCGCCTGCCGGAGCCGTCACCCCGCCGTCGTCGGCCAGCCCGCGCAGCATCTCGAGCACCCGGCGCACCGCCGGTGACCCGCACAGGCTGCCCCGGGAGCGCACCATGATGGTCCGCCGAAGCGCCGCCCCGGACAGTTCGACGGCGGTCACCTGCGCGGGGTCCGCCCGCACCGAGGAGAAGCTCAGCCGGGGCATCACCGTGATGCCCACACCGGCGGCCACCAAGGCCACCGCGGAACCGTAGTCCTGGGTCTCGTACTGGAAGCCGGGCGTGAAGCCGGCCGCAGCACAGGCCTCCAACAGGATCTGGCGGCAGGTGCCGCGGGTCAGGTCGTTGTCCACCCATCGCCAGCCGGCCAACTCCTCCAGGGCAGCCCCCCGCCGCCCGGCCAGCGGATGCCCCACGGGCACCACCGCCACATAGGGCTCGGTGAGCAGCGGTTCGACGTCGTAGCCCGGCCGATCGGGCAGGTCTCGGTGGGCCACGCAGATCTCGACGTCGACGTCTTCGTCGCGCCCCTGCGCAGCCTCCCAGAGCCGCAGGTCCAGTCGCAGGTCGTGGAACTCGGCCGAGATCGCCGCGACGACGGCGGGCATCCAGGTCACACCGACCGAAGCGATGTGCGAGATCACCAGTGACCCGGTCCGCCCCTCCCGCAGGTCGACGGCCAGCTCCTCCAGACGCACGGCCTGGCCGAGCAGCCGATCGGCCTCCTCGGCGAAATGTCGGGCCACCCCGGTGGGCGCCAGGCCGCGCCCATCGCGGATGAAGAGCTCCAGGCCGGTGTCCTTCTGCAAGGCCTGGAGCTGCTGGCTCACCGCCGACGGCGTGTACCCCAGATTGGCAGCGGCGGCGTGCACGGAGCCGGCGGCGAGCACAGCACGGAACGTCCGCAGCCTGGTCAGATCGATCATGGATGCATCGTAAAGCAGTGCTGAATGATCGTCCAGAGATGTTCGCTTGTGCTGTTGAGTTTCAGGCGGGAGGATCATCGTTATGACCCGCCTCCTCGCCGCTGATGCCCTTGCTCATCCGGCCGCCGCGCCCCCTGCCGGCCTGGGCCCCGGCGGCATCCACCTCGACGGCACCAGCGGCACCCCCGGCCGCTGGTCGCGGCTGGCCGCACCCGCCGCCGTCGCCGTCACAGTGACGCTGTGGGCCTCCTCCTTCGTGATCATCCGCTGGGCAGCACCGGTGTTCTCCCCGGGTCCGCTGGCGCTGATCAGGCTGGTGGCCGGTGTGGCGATGCTGACGCTGATGCTGCTCGTGCTGCGCCGTCGCATGCCGCGGCTCCCCCGGCTGCGCGTGCTGGCGATGATCGTGGTCTACGGGGCGCTGTGGTTCGCCGCTTACACGGTGATCCTCAACCATGCCGGGCATCATCTCGACGCCGGCACCACGGCCATGGTCGTCAACGTCTCCCCGATCCTGGTCGCAGTCTCGGCCGGGCTGCTGTTCCGCGAGGGCTGGCCGCGCTCGCTCTTCGCCGGGATGGCAGTGGCCCTGGCCGGCATCGCGCTGATCACCCTGGCCGCCGGCGACGGACAGATCTCTCTGGTGGGCGTGGTGCTGGCGCTCGTCGCCGCCGTCACCTACTCGATCGCGATGCTGCTGCAGCGGGCGGTGCTGCCCGGGATGGACCCGCTGACCGTGGTGTGGCTGGGCTGCGCGGCCGGCACGCTGGCGGTGCTCCCCTGGGCCGGACAGGCCTGGGCCGAGCTGCAGGCCGCCCCGGCGGCGGCCATCTGGGGCGCGGTGTCCATGGGTGTGGGCGCCACGGCCCTGGGCTTCTCACTCTGGGCCTTCGCGCAGACCCGGATGCCCACCGGACGTCTGGCGGCGTGTTCGCTGGCCGTGCCGGCGGTGGCGGTCGCGATGTCCGCGCTCACCCTCGGCGAGGTGCCCACGCCGCTGGCCATCGTCGGGGGCGCGCTGTGCCTCGTCGGCGTCGGGGTCGCCCAGCTCGGCCGTCGCTGAGGCGGTGCCGGCCTCAGCCCACCCCGGCCCAGCTGAAGAACTGCTCGGCGGCCAGCACGGGCTTGCCGTACTCCTGGGCCTTGCGGGCCTTGCCGGACTGGGTGCCGAGCTCGGCGACCACCAGCAGGTCACAGCGCGTCTTGGTGACCGTATTGACCGGTGTCAGCCCCAGAGAGGCGGCCAGCGTCGTCATCTGCTCCCGCCCCCAGGTCCGCCCGTCGGCGGAGACCGCCTCACCGGTGAAGCAGACCCGGGCTCCCGGGACCAGGATCTGCTCCAGGTCCTCACCGGTGCCGGACTTCAGCTGCTCCTCGGTGACGACCTCCCGTCCGAGGAGGTCACCGACGGCGACCAGCCGATCCCCCAGCTGTGGGGTCAGCGTCACCCGGGCCGCGGCACGGCCGATCTGCTCCGCCACCGCGTGCCGGGCACCGGCGTGCCAGGAGTCAGGCTGCCGCTCCTCCCCCTGCCCGGGCCCGGATCCGCACCCTGACCCGAAGCCGGCGTCCCCGGCACCCAGCAGGATCGCCCCGACCTGACGGCTGACATCCAGCAGCGCCCCCAGACCTGGCATCTCCTCGAGGGAGGGCGAGGCCGTCTCCGGGTCCCGGGTGAGCAGATGCCCGGTGCCCTGCACCGAATCCTCGGAGGGTTCGAAGCCGGTGGCGGAGCGGTCCACAGCCTCAGGGGTCTCCGCCTCGGCGAGGAGCAGGGCGTCCATGACCTGACGGGCCGCGTCCAGGGCACGCGCGGGGGCCGCGCCGCGTGCCGGCGCCGGGCTGCCGGCCCTCGGGACGCGCGTCGTGACCGTCCGCGGGGCCTCGGCCCCGAAGGGCATCAGCTCCACCTGTCCGAGCCGCTTGAGCTCGAAGTCGATGAGTCCGAGGGTGCGGTCGATCTGCTCCCCCACCGGGACGTGTCCGGCGATCACCGGGGAGAGCACCGCCCAGGCCTCGGGCAGTGTGGGGGCCACCAGGATGTCCTCGGTGCTGATCCCGCAGGTGGTCCGGGCGTCCGCCAGATCCCGCTGCGGGTTCACCAGCGTACTCAGCCCGGTGCCGTCCTCGAAGACCACCGCGATCTCCACCGGCCGAGGTCGGGACATTCGCCCCTCGTCCCCCACGGTGAGCACGGCGAGCGCACAGCGCCGCCGAGCGGATCCGCTCCCAGAGCTGCCGCGCAGGAAGCGCAGGATCCGCCGGTCGGTCTTCATATCCTTCGGGAACACCGGGCGGGTGAGCACCAACCCGGCCAACGAGGTCACCCGGCTCAGCGCCACATAGAGCTGCCCGAAGGAGAAGGTCCCTCCGGAGAGGTCCACGATCAGGCGGTCTGCGGTCTGTCCCTGGCTCTTGTGCACGGTGATCGCCCAGGCGAGCTTGAACGGCAGCTGCCGATAGGTGCCCACCACCAGATGCGTCAGCATCCCGCCATGGACCTCAGGGCGGGTGATGTCCCAGGTGTGCGGTCCGACGTCGACCACCGCGCCGTCGCGCAGCGCCACCTGGACGAGCGGCTCGCCGTCGTCGTCCACCTCGACACCGAGCACATGCCCCAGCGTGCCGTTGACCCAGCGGCCCAGCGGGTCGTTGGTGAGGAAAATGATCTGCGCCCCGACCTTGAAGACCAGCCGCTCCTCCACCGGACGGTCGAATCCGTCCTGCTCGCCGCGGGTGATCGCGCGACAGACGTGCTCATCCCCAGGGAGCCGTTCCAGGCGGCGGCGATTGCGGGCGGAGGCGATGCGGTTGGTGGTGGCCAGGGTCAGCCAGAACTCGCCGTCGGGCGGTTCGAAGTCGGGGTCGACGTGTTGGTTGAGGTCATCCCGGGCGGAGCCGAGCAGCACACCCTCCCGGATGGAGTTCAGCACCGCGGTGAGCTGGTCGTCGCCGAGCTGCCGGAACACGGTGGTCAACGAGACGGTCGGGAAGTCCTCCTCCCGGTAGCTGTCCGCGGAGAAGAAGTAGGGGGTCGGGTAGCGGGTCTCGAAGTGCCGCCGCTCGGACTCGGTGACCACCGGGGGCAGCTGCAGCAGGTCTCCCACGAGCACCAGCTGCACCCCGCCGAGGCGCTGCCCCGGCCGAGGGCCGAACCGCTCCAAGGCAGCGACGAGCTGGTCGAGGAGGTCGGCCCGGACCATCGAGGCCTCGTCGATGATCAGCGTGTCCAGCGCCTTCAGCGTCCCGGCGAACCGCCCCGGGTAGTAACGGCCGTGGCGGATCTCCTCCAGGGTGATCTGCGAGTGGAAGCCGAAGAGCCGATGGATCGTGTAGCCGTCCACGTTCAGCGCGGCGATGCCGGTGGGCGCGGCGACGACGACGTGGCGGTCTGCGGCGCTGTCCTCGCTGCGGCGCAGGAACTCACGGATCAGCGTGGACTTGCCCGTCCCCGCCTTGCCGGTGAGGAAGACCGACTCTCCGGCCTCCAGGCGGGCCAGAGCTTCGTGGAACTCCTCGGTGAGGATGATCTCAGCGGCCATGGGTCCCTTCCCCGCGGGAGCCGGGCTGTCAGACGTGCCCGGCGAACTCCGGGAGAGTGTACCCGCCTCCCCGGCCCCGAGAGACGCCCCTCGGCGGGTCAGTAGCTCGATCAGCTGCGCTCGGCCAGCAGCTCCGCCAGGTGGATGGCCGCGACGTCGGCGAGATCGTCGAGCTGGATGCGACAGGACATCCCGTCGGCCAGCACCACAGTCTCCCCCGTCGCCTCGGGCCGGTCCTGCTCCTCGGCGGCCCTTCGCACAGCCGGCAGCAGGTTGGTCTCCGCCACGGCGACGCTGACCTCGTAGTGGCCGGCCTCGACCCCGAAGTTGCCGGCCAGCCCGCAGCAGCCCGGCACTGCGGTGACCTCTGCACCGGCCAGCTCCAGCAGCGCCTGATCGGCCTGCCAGCCGATCACCGCACGCTGGTGGCAGTGCGGCTGGGCGACCACCCGCACTCCGCTCAGATCAGGCAGCTGCACCTTCCCCTCGTCCACCAGCCGGTGGATCAGCTCCGCGAAGGTCAGCACCCCGTCGGCGACGGTCTGAGCCTCGGGGCGGTCCGAGAGCTGGACCAGATCACTGCGCAGCGTCGCGGTGCAGGAGGGCTCCAGTCCGATCACCGGTACCCCGGACTCCACCGGCTCCAGCAGCGCGTCCACCGCGCCGTCGAGCAGCCTGCGGGCCTGATCCAGCTGACCGGTGGTGATCCAGGGCAGCGCGCAGCAGGCCCGCCGCTGCAGCAGCCGCACGTCCAGCCCCTGGCCACGCAGGAACTCCAGCGCAGCCAGCCCGGACTGCGGGAAGAAATGGTCGGTGAAGGAGTCCGCCCAGACCCAGACGTCAGGCTGGGGACGGGTCCCGGCGGACTGACCGGCAGACGCCCCGAGCTCGGCCCGGCTGCCACTTGGGTCCGATTCCACGGGCCCGGTACTCCCAGCACGGTCCTGTCGTGCCGCGGCCCGCCGCAGCGTCTTCCGGGCGAAGGCCGGCACCGAGCGCCGCGGATCGATCCCAGCGGTCCATTTCGCCGCCGCGGCCAGCGGAGGCACCTTCATCATCGTGTTGACCAGCGGGGCCACCGGGGCGGCCAGCCGCGCCCAGAACGGCATCCGACCCAGCAGGTAGTGAGAGCGCGGACGCAGTCGACGACGCCGACGTCGACCCTGCTCCCCGGCACCCTCGCTCCCACCGACGTCGTAGGTCTGGTAGAGCGCCTCAGACTTGTACGCGGCCATGTCCACCCCGGCGGGGCAGTCCGAGGCACAGCCCTTGCAGGAGAGGCACAGATCAAGGGCCTCGTGGACCGCCGGGTCACTCAGACCCTTCACCAGGGTTCCGTCCATGGCCTCCTGCAGGATCCGTCCCCGGCCCCGTGTGGAATCCTTCTCCTCCTTGGTGGCCAGATAGGAGGGGCACATCACCCCCGAGGTCGAGGGCGCGACGCACTTCCCCACCCCGGAGCAGCGGTGCACCGCAGCGCCGAAGTCGCCGTCGTCGTGGGTGTGCCGAAGCCCCGGCCAGGGCAGCCCCCGGGTGGCCTGGGTGGGCCGCAGGTCAGCGGTGTGCGGGGCTGGATCGGTGATGATCCCCGGGTTGAGCAGATTCTGCGGGTCGCAGATGCGCTTGGCCCGGGCGAAGAGGTCCATCGAGGTCTCGTCATACATGTACGGCAGCAGCTCGGAACGGACGCGGCCATCGCCGTGCTCGCCGGAGAGCGACCCTCCGTAGACGGCCAGCCGCTCCGCGCAGGTGCGCATGAACTCGGCGAAGACCCCGGTGCTGCCGGGGTCGCCGTGAGCGAAGGGGAAATCGATGCGGCAGTGGATGCAGCCGTCTCCGAAATGCCCGTACGGGTAGCCCTGCAGCCCGAAATCGACCAGCAGCTCCTCGAACTCGCGCATCCAGGCTCCCAGGTGCTCCGGTGGGACGGCGGCGTCCTCCCACCCTGAATGGGCCGGGGTGGGCAGACTGACGCCGGCCAACCCGGCTCCGTCCTCACGGATCCGCCACAGCGCGGCCGCCTGGGCGGCGTCGTCCACCAGGCCCGAGTCCACGCAGCCGGAGGCGGCTCGCACCGTGGCGATGACGTCATCGGCGTCGTCCCCGGCGGCCTCCACGAACAGCCAGCTCTCCCCCTCCGGCAGCGGCGGCACCTGCTTGCCCGCCCCTCGGACCAACGCCACCAGCCGAGAGTCCATGCCCTCGCAGGCGATGAGCCGGCCCGGGGCCGCGGCGAGCAGCTGCGGCACGGCGTCGGCGGCCTCGGCCACCGAGTGGTAGCCCAGCACCATCAGCAGTCGGCGCGGATGATCGGCCACCAGATTGACCGTGGCCTCCAGCACGGTGCCCAGGGTCCCTTCGGTGCCCACCAGGAAGCGGTCGACCCGCCCCTGGTTCTCAGGCAACAGGTGCTCCAGGGAATAGCCGCTCACCTGCCGGTCGAAACGGCCGAAGTGGGTCCGCACATGGCCCAGGTTCATCTCCGCCAGGCGGAGCAGCTGTTCGGCGGTGGAGCCTGTAGAGGCGACGGCGGCTCGTCCGGCTCCGCGACCCGCCGTCGTCGTGCTGCCGCCGGCGTGGAAAGAACCAACCTCACCGTTGCCGAACAGCACAGTGGCGGCCTCGACGTTGTCAGCGGTGCGCCCGTAGCCCAAGGCGCGGGATCCGCAGGCGTTGTTGCCCATCATGCCGCCGATCGTGCAGCGGGTGTGGGTGGAGGGGTCGGGGCCGAAGCGCAGCCCATGCGGTGAGACGGCGCGCTGCAGCACCGCGTGGACGACGCCGGGCTCCACCCGGGCGGTCCGAGCCTCCGGGTCGATCTCCAAAATGCGGTCGAGGTCACGGGTGTCGACGACGATCCCAGCGCCCACGGCGTTGCCCGCGATGGAGGTTCCGGCCCCGCGCAGGGTGACCGGCACCCCGGTGGAGCGGGAGACCTCATGGACGGCGTGCAGCTCGTCGACGTGCTGCGGCCGGGTCACGACCTGTGGGACCACCCGGTAGAGGCTGGCGTCAGAGGAGTACATGCCACGGGCCAGGGCGGAGTCGTCGACGCGGGAGACCCCCGCACCGCGCAGCTGCTGGGCGATCTCACGGCCCGCGTCCTGGGCGGGACGCTCACCGATGGCGGGTGGAACGGTCGAGGTCACGTCGTCGTCTCCTTTCGCCGAGTGGGTCCGAACTTACCGGATCGCCAGCAGCATCCACGGTGCTGAGAGGGTGGCGCGGTCAGTCCTCTCCAGCACGGGCGAAGGCCAGCGTCTCCCCGCGGGCCCCGTCCATCCAGATCGACTGGCAGGCCTCGGCCATGGACTCCAGCCCGTCCACCACAGTGGCGAACACGTTGCCGGGCACCCACCCTTGGTCCCCATTGATCAGCAGGTTGTTCCGGCCGTAGAAGAGCGCCAGATCGATGATCTCGCGCCGTTCCCGCACCCCCGCGGCCTCCTCGTAGCCGTAGCCCGGATTGCCGAGGTCGTCCGAGTCGAACCGGAACCAGCACACGTCCCCCGGGATCGGGGTGACCGTGGTGTTCTCCTTGCCGGGATCATGTTCGGCGAAGCCCGGCAGCAGGTTGTAGATCTCGTTGCGCGCGTACTTGCCGTGGTAGACCTGCCCCGCCTGTGGGAGCGCGTCCCACACGGCCGCACAGGTCCGCGGCGCGACGTCGTCGAGCAGCCGCGCGGTGCAGCTCACTCCGCGTGCGGTCAAGGTGATGCTGATGTAGCGGGCCATGGTCCTCCTCGAGCAGTCCGGACGTCCGTTCGCGCGGCCTCAGACGGCCGAGGTGCGCGCCATGGGCTCCACCGGGCGGATGAACTGCTCCCCGGAGGCCTTCTCGAAAGCCCGAGCGGCCCGCAGCACCAGACGGTCCTGGGTGCGTGCCCCGACGATCTGCAGCCCCACCGGCAGCCCGTCCGAGGCGACGCCGCAGGGCACCGAGGCCGCCGGCTGCTGGGTCATGTTGAACGGGTAGGTGTAGGGCGTCCAGGACGTCCACAGGTCCGAGGGCCAGCCCTCGGGGGCCTGCCTGCTGTGGTCGAAGGCGGTGATCGGCATGGTCGGGGTGACCAGCAGGTCGTAGTTCTCATGGAAGGCCCCCATGCGCACACCCAGATCCATGCGGACGGCGGTGGCACCCAGATAGTCCAGGGCAGAGGCCTCGGCGTAGCGCCGGATCCCCGCCCGCAGTCCGGGGTCCACCTGGTCCACGGCGTCCGGCCCGAAGGCTTCGAGCACCTTCGCCGCACCGCTGAACCAGAGGACGTGGAAAGCCTCCACCGGGTCCTCGAAGCCGGGGTCGACCTCCTCCACCACGGCACCCGCCCGCTCCAGCAGCGAGACCGCGTCGGTGACGAGGCGCTCCACCTCGGGGTCGTTCTCCACGAAGCCCAGGTTTCGTGAGTAGGCGATGCGCAGACCTGCGACACCGTCCTCGAGGCCCTCCAGGTAGGACGAGGTCGGCGTAGGGAGCGCGGCCCAGTCCCGGGAGTCGAAGCCGGTGATGACGTCCATCAGCATCGCGGCGTCGGTGACGCTGCGCGTCATCGGCCCGGCGTGGGCGAGAGTCCCGAAAGGCGAGGCGGGGAACATGGGCACCTGGCCGTAGGTGGCCTTGAGCGCGACCGTCCCGGTGAAGGAGGCGGGGATCCGCACCGACCCGCCGGCGTCGGTACCGACGGCCCAGGGTGCCATGCCGGCGCCGACGGCGGCCGAGGCGCCTCCCGAGGAGCCGCCGGCGGTGGTGCTCGGGTCCCAGGGGTTGCCGGTCGCGCCGCAGCGGATGCTGTCTGTGGTGCCCTTCCAGGCGAACTCCGGGGTGGTGGTCTTCCCGACCAGCACCGCCCCGGTCTCCTTCAGCCGCGCCACGCAGGGGGCGTCCACGTCCCAGGGGCCGTCCTCACCGATGAGCGTCGACCCCTTGTAGGTGGGCCAACCCTTGGTGAGGAACATGTCCTTGATGGAGGTGGGCAGGCCGTCACCGGGGCCCAGGGTCTCTCCGGCCTGCCAGCGGCGGGCGGAGGCCTCCGCGGAGGTGCGAGCGGACTCAGGGTCCACGAGCACGAAGGCGTTCAGGACGTCATCGTGCCGAGCGATCTGCTCCAGCACGGCCTCTGTCGCGTCGACCGGGCTGAAATCTCCAGCGCGGTAGCCGGCGAGGAGCTCGGTCGCGGTCATCTCCGCGAGGCTGCTCGGGGTTCGACGGTCCATGGTTGACCTCCTGTGTGCCGGGTATGTGCCGGGTGTGGGCCTGATGTGAAGTGCCAGGGGTGCGCCGCCGCCGTCCGCGCCGCCCTCTGGGGCGTGCCCGGTGTCGGGGCGACGTCAGGGCTGCGGGCGGGGCACGTAGCCCTTCTGCTTGTCGACGATGTTGTGCAGGGTCTCTCCGGCGAGCCAGCGCCGGGCGTTGTCGAGGAACTGCTCGGCGAGTGCGTCGCGCCAGCCGATGACGTCCCCGGACATATGGGCGGTGATCAGCACATCCTCGCGCTCCCACAGCGGAGAGCCCTGCGGGAGCGGCTCCTGATCGAAGACATCCAGGGTGGCGAATCCGAGAGGCCCGTGATCCAGGGCCTCGACGAGGGCGACCTCGTCGACGGTCTCCCCCCGGCCGATATTGATCAGGTGGGCGCCGTCCTTCACGGCAGCGAGCGCCTGGGCGTCGAGGAGCCCGGTGGTCTGCGGGGTCAGAGGTGCCGCGTTGACGACGACGTCGGCGGCACCGATGTGGGCCGGCAGGTCGTCGCTGGCGATCACCGTGCCGAAGTCGGGATCCTGGTCTCGGGCGGTGCGCCCTGCGGCGAAGACCTCGACGTCGACCGCCCGCAGGAGCGTGGCGATCTCCCGGCCGATCGCGCCGGTGCCGATGACCAGGGCGGTGAGGCCCTGCACGCGCTGGGTCTCGCGGTGCTCCCAGGTGCGGGTCTGCTGGCGCCGCAGGCTGCCGGGCATGTCCTTGGCACGGGCGAGCACGGCGCCGAGCACGTACTCGGCGATGGGTCGGTCGAAGGTGCCCTGGGCGTTGGTGACGGTGACCTCGGACTCGGCCAGCTCGTCGAAGAGCAGCTTGTCCACTCCGGCGGCGGCCACGTGGATCCAGTCCAGGGCGTCGGCGGCGTGCCAGGCGTCAGAGACTGCGCGGGAGAAGAAGTCCCACAGGAAGAGGATGTCGGCTCCGGGGAGCGCCTCGCTCAGCTCCGCGGCGGTGGTCCGGCGGATCTCGGCCCGGTCCTCGAGCTCATCCAGGCCGGGCGGCACGGCGTAGGGGCCGTCGTCGTCGGGACACAGGACCGTGATGACCGGCAGGGAGTCCGCCATCCGTCACCTCGCTTCCAGAAGGGGTGGGCTGAGCGCGGCGCGGGGACCTCGTGGCCGGCCGGGAGCACCTGTGAGGAACATCTCCCGGAGACCGCGACATCCCCTCCCCGGAAGGGCTTTCCGAGGCAGGGACCGTGCCGCTATGCTATGAAGACCTCACGAAGATTGTCAACAATCTTGCAGGAGATGATTGCACCGCCTCTGGATTGGAGCGGCCCATGGCCCTCACCCCCTTCCCCGGATCCGACCGCATGGCACCCGCCATCGGTGTCGTGGTCCCCTATGACATGGCTCTGGACCGAGAGCTGCGCACCTTCACCCAGGACGCAGACGGCGTCGAGCAGCTGGATCTGCTGTTCACCCGCACCCGGCACGAGCCCCTGGCGGTGACGGTCAAGCAGGCCCGGGCGATCTCCCGCCCCAAGGCGATCGCGGACTGCGTCCGCTCCGTCTCTGCGGTGACCCCCTCCGCATACCTCTACGCCTGCACCTCGGGCAGCTTCGTCCGCGGGATCTCCGGCGAGCACGATCTGGTGCGCGCCATGACGGACGCCGGCGAGGCACCCTGCTTCACCACCTCCGGCGCCCTGCTCGCCGCGGTCCAGGCGCTGGGCGTGCGGACCCTTGCGACGGCGACCCCCTACGACGACGCCATCACCGCCCAGTTCGCCGCCTTCTTCGCCGAGTCCGGGATCCACCTGATGAGCAACTCGAACCTCGGACTCTCCGGCCGCATCTGGGAGGTCCCCTCCCAGCGCACCTACGACCTGGTCCGGGAGGCAGACTCCGACCAGGCCGAGGCAGTGGTGGTCTCCTGCACGAACCTGCCGACCTACGACGTGCTCGCCCAGCTGGAGCAGGACCTCGGGAAACCCGTCATCTCCGCCAACCAGGCGACAGTGTGGGCGGTGCTGCAGCACTTCGGGCTCCCCTACCACGGGCCCGGCCGGGCACTGGCCCGGCAGGAGCCCTCGGCGGCGGTGGTCTGACCCGGGTGCGCCCCATCAGCCCCGCCCGCCCTCTGCCACCCACCAGTCCGACGCGCCCTCTCGAAGGAGGACCCTTGACCGACTCTCAGCACGCCCCCACCATCGGCATCCTCTACCCCGGCCATGCCGCGGAGGACGACTTCCCCGCCTTCGAGGAGGCCGCCGGGGGCGCCGTCCGGCTTCCCCTGGTGCACACCACCATCGGAGTGGACGAACACACCCCGGAGGCCCTGCTGGAGACCGGCTCCGCCGCACGCCTGGCCGAGGGCACGGCGCGCCTGCTCGCCGATCACAGGGTGGACGCGGTGATGTGGGCCTGCACATCGGGCAGCTTCGTCTACGGCCATGACGGTGCCGCCGAGCAGGCCCGGGCCGTTCAGGAGGTAGCCGGCGTTCCGGCATCCTCGACGTCACTGGCGTATCTGCACGCGCTGGAGGCGCTCGACGTGCGGCACGTCGCGGTGGCGGCCTCCTACCCGGCGGACCTGGCCGAGCACTTCCGCGCACTGCTGGCGCAAGCCGGGGTCGACGTCGTGACCTTCGCCGCGCACGGGATCTTCACGGCCGCGGAGGTCGGCCTGATGGGACGCGATGACGTCATCGCGATGATCCGCGCCGTGGATGTGCCCCAGGCGGAGGCCATGCTCGTCCCGGATACGGCGATGCACTCACTCGGCTGGATCCCAGAGCTGGAGGAGGCGCTGGGCAAACCGGTGCTCACCGCGAACCAGGTGACCATCTGGGAGGGTCTGCGGCTGACCGGCCGGCCGGCACCCGCGCTGCCCATGCTGGGACGCCTGGACTCTGTTCCGGCCCGGACGGCGTGACCCGCCCCTGGGCGAGCAGCTGCGGAGATCGGCGGGTCAACGATGCCGGGAGACCAGCGCCGCCCGGAGGCCCGCGGCGATGCCGCCGACGACGGCACCCCAGATCGCATTGACGATCAGGACCATGGGGATCGCGATCGGCTGCGCGAAGGGGCCCTGCAGCTCGCCGCCGAGCACCGGAGAGAGGACCGCCGAGAGGACCATGCTCAGCACGGCATAGACGAGCCCGGCGAGCACCAGCGTGAGGAAGGGCCTGGAGACCCGAGCCAGCAGGACGACGCCGATCCAGACGGCCGAGATCACCACGGTGGCGCCCACCGCGAAGAGGCCCTTGGGCAGGACGTCGCCGCCGCCGGAGACACCGGTGATGTGCATCAGCGGCCGGAGCAGCGCGACAGCACCGAGCAGGAGGATGAGCCGCCAGGGGAGCCTCCCTCGCGGGGCCTCGTCGGAGGAGGGGCGGAAGTGCGATCCATCAGCTGGGTTCATGACCTCGACGCTACGGACCGGCGATGCGCCCCACATCCGCGCGGCGTCCTGCTCAGGTGTCGTCGCGCGGCGTCTCCGGCAGTCGCCTGCAGGCGACTGCCGGAGGCCCAGGACGCTCCTAGACTGGTGTCATGCCTGCCCCTGTCGGCGCTGAGCCGGATCCGTCTGCCCGCGTCCAGCGGTGGCTCGTGGACGCCGTGCTCGGAGTGGCCGTCTTCGGCGCGGTGGCCGGGACGATCTCCGCCGACGTCGCCGGCGACCGCGACGCTGAGCCGCTGGCCTATCTGTGGGCGTTCGGGCTGGGAGCGCTCATGCTGGTCCGCCGTCGCTTCCCCCTGGGTGTCCTGGGGCTGACGTTCGTGGCGTTCTGGGCCTACTACATGGTCGGCTACCCGACGATCGGGCTCAGTGTGCCGACCGCCGCCGCGCTCTACTCCGCCGCGGAGTTCCGCCGCGCGGTCTGGGCCGTCTCGGCCGCGGTGCTGCTGCTGGGCGGCAGCTACTTCTACCGCCTGGTGATCGCCGGGCAGGACCCCACCCGTGTGGTCGGCTATGAGCTCTCCGGGCACGTGGCGCTGATGACCGCGGCGATAGCCCTGGGAGTGAGCATGCGTCTGCGCCGGGAGCTCAGGGAGAACACCCGGAGACTGTTGGAGGCGGCCGAGGCCCATGAACGCAGCCAGGCCGCCGCGGCGATCGCCACCGAACGGGCAGACATCGCACGGGAGCTGCACGACTCCCTGGGGCATCGGACCACGGTCATCTCGCTGCACGCCGATGTCGCCCGCGAGGCCCTCGACCGCGACCGCCGTGCGGCGGAGGACGCCCTCGACGTGGTCAAGAGCACCAGCGGCGAGATGATGGACGAGATGCGCCGGACCGTACAGATGCTGCGACGCCAGAAGGACCCCCGGAGCCCACTCTCCCTCGACGCCCTGCAGGGCCAGGTCTTCGACCTCCTGCCGCTGGAGGTCCACGCGCGGATCCAGACCCATGACGACGAGCGCCTCGCGCCCGACCATGTGCAGGCGGCCGCGTACCGGATCGTCCAGGAGGCGCTGACCAATGTGGTCCGACACTCCGCGGCCGACTACGCTGAGGTGGCCGTGACGCTCACCGACGGTCGGCTGCAGGTGACGGTCCGGGATCCCGGGCCGGCGAGACCGCCCCGCGAGCGCTCCGCGCAGCAGGCGGCGGGCCTGGGGCTCCACGGGATGCGCGAACGGGCCGAGGCGCTGGGCGGCAGTCTGACCGCCGGGCCCGAGGGGGACGGTTTCGCGGTCCATGCGACGCTGCCCGGCGTCATCTCCCTCAGCCAGACCCCGGCCACCCGGCCTGCCGCTGAGGAGGGCCGATGATCAGCGTGCTGATCGCCGACGACCAGGTCCTGGTGCGCACTGGTCTGCGCGCGCTGCTCACCCACGATCCAGAGATCACGGTCGTCGCAGAGTCTCGGACCGGCCAGGATGCGGTCCGGGCCGTGCAGGCCCACCGTCCCGACGTCGTACTCATGGACATCCGCATGCCCGTCATGGACGGCATCGAGGCCACTCGGAGAATCTGCGCGGACCCCGAGCTCGATGGCAGCCGCATTCTGATCCTGACCACCTTCGACGAGGATCAGGACATCATCGATGCCGTCCGTGCCGGCGCCGCCGGGTACCTGCTCAAGGACATCGCCTCCGAGGAGCTCCGGACGGCGGTCCGCACGGCCGCCGCCGGCGGGAACCTCCTCTCCCCCACGATCGCGCGCAAGGTCATGGAACATATGGCCTCCGCGCCGTCACCGCAGGACGAGCCCTCGGTGGACCTCTCCGAGCTCACCGACCGGGAGATCGAGGTCCTCACCCGGGTGGGCCATGGAGACACGAACGCGGAGATCGGAGCCGCTCTGTTCCTCAGCCCCGCCACGGCACGGACGTATGTGAGCCGCATCCTCGCCAAGCTGCAGGCTCGAGACCGGACGGAGCTGGCGATCATCGCCCACCGTGCTGGACTCCCCCGCACGAACCGGTGAACAGGCACCGGTGAACACGGGCGTCCCAGCCGTTGTATGATTATTGTCAACAATCCATGTATCACGTGATGTCGGTCTCCCCTCCGTCCGTGTCCGCCGCACCACTGCCCCCTTGCCCGGCCGCCAGATCCCACCTCGACCCGCTGGAGCCCCCGATGCCGACGACCGCCGCCCGCTCCCCCCGCAGCTTCACCCGGGTGAACCGCGAGTCGACGGCGTCTCTGATCACTCGGCAGCTGCGTGAGGGGATCATGTACGGCAGCCTGCCAGCGGGCACCCAGCTCTCCGAAGCCAGGTTGTCCGCCGAGTTCGGCGTCAGCCGAGGACCGCTTCGTGAGGCCATGCAGCGCTTGGTGCAGGAAGGGCTGGTGCGCAGCGAGCCGAACCGCGGACTCTTCGTCAAGGAGCTCGACGCCGAGGAGATCCGGGACCTCTACGTGGCACGCAGCGCCGTGGAGTCGGCGGCGGCGCTGATGATCATCAGAGAACGGACCCCCGGAGCGGTGGAGCAGCTGCGCAGCGCCTGCGAGGCGATGCGGCGCGCGGCCGCCGCCGAGGATCTCTCCGCGCTCTCGGACGCGGACTTCGACTTCCACGAGGCGCTGGTCACGGCCTCCGGCAGCCCTCGGCTTCGACGCATGCACGAGACTCTCATGGTGGAGACCCGGATGTGCCTGACGGCCCTGCAGGGGACCTACTTCGATCCTGACGATCAGGCGGAGGAGCACCGGCGGATCGCCGACGCCGTGGCCGCCGGCGATGAGGCCACCGTGCTCAGCGAGATCGATGACCATATGCACCAGGCCCTGGAGCGGCTCATCCGCCACGGTCAGCACGTGACGGAGGAATGAGGGGGCACCGCCCACCTCGCTCCTCCGTCACATGCCCGCCCGCGCGGTGCCGTGCTCAGCGACTCAGGTTCTTGAACTGACGCACGGCCAGCGGCAGGAAGATCAGCATGATCACTGCCGGCCAGATCAGCGCGCCGGCCAGCGCATGGCCGTCGATCCAGAAGGCGGGCTCCAGATTCCCCATACCCGGAGTCTCGAAGAGCTCACGGATCGCCGCCGCCGTCGAGGAGACGGGATTCCACGCGGCTATCGCACCGAGCCAGCCGGGCATCATCTCCGGCGGGGCGAACACCGAGGAGATGAACCCCAGCGGGAATGCGACGGCGAACAGCATCCCGGCCGTCTCGGTGTTCTTGATGCACAGCCCCAGAAAGATGCCTACGAAGATCAGTGCCAGCCGCAGCCAGAGCAGCAGCGCGAACGCCGCAAGGGTGGCGCCCAGACTTCCACCCGAACGCCAACCGATCAGCAGGGCGACACCGGCGATGACGGCCAGGTCCACGGCCGCACGGATCACATCGGAGACCGCCCGGCCGGTGACCGGGGCGGAGGAGGACATCGGCATGGACCGGAAGCGGTCCATGAATCCCTTCTCCTTGTTGTGGGTCACCGCATAAGCGGTGTCCATGAACCCGAAGGCCATGGTCATGGCGAACATCCCCGGCATGGCGAAGTCCACATAGCCCTCCCCCGCGCCCTGACCGGTCACATCCATGGCGGAGCCGAAGACGTAGACGAACATCAGCACCATTACCACCGGGAAGCCGATCTGCCAGGCGAAAGTGCTGGGCTGGCGCACCAGGTGGGTGAACTCCTGGAGCACGATCGTCCAGCAGTCGCGAGCCGCCCAGAGAGGCCCTTCGGAACTGAGGGTCTGCGGCGCGGCGGACTGTGCCGTGGTGGTGGGTGTACTGGCCCCCTGTGGGCTCGTGCTCTGTGTCCTGGTGGTCATCGCGCCTCCTGGCGTGTCGGGCCTGCATCGGAGGTCAGGTGCAGGAAGGCTTCGTCGAGGGTCGGACGACGCAGGCCGATGTCGGCGACGTCGATGCCCAGCGTCCTGATCTCCGCGGCCACCGCAGTCAGTGCGGCGACGCCGTCCGGCACGGACACGCTGAGACTGCCTTCGGCCTCGTCAACAGAAGGCTCGACGTCGACCACACGGGTGATCAACTCCTGGAGACGGACCAGGTCGCCCGGCTCGGCCGCGACGACCTCCAGCCGCTCGTCGCCGATCCGCCGCTTGAGCCCGGACGGAGTGTCCTCGATGAAGTTGCGCCCCTGATCGATCAGGCTGATCCGGTCACAGAGCTTGTCCGCCTCGTCAAGGTAGTGGGTGGTCAGCAACACCGTCGTCCCCTGGATGGTGAGGTTCCGCACGGACTCCCACACCTCCCGACGCCCCGCCGGGTCCAGACCGGTGGTCGGCTCATCCAGGAACATCACCTGCGGAGCCAGGATCATCGACGCGGCAAGGTCCAGTCGACGGCGCATGCCGCCCGAGAACTTCTTCGGGGAGCAATCGGCCGAACCGGTCAGCCCGAAGACCTCCAGGAGCTCGTCGGCACGCCGCTGGGCGTCCGCCTTTCTGAGTCGGAAGAGCCTGCCGAACATCGTCAGGTTCTGCCGCGCGGTCATCAGGTCGTCGACCGCGGTCTGCTGACCCGTCAGTCCGATGCTGCGACGCACCTCGCGCGGCTGGGCGGCGACGTCGTAGCCGGCCACGCGGGCCTGGCCAGCATCAGGGTCCGTCAGCGTGGCGAGGATGCGGACCGCCGTCGTCTTGCCCGCCCCGTTGGGTCCGAGCAGTCCGTGCACCGTGCCTCGCGGCACGGCCAGGTCGACACCCTCGAGCGCCGCCTTCCCCTTGTATCTCTTGGTGAGGCCGAGGGCCTCCACCGCGAGGTCTGGTGAAACCATGGAACACCACCTCCTTCTTCCATGCCATGATCTGCGTACAGTGTTCTGAGTACTTCGAACGCAGCTAAGGTAGCGTACAGTGAACGCAATAAGCAAGCATGGCGTCCCGGAAGGCACGATGAACGATCCGAACCCGTTGGCAAAGTCCCTGCAGCTGCTGTGGGACGGCCTCCCCCCGGCGAAGAAGGGGCCGAAGCCCAAACTCACCCTGGAGAGGATCGTGGCCGCCGGGGTCGAGCTGGCCGACGCCGAGGGGCTCGACTCCCTGTCCATGCGCAAGCTCGCCGACAGGCTCGACGTGGGGGCGATGTCCCTCTACCGCTACGTGCCGTCCAAGACCGAGCTCCTGAACCTGATGCTCGACGCCGTCAGCGGGCCGAACGATGCCCGGAAGGTTTCCCTGGAGGCCGGGTGGCGCGCATGTCTGGAGGCTGCAGGCTGGGGAGGACGCCGACTCTACCTGGACCATCCCTGGCTGCTGCAGGTGAACTGGACCCGCCCCGTGCTGGGCCCGAACAGCCTGGCCGACATGGAGCTGCTGATGACAGGGCTGAAAGACCTCCCGATGACCGATCAGGAGAAGATGAGCATCATCACGGCGCTGGATTCCTATGCCGTGGGGACCGTCCGCCAGGAGATCCTGTGGCAGAACGCCCCCGCGGAGACCGGCATGACCGACGAGGAGTTCTGGAACCACCAGCTTCCGATCCTGGAGGAGGTCATGGCCTCCGGCCGCTTCCCCTCTATGGCCGCACTCTCCGAGGACACCTTCAGCGGCAGCTGGGAGGACAGCTTCGCGTTCGGCCTCAATCTCCTCCTCGACGGACTCGAACAGAAGCTCAACCGGCGAGCCTCAGAGGCGGGCTGATCGGGCGGCCGATCAGGAGCCCGCCGCCCGCCCCGCGCATGACGAGGGGGACCTGCTTCCTGTCTCGTGGCCACGCGAGCCGACAGCAGCAGATCCCCCTCAACGGACCGGCTCAGCCCTACTGGGCGGCGGCCTCAGTGCCGTTGGACTGCCGGACCCCCAGCCGATCGTCCAACTTCAGCAGGCCCGGCCCGTCGTCGCCGATGAGCCGGATCTTGCCGATGAGCTCGGAGACCGTCGCTTCCTCCTCCAGCTGCTCATCGATGAACCAGCTGAGCAGGGGCAGAGCGTCGATGTCCCCCTCCTGCTGCGCCAGCCGATACAGGTTGCGGATCGACTCCGAGACCTTCTCCTCGTGGGCGAGGGACGCCTCGAAGGCCTCCAGCACAGTCTCGGCCCGAGCCGCGACGGCGGGCACCGCCCGGATGCGGGGATGGGCGCCGCGGTCGGTCATGTGGTCGATGAACTTGTTCGCGTGCACGACCTCCTCGTCGGCCTGCGCGCGGAACCAGGAGGCCAATCCGGGCAGGTCGAGCATGTCCATCTCGATCCCGAGCTGCCGGTAGACCAACGAGGCCTCCAGCTCGAGGGTGACCTGCTCGTTGAAGGCCTCTTCCAGCGTGCCGGTGAGCTTTGCCATTGCGAGAACACTCTCCTTGCCTCTTGTCCAGGGCGGGCACGGTCGGACGACGGCGCCCCTGCGCGCCACTCTAGCCAGCGCCACCTCCCGTGACCACGCAGGAAAGGCAGGCCTCACCAGTGCCGATACCCTCAGCACGCATCGCACGATGCTCGAGGCGACTCGTCCTGAGACCTGCGATTCCCTGTTCAGCGGCGCACCGTATCGATAGTGTGAGCAGCATGGAGTTCAGGTACCTCGGCCACAGCGGCCTCAAGATCTCGGAGATCACCTACGGCAACTGGATCACGCACGGGTCGCAGGTGGAGAACGACACTGCCACCCGGTGCGTGCACGCCGCGCTCGACGCCGGCATCACCACCTTCGACACTGCTGACGTCTACGCGAACACGGTGGCCGAGCAGGTGCTGGGCGACGCCGTGGCCGGTCAGCGTCGGGAATCGCTGGAGATCTTCACCAAGGTGTACTTCCCCACCGGGCCGAAGGGGCATAACGACACCGGCCTCTCCCGCAAGCACATCATGGAGTCCATCGACGGCTCGCTGCGCCGCCTCGGCACGGACTACGTGGACCTGTACCAGGCGCACCGCTTCGACGTCGAGACTCCGCTGGAGGAGACGATGCAGGCTTTCGCCGACATCGTCCGCCAGGGCAAGGCGCTCTACATCGGCGTCAGCGAGTGGAACGCCGAGCAGCTGCGTGCAGGCCACGCCCTGGCCAAGGAGCTCGGGTTCCAGCTGATCTCGAACCAGCCGCAGTACAACATGCTGTGGCGGGTGATCGAGCCGGAGGTCATCCCGGCCTCCGAGGAGCTCGGCATCTCGCAGATCGTCTGGTCGCCGATCGCCCAGGGGGTGCTCACCGGCAAGTACGTGCCGGGCCAGCCCCTGCCAGAGGGGTCCCGAGCCACCGACGAGCAGGGCGGCGCGCAGTTCATCCAGCGGTACCTCGACGATGAGATCCTCCAGGCGGTGCAGAAGCTCAAGCCCATCGCCGAGGAACTGGAGCTGACCCTCGCCCAGCTCTCGATCGCCTGGGTGCTGCAGAACCCGAACGTGGCGACCGCCCTGGTGGGCGCCTCTCGCCCGGAGCAGATCGCCTCCAACGTGGCGGCCGCCGGAGTCACTCTCGACGGGGCCACCCTGGAGGCCATCGACTCGGTCGTCGGCCACCTGGCCCAGGACGACCCCGCGCTGACGAAGTCGCCGGAGGCCCGGGTGGCCTGACCCGTCAGTCGACGTCCGAGGCGCAACCGCCACGAAGGTCACGCATCGGATCACGGCCACCGTGACCTTTCACCTCGACCCCCCCTGTTCCCGGGTTCTCCACCCGTGGTTCAGCTGGTCCTGGAGGAGTGAATTCAGGCTCAGCTGAAGGTTTCCCCAGGTCAGAGACCTGCAGCGCGCGCAGTGACCAAATCGTTATGAAACCTCGCCGATCATGCGTACACTGTGAATTCTGAAATGATCTGCACTGGGGTGAAAGGTGGTCAAGCGTGAGCCACGCTTCCGATGTCAGGCGACACCCGCGCCTGACGGCCGCACTCTGCGGGACCGCGCTTGCCGGCGGCCTGCTGCTCTGCGGCACGGCGCCCGCCTCAGCGACCACCCAGGACGCCGAGGCTGAGCCGACCGCCGAGTCCGCGCACGTGGGATCGAGCACTCAGGAAGACGAGCCTGAGGACCAGCAGGGTGACGCTGAAGACGGCACCGACTCCACCAGCTCCGACGACGAGGGCTCCGAGGACGACGACCGGCTGGATGGACAGCGCGAAGAGCAGTCCGGCACCGAGAGCCCTTCTCCCACCCCCTCCGATGAGCAGACCCCGGAGGAGGACGGCGAGGACGATGACGAGGGCCCCTCCGACGAAGACCCCTCCGCCGAGGACGACGACACGGACCCGCCGACCGAAGGTGACGAGTCCGGCGACGATGCTGGAAGCGACGACGGCAGCGAAGACGGCCAGGACACCTCCTCCCCGAGTCCGGAGCCCGAGCCAGAACCCGAGCCCGAGCCCACCGACCCTGGCACGATCCCGCCGGAGGGCGAGGAAGAGACAGGCGACGAGGGCGAGACGGACGGCGGGGACGGCGACGGGACGACCCCCTCGCCGGATGACCCTGCGGTTCTGGAGCCCGTCTGCGGCTCGGCGACGGGCTACCCGGGCGATGCGCTCTCCTTCGAGGTCACCGTGAGCACCCCGGATGCGCGCATCGTCTCGGTGAGCACCGGCATCCGCGGCGGGAGCTCCTCCTATGACGGCCTGACCGTCCAGTACGTACTGGATCGGGAGATCACTGAGATCATGCAGGACACCGTGACCGTCACCGTGGAGTCCGAGGACGGTCAGACCGCCAACTGCTCCGGGACGCTGACCGTGTACCCGAACGTCTCCAGCAGCCCTTCCTCCCAGGAGGATGACCCTGCACAGGACGAGAACCCTGCCTCACCGCCTGAAGACGAGTCCACCCAGGATGTCGAGCGGACGTCGTCTCCCACCCGAACGGGCCCGCCCGCAGTCCCCGGCGCCCCGGACACTCCGGAGCCGGAGGACGGGCTCCCGGAGCCGGAGGCCTCGGATGACGATGAGGACGAGGATGAGGACCTGCACAGCACCGTGAGCCCTCGGCCGCTGGTCCCGCACGTCCCGGGGTCTCCGGAGGAACAGATTGACGGCTCACAGTCGGCCGAAAGCTCCGCAGAGAGCGACTCGGACGACGAGCACGACGCTGGCCTGGCCGCCACCGGGGCGGAGCCGCACACGATGGCCGCCGGCCTGATCGGCTCCGTCGCGGTCGCCATCGGCTCGCTCGCCGTATGGGGTGCCCACCGGCGTGGCCGCGCCCGCAGCTGAGCGCCCTGCCCAGATCAGCGCCGCCGGATCGACCGCCAGGCCGGGGCGTCGACGCTGAAGGCGCCCGGCCCGGTGAAGACCAGGGCGAGGCTGAGCACCGCATAGAGGATCATGAACTCCAGCGGGTTCCCCAGCAGCAGCAGGAACGGCTCATTCCACCCATGCACGTTGACGAAGACGGGGCCGGCGTCGAGGAGCAGGTATGCTCCGGCCCCGGCCAGCAGCATCATCACCGCAGCGGCCAGGCGGGTCAGCAGGCCCAGGACCAGCAGGGCACCGCCGATGATCTCGACGAACGGCAGCGCGGTGCCGATGTGCTCGGCGAAGGGCACGGCGAGGCCGGCCACGTAGTCGCTCGCACCGTCCAGGCCCAGCCAGGACGACTTGCGCAGGCCGGAGACGAGCAGAAGGATGCCCGCTGCGAGGCGGAGCAGGAGAAGACCGAGATCGACGCTGAAGACATTCCGCATGACACCACTCTGACACCTGGCCAGGACTGATGCGTGCTTCACCACACGTTGGGCGCAGGCTTCCTGCTCGAGGGGAGCGCGGCAGACTCTCTCCAGCGGCGCAGCCCCTCATCGACGGAGAGGTCCTCGGGCACCACATGCCCCAGCTCCCGGATCATCTCCAGGATCTGTTCATTGCTCACCGGCCCCTGAGCCGAGACCAGACGTGTGGCGATCTGTGCGCGCACATAGATCTCTCCGTCGACGACGGCACGCTGCTCGAAGTAGATGCTCTTCTCGTCCAGCCCCAGAATCCGAGTGTGGATCTCGAAACGGGTCATGAAGGTGACAGACCTCCGGAAGGTGATCTGCTCGGACTGGACCACAGGGGACCATCCGCGGCCCCGCATCTGCTTCCAGATCCCGGCGCGGGCCATGAGGTCGAACCGGCCGAGGTCGAACAGCGAGAGGTACTGCCCGTTGTTGACATGCATCGCGATATCGACGTCGGTGGGCAGCGCCCGCAGGGTGATCGTGGAGGTCTCCCAGGGGGTCAGCGGCGAGCGTCGTCGGGCGCGCAATAAGGTCATCAGGGTGCGGAAGATCACATGCATGGAGACCAGTCTGCCACAGAAGCTACCGCTCGGTAATCACTCTCTCGACGCGTCCCCCGGCACCTGGGGTGCCGACTCGGGCGCCCCATCGAGAGTCGAGCCGGCGGAGCCGCCATCGGCTCTCCCCTGCTCCTGCGTCTCGTCCTCGGCGAGCGTCTCGGCCGGGCGCAGCACGTAGCCCGCGCCCCGCACCGTGTGGATCATCCGTGGCATGTCCGCCTCGATCTTCTTGCGCACATAGGAGATGTAGAGTTCGACGATGTTCGCCTGGCCCGCGAACTCATACTCCCAGACCTGCTGCAGGATCTCGGTCTTGGGCAGGACGGTGCGCGCATGGCGCATGAGCAGGCGCAGCAGCCGGAACTCGGTGTCCGAGAGATCGATGTCCTTCTCTCCGCGCTGCACAGTGCGCGCGGCGGTGTCCATCAGCAGATCGCCCACCACCAGGCGTTCACCCTCCCGGCGCTCCGGAAGGCGCCCGGCGAGAAAGTGCAGCCGCCGCAGCGACTCCTCGACATCGATGCGGGCGGCCATGTGGTCGTCCACGGGCTCACAGAGCGCGGCCACCGTGGGGAAGTCCACGTCGGTGTCGAACCAGACCAGTGCCGCGGCGTCCTCCAAGTGGCGGCGCATCTCACGCACGACGCTCTCCAGGTCGGGAACGCGGCGACTGGCGCGCGCATCGACCACCACCAGCTGCGGCTTGTCCTCCGTGATGAGCAGCCGCGCCGTATCACCGTTCGGCGCGTGGAGGACCTTCACGTCCAGGGACCGCAGCCGCTGGGTGAGCTCGGAGACCGCAGGCGAGGGACCCGCGAGGATCAGCACGGGCGAGGAGATGTGCAGCTCCGGTTCGCCGGCGTCGTCGAAGTGCCCGACTCCCCCGCGCTCTGCCTCCACAGCACCCTCCGTCCGGCATTTCTCAGCATGATCACCCGACGCGCCCCTAGTGGGCGGCCCCGGGCGCAGGCGACTCTCAGCTTCCGTACAGAGTGCCAAGATAGCCCACTTCTGTGCCGTCCGACACCCCACGGACGCCGGCCCAGCGGGATCCCTGCACTGCCATCATCCCTGGTGAGCGCCCTGAGAGCCGGTGATCACCGGATAAGACGTCGCCCGGGGATGGGACGCCAGAAGCTCAGGCCAGCAGGTGGACCAGCGTGCCGATCAGGAAGCTGGAGACGGCGAGTCCGGCAAGCCCGAATTCAAGAAGGATGCCCAGCCCCATCGCTCGCAGGGCCTTCAGGCTCGCCTGTCCGGCCGCCTGCCAGTCCCGCTCGCGCCGGATGAACTCTGCGCCGAACAGTCCGGCTCCGAAGCCGATGAACAGCCCCAGCGGTGGGAGCAGCACCATGCCGACCAGTGCGGCGAGGATCGCCACGAGGACCGGACCCCGTGGGATCTCTTCCCGGTGCAGCACCCGTCCGGTGAGCACCGTGGAAGCGACCCAGCCGGAGGTTGCCAGCATCATCCCGACGACTGCTGCGGTCCACACCGCGGTCCCGCCGAGCAGCACGGCCCAGGTCAGCAGGGTCAGGATGATCAGCAGACTGCCGGGCAGCACCGGGAGCACGACACCGGCCATGCCGACCAGCAGCAGGATGAGGGCCGCACCGGTGGCCACGCCTTCGGAGAGAAGTCCTTCGAGCATGGGCCCAGCCTGCCACACCCCCGAGCCGGCGCGCGCCGCACGCACAGGCGCCGGGACCCGCGCCATGGCAGGGATCCCTCGACGGCGCCGAGCCCCGCGGCGCGCACTTGGCAGGAGCTCACGCGGGGCCATAACCTTGTGAGGCCTGGATCACCACGTCCAGGCCGGCGTGCGGTGATCTGAGCACCTGTGCAGGGCCGGTGACGACGGCGTCATACGGCCATGCCAGACTGAGGCACAC
The DNA here is from genome assembly GCF_034438835.1 of Nesterenkonia sp. HG001. NCBI lineage: Bacteria > Bacillati > Actinomycetota > Actinomycetes > Micrococcales > Micrococcaceae > Nesterenkonia > Nesterenkonia sp. HG001. The sequence goes on along the minus strand of NZ_JAOSZD010000004.1, from coordinate 231,155 downwards.
CGAAGGATCCGCCGTCCAGCACATCAGCGACCGCGGGCCCACAAGGCGCGCGGAGCAAGGAGACCAGATGATCATCGGAGTCCCGACCGAAGTCAAGAACAACGAGTTCCGTGTGGCCCTGACCCCCGCAGGCGCCGTGGATCTCACCCAGCGCGGCCACACCGTGCTCATCCAGTCCGGCGCCGGCGAGGGCTCCGGCTTCTCGGACGAGGACTACCGCACCGCCGGTGCCGAGCTGGTCCCCGAGGTCGCAGATGTCTGGAGCCGCGCCGAGCTGGTGCTCAAGGTCAAGGAGCCGCAGGCCGAGGAGTTCCCCCGCATGCATGAGGGACAGGTCCTGTTCACCTACCTGCACCTGGCGGCCGAACCCGAGTGCGCGGCGGCGCTGAAGGAGCGCGGGGTCACCGCGATCGCCTACGAGACCGTCACCGGCCCGAAGGGGCTGCCGCTGCTGGCCCCGATGAGCGAGGTCGCTGGGCGCCTGGCCCCACAGGTGGGCGCCTACCACCTGATGCACTCCCAGGGCGGATCAGGGATGCTGATCGGCGGAGTGCCGGGGGCCCGCGCGGCGAAGGTCGTCGTCGTCGGCGGGGGCACGGCCGGCGAGCAGGCAGCCATCATCGCGATGGGCATGGGCGCCGACGTGACCGTCATCGATCTGAACCTGGAGCGGCTGCGCGAGCTCTCGGCAATGTCCGCCCGCGGGCTGACGACGCTGGCGTCGAACACGCTGACCATCGCCCAGGAGGTCGCCGCGGCGGACATGGTGATCGGCTCCGTGCTGATCCCCGGAGCCTCGGCGCCGAAGCTGGTCACCCGAGAGATGGCCGCCGCGATGCGGCCGGGCTCGGTCCTGGTCGACATCGCGATCGACCAGGGCGGATGCTTCGAGGGCTCGAAGCCGACCACCCACGCGGAGCCCACGTTCACCATCGGGGATCAGATCTACTACTGCGTGGCCAACATGCCCGGAGCTGTACCGCACACCGCCACGGCCGCGCTGACGAACGCCACCCTTCCCTACATCTTCAAGCTCGCGGACAAGGGCTGGAAGGCCGCACTCGCCGCGGATCCGCATTTGGCCGCGGGTCTGAACGTGCATGCCGGTCGGCTCACCCACGCCCCGGTCGCCGAGGCCCTCGGCGAGGAGGCGATGCCGCTGGAGGCGGCCCTGGCCGACTGACCTCCGCCTGCACGCTCGTCGATAGGCGCCGCTCAGACGAAGGCTGAGACTCCGGTCATCGCCCGGCCGACGATCAGCGAATTGATGCCGTAGGAGCCCTCGTACGTGTAGATCGCCTCGGCATCGCCCATGAGCTTCGACGCCTCATACTCGGAGGTCAGTCCGTTCCCGCCGAGAGCCTCCCGGCCGATCGCCGCCGAGGCCCTGGCCAGCCGTGTGGTGGTCGACTTCACCGTCGCGGCGTGCACCATCTCCAGCCGGCCGGCCTGCTGCAGCTCGGTCACCTGCACCATGAGCGCGGTGGACGACGTCAGGTTCCCAGTGATCTCCGCGATGGCCTGCTGGATGAGCTGGAAGGAAGCCAGCGGCCGACCGAACTGGTCGCGCCCGGCGACATAATCACGCACGACGTCGAGCACCGCATGCTGCAGCCCCACAGCCTGCCACCCCACCCAGGCGCGGGAGCTACGCAGCAGGACGTTGGTGTCGGCGAAGCTGCGCGCACCGGGCAGCAGAGCCTCGGCAGGGACCCGGAGGTCCTCGAGGACGACGTCGGCGTTGGGGATGCCCCGCAGCCCCATCTTGTGACGGATGATCTCGGCGTGATACCCCGGGGTGTTGGTCTCCACGAGGAAGCACTTGATGGCATCGTCGTCGACGTCCCGAGCCCACACGAGAGCGACGTCGGCGATGGTGGCCATCCCGATCCAGCGTTTGGTGCCGTTCAGGACCCAGGAGTCCCCGTCACGTCTGGCCGTGGTGGCCAGACCGCCGGCGATGTCCGAGCCGTGGTCGGGCTCGGTGAGGCAGAACGCCCCAAGAGTCTCGAACCGGGTGAGCCGAGCCAGCCACGTGTCCCGCTGCGCCGCGGAGCCGAAGGCGTGGATCAGGCCCACGATCAGCTCGTTGTGGATCCCCATCACAGCGGACATGGACACGTCCGCCTGAGCGACGGCGGCATGCGCGAGTCCCTTGAACAGCCGCGAGCTGCCATCGATCTCCAGCCCGGCGAGCCCCAGATCCGCCATGGCAGGCAGAGCCTGGGTGAGGAAGCGCTCCTCGTTCCATGCGTCGATGGAGGGTGCGCGGAGGTTCGCCTGCGCGTAGGCCTCGATCTCCTGGAGCCGCTCCTCCTCCTCTGCGGGCAGACGGCGTCGGACCTCCAGGAGGTCCCCGTCCGGGTACTGGGCTGCAGCGGCCACCGTCACCAGCTCCTTCGCATGCTCGCCGACCCCTGCGACCGGCTATGGTGAGCCACCCGCAGGCTGATATGAGGAGATGCGTCCGTCGCGGGAACGCACCTCGGTCTCGCGTCCCGGGCAGCGCCGGGTCTCAGCGCCCCTGCCCCCGGGATCCTCAGTATAGGACCACGTCAGTGAGGCGCATCACACCACCGGGGGCGGTGTCGTACGCTGGCGGGGTCGGCCCGCGCCTCAGGGCCCTGCCCCCCCCCTGCACCGTTCCCCCGAGGAGGAGCTCCCCCACATGAGCACCACAGACACGTCCACCCGCAGCGACGCGGCCGCAGGGCTTCGTGAGGCCCGCGATCGACTCGTCGCTCTCCAGCAGGACCATTCCCGCGCCTGTGAGGAGTTCCGCTGGCCCCGGTTCGAGCACTTCAACTTCGGCCTGGACTGGTTCGACGGCATCGCCGCAGGGGAACGCGCCCATCAGGAGGCGTTGGTGATCGCTGAGGCCGACGGCACGGTGCTCCGACGGACCTTCGCGCAGCTGAGCGCCGACTCGAACCGGGTGGCGAACTGGCTCTCCGCCCAGGGGATGTCCCGCGGGGACCGGATGATCCTGATGCTGGGCAACCAGGTCGAGCTGTGGGAGCTGATGCTCGCCGGGATCAAGCTCGGCGCTGTGCTGATCCCCACCGCCACCCAGATGGGCCCCGTAGACCTGCAGGACCGGGTCAGGCGCGGCGAAGCCCGCTGGGCCGCGGCGGGCCCGGCAGATCTGGAGAAGTTCGGAGACGTCGAGGGCGAGCTGACGCTGATCCACGTGCCCGGGGCACGCACTCCTGACGAGCCCGCGCCGCAGATCGATGCGCCGTCAGGTGCTCCGCGCACTGTCCTGCACTATGAGGCCGCCCGGAAGGCGGCGGCGACGTTCACTCCCGGCGAGCCGACCGGCGCCGACGATACCCTGCTGCTCTACTTCACCTCCGGGACCACCTCGCTGCCCAAGCTTGTGGAGCACACCCACACCTCCTACCCGGTGGGGCATCTGTCCACGCTCTACTGGATCGGGATGCAGCCGGGGGACGTGCACCTCAACGTGGCCGGCCCCGGCTGGGCGAAGCACGCCTGGTCGAATTTCTTCACCCCGTGGATCGCGGAGGCGACGATCTTCATCTACAACTACGCGCGCTTCGACGCCACCGAGCTGATGACCCAGATGGACGCCCACGGAGTGAGCAGTTTCTGCGCGCCGCCCACCGTGTGGCGGATGCTCATCCAGGCCGACCTGACCCAGCTGCGCCGCCCGCCCCGGGTGACGGTCTCCGCCGGGGAGCCGCTGAACGCGGAGGTCATCGACCAGGTGGAGCGCGCCTGGGGATGCACCATCCGCGACGGCTTCGGGCAGACCGAGACCACCCTCCAGGTGGCCAACACTCCTGGCCAGCCGCTGGTGCGCGGCTCTATGGGCCGTCCGCTCCCGGGCTTCGACGTGGTGCTGATCGATCCACGCACCGGCGAGGAGGCCCAGGAGGGCGAGCTGTGCCTGCGGGCCGAACAGTCCGGACCTGCTCGCCCGGTGGGCCTGATGAAGGGTTACGCGGGAGACCCCGAGCGCACTGCCGAAGTGTTCAGGAACGGGCTCTACCACACCGGGGACGTGGTCCGCCGAGACGAGGACGGAGTACTGACCTATGTGGGCCGCAGCGACGATGTCTTCAAGTCCAGCGACTACCGGATCTCCCCCTTCGAGCTGGAGTCGGTGCTGGTGGAGCACCCGGCGGTGGCGGAGGCCGCCGTCGTGCCCGCCGCGGACGAGCTGCGACTCGCGGTGCCGAAGGCGTATGTGGTGCTGGCCGCCGGCTGGGAATGGACCGCGGAGACCGCGACGTCGATCCTGACCTCCTGCCGGGAGAAGCTGCCGCCGTTCAAACGGATCCGACGCATCGAGCGGATCGAGCTGCCCAAGACGATCTCCGGGAAGATCCGCCGCGTGGAGCTCCGCGCGCTTGAGGAGAGCCGCGGCGGCGAGCGGGGGGTCGAAGAATTCCGCGACGCCGAGCTGCCAGCCTTCCGGAGGTGATGCGCCACGGATGTCCTGAGCGCCTCAGGTGGTGGCGGACCGCCAGACGAGCAGCACCACGGCGACCGTCATCACCCCGAGACCGACCCAGAGCAGCCAGAACGTCGGGTACCCCAGAGACCCGGCGATGCCCCAGACCATGAGCGCTGCGGCGAAGGCCAGCCAGATCAGCGAGGTCTCCCCCAGCCGGTAGAGCCGCTGGACGTTCTCGCTGGTGAGCACCTGGGGGAAGTTGAACAGCCGTGGGTGGCGGGAGAGGATCGCCATGCCGAGCACACAGGTCCCCCAGACGAGGAGTGCGGTCCAGAACAGCTCCCAGGGCGAACCGTCACGATTCACCGTGCCGTCGAAGCCGAAATGCACCGGCACCCGGTCCGGGCCGTTCATGGCGTGCCAGGCGATCAGCACCACGGGCAACGCCCCCAGAACGACGCTGACCTCGCGCAGCAGCCTCAGCCCTGCGCCCAGCTCATAGTCCCGGGCCGGACGCTCCCGAAAGCTTCCGTAGACCTCCGGCGACTCGGTGCTTCCCGCCTGCTCACGTCCGTGCGTCATGCTTCTCCCCTCCAGCGTCCTGCTGGTGTGTGATTGTCCAGATCCTCGCTCCAGAGCCCCGCGCACGCGGTGCCACGGCCGAACACTAGCGCCACCGGGAGGAATCACGACGGCGGCACCACCGAGTGCCCGACTCACGGCAGACTGCCGCCGGTCGAAGGCGGCGACGCGGATCAGTCGGAAGGATGATTCCGGCTGAGCTACCGGTGCTTCCAGCTGGGCTTGCGCTTGTTCGCGAAGGCGTCCATGCCCTCGGCCTGGTCCTCGGTGGCGAACAACGAGTGGAAGATCCGGCGTTCGAACTGAAGTCCGCTGGCCAGCGGCATCTCAAAGGCCGCCGCCACGACCTCCTTGGCCATCTGCGCTGCCGGTTTCGACTTCGAGGCGATCAGCTCGGCCACCGTCCTGGCCTCGGCGTCGAGCTCTCCGTCAGGCACCACGCGGGAGACCAGGCCGATCCGCTCGGCCTCCTCCGCGTCGACGTGCCGACCGGTGAGCACCATGTCCATCGCCTTGGCCTTCCCCACGGAGCGGGTCAGTCGCTGTGAGCCGCCCATGCCGGGGATCACTCCCAGGTTGATCTCCGGCTGACCGAACTTCGCGCTGGTGCCGGCGATGATGATGTCCGCCATCATCGCCAGCTCACATCCGCCGCCGAGGGCGTAGCCGGAGACGGCGGCCACCACCGGGGTGCGCAGCCGGGTCAGCTCCTCCCAGCGGCGGAACCAGTCGGCGGCGTACATGTCTGTGAAGGACTGCTCGGACATCTCCTTGATGTCCGCGCCCGCGGCGAAGGCCTTCTGCGAGCCGGAGAGGAGGATTGCCCCGATGTCCGGGTCGGCGTCGAAGGCGACGGCCGCGGTGACCACCTCCTCCATCGTCTCGGCATTGAGCGCGTTGAGCGCCGCCGGCCGGTTCAGCTGGATCTTCCCGACCCGTTTGGCGGAGGAGACCTTGATGGTGGTGTACGTCGGATCAGTCATGGGGCAGCTCCAAGATCTTGTGGGGCACCGGGGTGAAGAAATGGTCGAGCAGGTCGTCGTCGACGTCGGCCAGGCGGGCCGGGTTCCAGGAGGGGCTGCGGTCCTTGTCCACCAGCTGGGCGCGGATGCCTTCCCGGAAGTCGTGGGAGCGCAGCATGTGCATTCCCACCGTGTACTCCTGGATCAGCGCCCCACGCAGTGAGAGCTCGGCCGCCGTGGTGATCGCCCGGTGGGCCACGCGCACCGACAGCGGGGACCGAGCACGCAGCTCGGCCGCAGCCTCGGCGGCCTCAGGCACCTCACCGGCGACCCCGTCCAGGCGGGCCAAGATGATGTCGACGTCATTGCCGGAGTACACATGGTTGATCCACTCGGCCGCCCCCAGCGAGGAGTCGCCAGGGTCCACGGCGAACTGGGGAAGGACCTCGTCCGCCGATTCGCTGGTCAGCTCGGCGATCAGCCGATCGATGGAGGCTGAGTCGATGCGGGTGTCCGCCAGGCCGGCGTGGATCGCATCGGCGGCGTCCAGGTGTGCGCCCAGCATCCCGGCGTGCAGCCCCACCTTCCGCGGCGCATGGCCCAGCAGGTAGGAGCCTCCGACGTCAGGGCAGAAGCCGATGGTGGTCTCCGGCATGCCGGCCCGTGTGCGCTCGGTGACGATCCGGTGCGACCCATGGGCGGAGATCCCGATCCCGCCGCCCAGCACCAGCCCGTCCATCAGCGCGATGTACGGCTTGGGGTACTGCGCGATCAGCAGGTTCATCCGGTACTCGACTGCCCAAAAATCCTCGGTGGCGAAATGCGCCCGGTAGGCGGGAGTCCCGTCCGGCAACAGCGGACCGCCGTCACGCTCCTGATGCTCGACCATGTCGCGGTAGACACCGATGACGTCACCGCCGGCGCAGAGCCCCCGCTCCCCCGCGCCTCGGACCAGGACCTGAGCGACGTCGTCGTCGGAGGCCCACTCCTCCAGCTGGATGTGCACCGACTCGCACATCAGCTGGGTCAGGGCGTTCATCGCCTTGGGACGGTTCAGCGTGATGATCCCGAGATGACCTCGAACCTCGAATGCGACGTCGCCGGTGAATGTCTCCCTGCCCATCACGCCTCCTTGCCGGTCCTGGAACCGTCCGTCGGTGAGACCCGACGGTCACAGGCCGTGACCCGGGTCTCACCACAATGTACCGGCAGGCAGAGGCGCGTTCAACGCGTGACAGGAGCACCGGCACCCGGGCTGATCAGGACGTTCCGGTCGGCGGAGCAGCTCGGCTCAGTGGGGGACGGTCCCCTCGCCGGTGGGCGCGGCCTCCACCTGCCAGGGCCGCACCACCAGCAGGGCCACGAGTGTGGCCGCCGCCATCCCGCCGGCGATCACCACCGCCATGGAGGTCGCCCCGGTGCCCAACACTCCGACCAGCGGAGCTGCCGCGGCGGCGACGCCGAACTGGACCGCACCCAGTAGCGCCGCGGCCGTGCCTGCCGCCTCGCCATGCCGGGACAGCGCCAGGGCGGGCGCGTTGGGCAGCGCCAGCCCGCAGGCGGCGAGCACCAGCCAGAGCGGCACCAGGAGCCCGACCAGCCCGCCGAAGCCGGTGAGTGCGCACAGCAGCAGTCCCAGTCCGGAGAGGGTCCCGCCGAGCAGGGCGCCGGTCATGATCTGCGCGGGCCCGAAGCGGCGCAGCAGTCGGACGTTGCACTGGGTGGCGATGATCAGCCCGACCGCGCCGAGCCCGAAGACCACCCCGTACTGCTGCTCATCGAGCCCGTAGACCTGCTGGAAGACGAAGGATGAGCCGGAGACGTAGGCGAACAACGAGGCCATCGCCAGCCCGGCCACCAGGATGAGCCCCACATAGGGCCGGTCGCGCAGCAGCCGGCTGCAGTCGCGCAGCGTGCCGAGCGGGCCTCCCCGACGTCGGCGCTCCTGCGGCAGAGTCTCGGGAAGCATCGCTGCGGCCATGACCATGATCGCCACGCCGAACACCGCAAGCACCACGAACACCCCGCGCCAGGAGACCAGCGCCAGCACGAATCCCCCCAGGGTGGGGGCGAGCACCGGAGCTGCGCCCATCACCAGCATGAGTCGGGAGAGGATCTTCGCCGCCGCCATCCCCACGAACAGGTCCCGCACCACAGCCATCGCGACGACGGCGGCCGCGGCGGCACCCAGCCCCTGCAGCACACGCATCCCGCCGAGGGCCGCCAGGTCCGGGGCCAGCACGCAGCCGATGGAGGCCACGATGTGGACCGCCACACCGATCAGCAGCGGACGACGGCGCCCCACCGCGTCCGAGAGCGGACCGATCAGCAGCTGACCCACCGACAGCCCCACCAGCGTGCCGGTCAGGGTGAGCTGCACGGCGGCCTCGGTGGTCATCAGGTCATCCCTGATCGCCGGCAGCGCCGGCAGGTACATGTCCACCGTCAGCGGACCGAGGGCGATGAGGACGCCCAGCACGAGGATCAGCCGGAGCCGCTGGCCCGGGGTGTATCGCTCTCCGGCGGTCGGGGCGGCCTTCAGCTGGGCGTCCTGCATGACTCAGGCGTTCCAGAGCCCGTAGGAGTCCGCCAGGGAGGCGATCTTCTGGGCACGGGCCAGACGCGGCAGATAGGAGCCGTCACCGATGGAGGCACCGCTCTCATGGGCGGTGATCAGCTCCCGGGCCCAGTTCAGCTCGTCCTCCGAAGGGCTCAGACCCAGGTTGACGGCGTCGACCTGTCCACGGTTCAGCGAGAGCTTGCCGGTCATGCCCATCGAGGCGGTGACCGCGCAGGCCGCGGCCACGGCGTCCTCGTCGGCGTCCGGCGGGGTCGGGCCGTCGATGGCGCCGGGCAGCCCGCCCACCCGGGAGGCGATCACCAGGCGGGAGCGGGCATACGCCAGCGCCATCGGATCAGCGGAGACACCCACGTCCTTGCGGAAGTCATTGGTGCCGAACGCGAGGCGGAAGGTGCCCGGGGCCGAGGCGACCTGGGTGGCGTTCTCGACGCCGAGCGCGGACTCCACCAGGGCGATCACCGGGGTGCCGGCCCTCAGCCGCATGGCGGTGTAGGTGACCTGCTCAGGCCGTTCGGTCTCCGCCAGCATCACCCCGCGCAGGCCTCCCGCCTTGGAGAGCGCGGCGACGTCGTCCTCCCAGTGGGGGGAGGAGGTGGGGCTGATGCGCACCCAGGCGGTCATGCCCCCGTTGAGCGCCTCCAGCACCGCGGCCCGGGCGGCGTCCTTGCCGTCATCGGGCACCGAAGCCTCCAGGTCGAAGATCACCGAGTCCGCCTCACTGGCGAGGCCGGGGGCGAAGTCCTCCTGCTTGGCCGCGTTGATCAGCAACCAGGAACGGGAGAGCTTGGCAGGCAGAGCGGCGGCACGTCGGTTGCGAATCGGCATGACCCCAGCCTATCGCTCCCCCGCCGCGCCGGGGGGACTGATGCACCGTGGGACCGCATGCTGAGAACAGGCCTCATGGGCCCCGCGGCCCAGCGCGTCGTCTCCGCCGAAAGCCCAGGTGACGAAGGTCTCCAGAAGCCCTCCCACCAGGCCCCGCGCGCGGATTGACAGGGGCTCTCGGGCGGAGGAATATGGGGTGCGGGCCGACCTTCACACTGTGAAGCGTCGAGGAGACACCCCCCCCCCTCGTCTCCCGCCCGACAGAAATCGACGTCTGAGAATCCGTTCCCTCGGGCGTCGTGTTCTGCCCCGCGAGAAGGGCTGCTGACCGGCTGAGCGTCATCCCACCCCTGAGACGCACCCGGTTTCCTTCTCGCCCGCGGGCGGGGGCCATCCCCCGTTCCGGCCCCCGCCCGCCCTCCTCCTCCGGACCCCTGCGTGCCTGAAGGCATCCACACGGTCGGACCCGCGGATTCGCCGAACCCTGCCGCGGCTCGTATTCTGGCATCTATGACCATCCGCCGATCCCACCGCCTGTGCGGCGTCGCCGCGGCCGCGACGCTCCTGCTCGCGGCATGCGGGGGAGACGAGGACGATTCCCCTCAGGATCCCGAGCAGGCGATCCCTGTCCCGGAGCACGAGGCCGATGACTCGGTCCGCCTGCCCATCGGGCTCGTCAGCCCCGAAGGCCACAGCGTCAACGCCCCGATCAGCGAGGACGGGCAGGTGGAGATCCAGGAGGAGGCCGGCAGCGTCCAGCAGACCGAGGTCGCCCGGACCGCCCCTTTCGGCTGTGACGACACCGTCTCGGTGATCGCCACGGTGCCGATGGTGACCGACGACCCCGCCCAGGCGGCCGTCGAGTTCCTCCTGCAGGACCAGCACTACCATCACGGGGAGCCGGCGTTCCGGAACCCGCTGGCGATCTCGGATGACCTTGAAGTCGAGACGGTGGCCGTCGACGGCGACGTCGTCACCGTGGAGCTCAGCGGCCAGCCGGCGGTGCGCAGCACCTGCGAGTCCTGGCAGATCTATACGCAGCTCGACGCCACGGCGCGAGCCGCCACCGGTGTCGACCGGTCCGAGATTCTGCTGGACGGCGAGCCGCTGACGATCAGCCTGGGCATCGACGTCGGTGAGGTCCCGGTGACCCTTCAGCGGGTCACCGAAGTCCTCCGCTGAGCGTGTGCTCGGCCCCGCACGAGCAGCAGGCGACGCTGCCGCTCGGCGAGACCGCCCACCTCACTCCAGCAGCAGACCCGGCTGCTCCAGAACCGCGCCGACGTCGCTGATGAAGCGACCGGCGTGCTCTCCGTCGATGAGCCGGTGGTCGAAGGAGCCTCCGATGGTCATCACATCGCGCGGGACGATCTGCTCGTCCACCACCCAGGGCTTGCGCCGGACCGCCCCGAGGGCGACGATCGCGGCCTGACCGGGAGGCAGGATCGGGGTGCCGCCGTCGAGTCCCAGCGGGCCGATGTTGGTGATCGAGACCGTGCCGCCCTGCATGTCCGCCGGGGCGGTCTTGCCGTCTCGGGCGTCCACGGTGAGCTGGGTGATCGCCGCGGCGAGCCCCTTGGTGCTGTAGGTCTGGGCATCGTGGATGACCGGCACCATGAGTCCGCGCGGAGTCGCCGCCGCGATGCCCAGGTTCACGTAGTTGCGCACTGTGAAGTAGGTGTCATGCCAGGTGGCGTTGACCTGCGGGTTGCGGCGTGCCGCCCAGATGATCGCCTTGGCGGCGAACAGGAGAGGCGAGACGCTCAGACCCTCATAGCTGGGGTCCTTCTTCAGCACGGTGCGCAGCTCCATGGTGCGGGTGACGTCGATCTCCTTGAACACGGAGACGTGCGGGATCTGCGAGGCCGAGGCGCTCACGTTGGCCGCCGTGGCCTTCCGCACGCCGCGGACCTGCACATCCTCGTCACGTGGGCCTTCCCGCAGCAGCCCGGTGAAGGGCGGCTCCGCCGGGGTCGACGGCGGCGGGGCCTTCTCGCCGTTCTTCTGGCGCGCGCGACGTTCGACGTCGTCGCGGGTGATCTTCCCGTTGCCGCCTGAACCGACCAGCTCCCAGACTGCGACGCCGAGACGCTTGGCCAGTGCCCGCACCGGCGGGCTGGCCTTGGCGACCAGATCCCCGATGTCGGGTGCACCGGTGCTCGACGCCGGAGCAGGGACGGTGTCGGTGAGGCCCAGGTCTGTGACGTCGACCAGGTCCGGGGCGGTGGACCTGGTCCGTGGCCGGCGCCGGGCGGAGTCGGCCTTCGGGCCGGAACCCACCAGAGCGTCCTCCCCGCCGGCCTTCTTCTGGTCCTTCCGCGCGTCCTTTTGTGGGGTCCGTTGCGGGGCCGTCGGGGTGGTGTCCGAGGTGACCTCCTGCGCGGGGTCCGGGCCCTTCGCATCTCCGGAGCCCGAGCCACCCTGCTCCGTGCCCGGGCTCTCCGCGCCGCCGTCGGAGGATTCTGCGCCGGAGGATTCTGCGCCGGAGCCCGCCGCGGTGATGCGGATCAGCGGACTGCCCACCTCGATGGTCTCGCCCTCCTCTGCGACGAGCTCCTCGACCTGCCCCGCATACGGGATGGGAAGCTCCACCAGGGACTTGGCGGTCTCGATCTCGACGACGATGTCGTTGACCTCGACCGTGTCCCCCACTGCCACCCGCCAGGAGACGATCTCGGCCTCAGTGAGGCCCTCGCCGACGTCAGGCAGGTTGAAGGTGTCGACCATGCTCAGTCTCTCCTCGAATCTCAGGGGTCCAGGATCAGCGGCGCGGGTAGCTGAAGCTGCGATCCACAGCCTCCAGCATGCGGTCGATGTCCGGCAGGTAACGGTGCTCCTGCTGCGAGGGCGGATACGGCATGTGGAAGCCTCCGACTCGGAGGACCGGCGCGGCCAGCCGGTGGTGCGCCCGTTCACCGACCCGGGCGGCGATCTCTGCGCCGAAGCCGCCGAAGGTGGGCGCCTCGTGCGCGACGACGAGCCGCTGGGTCTTCGCCGCGGATCGTGCGATGGTCTCATCATCGAGCGGGCTGATCGATCGGACGTCGACCACCTCGATGCTTCTGCCGTCCTCTGCGGCGACCTGCGCCGCAGCCAACGCCACCGGCACCAGCGGCCCGTAGCAGGCGATGGTCGCATCGGTCCCCTCACGCACCACCTGCGCGGTGAAGGCGTCCTGGGCCGGGGTGGAGAAGTCCACGAGGCCCTTGAGCCAATAGCGCCGCTTCGGCTCGAGGATGATCACCGGGTCGTCGCACCGGATGGCTTGGCGGGTCATCCAGTAGGCGTCGTGGGCGTTGGAGGGGGTGATCACCCGCAGTCCGGCCGTGTGCGCGAACAGCGCCTCCGGGGACTCCGAATGGTGCTCGATGGAACCGATGGAACCCCCGTAGGGCAGGCGGATGGTGAGCGGAGCCGCCACCTTCCCCAGGGTCCTGCTTCGGATCTTGGCCAGCTGGGTGGTGATCTGGTTGAACGCAGGGAAGACGAATCCGTCGAACTGGATCTCCACCACTGGGCGGTAGCCGCGCATGGCCATACCGATGGAGGTGCCGATGATGCCTGACTCGGCCAGCGGGGAGTCGACGACCCGCTGCGGGCCGAACTCCTTCTGCAGGCCCTCAGTGACGCGGAATACGCCGCCCAGGGCGCCGATGTCCTCCCCGATCAGCAGGGTCTTGGCGTCCTCGGTGAGCTCGTCGCGCAGGGCGGCGTTGATCGCCTTGGCCAGCACGAGTTCACGGGGAGGCGCCGGCTGCTCGCCGGTGTCGGCACCGTGATCGGCCGTCTCCTCCTCCCCGGGCGGGACGGCGACGTCGGGAGATGTCGGAGTGGGCTCGGCGGCACGCCCGCCGCGAGATCCGTGCCGTGAGCTGCGGGGCGAGGCCGGGTGGGAGTCCGCCCGGCGGGCCTGCCCATGGTTCATCAATGTCATCGAGCCCCACCCTCTCCACGGGCCGGCGCGCCGTCCTCGGCGAACCCGGCTTCGTACTCCTTCAACCATGACTTGTCGGTCTCGACCTGACGGTGCGGCTCCGCGTAGACGGCGTCCATGGCCTCCTCCAGCGGAAGCGGCTCCAGCTCCTGGACGGCGCGGCGCAGGTCGGCGGCGACGTCAGCGGCCTCCTGGTCCACCTCGGAGAAGTAGGTCTCATCGGCATGGCCCGCGGCCTGCAGCCACCGTCGATAGCGCTCGATCGGGTCCTTGGCCTTCCAGGACTCGACCTCCTCCGAGCTGCGGTACTTGCTCGGGTCGTCCGCCGTGGTGTGGGCGCCCATGCGGTAGGTGATCGATTCGATGAGCTTCGGACCGCCCTGACGCACCTGGCCGCCCAGGTGGGCGGCGACCGCGTAGCTGGCCAGCACATCGTTGCCGTCCACCTGCACGCCCTCGAAGCCATAGCCTGCGGCCCGGTCGGCCAGCGGCCCCCGGGACTGGGTCGAGGCGGGCACGGAGATCGCCCAGTGGTTGTTCTGGATGAAGTAGAGCACCGGCAGCTCGTAGGAGCTGGCGAAGACCATGGACTCGTGGACGTCGCCCTGGCTGCTGGCGCCGTCGCCGAGGCAGGCCAGGACGAGTTCATCCGCGCCGGGACCCTGATCGGTGCCCCCGGCCGCGACGTCGCGCTGGATGCCCATCGCCCAGCCGACGGCATGCAGCGTCTGGGCCCCGAGCACCACCATGTAGGTGTTCATCGCGTGGTCGTGGGGGTTCCACCCGCTGTGAGCGGTGGCGCGGAAGAGCTGGATGAGCTCGTCCGGGCGGATGCCGCGGTGGAGGGCCATGACATGTTCCCGGTAGGTCGGGAAGATCATGTCCGTGGACCTCAGCGCCGAGACGGTCCCGGCCTGGGCGGCCTCCTGCCCGAGGGCAGGCACCCACAGGGCGAGCTGGCCCTGGCGCTGGAGTGAGGTGGCCTCGGCGTCCATGCGCCGCTCCGTGGCCATGAGTCGATACAGATCGCGCAGGTCCTGCTCGCCGAGCTGGGAGATGTACGGGCTGTACACCTCGTGCTCGGCAAGAGTTCCGTCGGGCGCGAGCAGCTGGATGGGCTGCACGGCGTGCTCCTCTCCGGTGGCGTCAGGGTGGGCCACCGTTCATTCTGTCAGCTGCCGTCAGCTCTTCCGTGTGTAGGTCCTACACAACTCGATGAGCCGATCGTTGGCTTCGGATTCGCCGATGCTGACTCGTACACCGTCACCGTCGAAGGCCCGCACGGCGAGGGCACGGAGCCCGGCCTCGTGGGCGAAGTCGCCTGCATGGTCCCGCAACGGCAGCCATATGAAGTTGCCCTGCGCGTCCGGAACGTTCCACTCAGCCTCGAGCAGGGCGTTCCGGACTCTTTGTCGTTCTTGTACAAGATTCTGCACCCTGGCGGTCACCTCGTCCAGGGCTCTGAGCGAAGCGATCGCCGCGACCTCTCCGAGAGTGGAGACGCCGAAGGGCACCGCCACCTTGCGCAGATGTTGGGTGACCTCCTGCGAGGCGATGGAGTAGCCGACCCGCAGCGCCGCCAGCCCGTGCGCCTTGGAGAAGGTGCGCAGCACCACGACATTGGGGCGCTCGCGGTAGAGCGCGAGGGTGTCGACCGGGTCGTCGATGCGCACGAACTCCTGGTAGGCCTCGTCGATCACGACGACGACGTCGCGCGGCACCTGGGCCAGGAAGTCGACCACCTCCTGATGCCGCAGCGCCGGGCCGGTCGGGTTGTTGGGGGTGCACAGCAGGATCACCCGTGTGCGGTCGGTGATGGCGGCGAGCATCGCGGGGAGGTCGTGCCGACCATCCTCGGTGACGGGGACGGCCACGTCCCTCGCCCCGGCCGTGCGCACGACGATCGGATAGGCCTCGAAGGACCGCCAGGCGTAGAGCACCTCGTCGGCCGCTCCGTCGGGGCCGGTGCCCGCGAAGGCGTTGATGATCTGTGTGAGGGCGCCGAGGCTCCCGGTGCCCGTGACGATGTCTTCCTCCGGCACCTCGAGAGTCTCGGCGAGCACGGCCCGCAGCGCCTCGGCGCCCGGGTTCGGGTACCGATGGACGGTGTCCACGTCCGCGAGCGCCTGCTCCACCGCGGGCACGGGGCCCAGCGGGTTCTCGTTGGAGGAGAGCTTGTAGGGCGTGAGGCCCTCGGCCGGGCGAGGGGGCTTCCCCGCGGCATAGACCGGGAGCAGTGACAGCGCGGGACGCGGAGTGACCGAGCCCGCGACGCTGCGGGTCAGCCCGTGAGCCACTCGGGCGGTGTCGTGGTCAGTAGTGCTCATGGATGGCATGGTCCTCTCAGGGTTCTCTCATCTCTGTCATGAGATGATCGTCCTCGTGAGAATCCTACTGGCGATCGTGCTCAATGCCTGCGCTCTGGGCGCAGCAGCTCTCCTCCTGCCCGGAATCGGTGTCCAGGGCGTCGGAGACGAGATCGGGATGACCTTGCTGGCCTATCTGTTCGTCGGCGCGGTCTTCGGCATCATCAACGCCGTGATCAAACCGGTCCTCTCCCTGCTCGCGATGCCGATCACCTGCCTGACCCTAGGCCTGTTCGCGGTGGTCATCAACGCGGCGATGCTCATGCTCACCGCCTGGGTCACCTCCTTCTTCCCGATGAGCTTCGTGGTGGACTCCTTCTTCTGGGATGCCATCCTCGGCGCCGTCATCGTCGCGGTGGTCTCTGCCCTGCTGAACCGTTTTCTGATGGCACCGGCCGCTCGACCGGCCTGACGCCGCTGCGGGCCCTGCTCACCGGCCCTGCTCACCGGCTCTGCGCCCCGTGGACATGGACTGGCATCTCCACCTCCGCCCACGGGACCCCCGGGGTGTCCAGGTTCGGGATGTCCAGGTTCGGGATGTCGAGTTCCGGATGGCCCGGCCCCCGCACGCGCGGTCCGAGGAGGCCGGGGGACAGCGGCTGGGCCTCCCGCCCCGGCCTCTCTTCCTGCCCAGCGGCGCTCTCCTGTGCCGTGGTGGTCTCCTGCGCCAGAGGAGCTCTCACCTCGTGCGCGCCCTCGGCCGCCGTGGCTTCCGGCGCCTTCCCGGTGGAGCCGGCCTCAGCGGTTGCCGGGGAATCGACTGGGGTCAGCGGCCCGAACACGTCCCCGATGCGTGACATGCCCAGGCCGTCCAGGGATTCCTGCATGATCTCCTCGAGATCGGGCTCCTCCCAGAACTCCTTCTGGAAGGGGTGGTGCACCTCGTGATCTGGGTCCTCCTTCCACCCGGTCTCGAAGACGACGGTCTCCGCCTCGCCGTCGTAGAGCTCCGCGAAGTCACGCAGGAGCGTGTCACCGTCTTCGCCGAGGTGCTCCTGCGGGTCTGCCTCGAGCTCCTCGACGATGTCCAGGTAGTGCTCATAGGAATGGGCGTCGCCGAACAGGGACAGGCCCTCGAGGTCGAGGTCCTCGTTGTGGTGGGCGACATCGATCACCTGTCGGTTCGCTCCGGTGCCCTGGTGCTCCCCGAGGATGTGCGGGACGGGATCACGGCGATCCTGAATGTGGGTCGTGGAGGTCTGCGTCCCCGGAGGGTAGCTCCCCTGCTGCCCCGGGGCCCCGAGGCTCGTGGCGGCGAGCAGGTCGTACTTCTGCCCCAACCGGCCGTTGCGCACCACATTGGACGCACCGATCCCGCCCAGGCTGTAGCCGGAAAGGGCGACGGCGTCCCCCTCCTCGGCTCCGACGGCCTGCAGCGCCTGGTCCACCGCCTCGCTGACCTGCTCGGCGTCGTTGAACACGGCGTCGACCAGCCCCAGATAACCCCGCCCATCCTCGCGGTTCATGTCTGTCACATCCATGTCCAGACCCGGAAGGTGGACCAGATACGTGGTGCCGCCGTCATCGTCGGCGACCGAGGTGACAGCCAGGTCGCCCTGCGACGGGACCTCCTGCATCTGCGCGTACCAGGAATGCAGGGTGCCGTCTCCTTCATGGATGAACCGGCCGGTCTCACCACGCAGCTCCAGCAGGTGCCGGTCCATCTCGTAGGTGCTCAGGCCGTCGTTCTCCTTCAGCGCCTCGATCGCCAGGAAGCCGGTGCTCGAGGCTCGATCCCAGGCCTTGCCGAGCCCCTGCCTGCCCGCACCCCCGAGACCTGAACGACCCCGGGAGAGCGTGAGCATCAGCACCCGCATCGCTTCCCTGCCGCCCAGCACCCCGACACTGCGCGCCCAGTCGCCGACCAGCCCGGTGTCCCCCTGGACTCCCTGCCCCACGACGTAGGGTGTCTCCTCGAGGAGGCGCGCGAGCTGCAGCCAGCGACGGACCAGCGACTCCGCGTCACGGTAGGCGTCATGGCATGCCTGGACTCCGTGCAGATAGGCCTGGACCATCTCCCCGACGAGGACGATCCGGCTAGCCAGGACCACCCCACGCACGCCCAGCAGCGGGATGCGCCAATGCGGAGCCGAGGCCAGCGGGGTCATCAGCAGCGTGTTGTTGGCGGCGATGTCGGCGGACTGGGTGTCCGAGATCTCACGCGCACGGGACAGATGCGCCGCCGACTCCATGAGCGTCTCCCAGAAGACCTCCGTCCAGGTCGGACCGCCGGTGACCTGGGTGGTGAATGATCCGGGGTGGGTCCGCGCCGGAACAAGCGGTCCGGTGATCGTGGGCTTCAGGGACGAGGGATCCATGGTGGCTCCTGAGGGACGGTGGTCGGACCAGACAGGTCCGAGGAAAATGACAGGTGCAGCCGATGACGTTCTGCGGCGAGCTGTGGCGCGGCAGGCCTCAGTCTGAGTGCAGGACCTCGGAGACGGCCTCCCGGAGGCCTGCAGGCAGGCCTCCGTAGTCCTGGATGAAACTCACCAGGGAGGTGACGTCCTCGACCGCGGCACGCGCCCGCCGCAGCAGGGCCTCCCCCGCCACGCCAGCCACATCGGCACCGGTGATCGCCTCCAGGACGGCCGCGAGGCTGCGGCCCACCTGGGCCCACTCACGAAGGACCCCCGCGATGGCGGTGGCCTCACCGGCCAGGGCGGCGGCCTCCTCCTGGACCGCGGTGCTGTCGCTCACCAGAAGGTCCAGCACCGCCCGAAACGCGTCCCCCGCCTGGGAGTTCCACTGCACGACGTCGCGTGCCAGGACCAGTTGGGCGCGATGACCGGTGCCCTGGTCTGCGGCGCGCTGGTATCTCACGGCCACGCCGTCGTAGATCGCGGCGGTGCGGTCCAGGTGTGCGGCGGCTGCGCTGAACACGGAAGCTCCTCGGGACAGGGCCGCGAGTCGGCGGCAGAGCGGACGGCCCCAGGGGCGGGACGCTCCGCCGATGACGGCGACCACGGTGATGACCACGGTGATGGCTCCGA
This sequence comes from Nesterenkonia sp. HG001, assembly GCF_034438835.1. Lineage (NCBI taxonomy): Bacteria > Bacillati > Actinomycetota > Actinomycetes > Micrococcales > Micrococcaceae > Nesterenkonia > Nesterenkonia sp. HG001. The sequence continues at coordinate 212,489 of NZ_JAOSZD010000004.1, read as the reverse complement.
CGCTATGCTCCTGCCCGGCTCCTCGCTCGCTACGGAGAACCCCTGTGGACATTCCGGGCGCGTCACGGTCTGGACGGGCTCTCTGTGGAGGAACAGCTCCTGCACCGGGGTGCGCGAGTCGTGGAAGAATGTCAGCCATGGCCAACTCTGTCTCCTCCCCTGCCGTGTCCACGCCACTGTCCGCTCACCAGGACCGCGTCAGCCTCGCGGCGGCCGAGCCGCAGATCGCACTCGGCGCCCTCGACGGCCGCTACCGCTCCGCCGTTGCGCCGCTGATCGACCATCTCTCCGAGGCTGCGCTGAACCGCAACCGCATCCATGTGGAGGTGGAGTGGTTCATCCATCTCTGCGCCGAGCAGGCGCTGGAGGGGCTGCCGAGCCTGAGTGAGGAGCAGGTGGCCGGGCTGCGCGGCATCGTCACGGACTTCGGTCCGGAGGAGGTTGCCGAGCTGGCCGCCATCGAGGCCGAGACCGTCCACGACGTCAAGGCCGTGGAGTACTTCATCTCCCGTCGGCTGGACGCCCTCGGCCTGGCCAAGCTGACACCTCTGGTGCACTTCGCCTGCACCAGCGAAGACATCAACAACCTCAGCTACGCAGTGGGCATCCGTGACGCCGTCGAGCAGGTGTGGCTGCCGGCCGCGCGCACGGCCCTGAAGGGCCTGGGCGACCTGGCCGCCGAGGCCGCCGAGGTGCCGATGCTCTCCCGCACCCACGGCCAGCCCGCCACCCCGAGCACGCTGGGCAAGGAGATCGCCGTCTTCCTGCACCGACTGACCCGGCAGCTCCGCCGCGTGGAGGCTCAGGAGCACCTGGGCAAGATCAACGGCGCCACCGGCACCTACGCCGCGCACCTGGCCGCCGCCCCCGGTCTCGACTGGCCCGCGCTGGCCCAGCGCTTCGTGGAGAAGCTGGGCCTCACGTTCAACCCGCTGACCACCCAGATCGAGTCCCATGACTGGCAGGCCGAGCTCTACGCGGACATCGCCCGGTTCAACCGCATCCTGCACGGTCTGTGTGTGGACATCTGGTCCTACATCTCCATCGGGTTCTTCCGCCAGATCCCCGTCGCCGGCGCCACAGGCTCGTCGACGATGCCGCACAAGGTGAACCCGATCCGCTTCGAGAACGCCGAGGCCAACCTGGAGATCTCCAATGCCCTGCTCGACTCGCTGGGCGCCACGCTCGTGGAGTCACGGTGGCAGCGCGACCTCACCGACTCCTCCGGGCAGCGCAACATCGGCACCGGCATCGGCCACTCGGTGCTCGCGCTGAGCAATGTGACCAAGGGGCTCACGCAGCTCGCCGTCGCCGAGGAGACCATCGCCGCCGACCTCGACGCCAACTGGGAGGTGCTCGGCGAGGCCATCCAGACCGTGATGCGGGCCGAGGCCATTGCCGGCACCGAGGGCATGGCGAACCCCTACGAGAGGCTCAAGGAGCTGACCCGCGGGCGTCGCGTGGACGCCGAGAAGCTCAAGGAGTTCGTCACCGGGCTCGGCCTGAGCCCTGCCGCAGAGGCGCGCCTGAAGGAGCTCACCCCTGCCCAGTACACGGGTCTGGCGGCCCAGCTGGCCCGGGAGTTCGCCGCCACGAGCTGACGCCGCCGTGGACGCCGGCCGTCCCGGACGATCAGTCCTGGTCGGGCAGCAGGTCGTGCTCCTGGACATGCCGGTAGTAGTCCAGATGCTCCAGCTGCGAGGCGGCCGCCTCGTCGAGCAGCACGACGGCGTCCTGATGCCATTGGATGATCGAAGCCGGGCACATGCTGGTCAGCGGTCCCTCCACCGCGCGGGCCACCGCCGGAGCCTTGTGCTCCCCGTAAGCGACCAGCAGCAGCTCGGAGGCCTCCATGATGGTGCCAAGCCCCTGGGTGACGCAGTGCAGCGGCACCTGCTCCTCCGAGGTGAAGAACCGGGCGTTGTCCCGCCGAGTCTGCGGGGCGAGCGTCTTGACCCGCGTGCGGGAGCTGAACGAGGATGACGGCTCGTTGAACCCCAGATGGCCGGTCGCACCGATGCCGAGGATCTGCAGGTCCACTCCCCCGGCCTCGGCGATCAGCTGCTCGTACTCACGGCAGGCCTTCTCCAGGTCCCCCGCCGTGCCATCCGGGACATGCACCCGCGCGGGGTCCAGCCCGAGCTTCTCGGTGACCTCCCCCCGGATGACGGCGTGGTAGCTCTCAGGCCGGTCCGGGGAGATCCCGACATACTCATCCAGGGCGAAGGCCGTCAGGCTCGCCGCTGCCCGTGCATCCTCATCTGACTCGGCGTCCGCACGAACGTTCCTGCCTCCCGAGTGTGGAAGGCGCTGAGCGAGTGCGTCGTAGACCGGCAGCGGGGAGGATCCGGTGGCCACGCCCAGAACCCGCAGGCGACCGTCGGCGAGCCGGCGCATGAGGTGGCCTGCGGCCCACACGCCGATGGCCGTGGAGTCGGGAAGGATGATGATCTGCACGGGTCCATCCTCGCTGAGTCGCACCCCGTTGTGCAGGGCTCGCCTCCCGGACCGATCCTCAGCGCGCGACCTTCCGTGGGAAGACCATCGCCGTCATCCACACCGAGATGACGATGAAGCCGATGCACCACAGTGTCCCGATCCACCAGTCCGAGCCGACCTCGCCCCCGGTGATCAGAGCCCGGGAAGCGTCGATGATCGGCGTCATCGGCTGGTGCCCGGCGAACCCCTGGAGCCAGCTCGGCATGGACTCCACCGGAGCGAAGCCGCTGGAGACGTAGGGAAGGAACAACAGGATGAAGCCGTAGCCGTTGGCCGCCTCAGCGGACCCGGAGACCAGCCCCAGCAGGGCGAAGACGCAGGTGATCACCAGGATCCACATCGCGATGAGACCCACCGCTGCCACCAGCTCCAGCGCACTCGCCTCCGTGCGGAACCCCAGCGCGAACGCCAGCAGGAGCACCACGGAGGTGGCGAGCAGGTTCCGGACCATCGAGGAGACCGTGTGCCCCAGCAGCACGCTCACCGCGGGAAAGGGCATGGTCCGCAGGCGATCCATGAAACCGGTGGTGACGTCGTTGCTGACGACGACGGCAGTGTAGGAAGCACCGAATCCGGCGGTGGTCAGGGCGATCGCGGGCAGCACGAAGGCCAGATAGTCGGCGCGGGTGCCATCACCGACCGCCATCGACTCGCCCAGCACGAAGGTGAAGACGAGCATCAGCATCACCGGCAGCAGCACGGCCATCAGCACGGATTCGGCGTCGCGGAAGGAATGCCGCAGGCTGCGCAGGGTGAACAGGCCGATGCTGCTGAGCAGCCCGGCACCGGGTGCGCCGCCGTCATCGTCTGGGAGCGGAGCCGTGCGGTGCCGCTCCTGAGTCAGCGTGGTCATGCCGGAACCTCCTCGTGGTGGGGGTGGTGCGCCGTGTCGGCGCCGCCGCCGGGCCGGGCGTGGGCACCGGTGAGCTGGAGGAAGACCTCATCGAGGGTGGGACGACGGACGGTGACGCGCAGCTCCGGCCGACGGGCAGCGACCTCCCGAAGGGTGCGGGCGACGTCGTTGACCTCCCCGCCGGTGGGGATCTCCTCCAGGACGTGGCCGGCGGCGTCGCGCAGTTCGATGGTGGAGCCGCCGACGCGGGCCTTCAGCTGCTCGGCGGTGCCGCCGGCGACGATCTTCCCGCCGTGCAGGACCACGATCTGATCGGCCAGCACATCAGCCTCCTCCAGATACTGGGTGGTGAGGAACACCGAGGTGCCCTGCTCCGCGAGCGCTGTGATCTCATCCCACAGGGCCTGCCGGCTGCGCGTGTCCAGGCCGGTGGTGGGCTCGTCCAGGAACATCAGCCGCGGTTCGGGGATGAGGCCGACCGCGATGTCCAGCTTGCGGCGCATCCCTCCGGAGTAGGTGCTGGCCCGACGCCCTCCGGCTTCGGTGAGCTCGAATCGGGCCAGCAGGGCCTCGGCGCGGGCCCTGGCCCGGTCCTTGCTCAGCCCGAAGAGCCGGCCCATGAGCAGCATGTTCTCCCAACCGGTCAGGCTCTCGTCGACGGCGGCGTGCTGACCGGTCAGTGAGATGAGCCGCTGGATCCGGCGGCGGTCTGTGGCGGGGTCGAGGCCGAGCACACGGACCTGGCCGGCGTCGTGTGGGATGAGGGTGGACAGGATGTTGACCAAGGTCGTCTTGCCGGCGCCGTTCGGGCCCAGCAATGCGTGGACTCCCGGCCGGAGGGTGAGGTCCAGCCCGTCCAGGATCCGCTGCCGCCCGTAGTTCTTGGTCAGCCCGGAGATCTGGATCAGCGGTGTCGTGCTGTCAGGGGGCGCTTCATGAGAGTGTTCTGTGTATCGCATATACCGAGTATGACATACACAGTGTAGTACGTACACAGTCATACCTGGGTCGTGCGCCGTCCAGGTGAGAGAATGCGCGCATGGCCGACACCACAGAGACCGGGCTCCCCCGCGCCGTCGCCGTGGCCTGGGGGATGCAGGAGACGCCCCAGCGCGGCCCCAGCCGCGGACTGAGCCACGAGCGGATCGTCGCCGCAGCCATGGAGATCGCCGACGCCGACGGGCTGAGCGCAGTCACCATGCAGGCCGTGGCCAAATCCCTGGGGTTCACCACCATGTCGCTCTACCGCTACGTCTCCGGCAAGGATGAGCTGCTGCGCCTGATGGGTGACGCCGGTGCACAGCTGCCCGAGAAGGTCCGCCTCTCCCCCGACTGGCGGCAGGCGCTGCGCCAGTGGGCCTCGCTCCTCCGGGAGGCGTGGCGAACCCACTCCTGGCTGCTCGAGATCCCCCGTGGACAGGCCTCCGTACTCATGCCCAACTCCGTGCGTATAGCTGACCTCGGTCTCGCCGCCATGGTGTCCCTGCCGCTGAGCCGGGACGAGAAGATCGGCATCATCCTGGTGGTCTCCCAGCATGTCGCCTCCATGGTGGAGCTGGAGCTCTCGCTGGCCGACGAAGGTGAGCTGCGGGTCTCCGAGGAGGGTGTCGATCAGCTGCGCGAGGTCATCACCGAAAAGCGCTTCCCTCATGTGGCCCCGCTCGTGCAGACGGGAGAGTACGTCCCCGGCGCCGCTCCGCCACCCGGGCCCGGGGACGCCGCGGAGGCCCCGGCGGAGGACGTGGAGGCCGAGTACGACTTCGGCCTGGACCTGCTCATCGCTGGACTCGAGATCCGCATCCAGGCGGCCAGCAGCACCTCCTGACTCCCCTGAGCCCTTCGGGCACGAAGGCTTCCCCTGGGGTGAGCAGGAGGAGCACGATGGGCGACGTCGACCCGCTCACGTCCCCCGGCACGCCATCCGGACCTCGGCCCGGCAGGCGCCCGCCGACGTTGGGCGTCCGACACCCACCCATCATCTGGCGCGCCCGCCGACAGGGCGCCACCTCGTGGAAGGCATCAACATGGCCGTCACTCTGACCCCCTACCTCCAACTCCCCGGCACGGCCCGGGAGGCGCTCGAGCTGTACCACTCGGTCCTCGGCGGCGAGCTGAGCACTCTGACCTATGCCGAGGGCATGGGTGCCGAGGACGACACCAAGGACCAGATCATGCACGGCTCGCTGTTCGTGGACCGCGGACTGCACGTGATGGCCGCTGACCTGCCGCCCGGAATGCAGAGCAACGGGCTGGGCACCCTCGCGCTGAGCGTGGGCGAGCCCGACGCCGCCGAGAACACCCGGCTCGAACGGTGGTGGACCGGGCTCAGCGCGCACTCCGAGGTGCTCATGCCATTGGAGGCCGCGCCCTGGGGAGACCGATTCGGGATGCTGAAGGACCGCTTTGGCGTCACCTGGATGTTCAACACCGCAGAGACCGCCTCCCAAGGCTAGGCGGGGTGGAGCCGGCCTCGACCCGCCGCAGCTGCTCCCGAGCACAGACGCTCTGCTACTCTCAAGCCCATGGGTTCCTTCAACGCCATCTACATCATCGCCGTGGCCCGTCCCCGCACGGGCTCAGCGGCGATGAGCAGCTGACCCCTCGAGATGTCGGCGCGATCTTCTCGCGCCCGGCGCTGATCTGAGTGCCGCCTCCCTCGAGGTTCTCTCCTCCCGCCGGATCACCGGTGATCTCCGCCTGCCCGCGCGCACGTGCACCCACTGTGGGCACCGTCGCGACCAGGCCGCCGACTCCTACGATCCCGCGCCGAGCAACTGTCTGCTGCTCCCGCCGCCTCAGCTGAACGTCATGCTGGGCGGCACTTCGTGCTGCCCGGGTGGTCCCTTCACCTCCCGGAGATCAACTGTGCACACCTTCACCCACGGCCGTCATGAGAACGGCCAGAACTTCCTCACCGACCCTCGATCCATCCGCTCCGTGGTGGATCTCGTCGCCCGCACCCACGGGCCCATCCTGGAGATCGGGCCCGGCGAAGGGGCTCTGACCCTTCCGATGCAGAGATTCGGACGTCCCATCACCGCCGTCGAGATCCATCCTCGGATGGTCCGGCGCCTGCAGTCCCGTGTGGGCAGGCGCACCCGCGTGCTCGAGGGAGACTTCCTGCGGCACCGGCTGCCGCGGGAGCCGCATGTCGTCGTCGGGAACCTGCCCTTCCACCTGACCACGTCCATCCTGCGGCGTCTGCTGCATGACTCCAGCTGGGAGGAGGCGGTCCTGATCACCCAGTGGGAGGTCGCGCGGCGCCGTGCCGGCGTCGGCGGCTCCTCGATGATGACCGCCCAGTGGGCGCCGTACTACGAATTCGGCCTGGGCGGTCGGATCCCTGCCGCGGCGTACCGGCCGCGACCCAGCGTCGACGCCGGGATCCTCACGATCTCGCGTCGCGAACGGCCGCTGATTCCCTGGAAGGACCGGAAGGGATACGCCGGATTCGTGCACGGGGCCTTCACCGCTTCGGGGCACGGGATGGGCCAGATCCTGCAGCGAGGCCTGCGGCTCTCCCGCCGGGAGGTCGGCCCGCTTCTGGGATCAGCAGGGGTCCGGCGCGACGCAACGCCCTCCCATCTGACTGCGGAGCAGTGGACGGCCCTCTGGCGCCGGGCACCGTGATGTGATCCGGGCGCGGAGCCTCGCGCAGCTCCTCAGCCGCCGTGGAAGGCGACGATCCGATCCAGCCCGCGGGCCACGGCCTCCGGGCCGGGTGCCAGGGAGAGCCGCACCCATTCATGTCCGGCCACCGGGTCGAAGTCCGTGCCGGGGACGATCGCCACCCCGGCCTGTTCCAGGACCGCCTGGCAGTAGGCCGGGGCGTCCCGGAACTGCGCGAGGTGCTCGCCGATGTGCGCATACACATAGAACGCCCCGTCGGCGGGCGCCACCTCGCCCCATCCGAGCTCCGGCAGCCGGTCCAGCACCTGCTGGCGGGCGGCGGCGTAATGCTCCACCTGGGAGGCGGCGAAGGCCATCGACTCCGTGCTGAACGCCTCCACGGCGGCCAGCTGCGAGCCGTGCGGCGGGCACAGCGAGACATTGCCGGCCAGCCGCGAGATCGGATCCACCAGGTGCTCGGGCAGCACCGCCCAGCCCAGCCGCCAGCCCGGCATGCCCCAGTACTTGGAGAAGGAGGACACGACGACGGCCTCATCGGTGAGCTCCAGCGCGCTCACCCCGGGCGAGGGTGGGCCGGTGGAGGCCTCGCGCGCAGCCCCGGTCTCCGCCCCTGCGTCGGCATAAGTGATGCCGTGGTAGATCTCGTCGCTGATGAGCTGCACCTCCCGCTCGCGGCACCATCCCACCAGCGAGTCGAGCTCCTCACGGCCGATCATGGTGCCGGTGGGGTTCGCCGGGGAGGCCAGGATGAGTCCGGCGATCGGACCGCCCTGGGCCACCGCCTCCTCGAGCAGCGCCACCGTCGGCTGGAAGCGGACCTCGGGGCCGCAGTCCAAATCCACGACCTCGATGCCCAGGCTGGCCAGGATGTTCCGGTAGGCCGGATAGCCGGGGCGCGCGAGGGCCACCCGGTCGCCGACGTCGAAGGCCGCGAGGAAGCTCAGCATGAACGCCCCGGAGGAGCCCGTGGTGATGGCGATGCGGTCGGCATCGACCTCGGCCCCGTACCAGTCCAGGCAGTGGGCGGCCACTGCCTCGCGCAGCGGCCGGATGCCCAGTGCTGTGCTGTAGTTCAGCACAGTGTCCTGGGCGTGGATCAGGGCGGCCGCGCGGTTGACCGCCGGCGGGGCGCCCGAGCCGGGTTCGCCGGCAGTGAGTGAGACGACGTCGCGGCCCTGCGCCCGCAGGGAGTCGATCTTCGCCAGGATGCTCATCACCTGGAAGCCGGGGACCTCGGAGCGCTGCGACGGTTTCATGCCCGCCAGCCTAACGGTCCGCAGACGACGTTGGCTCCGCGGTGTGGGCCCTTTTTCAGGCGCTGTCAGCGCTGAGAAGGGCCCACACCGCGGAGCCAACGCAAGAGGTGCCGCAGCGGGTGCGGGAGGTCAGTCCTCCGAGGCGGCGAGCTGCCCACAGGCGCCGTCGATCTCCTTGCCACGGGTGTCGCGCAAGGTGGTGGGCACTCCCTTGGCCTCCAGACGGGCGATGAACTCCCGGGTGATGTCAGGCTCGGAGGATGTCCAGATCGAACCGGGCGTGGGGTTCAACGGGATCGGGTTCACATGGACCCAGCCGCGGCCGCGGGCATTGAGCTTGTCCGCCAGCAGATCCGCGCGCCACCCGTGATCGTTCATGTCCTTGATCAGCGCGTATTCGATGGAGACCCGACGTCCGGTCTTCTCGTAGTACTCGTAGGCCGCATCGATGGCCTCATCAGCCTTCCATCGAGAGTTCACCGGGATCAGCTCATCGCGCAGCTCATCGTCAGGCGCGTGGAGGCTCAGCGCGAAGGTGATCGGCAGGTCCTCAGCGGCAAGCTTACGGATCGCCGGCACCAGGCCCACGGTGGAGATGGTGATGCCGCGGGCGCTCATGCCCAGCCCTTCGGGGGCGTCGTCGACCATGCGGTGGACCGCGTTCATGACCCGCTTATAGTTGGCCAGCGGCTCTCCCATGCCCATGAAGACGATGTTGGAGACGCGCTGGGGACCGGTGCGTTCGACCTCCCCGGCGAACTCGGCCTCCTCGCCCAGTCCGGCGTGGTCGGCCTCTTCGGCGATCTCTGCCGCGGTGGGAGCGTCCAGCTCCCCGGCGACGATCGCGCGATTGGCCTGCACGATCTGGTCGACGATCTCGCCGGTGGACATATTGCGAGTCAGACCGTTCTGGCCGGTGGCGCAGAACGGACAGTTCATCCCGCAGCCGCACTGGGAGGAGATGCACAGGGTGATGCGGTTGCGGTACCGCATGAGCACCGACTCGACCAGGGCACCGTCGAAGAGCCGCCACAGGAACTTGATGGTGGCGCCGTCATCGGTGCGGAGCCGCCGGACCTCGGTGAGCAGCGGGGGCAGGAACTCGTTGACCAGCTCATCGCGGGTGCCGGCCGGCAGGTCGGTCATCTGCGCCGGGTCCGAGGTGTAGTGCTGGAAGTAGTGCACGGAGAGCTGCTTGGCGCGGAAGCCGGGATAGCCGAGTTCCTTGGCCCGCTGGATGCGTTCCGGCAGGGTCATGTCAGCTAGGTGCTGCGGCGGCTGCTTGACCCGCTGGGACTGGGCGAACTGCAGCTGGGGACGGCCGTCAGGGCCCATCGGCTGCTTCCAGCCCTCAGGCTTGGGGATGACCTGGGGACGAGCCTCGTCCTGACGGGCAGGGCTCGACTGCTCGGTGGCGCGCGGCGTCTGCGGGGTGTTCGATGAAGTCGACATCGACACCAGTGTCCCATGCCTGGTGCCTCGGTGGCTCGCGCCGTGCGCCCCGGGAGCGCACTACCCCGGCGGACCGCTCAGGCGCTGGCGCGGCCCTTCTTCCAGTAGCCCATGAACGAGACCTGCTTGCGGCTCATGCCGATGCCCTTGACCAGGTGGCGGCGCAGTGCGGTGATGACTCCCGCCTCTCCCGCCAGCCATGCGTATTCGCGGAAGCCGTCCGGTTCGGCCACCTCCCACAGCACGGCGTCCTCGTCCACCTCGGGGAGCTCTCCGCCCTCGGGAGCGCCGACGGCGGTGCGGGCCGGCTCGCAGGCGGCCTGCCGCTCGGCGAAGATCTCCGCGCGGCGGCGCGCCCAGTCGCTGACCGCGGCCGTGAGCTTCTCCCCCAACGGTGCCCCGTCGCGGCCGATCCAGTGGATGGTGACCCCGCAGCGAGTCTCGACGTCGAGGGCGTCGGCGCTGCTGGGAACCTCCAGGTAAGCCTCACCGGTGATGCCCTCCGGCAGCGATTCGAGGATCGCGCACATGGCGGGCACGGCGGTCTCGTCACCGGCGAGCAGAACGTCCCGGGCGGTGCCGGGGTTCCACTCGATGCCCCCGCCGTGCTCCTCGGCGCGGGCATCGGGGCCGATGACGATCAGCTCGTCGCCCGGGCGGGCGGTGCTGGCCCAGGCGGAGGCCGGGCCCTCGGTGCCGTGGACGACGAAGTCGATGTCGATCTCCGCCTGCTCGGGGCGGATGGCGCGGACCGTGTAGGTGCGGATGGGGTTGCGCTCGGCCTCGTCCAGGTCCCGCCAGCGGTGGTACCACTCCATGATGCTCGGCGCAGGGTCGGCGAACAGCCCGATCTCCGGGTACTCGCCGTCCTCACGCGGGAGGAAGACCTTGATGCGCTGATCGAGCCCACCGGGGTGGAAGTGTCGCAGGTCATCGGCGCTCAGCGTGACGCGGATGAAATGCGGGCTGAGCGCGACGACGGCGGTCGCCGTGGTGCGGAAGGCACGGGTCGGCGGAAACTCGCGAACGTCGACGTCGGCGTCAGACTGCTCGGCGTCCGGGACTGCGCGGATCTGCGGACGGGCGGGCCGTTCCTCGGCGACGTCGACCGGCTGTGCGCTCATGGACTCCTCCATCTGACGGGGCACCTGCAGGATCACTCGGACACCACAGGGAAGGTTCGCCTCACCAGACTAGACGTCATTTAGCGAACCCCGCAATGACGAAACCTTCTGTGACGAGGGTGTCGTCTCAGCGCGCGAGACCACGGAAGCCGCGCAGGCGCAGACTGTTGCCCACCACGGAGAGCGAGGAGAGCACCATCGCCGCACCTGCGAGCATGGGATTGAGCAGCCCGAGGGCGGCCAGCGGGATCGCCGCCGTGTTGTAGAGGAAGGCCCAGAACAGGTTGGAACGGATCGTGGTGAAGGTCTTCCGGGAGAGCCTGACGGCGTCGGCCACGCTGCGCAGGTCGCCCCGGATGATGGTGATGTCAGCCGCGTCGATGGCGACGTCGGTGCCGGCACCCATCGCGATGCCGAGGTCCGACTGGGCCAGGGCGGCGGCGTCGTTGACACCGTCTCCCACCATGGCGACCGTCCGTCCCTGCCGCTGAAGCCGCTTGACGGCCTCGACCTTGTCCTCCGGCAGCGCCTCGGCGATGACCTCGGCGATGCCAACCTCCTCGGCCACGCGCTGGGCGGTGCCGGCGTTGTCACCGGTGAGCAGCACCGGCATCAGCCCGAGCTCCCGCAGCTGGGCCACAGCCTCCGGCGAGGTCTCCTTCACGGCGTCGGCAACGATCAGCACGCCGGCGAAGGAACCGTCGACGGCGACCATCACAGGGGTGCGGCCGTCGCGTTCGACGGCTGCGGACATGTCCAGGACCTCCGATGGCAGCTCCACGGAGCACTCGGTGAGGAAGCTGCGCCGGCCCACGGCGACCTTCCGGCCGTCGACGCGTCCCGAGACCCCTCGACCCTGATGGCTGCGGAAGTCCTCGACCTCCGGCAGAGAGCCGCTGCGGACGCCGTGGGTCTCGCGCGCGGCGGCGGCCACCGCCCGGGCGATGGGGTGCTCGGAGAATGCCTCCAGGGCCCCGGCCAGCCGGAGCAGCTGGCCGTCGGCCTCCGCGTGGTCCACCTTGGTCCGGTCACCGTCGCTCGTCACCTCCGCACCCTGTGCGGAGTGCACAGCGGTCAGCCGCATGGAGCCGGTGGTGACGGTGCCGGTCTTGTCCAGGACCACGGCATCGATGGTGCGGGAGGACTCCAAGACCTCAGGGCCCTTGATGAGGATCCCCAGCTGGGCCCCGCGGCCGGTGCCGACCAGCAGCGCGGTGGGGGTGGCCAGGCCCAGCGCGCAGGGGCAGGCGATGATGAGCACCGCGACGGCGGCGGTGAATCCGGCCTCCACCGGGTTTCCGAGCAGCATCCAGGCAACAAGGGTGAGGACGGCGACGCCGAGCACCACGGGCACAAAGACGCCCGAGATGCGGTCGGCGAGGCGCTGGACCTCGGCCTTGCCGGACTGCGCCTCCTCGACCAGGCGAGCCATCTGGGCCAGCTGGGTGTCGGCGCCGACGCGCGTGGCGCGCACCACCAGCCGACCGGAGGTGTTGACGGTGGCACCGGCGACCGAGCCTCCGGGAGCCACCTCGACGGGAAGGGACTCCCCGGTGAGCATGGACATGTCGATCGCTGAGACGCCGTGGAGGATCTCGCCGTCCGTGGCGACCTTCTCCCCCGGGCGGACGATGAACTCGTCGCCGACGTCGAGCTGCTCCACCGGGATGCGGATCTCCTGACCCTCCCGCAGCACTGAGACCTCCTTGGCACCCATCCGGAGCAGGGATCGCAGCGCGGCCCCGGCCTGACGCTTGGATCGCTTCTCCAGATAGCGGCCGAGCAGGAGGAAGGCTGTGACGGCGGTGGCCACCTCGAGGTAGATGTTGGCGGCGCCGTCGACATGCTCGGGGAAGAGACTGAACTCGTGGCGCATGCCGGGATCTCCAGCGGTGCCGAACACCAGTGCGTAGAGCGACCAGATCAGCGCAGCCAGGGTGCCCAGGGAGATGAGCGTGTCCATGGTGGCCATGCCGTGACGAGCATTGAGCGCGGCGGCACGATGGAATGGCCAGCCGGCCCAGAGCACCACAGGCAGGCTGAGCGCCAGGGAGGCCCAGCCCCAGCGGTCGAACTGTGTGGCCGGGACCATGGCCCAGACGACGACGGGCGCACTGAGCACGGCGGCCACCAGCAGGCGGAGGCGGATGCCACGCAGCTCGCGATCAGCTCGACCCTCCTCCTCGGCGTCCTCCCGGACGGGGATCTCAGCGGTGTAGCCGGTCTTCTCCACCGCGGCGATGAGGGACTTCACGAGGTCCTGACGGTCCGTGACGTCGTCGGCGCTGACCCAGGCCTTCTCGGTGGCATAGTTGACCGACGCGGTCACTCCCTCCATGCGGTTCAGCCGTTTCTCCACGCGGTTCGCGCAGGAGGCGCAGGTCATCCCGCCGATCGCGAGCTCGATGCGCTCTGCAGGCTCCGACTGCCCTGCCGCGTCCCCGTGGGGCACCTCGGTCTCCGACGTCATGCGGTGCGCACCGCCTGGTAGCCGGCCTCGTCCACGGCGGCGAGGACGGCGTCGTCGGTGACCTTCTGCGGGTCCTCCACGTCCAGGCGGAGGCTGCCCCGTGCGGCGCTGACCTCGACGCTCTGGACACCTTGGAGAGCTTCGACCTCCTGGCGCACGGCGTTCTCGCAGTGGGCGCAGGTCATTCCGGTGACGGAGTAGCTCAGCGTGGTGAACATGATGCTCCTTCGTTGGTGAGGACGGGGCGGTGCTCCGATACCGTCGACTATACCCCTAGGGGGTACATTTGCATACCCTCCTCCGGTACACTTCACAGCATAAGGAGGCCATGAGCCATGAGCGAGACGACGGCGGCCGATGCACCGGCCGAGAGCCACGCCCCCGCCGAGGGCAAGCACGGCGCGCACACGCACGATTCCCACCACGGGTACATGTCAGACAAGTCCCGGTACCTCGCGCGGCTGCGCCGGATCGAGGGGCAGGCACGCGGAATCCACCGGATGGTCGAGGATGACACCTACTGCATCGATATCCTCACCCAGATCAGCGCCATGACGTCGGCGCTGGAGAACGTCGGGCTGGCACTCCTGGACGACCACCTCAAGCACTGCGTGGCCGGCGCCGTGGCGGCTGGAGGCGATGACGCGGAGGAGAAGCTCAAGGAGGCGTCCGAAGCCATCCGACGGCTCGTGAAGTCCTGACCCTGCCTGTCTCGACACCTCCTGCCTGAGGGACACCATCCACCATCCGGACGGCACGGGGGACGGCTGAATCGTGGCTGCGGCCCTGTGCGAGACTGGCCGCATGGTCACTGCAAGGAAGGGCACGCTGCTGGTGATCGCCGGCACGTCAGCCCTGGGCGGGACCTCGCTGCTGATCTCCACGATCCCCGCAGATCCTTCCGTGATCGCCGCGCTGCGCTGCTTCCTCGCGGTCCCGATGCTGCTGCCGATGGTGGTCTGGGAGCTTCGTCGGATCGACCGGAGCGTCACGCTGCCGCGCCGAACCGTCGTCGGCGCCCTGATGGCCGGAGCCGCACTCGGAGTGGACTACAGCCTCTGGAACACCTCCATCGGACTGGTCGGACCCGGCATCGCCACTGTGCTGCTGAACATCCAGCTCATCGCCCTGCCGCTGATCGCCTGGCTGGTGGAACGGGCTCGGCCGATGCGGCAGCTGGCGCTGATCATCCCGCTGATGTTCCTCGGCGTGGTACTGACCGCCGGAGCGTTCGACGTCGGCGGCATCCAGCTGGGCGGCGTCCTCGCCGGGCTCGCCGCCGGCACGGCCTATGCCATCTACCTTGCGGTCATCCGTCGCACTGCCCCGGCCACCGCCAAGCCGGCGCCCTTCACGGTGCTGGCCCTGGTGTGTCTGTCAGCTGGGGCGGCCGCGAGCCTCGCCGCGCTGGTGACCGGCGGGCTTCACTGGCCGCAGGAACCGAGCACCTGGGTGAAGCTGCTGGCACTGGCCTTCCTGGGACAGGTGGTGGTCTTCTGGTGCTTGAACGTAGGCATGACCGGGATCTCCGAGACCGCCACCAGCACTCTCCTGCTGCTGCCGGGCGTCTTCGCCCTCGGACTCGCCGCCGTGGTGCTGCGCGAGATCCCGACCCCGTGGCAGCTGCTCGGCTGCGCGGTGATCATCGCGGGCGCATGGTGGGCATCCTCCGCCTCACACCGGGCTCACAGGTCCCGGAGAGCCCGCGGGCTGGGGCAGGACGTCACGAAGGAGTAGCCTCTGGGGCATGAGCACACGCCTCGACACACTGGCGGACCAGCTCCGCTCCCCCATCATGCAGGCTCCGATGGCCGGAGGCCCGTCGACACCGGCACTGGCCGCGGCTGTGCACCGGGCCGGCGGCTTCGGGCAGCTGGCCGGGGGGAACCTCACCCCCGCGGCCCTAGCCGGGCATCTCGATGACGTGGATGACCTGCTGGAGGGCGAACGCACGGAGTCCGGACTGTTGCCTGTGGGTGTGAACCTCTTCGTCCCGGACCCCGACACCGCCGACCCGGACGCCCTGGAGAGCTACCGCCTCGCGCTGAGGCCGGCGGCAGAGGCCCTGGGTGTGGAGGTCCCGCAGGTGCCGGCCTGGTCCGACGACGACTACCCGGCCAAGCTGGATCTGCTGCTGTCCCGCCCGCCGGCGGCGGTGTCCTTCACCTTCGGGCTGCCGGAGGCCCCGGCCGTGCGTGCTCTGCAGGAGGCGGGTGTCACCGTCGTGCTGAGCGTGGCGGATGTGCCGGGCGCCCGACGAGCTGCGGCGCTGGGCCCGGATGCGCTGGTGGTGCAGGGGCAGCAGGCAGGTGGGCACCGAGCGGTGCTCTCCATGCACGATGAGCCGGAGCCGGTCGACACCCTGGAGCTGCTGGGTGCGGTGCGCGCGGCACTGGGCGACCATCGCGGATCAGGCGGACACGACGGCGTCGGGACGGAGCCGCCGCTGATCGCCGCCGGTGGCGTGGGGACGGTGCAAGACGTGACCGACCTGCTGGCCGCGGGCGCCCGGGCGGTGCAGGTGGGTACGCAGTTCCTCACCGCACGGGAGGCAGGCACCCGCGCGGCGCACCGACAGGCGGTGCTGGATCCGGAGCGTTCGGAGACGGTGGTGACGCGAGCTTTCTCCGGCCGTCCGGCGCGAGGGCTGCGCAATCTGTTCATCGATGAGCTGGATGATCAGGCTGTGGTCGGCTATCCGCAGGTGAACCGCATGACGGCCCCGCTGCGAGCCGCAGCGAACGCCGCTGGCGATCCGGAGCATCTGAGCCTCTGGGCTGGCACTCGCGCATCAGAATGCCGGGAGGAGTCCGCCGCCGAGATCCTGGCCCGCCTCACGCCCTGAACGACGAAGAGATCCCGTTCAGCCTTGCTGGCCGATCCAGTTGCCGTGGTCGTCGTACTGATCCTCGAAGATCTTCGGGGGTGAATCGCCCTCGTCGAGCTCGATCGGACCATTGCAGCCCCAGGACCCGAGGTCTTCACATGGCCCGGAGACGTTCCGTGACGAGATGCGCCAGATGTCCGCCTCGCCGGGCTCGGAGGTCAGAGTCGCGCTGCCTGGGATCGCGATCCACGGGCCGCCGTCGATCCGGTACTCGCCGAGGAAGACGGTGTCCACTGTGACCGGGAAGCGACCGGTCTCGGAGTAGGCGTGCGAGGTGACCGTCTCCGTATCGGTCCTGTTCACCTCGAAGCCCGCTGAATCGAACTCCGGCAGCGGCGCACCGGGCTCGCTCGTGGTGCGCGTGGTGCCGTCGCCGTAGTCCCAGTGGAACTGCGACGGCAGAGCCCGAATGTCGACGTCGTAGCCGAGCATCTCCTGAGAGATCACCTGGGTCTCGACCTCGGCGAAGATGTTCACGTGCCGGTTGAGGTATCCGAAGCCGACCAGATCGGGCTCGAACGAGACACCGGCGGGCTCGAAGGGCAGATCCAGGAAGTCACTGGTGGTGATGGTCGGAGGAGGCGGCGGTGCATCCTCCGCCTCAGCCTCGTCCGACTCGGCGGCCTGCTCTTCCAGCTCCTCCGGCTCCTCTGACTCCTCCTCCGGCTCGTCCTCCTCCTCAGGCGGGCAGAAGGTCGGGGCGAAGTTCAGACCACCACTGGGATCCTCCGAGGTGGGCATGCTAACCGGACCCGGAACTCCACAGATGCGTTGGGACAGCTCAACGCACTCTCCGTTGACCACCTCGCCGTCGACACAGAGATTCTCCTCCTGGACGGCGGGCTGATTCTCAGCCCAGGGACCGGGGCTCTGCGAGCCGCCACCGCCTCCGGGCGACTCAGACGAAGGTGAGCCCGGATCCGGCTCCGCACCACCGTCATCATTCTGCCGAGATTCCGGATGGGAGCCCGGCTGCGAGACGTCAGGTTCAGCGAAGTCTCGGATTTCGACCCACGCAGTGTCGTTTATCTCATCCATATCCGCTTGTAGGTGTTCTGGCGCCGGCCCTGGGCTGCTACTCAACGGCCCAATGAAGGCCAGGACGAGGGCGCCCATACTGAGGAAAGCCCCAACACGCACAATCAGCCCTCCTCGCCGGAATCCTGCGTCGGCATCTCGTGCCGCACCGACAACACTTTCCATCCGTCCTCAGTGAAATCCAGATGACCTGTCCAGACTTGATCGTCGGTACCTTCAGTCGTTCCGTGATACTCGTTGTCCCAGTACGCTTCGAAGTCGGACGTATCGAGCAGGAAAACTCCGCCAACAGCTCCGGAGTCAATGTCCGTGAACTGCACGTGATGGGTCTTGTGCGACTCCTGGACGAACCAGCCGTTACCCTCGAACACCTCTTCCACAGTTTCGATCATCTTGTGGCATGAGAGGCAGTCTTCGTGGGAGAGGTCTTTGACCGGCCCCACGTCACCGGTATTACGTGCGTACACGAACAGGTCGAACCAGTGACGCATCCCCGCCTCGGCTCCCTCATGGCTGTCCTCATACAGCTCGTCCGGGGCCTCGGGCACCGGGAGGTTCTCCCCAGGCCCCTCCGAGGAAGCCGGCTTCGGGGTCGGCTCAGGCGTCTCATCCTCTTGGGCGTCACCTGCCCCCTCTGCGTCGTCGGCATCCTCCCCACCATGCGCTGAGGCAGACTCTCCGCCGTCAGGTTCCGCCGTCCCTGCCGCCTCCGGACCAGTCCCACAACTGGTCAGAGCCAGTGCGGCTACCAGCAGCAATCCCGTGATGGGTCTGATCCACCCCTGGCTCAGGCCCCGTGCGTCGTCGCTGACCATCCGTCCCTTTCCGTTCCTGTTCTGCAGTTCTCTGGTGTTCCGCGGCGCCACGCCGAATCTGGTCACGCACCGCACCCCTCTGGGCAGTGTAGACAAGCCCGCCGCCCGAGGGGCCGTCATGTCGCCACTTGTGGAAAACCTGATCCCGGAACCGCCCGACCATGCACAGAAGATCGTCTCTCTGTGGCAGATCGTCGCCGGATTCGGAGACGATCTGCCACAGAGAGACGATCTTCGGGCATGCTGGAGCCGGGGCAGCAGGCGGGAGCGACAGACGGAACACCCCACGCAGAACGGCGGCCCGACCCGGAGCCGAAGCTCCGTGCCGGGCCGCCGCCCACCTACCTTGCTCAGGGTGTTGTGCACCTCGCCGTCATCCCCAGGATCCGCCCAAGAATCCCAGGCGACGAGGCGCCACCCTCATCTCGCACCTGCCAGGAGGAGTCCGCTGACGATGTCAGCGGTATCGGGTCTGGCAGAACCACCCGAGTCCATCAGAGGCGCTCCACTCAGTGGTCACCCTCGTCGTCCTCGTGATCATGGTCATGATCGTCGTCATCATGGTCATGGTCGTCGTCACCGTGGTCATGATCATCGTCGTCATCGTGATCGTGATCCCCGTGGTCATCCTCGTCGTCCTCGCCCTCAAAGTCGTCGGACACGCCCTCCACCGGGCGGCCGTCGACGGCGGCGATCTCGTTCGGCGTGAAGTCGAACTCGGCCTCGTTGATGATCTCCAGCTCGGTCAGGTCCACCATGTGGATGGCCTGAGCGTCAGGCTCGGTGATGTAGGCGATGTCATCGACCACGCGGATCGCGGGGCGGGGCTGCTGCCACTCCTCCGGCTCGGTCCACTCGTCCATGACCTGCAGCTGGTCGATGTGCTCGCCGGTCTCCTCGTCGATGACGTGCAGCTGCCCGTCCTCGGCCATGACCAGCGCCTCACCCTCCGGGCCTCGCGCCAGGGAACGGAAGTTGTAGGGGGACTCGACGTCGGCGAGGACGATCTCCTCGGTCTCGGCGTTGACCAGTGCCACCGAGGTCATCGGCTCGTCACGGTCCTCGTCGAGCAGGTAGTCGCCCAGCAGCACCGGCGACTCGTCGTGCGGGAACAGGTTGCCGATCCGGGAGAACTCCTCGCCGGTCTCCAGCTTGGTGAACTCCTCCCCGTCGAAGAGCAGAACTCCGTCCTCGCAGCCGACGGCCAGTGAGTGGTCCGGCAGAGCCGCCTCGCCGTGAACCCCCGGGCAGTCCTCGCTGCTGGCGACCTCTTCTCCGTCGGCGTCCAGGAAGCGGGCGCCGCTGCGGTCGGCCAGAGTCTCGAAGCGGGAGCCGTCAGCGTTCACCACGGCCACACCATGGTGGGCATCATCGGTCTCTGAGACTTCGGCGTCGATCTCTGTCTCGGCGTCCAGCGTGGACAGGTCGTAGCTGTGGATCTCACCGTTGCCGTCGAAGAACAGCGTGCCGATGCCGTCATGGGACACCACGTGTCCAGGCTCTGGTCCATCGACAGTGATGTCTGTCAGCAGCGGATCGGTGGTGTGGTAGTGATCGTGGTCCCCGTGCGGAGAGCCCCAGCTGCCGCCGTCGATCAGGCGGAAGGACTCACCTTCGGTGAGGAAGAAGTGCCGCCCGTCTCCGGCGGGGTTGACTCGGGTGAACCCTTCGACGTCGAACTCCCCGAGCACCTCGAGGGTCGCACCGTCCAGGACCGCGACGCCGCCGTCGTAGGTCACGGCCACGCGAGTGGTCGGACCGCCGGCCTCATGCGTCTCACGGTCGGAGGGCTCGATGCGCTCCTCCTCGCCAGAGTCGCCGTCGCCGTCGCCGCCATCGGTGTCCTCTGTCTGAGCTGCGGGATCCAGCTCCTCGTCGTCGCTGTTCGTGGCGCCGTCGTCGCCGCAGGCGGAGAGGACCAGTGCCGAGGCCATGGCAAGGGAGGTGAGAGTGAGTGCGTTCCTATTCATGCGACTCATTATCACGAACGATTCGCAACAAATGCAAACCGTTCGCATTCCTGTGACGCCGGCCCGCCCCGCACCAGGTGTCGGATTGTGTCTGCCGCCTGCGACCCCAAGGACAGGCCTCCATACAATGACAACCATGCCCAGTACCCAGTGGAACCCGGGTGCCTATCTGACCTACGCGTCCGAACGCACCCAGCCCTTCATCGACCTCCTCCAGCGCGTCCGCCTCCCCCAGGCGGGAACCATCCTGGACCTCGGCTGCGGCCCGGGCAACGGCATGCCGGTGCTCCGCGGGATGTGGCCCCACGCGGAGATCACCGGGGTCGACTCCAGCGCCGAGATGCTCGACCGCGCGCGGGAGGCCACGGACGACGACCGCATCGACTACGTCCGCGCCGACATCCGAAACCTCGAGATCGCTGAACCGGTGGACTTGGTCGTCTCCAACGCCGCCCTGCAGTGGCTGCCCGACCACCGGAAGGTCCTGCCCCACATCCTGGACCTCGTCGCCCCGGGCGGCGCCCTGGCCGTGCAGGTCCCGGGGAACTTCAGCGCACCCAGCCACGCACTGCTGGCCGAGTTCGCCTCCCGAGAGCCCTACGCCCGCCACCTGGACCAGGCCTCCCTGCTCCAGCCCACCCACGAGCTGACCGACTACATGCTCGACGTCGCTCGCTCCGGCTGGGAGGTCGAGGCCTGGGAGACCCGCTATCACCACGTGCTGCAGGGGGAGGACCCGGTGTTCCAGTGGATCTCCGCGGCCGCCGCCCGGCCGGTGCTGCAGGCTCTGCCGGAGCCCGAGCTCAGCCGCTTCACCGACGAGTACAAGGCGGCCCTGCGCGAGGCGTATCCGCAGACCGCGTTGGGGACCATCCTCCCGTTCCGGCGGCTGTTCTTCATCGCGCGCCGTCCGCAGGAGTGAGCCGCCTCTCGGCCCTCCGCGACGTTTCCCCGGACACCGCCACGGAGGGCCGGCCCTGGCGTCGGGAGGTCGGCCGGAACCCGTATCATCGAGGGCTGGACCGCAACTTCCCCGACCCGTGAGACCAGCGAGGCCTCCCATGTCGCACCACAGCCCTGACGCCCCTCCGGCCACCGGAGGTCGGCACGACGACGGATCCGCACCGTCGGATGCCGCCGCCGGCAGGACGAGCCGGCGCACCGCACCGGCGACGCCGCGCACACCGCTGGTGCTGCTGAGCACCTTCGTGATCCTGACGCTGGCGCTGGGCTGGCTGATCGGCCTGCCGCTGGTGCTGATGGACCCGCCGGACCGCCTCGAAGCACCGCTGGACCTCTTCTACAACCTGTTCATGCTCAGCCCGGCGCTGGCCGCGGTGGTGGTCCACCTGCTGGAGCGGCGCCAGTCGGCACGGGTCCTCTACGGCCACCTCGCCTCCCCTCGAGGCCCTGACGACGACGCCACGAGCGCAGAGGCAGCAGAGGACCAGACCATGCGGCTGCGCCCACAGAGCTTCACCGACGCGCTGGGCATCACCCCGCTGCGCCCCGTCTCCCGGCTGATCAGCTGGTCGATCCTGGGGATCATGCTCTTCTTCGTCTTCAGCATGGCTGCGCTCCCCATCGGCGGGCTGCTCGGCGTCTACGCCTTCGACCCCTCCATGCCGCTGTTCGTCCAGGATTTGGGCCAGCGCCTGGGCCATGAACCCACCGAGTTCATCGCCACGGGGCTCCTCGTGGAGGCCGGGGTCATCTTCGCCTCCGCCATCGGCCTGGTGTTCCTGCACGTCGGCACGGAGATCGGCTGGCGAGGGTGGTTCTTCCCCCGTGCTCAGCTGCGCTGGGGCACGATGCGTGCCGTGCTGATCACCGGCGCCGCCAACGGCCTCTGGTACGCGCCGCTGCTGGCCGTCGGGTTCTTCTATGACCAGGCGAACGTGTTCCAGGCCATGGGGCTGATGATCGGGTTCTGCATCGTCATCGGAGGGATCCTCGCGTGGCTGCGGATGCGCTCCGGCTCAATCTGGCCGGCGGCCTTCGCCCAGTCGATGATCACGGCGGCCACGATCCTGGCCTACTGGTTCACCGCTTTCGGCGAGCAGATCGACTTCCGACACTCCACGCTGCAGGGCTGGTCCGGATGGCTCCTGCCTGCCGCCCTGCTGGGCGTGCTGCTGCTGGCCCGCCGCCGCAGCTTCGCCCCGGCGAGCGCCTGAGCAACCGCAGCAGGCGAGCCCGCCCCTCACCGGAAGTCGATCTCCTCGAGCGCCTCGATCTGAGCCTCCAGGTACTCCTCGGCGACGGCCTTGTCCTCCATGTCCTCGAGGAACATGTAGAAATGGACCCCGTCACCGTCCCAGACCGCCAGCCCGGAGCTCATCGCGTGGCCCGCGAAGACCTCCTCGGCCCAGAAGCCGCCGACGTCACCGTTGTCCCAGCCCTCCAGGAACGCCTCGTCCCCGTCCTCGGACTCCAGCTCAGGGCAGGCCTCGGGCAGTGCCCCGTAGGGTTCCACCAGGTTCAGGCTGCGATCTGAGGTGAAGACGTCGACCTCGACGGTGCCGAGACCGTCGTCGTAGACCACCGCCTCTGCGGAGCCCGTGGCCATCGCAATGAGATCGTCGATGTCGGCGAGCGCCTCCTCACAGGTCTCGTCCACCGCGTAGCCGGACCAATCGAGCGCGAAGTCATAGCTGATCATGTCCTCGTCCGGCTCGATCTCGGTCAGGTAAGGGGTCGGCCCGTCGTAGTAGCTCCAGCCGTCCGGCAGCTCAGACTCGCTGAGGTAACCGGAGAGGATGTCCTGCTCGATGGCGGGGCCGGCGCCGTCCTCCCCGCCGTCGTCGTCCTCGTCGTCTACGTCCTCGTCTTCACCTTCGTCGTCGTCGCCGTCGCCGTCGCCGTCGTCTTCATCTTCGCCGTCGTCTTCGTCGTCATCCTCGTCTTCGTCGCCCGCGCGGTCCGTGTCGTCCTCGAGCGAGCCTTCGTCGGCCGCGTCCTGCTCCTCCCCCTCGGGCTCCTCCTCAACCGGCTCCTCGACGTCCTGAGGCTCCTCGTGCTCCCCCTCGGCGGCCTGGTCCTCCTCCCCCAACGTCACGCAGCCGGTGAGCATCAACGCCGCCGCGGAGAGCACGCCGACCGCCCGTGCCGTGGACCCAGGCTTCAGCGCCCGTGTCGGCACTCCTGAGACCACCCGCTGCCCGCACTCCCTCTGTCTGCGCATGATGACCCCGCCCTTTCGCCCGGCGTCCGTCCGCCGCCGCTGGGCCTGACCATAGCAATCCCCGAACCCCTGCCGGGAGGGATGGGAGCCCACCTCCTGGGCACCTCACCCTGGGATCGCTCCGTGATGAGGCTGGTTTTTCCTGCCTGAAACTCCCCGATGCACACGGCGAAACACCACCTTGGCACTCTGGACATCACCGTGAGGACGATCCGTCCCTCCGAACGAGACCCCGCAGGTTCCATCACGTGCCCGCCACTGCGCGGAGGAGAGCAGGACATCATGACCCCGCAGCCCTACAGCACCGGACCCACCACCGACGCCGAGCATGAGCTCGCCGACACAGGCCGCAGCCCCGGAGCACCCGATGCCGCCCCGCCCCGCCCGGCGGAGGGCAGCACCGGCCCCGAGGACCGGCTGGTCGTGGAACGCGGCCGGTGGATCACCAACTGGCAGCCCGAGAACGTGAGGTTCTGGGAAGGTCCCGGCCGAGTCACGGCACGGCTGAACCTCATCTGGTCGGTGTTCTGCGAGTTCCTCGGCTTCGCCGTCTGGCAGCTGTGGTCGGTCACCGTGGTGTTCCTGCCGCAGGTCGGCTTCGACCTCACCACCTCCCAGCAGTTCTGGCTGGTCTCTCTGCCGCCGCTGGTCGGCGCGACTCTGCGCGTGCCCTACAGCTTCACCGTCGCCCTGTTCGGCGGCCGGAACTGGACGATCGTCTCCGGCCTTCTTCTGCTCATCCCCACTACCGCGATGGCCTTCACCCTCGGCAACCCGGAGACCCCCACCTGGGTGCTCTTCGCCATCGCCGCCACGGCCGGCTTCGGCGGGGGCAACTTCGCCAGCTCGATGGCCAACATCACCTTCTTCTACCCGGCTAAGGAGAAGGGCGCCGCACTGGGTGTCAATGCCGCCGGCGGAAACCTCGGAGTCGCCGTCGCCCAGTTCACCGTGCCCATCGTGGTCACCGCCTTCGCCTTCGGGACCTTCCAGCCCAACCTGCCCATGGCCGGGCTGTTCTGGATCCCGTTCATCCTGCTGGCCACCTGGGGCGCCTGGAAGTACATGCACAACCTGTCCCACGCGAAGAACGACATCAAGGGCTCGCTCTCCACGCTGAAGGAGAAGCACATGTGGGTCATCGCGGTGATCTACATCGGCACCTTCGGTTCCTTCATGGGCTTCGGCTCGGTGTTCCCCACCCTGATCAACATGACCTTCCCGGAGTTCTCAAGCTTCCAGGTCCTGGGGGCCGCGCTCTCGCTGGCGTTCATGGGTCCCCTGGTCGGCTCGCTGTCCCGGCCTTACGGGGGCAGGCTCGCCGATCGCATCGGCGGCGCGCGGGTCACCGTGGTCTGCTTCCTCATCATGGCCGTGGTGACCGCCGGCGTCGTGCTCACCCTGCCGATGGCCAGCTTCTGGCTCTACCTGCTGCTGTTCCTGATGCTGTTCACCCTCACCGGAGTGGCCAACGGCTCCAGCTACCGGATGATCCCGCTGGTCTTCCGGCTCTCCGTCAAGCCTGAGGACAGGGTCGGCCACGAGCGCAAGGCCTCGGCCGCGCTGGGCCTGATCGGCGCCGTCGGGGGCTACGGAGGGTTCGCCATCCCGCAGATCCTCAACTTCTCCCACAACGCCACCGGCACCTTCGACGTCGCCTTCTGGTGCTTCGCCGCCGCGTACATCGGCTTTGCATTCCTGACATGGGCCGTTTACATGCGACCAGGCACAATCTACGCCAAGGCCAACGTCTGAGCGGCCGAGCACCCCACGGCCAGGCAGACATAGCCCAGCTGATCGAGCAGGAGCTTCCCCGATGACCACGACGGCGGACACCCGCACCATGCAGCGCAGGACCGTGCAGACGCACTGCCCGTACTGCGCCCTGCAGTGCGCCATGAACCTGACCGTCACCGAACGTCCCGGCGAGCCGGACACTTTCGCGGTGGAGGGAGCCTCCTTCCCCACCAACAAGGGCCGGCTCTGCCGGAAGGGCAGCACCGCCGCTGAGCTGCTGACCCGCCGTCACGACCGGCTCACCTCCCCGCTGCTGCGCGGGGAGGACGGCGAGCTGCACCCAGCCTCCTGGGACGAGGCGCTGGAGCACGTGGCCACCGAGATCCGCCGCATCCAGGGCGAACGCGGCGCTGACGCCGTCGGCGTCTTCGGATCCGGCGGGCTGACCAATGAGAAGACCTATGCCCTGGGCAAGTTCGCCCGCGTGGCTCTGGGCACCGCACAGATCGACTACAACGGCCGATTCTGCATGTCCTCCGCCTCCAAAGCCTCCACCCTGGCCTTCGGCCTGGACCGTGGCCTGCCGTTCCCGCTCACTGATCTGGACTCCGCCTGCACCGTGCTGCTCCTGGGATCCAACGTCGCCGACACCATGCCGCCCTTCGTCCAGCATCTGGAGGGCGCCCGTGCCACCGGCGGGCTGATCGTGGTGGACCCGCGGCGCAGCAACACCGCCGAGCTGACCGCTGAGGGCGGCGGCCTGCACATCGCCCCCGCCCCGGGCGGGGACCTGGTGCTGCTGCTCTCCGTGGCGCAGGTTGTCCTGGAGGAGGGTCTGGCCGATGCCGACTACCTGCAGCAGCGGGTCAGCGGGCTCGACTCCTTCCGCCGTTCGGTCACCCAGTGGTGGCCCGAGCGCGCCCAGTCGCTCACCGGAGTCGGGGCGGATCAGATCCGCCTGATCGCCCGCCGGCTGGGCCACGCCGCCCGCGCGGCGCGCAACGGCGGCGACCCGGTGTACATCCTCACCGGCCGTGGGGTGGAGCAGCACAAGGACGGTACCGACACCGCCCGCGCGGCGATCAGCCTCGCCCTGCTGCTCGGCCTGCCCGGCACCCGCGCCGGCGGCTACGGCACCCTCACCGGCCAGGGCAACGGGCAGGGCGGGCGCGAGATGGGCCAGAAGACCGACCAGCTGCCCGGCATCCGTTCCATCACCGACCCCGCCGACCGCGCCCATATGGCGCGGATCTGGGGTGTGGAGCCCGAGGCACTCCCGGGCCCCGGCAGGCCCGCCGCGCAGCTGCTGCACACCATGGGCCACGACGACGGCGTCCGTGCGCTGCTCGTCCATGGCTCCAACGTGGCCGTCTCCGCCCCCGACGCCGCCCGCGTGGTGGAGAACCTGCGGGCGCTCGAGCTGCTGGTGGTCGCCGACTTCTTCCTCTCCGAGACCGCCGCGGAGGCTGACGTGGTGCTGCCGGTGCTGCAGTGGGCCGAGGAGGACGGCACGATGACCAACCTGGAGGGACGGGTGCTGCGCCGCCGGAAGCTGGTGGAGCCGCCGTCGGGCGCACCGAGCTCCGCGGGGTCGGGCACAGACGCACCGGACTCAGGACCACGCTCCGAACTGTGGATCTGGCATGAGTTGGCCCGTCGTCTCGGCTGCTCCAGCGCCTTCCCCGTGGAGCCCGCCGAGGTGTTCGCGGAGATCCGGCAGGCCACCGAGGGGGCGGCCGCAGACTACTCCGGGCTGGACTGGCAGCTCCTCGACGACGGCCACGCCGCCTATTGGCCGGTCCCGTCCGCGCTGCTCGGCGGGGAGTCCTCCCTCACCGGGGAGCCGATCATCGGCACCTCCCGAATGTTCCTGGAACGCTTCGCCCACGCGGACGGCAGAGCCCGGCTGGCCGCCATCACACCGGGCCGCACCCCGGCCCCGGCGCCCGGCGAGCTGACGCTGACCACCGGGCGGCACATGGAGCACTATCAGTCCGGCACCCAGACCCGACGCGTGGCGGCGCTGCTGGATGCCCACCCGGAGGCGACCATCGCCGTCCACCCCGCCACGGCGCTGGAGCACGGCCTCGAGGAGGGCACCGACGCCGTCGTCGCGAACGCCCAGGGCGAGATGACCGCCCGGGTGGTGTGGGACGCCGGAATCCGCACCGACACGATCTTCGCGCCCTTCCACTACGCCGGGCAGGGCACCGCGAACCTGCTCACCCGGGCGCTGACCGACCCGCAGAGCGGGATGCCCGAGTTCAAGAACACCCCGGTGACGATTCGCC
The DNA here is from genome assembly GCF_034438835.1 of Nesterenkonia sp. HG001. Lineage (NCBI taxonomy): Bacteria > Bacillati > Actinomycetota > Actinomycetes > Micrococcales > Micrococcaceae > Nesterenkonia > Nesterenkonia sp. HG001. The sequence goes on along the minus strand of NZ_JAOSZD010000004.1, from coordinate 185,283 downwards.
CGGCCGGCGCCCCCGGCGCTGCTCGGTCCGAGACCACATCCTCGAAGGAGACCACCCCGTGATGTCCCCGTCGACCTCCTCCCTGCCCGCCGGCACCCGCTCCGGATCCGGCCCCGATGCCGCCCCGCATGTGGTGGTGCTGGGCTTCGGCCCGGTGGCCGCCCGACTGGTCGACGAGCTGAGCGGGCATGTCGCCTCGAGCCGACTGCGCCTGACCGTGGTGGGCACCGAATGCGTCCCGGCCTATCAGCGCATCAAGATCGGCGATGTCAGCGTGGGGCGGGCGGCACCGGAGGATCTGGCGCTGGCCGATGAGGCCGAGCTGCGCGCCGCCGGAGTCGAGGTGCGCTGCGGGGTCACCGCCACCGCGGTGCACGCCGCCTCCCGCATCGTCACCCTCGACGACGGCGGCATTCTGCACTACGACAAGCTGGTCCTCGCCACCGGCGCGGAGCCGACCACCCCGCGCATGACGCTGGAGATGCGCCGCGACGGACACATCGATGCCGAGCTGACCATGAAGGCCAATGGTCGTTCTGCCGGGCGCCGCTCCCGCGCGCCGCAGGCGCAGCCCGAGGAGCCGCGGCGCTACCCGGACGGGGTGATGGCGCTGCGTGACCTCGACGACGCCCGCCGGATCCTGACGATCGTGCAGCGCCGAGAGCCCGTGGTGGTGCTCGGCGGCGGCGTGCTCGGAGTCGAGGCCGCCCTGGCGATCGCCGAGGTCGGCGGCGCGGTGACCCTGCTGCACCGCGGGACCGTGCCGATGGGCCGTCAGATCGACACCGACTCCGGGATGCTGCTGCGCCGCCAGCTGCTCACCGCCGGGGTGGACGTGCGCTCCGCCTGCGATGTGAACACGGTGGTCGCCGACGACGGCCGGCTCTCGGCCGTGCGCACCTCCCTGGGCGAGAAGATCGAGACTTCCCTGCTGCTCACCTGCACCGGGGTGCGGCCACGTGACGGCCTGGCCCACGACGCCGGGCTGCCCACCGCCTGGGGCATCACGGTGGACCGGCAGTCCCGCAGCACCGGGGACCCCCACGTCTTCGCAGTGGGCGACTGCGCCGCCGTCGAAGGCCGTGACCCCAGCGGGCTGATCGCCCCAGGCTGGGAGCAGGCCGAGGCCGCCGCGGAGGCGATCCGCACAGACCTGGAGCTGGCCGCCGCAGTGGAACGTGATGCCGCCGGCCGGCCCGTCGACCTGGCCGGTTCCATGCCGCCCGCGGCCGAGGATGCGAGCACACAGCAAGAGGGCACGACGACGACGCGGAAGCTGGATGTGATCCTGGTGAAGTCGCGGACCCTCTCGGTGGCCTGCGCCGGGGAGACCGCCGTGGACCCCTGGGATCCGGAGTCCCCGACCGTGTCCACCTGGTCCGACCCCAAGGCCGGGCAGTACCTGCGGATCGTCACCGAAGACGAGCGCCTGCTGGGATTCGTCGCGGTGGGCATGCCCCGCTCGGCCGCGGAGCTGGCGCTGCACTGCACCCGGGGCACCCTGCCGGTGGCCGACCGCACGGCGCTGCTGGCCGCAGAGCACGCCACCAAGGAGGCCGAGCTCGGTCCCGACGACGTGCTGTGCCGGTGCTCTGGGGCGACCGCTCGCCAGGTGGAGGAGGCGGCGTCGTGCTGCTCCACCGTGGAGGAGGTCGGAGCCGCCTGCCGCGCCGGCACCGGCTGCGGCACCTGCCACCGGAACATCGAGAAGATGTTGGAGAGTGCGGCAGAGCCCGCCGAACCCGCGGTCGTCTGAGCATCCGTCGTCCCAGACACCACGTTCGGCCGATTCTTCCCCTTCCCGATGACGTTCGGCCGATTCTTCCCTTTCGGAAGCGCGTCAGCGACCCTCTGGAGCGCAAGAAACGGCCGAACGTCGCTCTGCGAGTGAGGTCAGCACGTGCAGGGTTCGGCAGGCATCCCTGCCGCACCCCGTGCGCTGGTATCGTCCGCACCATACCCACGGTACGGGCCGGGACCGCCACCACGTGTCGGCTCTCGAGGGAGGACAACGATGGTCATCGCATCGACCCCGTGGTGGCCTGCAGCCCTGCTGGCGGCCGTCGTGCTCAGTGATGTGCTCCTGTCACTCAGACCGGCCACCTTCATCGCCCGATGCCTCACCGGGGTCAACCTCCCCCGTGAGTGGTGGTGGGTCCTCATCTACGTCAAGGTCCTCGCCGTCATCGGACTCGTCGCCGGGTTCTGGTTCCCCGGCGTCGGCATCGCGGCGAACGTGGGCGTGATCGCCTACTTCATCGCGGCCGGCGTCGCCCACGTGAAGGCCCGTTTCCTGGAGTCAGAGTTCTGGATCAACTGCCTGGGCATGCTCACCCTGTCCACCGCCACACTGATCCTCACGCTCGTGCTCTGAACGGTCGGCCCCACCAAGGCTCGGCCAGAATGTCCCTCCCGCGTTGTTCGGCCGTTTCTTCCCCTCCGAAAGCGCATCAGCGCGCCTCTGGAGGGGAAGAAACGGCCGAACGTCGTTGTCTGGTCAGAATCGGCCGAACGTCGCCGGATGTCGGCGAACCGCGCCAGGAGGGCCGGAGGGGAGGGCGGAGCCCCGGCACGACTCAGGCCGTGACGTGGACGAGTCCCTCGGCATCGACGGCGACCGCGAAGACACTCAGCGCGAACCCGTCCTCGCTCAGACACCGCCCCGTCTCGAGGTCGTAGACCTGCTTGTGGATCGGTGACGCGAGCGTCGGGCGCCCGCCCTTGGTGCCCACGATCCCACGCGCCATCACGTGGGCCTTTGCGACCGGGTCCCATTGGGAGACGGCGTAGACGTGGTCCCCTGGCACGCGGATCAACGCGACCTGCGCACCGTCGACCAGCGCCGCCTCACCCCACAGCGGCTCGAGGTCCCCGAGCCGGCAGACCGCATGAGGACGGTCCTCGGGCGCCTGTCCCCCGGCCGTGCCGAGCCGCTGGGCCTGCTCTTCGGTGAGGTGCAGTGCTGTAGTCATGGCTCCACGCTAGGCGCACAGGGTTTCCCTCATCGTGCGCGCATGTTTCCAGGTGGTGAAAAGGGCTTCAGCAGCGGCCTCTCGGTCACTGAACACCCCGACATACTGGCTTTACAAAGGCGATACGGCGGGGAAATCGCGCCTCCCTAGGCTGGGACCACCCTGGAGCGCCGTGCACCCGCTGCGCTCCTCACGACCGGCAAGGTGAGGATCCATGTCTGCACCCAGCACAGCGAGCCCGAACCCGACCGACGCCGCCCCGCGGCACATCGTCATCGTCGGAGGCGGCCCAGCGGCCCACCGGCTGACCGAAGCCCTCGTCTCCCGGGAGCTCCCCGGCACACGGATCAGCGTCTTCACCGAGGAGGCGCTTCCCCCCTATGACCGGGTGGGCCTCTCCAAGCGCTTCGCCACCGACGACGACCTCCTCCTCGGCGAACCCGGCCTGTGGGAGTCCCCGAGCCTCACGCTGCACACCTCCCGGGCCGTCACCGGCCTGGACACCGCGGCCCAGACCATCACCACCGCCGACGGCGAAACCCTCGGCTACGACGAGCTCGTCCTGGCCACCGGGTCGTCGGCACCACGCCCCGGGCTAGAGGGCGCCGAGCAGATCGCGGTCTACCGCACCCTCGACGACGTCGACTGGCTGCGACTGCGCGTGGCCGAGCTCGGCGTCGAACTGGGACGCACCCCGAAGTGCGCGGTCATCGGCGGCGGACTGCTGGGCCTGGAGGCCGCCGGAGGGCTCAAGGGCCTGGGCGCCGAGGTCACCGTGGTGCACTCCAAGCGCTGGCTGATGAACGCCCAGCTCGACGAGTTCGGCGGCCGCACCCTGAACCGACTCTTGGAGAAGGAGGGCTACGACCTCCACTGCGGCGAGCGCCCCGCCGGCCTGGAGATCCGTGACGCGGCCGCCGAGACGTCCGCTGCCCCGGGCGCAGGATCAGCCCAGCCCCGCTACGCCCTGACCTTCCCCACCCTGGACACCGTGGAGGCGGACCTGATCGTCGCCGCCATCGGGATCACCGCCCGTGACGAGCTCGCCCGGGATGCCGGGCTGCAGCTCGGCTCCCGCGGGGGCGCGGTCATCGACGCCACCTGCGCGACGTCGGCGGATCATGTGTGGGCCATCGGTGAGGTCGCCTGCTTCGAGGACATCTGCATGGGCCTGGTGGCCCCGGCCAACGCGATGGCAGAGGTGGTCGCGGATCGGCTGGCCGGAGGGGCCGCTGAGTTCGACGGATTCGACACCGCCGCGAAGCTCAAGCTCGCCGGCATGGACGTGGCCTCCTTCGGCGACGGCTTCGCCGAGACCGAGGGAGCCCTGGAGGTCGTCTACGCCGACCCCGCGGACGGCGTCTACCAGAAGCTGGTCGTCTCCGATGACGCCAGGACCCTGCTGGGCGGCATCTTCGTCGGCGACGCCTCTCCCTACTCCTCGCTGCGTCCGCTGCTGGGCCGTGAGCTTCCCGCCGAGCCGGGCGCCTTCCTCTCCGCGGCCGGCGGCGACGTCGCCGAACTGGAGCTGCCCGACGACGCCCAGGTGTGCTCCTGCAAGGACATCTGCGCCGGGACCCTCCGGAAGGCCGTGGCCGGCGACGGCGCCACCCCGCCGTGCGCGGACATCGGTGCGCTGAAGAAGTGCACCAAGGTCGGCACCCAGTGCGGCTCCTGCCTGCCGATGGCGAAGAAGATCATGGAGAAGGAGATGGTCGCCCAGGGGATGGAGGTCTCCCACGCCCTGTGCGAGCACTTCGACCTCTCCCGCGCCGAGCTCTTCGAGGCGGTTCAGGCCACCGGGCTGTCCTCCTTCACCGAGATCATCGAACGCTTCGGCACTCCGGCCGATCCGAGCGTGAACTTCGGCTGCGACATCTGCAAGCCCGTCATCGCCTCGGTGCTGGCCGCCCAGCACGACGAGTACATCCTCGACGGCGGCCGCGGCGCCCTGCAGGACACCAACGACCGAGCCCTGGCGAACATGCAGAAGGACGGCACCTACTCGGTGGTGCCCCGCGTGCCCGCCGGGGAGATCACCCCGGCCAAACTCGCCGCCATCGCCGAGGTCGCCCAGGAGTTCGACCTCTACACCAAGATCACCGGCGCCCAGCGCATCGACATGTTCGGTGCCCGCCTGGAGCAGCTGCCGATGATCTGGCGGAAGCTGGTCGACGCGGGCTTCGAGTCCGGGCAGGCCTACGGCAAGGCGCTGCGCAACGTGAAGTCCTGCGTAGGCTCCACCTGGTGCCGCTACGGCGTCCAGGACTCCGTGGCGATGGCCATCGAGCTGGAGATGCGGTACCGCGGGCTGCGCTCCCCGCACAAGCTGAAGTTCGGAGTCTCCGGCTGCGCCCGCGAGTGCGCCGAGGCCCGCGGCAAGGACGTCGGCGTCATCGCCACCTCCGAGGGCTGGAACCTGTACGTCGGAGGAAACGGCGGCGCCACCCCCGCCCACGCCGAGCTGCTGGCCAAGGACCTGGACGATGAGACCCTGCTGCGCTACATCGACCGCTACATCATCTACTACGTGCGCACCGCCGACAGGCTCCAGCGCACCGCCCGGTGGATGGAGGAGCTGCCCGGCGGGGTGGAGCACATCCACGACGTCGTGGTGAAGGACACCCTGGGCGTGGCCGAGGACCTCGAGGCCGCCATGGCGACGCACGTGGACCGCTATGAGGACGAATGGGCGGCCACTCTGCGCGATCCGGAGAAGCTGCGGCGCTTCCGCAGCTTCGTCAACGCCCCGGACGCCCCCGACACCGGGCTGGCCTACGTGCTCGAGCGCGACCAGCGCCGTCCGGCCACCGAGGAGGAACGTGTCGCAGCGGCCGCCGGGGAGGGCCCGGTGCTGCTCTCCGGCCCGCGCATCCCGGTCCGTGAGAGCTTCGCGCTCAGCCGGACGGACGTCGCCCGGGCCGACGTCACACCGGCAGGGGTGCCGTCATGAGCGCCGCTGCCGCCATCGGCTCGGTGACCCTGGTCGGCGGCGGACCAGGTGCCGCGGACCTGATGACGGTCCGCGCCCGTGATGCGCTGGCCACCGCCGACGTCGTCTACTTCGACCGGTTGGCACCCACCGATGATCTCCTCAGCTGGTCCCCCCGTGCGGAGCTGGTCGACGTCGGCAAACGCCCTGGACATCACCGGGTTCCGCAGGAGACCATCCACGAGATGATGATCGACTCTGCGCAGGCCGGGAAGACGGTGGTGCGTCTTAAGGGCGGGGACCCGTTCGTCTTCGGGCGCGGCTGCGAAGAGGTCGCCGCCTGCCGCGAGGCCCACGTTCCGGTCACCGTGGTCCCGGGGATCTCCTCGGCCATCGCCGTGCCCGCGGCCGCCGGCATTCCGGTGACCGCGCGCGGCGTCTCCAAGGCGTTCACCGTGATCTCCGGCCATGACCTGCTCAGCGAGGAGGAGCTGGCCGGACTGGTCGGCGTCGGGGGCACCGCGGTGATCCTGATGGGCGTGGGCACCCTGGGCCACACGGTCACCGGCCTGCGCCGCCACGGAATGGCCGACGGCGTCCCGGTGGGCATCGTGGAGAAGGGCTTCAGCGCCGAGCAGCGCGTCACGATCGCGCCGCTGGGTGAGGTCCTGGGCGTCGCCGCCGCGGCACGGATCAGCTCCCCGGCGGTGCTGGTGATCGGGGAGGTGGTCCGGCTGGCCGCCGTGGAGCCCGACACCGGGGAGGCCGCCCGGCGGGGCCCGGAGCCGATGCACGTCAGCGAGGACGGCGTGCAGCGCATCCGCACACTCGCGGGGGCCGTGCGGTGAGTCCGGACGCCAGCACTCCAGCCTCCGCCGAGGTCAGGCCCACACCGCGGACCTCCCCTGCCGCCAGCACCTCCTCTGCCGCGAGCACCTCCTCTGCCGCCAGCGCCTCCTCCCCTGCGCTGCCGGCGGCCTCCGCACTGCCGCAGACGCTGGCCGGCTTCCGCATCGGCGTGACCTCGGACCGCCGCAGCGAGGACCTGATCTCCGCCTTCGAGCGGCGTGGCGCGGAGGTCATGCATGCCCCGGCGCTGCGCATCGCACCGATGACCGAATCGGTGACGCTGCAGCGGGACACCCGACTGGTGACCGAGGCGCGTCCCGATCACACGATCATCACCACCGCCTACGGAATGCGCCGGTGGGCCGAGGCCGCCGACGCCTACGGTCTGGGCACCGAGCTCCACGAAGCCCTGGAGGGCTCCAGCATCCTGGTGCGCGGACCCAAGGCGCGCGGCGCAGTGCGAGCCGCCGGGCTCGACGACGACGGCGCCGCCGACGACGAGCGCACCGCCACGGTGATCGACATGCTGCTGGCCCGGGACCTCACCGGGAAGACCGTGGCGTTCCAGCTGCACGGCCGCACCGACCACGAGCAGATCGCCCGCATCGAGTCGGCGGGCGCGCGGGTGATCACGGTCATGCCCTACGCCTGGGCGAAGCCGGAGGAGGACTCCGCGCTGCTGCGGATGATCGACGCCGTCATCGAACGGCAGCTGGACATCGTCACCTTCACCGCAGCTCCCGCGGTGGACGCGTTCCTGGAGGTCGCCCATCAGTACGGCAGGGCGGCCGCCCTGCTGGAGGCGTTCCGCTCGGACGTCGTCTCCGCCGCCGTCGGGGACGTGACGGCCGCACCGCTGCACGAGTCCGGAGTCCGGCCGATCACACCCCAGCGCTGGCGGCTGGGCGCGATGATCCGGCTGGTCTGCGAGCATCTCGAGGAGCATCAGACGCTGCGCCTGGAGACCCGCCACGGCCCGGTGGAGATGCGTGGCTCCGAGGTCCGCTTCCCGGAGGTCACCGAGCGGCCGGTGCGTCTGGCCCCAGGGCCCCTCGCGCTCATGCGCGCGCTGGTCAAGGCCGAAGGCGCGGTGCTCTCCCGGGAGCATCTGCTGCAGGTGCTGGGCCACTGTGACTCCGAGCATGCCCTGGAGATGTGGGTCTCGCGTCTGCGCAAGGCGCTGCCCGCCTCCGGAGTGGTGACCACGGTGGTCAAGCGCGGCTACCGGCTGGCGGTGTGAGCCGTCAGCCCTGCGCCTCGAGGCGTTCCCGCAGCGCCTCTCCGATGCGCCGCACCGCCTCCGGGTGCTCCTCGGGCTGCGGCCCCGAGTAGCTGAGCCGCAGATGGCTGCCCGCCGGTTCGGCGGGGAACCACTCGTCGCCCCCGGCGACGACGACGCCGCGGGCCTCGCAGGCCGCGATGAAGTCAGGCATGTCGCCGAGCTCCGGCAGCTGCAGCCACAGATGCAGGCCTCCGGTGGGGATCGTCTCCAGCCGGGCCTCGGGGATGTGCTGATGGACCGCCTGGACCATCGCGTCCCGGCGCTGCTCCAGCTCCCCGCGCAGATGCCGCAGATGCGTCTTCCAGGCCGGGCGGGTGACCACTTCCATCGCCACCTCCTGCAGGGCGGCGCTGACGTACATCGACTCTGCCTGGCAGGCTCCTTGGATGCGGGCCCGGGCCGGCCCGCGGGCGATCACCGCCGCCACCCGCACCGAGGGTGAGACGCTCTTGGTGAGCGAGCGCAGGTGCACGACGTGCCCGTCGGGGTCGTCGGCGGCCAGGGGCTCCGGGCCGGGAGCGATCCCGAAGTCACGGGCGTAGTCGTCCTCGATGAGGAAGGCGCCCCGGGATCTGACGATCTCCATGATCGCGCGCGCCCGGTCCGGGGCCCAGCAGGAGCCGGTGGGGTTCGCCCAGGCCGGCTGCGCGTAGAAGGTGCGGGCGCCGGTCTCTTCGAAGGCCATCCGCACCTGATCGGGATCCGGCCCCTGCGGGCCGGTCGGCACGGCGACGATGCGGGCGCCGATGTGCCGGGCGGCGAGGATCGCTCCCCAATAGGTCGGGGACTCCATGAGGATCGGACGGCCTGCGCCGACGAGCGCGCCGAAGGTGGCGGCCAGTCCGCTCTGGCTCCCGGGCACGATGGTGACGTCGGTCGACGACGGCGCCCCCGTGCCTGCGCTCCCGCCGATCGCCTGCGCGAACCATGAGCGCAGCTCCGGAAGCCCCGCGGCCGGGGGTCGTCGCAGCGCCGACTCTGTCCGGCCGACCCGGGACCAGGCCGACTGCAGCAGGCGCCGGGGCAGCAGATCCGGTTCAGGGTAGGCGGCGTGCAGGGCGATCCTGCCCTCGGCGGCAGGTCGCAGGGCCGCGGGGAGGCCGCGGGGCTCTCCCCCGGTCAGCGCCAGCGCGGCGGTCTGCCAGCGGTGGTCGCTGGCCGTGCGGGGGCCTGTGCCACGGAGGAAGGTCCCCGCACCGGGTCGGCTCTCCACCAGGCCCAGAGCGGCCAGGCGTCCGACGGCGCTCTGCACCGTGACCGGGCTGACGTGCAGGTGGGCGACTAGCGCACGGCTGCTGGGCAGCCGGCTGCCAGGGGGCGCCGACGCCATCCAGCGCCGCAGGTGCTCCTCCACACGAGTGCTACTATCTGTCATGAAAGAACATAGTAGCGATACTGTCACAATTGGGGAACCGCTACCGCTCCTCACACCACCCTCGGGCGTCTGGTGGGGGCTTCTCGGCGTCGTGGCCTTCTCCTTCACGGTCCCGCTGACCCGCATCGCCGTCACCGAGGGAGCCACCGGTGGCGGTCTCGACCCGCTCTTCGTCGGGGCCGGACGGGCCGTCGTCGCCGGGTTCCTGGCAGGCTCGGCCCTGCTGCTCGCCCGTCAGCGACTGCCCCAGGGGCGGCAGTGGCTCCGGCTGGGCATCGTCGCGCTGGGCATCGTCCTGGGATTCCCCGTGCTGACCTCCCTGGCGCTGACCACCGCGACCGCGAACCATGGGGCGGTGGTCATCGCGGTGCTGCCCGCGGCCACCGCCGTGGTCGCCGTCGTGCGGACCGGGGAGCGCCCCGGGCCGCTGTTCTGGACGGCCACCAGCGGCGGAGCGGCGGCCGCCGTCGCCTTCGCCTCAGTCCATGGCGGGGTGGGGTCCCTGCACTGGACCGACCTGCTCTTCTTCGCCGCGGTGGTCACCGCGGCGTTCGGCTACGCCGAGGGCGGTCTGCTGGCACGCGAGCTGGGGGCCTGGCAGACGATCTCCTGGGCGCTGGTGGCGGCCCTGCCCGTGACGATCCTGCTGACGGCCCTCAGCCTGGACGGCCAGGTGCCACAGGCCTCCCCCGCTCAGTGGGCCAGCTTCGGCTACCTCGCGGTGGTCAGCATGTTCCTGGGCTTCTTCGCCTGGTACCGCGGGCTGGCCATCGGGCCGATCGCCCAGGTCAGCCAGATCCAGCTCACCCAGCCGGTGATGACCCTGATCTGGGCCACCGTGCTGCTGGGAGAACGGATCACCCTGACCACGATGGTGGGCGGCCTGGCCGTGGTGCTCTGCGCCGCGGCGGCGGTGCGGGTGCGGCTGCGATCCGGCTGACCCCATGATCGGTAGATTGAGCCGCACAGCCGACCACGAGGAGAGCCCATGAAGGATCTGACCGCCTACACGACCCTCAGCTTCGACTGCTACGGCACGCTCATCGACTGGGAGGCCGGGCTCTCCTCCGTGCTGGCCCCCTGGGCGCAGGAGCAGGGCCTCGAACTCGACACCGAGGAGCTTCTGACGGCGTACTCGGCCCAGGAGGCCGCCATCATGCGGGAACACCCCTCCTGGCTCTACCCGCAGGTGCTCGCCGAGGCCTTCCGCCGCACCGGCCGTCACCTGGGCACGGCGGTCAGCGACTCCTGGGCGCAGCGGCTCGGTGACTCAGTCCCGAACTGGCCGATGTTTCCCGACTCGGCCGCCGCGCTCGCGTCCCTGCGCCGCCACTACGACCTGGTCATCCTCTCCAACGTGCACCGCGCCGGCTTCGCCGGCAGCAACCGGCACCTCCGCGGCGACTTCGCGGCGATCATCACCGCCGAGGACGTGGGCGCCTACAAGCCGGCCGCGCCCCCTTTCGAGTCGCTGGAGGCGTGGCTCGATGGTCGGGGAACACTTCGGTCAGAGCTGCTGCATGTGGCCCAGAGCCTGTTCCACGACCATGTCCCGGCACGCCGTCACGCGCTGGACTCGGTGTGGATCAACCGGCGCCACGATCGCCCCGGCTGGGGCGCGACGCCGGAACCCGCGGAAGGCTGGAGCTACGGCGCCGAATTCCGCTCGATGCAGGAGTTCGCCGAGGCGGCCGCCGCGGCCTTCCGGGACAGGAGCTGACACCACCACGAAAGCTCGACTCCACCCCGCACGTCAGCACCCTTCGTGTCACAGAGGCCAGGCATACTGGTGCCCATGCCGTTCACCTCGCACCCTCGTCGCCTGCTCAGTCTGAGCGTGGTGGCCGCCGGTACGCTGGCGCTGCTCACCGGCTGCGGAGACGCGCGCCCCACCCCTGAGTCCCAGGCAGAGGCGCTGGCCTCCGCGCTGCAGACCGGAGACTTCTCCGAGGTCGCCGTGCGCACCGACGCCGGGGCCCAGGAGCTCGACGACGCCGTGGCCACCCTCCACGCCCCCTTCGGCGACCTGGCCCCGGAGGTCACCGTCGGCGAGATCGCCGTGGAGGATCCCCCGGAGGATTCCCCCCGTCCGCCCAGCGCCGCAGTGGACCTGGAGCACTCCTGGAACCTGGAGGACCTCGGGCTGGATGAGGAGACCTGGAGCTACGAGACCCGGGCCGAGTTCACCTATGACGCTGAAGCGGAGCAGTGGCGGCTGGAGCCCGACTCCGAGATCGTCCTGCCCGGCTATTCAGGGCACGAGGGCATCGGCATCTCCACGGTGCCCGCAGAGCGCGGCAGGATCATGGACGACGCCGGCCGCGCGATGGTCTACAACCGGGACGTGGTGCGCATCGGCATCGACAAGTCCCAGCTCGCCACCGGCGAGGAGGCCCCCGAGGAGGACACCCAGCGCGATGCCGCCGAGCAGCTGGCCGAGGTGCTCGGCATCGACGCCGAGACCTATGCGGACCGCGTGGTCGCCCACGGAGACCAGGCGTTCGTGGAGGCCATCGTGCATCGGCGCGACTCCGACGAGGTGACCGCCTCCGACCTCGCCGACATTCCGGGGGTCCATATCGCCGACGACCAGCTGCCGCTGGCGGAGTCGGCCGACTTCGCGCCGATGCTGCTGGGCCGCGTCGGTCCGGTGACCGCCGAACATCTGGAGGAGGATCCCACCCTCAGCGCGGGGGACACGATCGGTACCTCCGGGCTCCAGGCGGCCTACGAGGAGTCGCTTCGCGGCTCCCCCGGCCTGCGCATCCATATGGATGGCGAAACGCTCTTCTCCACCGAGCCGGTGGCCGGCGAGGACCTGGACACCGGGCTGAACCCCCGACTGCAGAACCTCGCGCAGGACGTCGTCGACGGCGTCGAGGACTCCATCGCCTCCCTGGTCGCCATCCGTCCCTCCGACGGCGGGATCCTGGCCGCCGCCGATCACCACCCGGAGGACGCCTGGGTCTCCACCGCCACCCAGTCGACCTACGCACCGGGCTCGAGCTTCAAAGTCGTCTCCTCCCTGGCGATGCTGCGTGACGGCCTCACCCCCGACTCCACGGTCGAGTGCCCCGGCTCAGCCCAGGTCCACGGTCAGGTCTTCCGCAACTACGAAGGCTTCCCCGCCGAGCACACCGGTTCGGTGGAGTTCGACGAGGCGGTCGCCACCTCCTGCAACACTCTGTTCGTCAACGCGTGGGACGACGTCTCATCCGCCGAGCTGCAGGAGGCCGCCTTCGACCTCGGACTCGACGACGAGAGCCAGGGGATCGGACTGGCCAGCCGTTTCGGCAGCATCCCGGACGACTCTGAGCTGAACCTGCACGCGGCGAACCTCTTCGGTCAGGGAGTGGTCGAGGCCTCTGCCCTGGGCATGGCCACGGTGGCAGCCTCTGTGGCCGCCGGAGAGACCGTCCACCCGTATCTGGCGGGCCCCGCGGCGGAGTCCGAGGAGTCGGCTGAGGAGTCCGGCCTCACCGAGGACGAGGCCGAGGACTTGCGCACCCTGATGCACGACACCATCGAGTACGGCACCCTCTCCGGGCTGGTCGACGTCCCCGGTGAGCACATCTACGCGAAGACCGGCACCGCGCAGGCCGGGGACGGCGATGACGTGTACGCCCACACCTGGGTGATCGCCTTCCAGGGCGATCTGGCGGTGGCGATCTTCGTGGACGAGGGCGAGTTCGGCTCCTCCACCAACGGGCCGCTGCTCGAGGAGTTCCTCACCGGAGCCCGGGACATCCTCGACTGACCTGCTGGATCTGCCCCGGCTGACCGCACCTGCTGACGAACCCGACTCAGCCGATGCGACTCAGCCGATTCGCCGGCCGCACCAGGACGGGGCCGGTTCCAGGTGCGCGCGGATCGCCTCGGCGATCGCGTCCGGGAACGGCACCGTGCCGCCGGCCTGCTGATCCACGTACAGGCCCATGACCTCTTCCGTGGCGATCAGCTCGCCGTCGGCGTGCATCTCATGAGCCAGGTGCAGCTTCTTCGGCCCCTGGCCGACCACTCGGGTGCGCACGGTCAGGGACGTGTCGAGTCCGACCTCCCGCAGGTACCGGATGTGGGCCTCCACGGTGAACAGCGAGCAGCCCTGCGCCGCCCGATGCTCGGGGCCCATGCCGAGCCGATCCATGGTCTGGTCGGTGGCGTGGCCGAAGACCAGCACGTAGTACGCCTCGGACATGTGGCCGTTGTAGTCGATCCACTCCTGCGACACCTGGCTCTCATGGACCGGCAGCCGGGATGCGGTCATGACGGCACCTCCGGCGACTCGTCCCGGCCCAGCAGCCGCCGGATGGCGACGATCCCGGCATCGCGCTCAGCCACCAGATCGGTGACGCTGCGACCCTCGCTGGCCACCTCACAGCCGGCGACGACGTCGCCCCGCAGCTCCGGCGTGAGCTCCGGGGCCTGAAGCCGCGTCCAGGGCGACTTCAGCGAAGGGCCGAAATGATCGAGCATGTGCGCCATCCCTCCCTCGCCACCGGCGAGGTGGAAGGTGAGCATCGGGCCATGCATGGGCCAGCGCAGACCGGGCCCGTCCCTGATGGAGCGGTCGATCTGCTCGACGGTTGCCTCGCCGTTGTCCACCATGTGCAGCGCCTCCCGCCACAGGGCCTCCTGCAGCCGGTTGGCGATGAATCCCGGCACCTCGCGGTCCATGCGGATCACCGACTTGCCCAGCGCCGTGTAGAACCGCGCGGCCCAGTCGACGACCTCCGGGGAGGTACCCTCACCGCCGACGACCTCCACCAGCGGGATCAGGTATGGCGGGTTGAACGGATGTCCCACCACGAAGCGCTCCGGCCGGCTGACCTCCGCGGCCATCTCCGTCATCCCGTAGCCCGAGGTGGAGGACCCCACGACGATCTCGGGTGCAGTCACCGCATCCAGCTCGGCCAGCAGCCGACGTTTCAGTGTCAGATCTTCCGGGGCGGACTCCTGGACGAAGCCGACGCCGTCGACCGCCTCCGCCAGGTCGGTGTGGACGCTCCAGGCGTCCCGGTCCGCCCCCTCGAGCATGTCGAGCTGCTCGAGTGCGGGCCAGGCGGCGTCGATCAGCCGGGTCAGGCGGGCCTCCGCATCCGGTGCGGGGTCCCACACCTTGACCCGGTGCCCGCGCGCGAGGAAGTAGGCGGCCCAGCCGCCGCCGATGGTGCCGGCTCCGATGCAGGCGATCGTGCCGACGTCGTCGATGCTGCGTCCCGGCGCCATCATCCTCGGGCCCTCGCTCCGCCGGAGGGGACCTGGACGGTCAGGTCGAGGATCTCACGGGCCTCGTCCGGAGTGGCGACCTTCTCGCCGAGGGACTCCACCAGCCCCACCGCCCGCTCGGTGAGCTGCGCGTTGGTGGCCTTGACGCCCTTCGAGAGGTAGAGGTTGTCCTCGAGGCCGACCCGGACGTGACCTCCGGCCAGCACGGACCGGGCGGCCCAGGGCAGCTGATTCCGGCCCAGGGCGAAGGAGGTGAACTCCGCGCCGTCGGGAAGCATGTGCACCATGGCCTGCAGCAGCCCCGGGTCGGCGGGGGCGCCGTAGGGGATGCCCATGCACAGCTGGTACATCGGAGGCGGGTCGATCAGCCCCTCCTCCACCAGGACGTTGGCGAACCACAGGTTCCCGGTGTCGAAGATCTCCATCTCCGGCTTCACCCCGAGCTGCTGGATCCTCGCCGCTCCCTCGCGGAGCATGTCCGGGGTGGAGACGTAGAGGTTGCTGCCCTCGCCGAAGTTCAGCGAGCCGCAGTCGATGGTGCAGATCTCCGGCAGCAGCTCCTCCACATGAGGCAGCCGGTCGGTGGCGTTGACCAGGTCCGTGCCCTCCTGCTGCGTGGTGGGGCGCTGCGGGTCGATGACCAGCTCACCGCCCATCCCGGCGGTGAGGTTCAGGACGGGGTCGACGTCGGAGGCCCGGACGATCCGCACGACCTCTCGGTAATGGGCGACCTCGCGGGAACCCAGTGTGGTCTGCGGGTCACGGACGTGGATATGGACGATCGATGCTCCGGCTCGGGCGGCGGCGATCGCGTCGGCGGCGATCTCCTCCGGTGTGACCGGGACGTTCTCATTGCGGCCGGCGGTGTCACCGGCGCCAGTGAGCGCACAGGTGATGATGACTCTGCGTGGCATGGAGGGGCTCCTTCTCTGGGGGGGGGTGGTCGGGTGCAGACGGATGACCCACCGTCGAGTGGGGGATTCATGGCGGCTGAGAGCCGGATCTGGGACTTTGGCCGTCAGGGATTCCCCCACTCGACGTCAGGACTGCAGATGCGGTCGTGTCGGGGACGGCGGCCTCAGCCGGGGTGTCGTCCTCCGGCCGCTCAGGCCTCGACGGCGGGCGGCGAGCCCTGCGAGGAGGGCACGGGGCGCTCGATCGGCAGGTCCACGTCGGGCTGGAGGATCCGACGTCGCAGATGCTCCCGAAGACGCCGCTCCATGTCCTCCTCGGAGAGCACACCGGTCAGCACCTGCACGCCCAGGCCGTCCACGAACGCGGTGAGCTCTCCGGTGAGGTCCTCGCTGAGGCCCGGCTGGAATGTCCCTGCGCGCTGGCCTGCATCGATGGCGCTGCGGACGGTCTCGAACCAGCGGCGGTAGATCTCCACGTACTCCTCGTCCCGGCCGCCGGCCAGCGCCACCCGGTTCCAGGACTGCAGCCAGATGGACCAGTCGAGCCGACCGGCCTCTCCGTGGGGCGACTGCATCTCCAGAAGCCTCCACAGCCGCTCCACCGGATCCTGGACGCCGGTGAGCCGAGCGACCTGCCGGTCATAGGCGAGCTTCACCGAATGGCTCAGGGCCATCGCGAAGAGATCCGGCTTGGCCGGGAAGTAGTAGTGCACCGTGGCGCTGGAGACTCCGGCCGCCGCCGCGATGTCGCTGACGCGGACGGCCTCGAAGCCCGTCCGGGCGAAGAGCCGCCACGCGGATTCGATGATCTCCAGACGGCGGCGAGCCTGCTCCGGGGTCGAGGGCGAGGCTCCGCTCGGGTCAGTCTCCGGCGGAGCCACCGAGACCGGCGCCTCTCCCGGCCCTTGCTCGAGCAGCTCGCCCACAGGCACACCGGTCACGCGTGCCAGGGTGACGAACTCGTCGTCGGTGAATCGACGCTGCCCGGACAGCGACTTGGAGAGCTTCGTCTCGTCCATCCCCATCTCAGCGGCCACCTGGCGCTGAGAGCGGCCGCTGGCGCGGATGGCAGCACGCACCCGATCCGCAGAGGGGCGGCCCGTCGTCGACCTGGACATGGCGATCAGCGTACTGAGGCCCGGCACGGAATCGCAAGTCACCTGACTTTTGATCAGAACTTGCGATATGCTCACCCTCGGTGCCCCGTGGTGACCCACGCCTGAACCCGGTCCGCGGTCCGCAGACCCCTGAGTCGGCGGGCAGTATTCCGTTACGATGACGTGTCGTCGCCATGCCGCTGGACCAGCGAGCAGAACCATGGCCCAGCGGCAGCACCCGCACCCGACCAGAGAGCCAGAGATCCGTGTCCCCTGAGAGTCAGCAGCCCGAGCAGACCCCCGCCCGGAGCCATATGCGCCACCCGCTGTCCTTCGTACGTCGCAGCAACCGGCTGACGCCGCGCCGCCAGCGCGCCTGGGACGCCGCCCTGGGCCAGGAGCTGCTGGACATCCCCCAGGGCCAGCGGGATACCGCCGTCGCCGACGACTTCCGCATCGACTGGAAGACCGAGTTCGGCCGGGATGCCGAGCTGATCGTGGAGATCGGCACCGGCTCGGGGGAGGCTGTCGCCCACGCCGCCGCCCAGCACCCGGAGAAGAACTTCCTGGCCGTGGAGGTCTACAGGCCCGGCGTCGCCCAGCTGGTCAGCCGCCTGCGCCGCGAGGGCCTCCGCAACGTGCGGGTGGCCAACGTCGACGCCACCGAGGTCCTGGACAAGCTCCTTCCGGAGGACTCGGTCGCTGAGCTGTGGGTCTTCTTCCCGGACCCGTGGCACAAGAAGAAGCACAACAAGCGCCGCCTCATCCAGGATTCCTTCGTGGAGAAGATCGCCCACGTGCTGCCCGACGGCGGGATCTGGAGGCTGGCTACCGACTGGTCGGGCTACGCGGTGCAGATGCGGGACACCATCTCCGCCTCGCGCGCCTTCACCAACGCCCACGCCGGCCAGCGCGTCGGTCAGGAGTCTCCGCTGACGGCTGTACGCCTCGAGGATCTCGACGCGCGGAGCATGGGCAAGACCCCGCAGCCGCTGCCGCTGGACGAGGCCGTCGACGACGTCGGCGGCTGGGCGCCACGCTTCGAGGGCCGCATCCAGACCGATTTCGAGACCAAGGCGCTGAAGGCCGGCCGGAAGATCTTCGACCTGACCTTCGTCCGCACTCCACGCACCTGAGCCTGTCCCTCCCGCGACACCGAGATCTGGCAGGTGACAGGGCGGGGTGCGCGACCACGAGATTCTGTCCGATGAGAGAACCGTCCCCGAGACACCAGAGGTGTGATCAGCATGGCTGACTCTCAGCCACCCCACCATCGCCCAGACGAGGGCTCCCGCCGAGACGGGGGCCACGACCCCGAGCATGGGGCCCATGAGACCCAGCAGGAGCCACCGGAGGGCATGGCTGCGGCCCGCCCCCGACGCTCTCCCGTGGAGAAGACCGCCGCGGCCGCCGGCAAGGCCGGGACCGCCACACGGCGGGCCGGCACAGCCCTGAAGCGGCTCAACGTGTATTCCCAGGGCGAGTACCCGCACAACATCCACCCGGCGCTGGTCCCTGGCCTCGGAATCGACGAGCAGCGGCGGCGCTACTCCGTGGACCGAGTCGTCTTCCTGCTGGCAGGGCTGCTGACGGTGGCCTTCGTGATCTGGGGAGTCTCCAACCCGGAGAACGTCGCCGAGGTCGCCGGAGCGACCTTCACCTGGACGATGGAGAACCTCGGGTGGCTGTTCAACGTGGTCGCCATCGTGGTGCTGATCTTCCTGCTGTGCCTGGCGTTCTCCAAGTACGGGCGAATCCCGCTGGGCCGGGACGGGGAGAAGCCCGAGTTCTCCACGTTCTCCTGGACCTCGATGCTCTTCGCGGCGGGGATCGGCATCGGAGTGTTGTTCTTCGGCCCCTCCGAGCCGCTGACCTACTTCCACTCGCCGGCCCCGCTGACCGCCGAGGCGGAGTCCACCGAGGCGCTGCACTCTGCGATGGCGCAGACCTACTTCCACTGGGGCGTGCACGCCTGGGCCATGTACGCCCTGGTCGGCGGGGCGGTGGCCTATGCCGCCTACCGTCGCGGACGCGTCCCGCTGATGTCCTCGATCTTCCGGAACCTCTTCGGCCAGCGGCAGACCGAGGGCTTCGCGGGGAAGCTGATCGACATCTTCGCGATCATCGCCACCCTCTTCGGCACGGCAGCCTCACTGGGCATCGCGGCGATGCAGATCGGCCAGGGCTGGACGATCGTCTCCGGCAACGAGGTCACCAACACGCTGCTGATCGTCGTCATCGCCATCCTGACGGTCGGCTTCGTGGTCTCCGCCGTCTCCGGAGTCGCCCGCGGCATCCGCTATCTGTCGAACATCAACATCGTGCTGACGATCGGCATCATCTCGCTGGTGTTCCTCCTCGGCCCGACCCTGTTCCTGCTGAACCTGGTGCCCTCCTCCTTCGTGGAGTACGTGGGCTCGCTGTTCGAGATGATGGGCCGATCCTCCTCCTGGGGTCAGGAGACCATGGACTTCCAGTCCGCATGGACGGTCTTCTACTGGGCCTGGTGGATCTCCTGGTCCCCGTTCGTCGGAGTCTTCATCGCCCGCATCTCCCGCGGCCGCACCATTCGCCAGTTCGTCCTCGGCGTCATCCTCATCCCCAGCTCGCTGCTGTTCGTGGCCTACGGCGTGATGGGCGGCACCTCCATCTGGATGTACCGTGAGGGCCTCGAGGGGTTCAATGACGAGATGCCCGCCGCCGAGGTGCTGTTCACCATCATCAGCCACCTCCCCTACGTGGAGTGGCTGCCCGCGGTGATCATGGTGGTGCTGGCGATCTTCTTCATCACCTCCGCCGACTCCGCCTCCGTGGTGATGGGCATCTTCTCCACGCGCGGTGATCTCAACCCCCGCAAGTCGGTGGTGGTCTTCTGGGGGCTCGTGATGACCGGCGTCGCCGTCGTCATGCTGCTCACCGGTGGAGACACCGCGCTGCAGGGACTGCAGAACCTGGTCACGGTGACCGCAGTGCCCTTCGCGGTGATCATGCTGCTGATCATGGTGGCTTGGCTGCGCGATGTGCGCACCGACCCGCGGGCGCTGCGCACCAAATACGCGGAGAAGGCCCTGCGCGACGCCGTCATCGATGGTGTGGACCGGTACGGCGACGACTTCAGCCTGCAGGTGGCGCCCACCGAGCCGGGACTCGGCGCCGGAGCCGGAGTGGACTCGGAGGACGACATCTATACCGAGTGGTACCAGCGCACCGATGAGAACGGCGAACCCGTCGGCTACGACTTCACCACCGGCACGTGGGAGGACGGCTGGACCCCGGAGGGCGACGAGGACTGGCATGGCGACGCCGGGGCCTACACCCCGGCGACCACCCTGGCGACCTCCTCGCTGCCGATCGTCCCCGCCGCGGAGGACGACGCCGAGGCGGAGGAGACGCCGCCGCGCTGACCCCCGACGTCGGCTCGACCTCCTCACTCCCTCGAGTGGGGGATCTGGGTCCGCTGCCTCGCCCCATCGGGCCGACAGCGGCCACAGGTCCCCCACTCGATGTGGATCTGGAGATGTCCAGACGCCTTCCCCCGACTCCCGGGGGTGGCTAGACTGACGCGATCTGCAAGGTCTCGACACCTCAAGAGCCCTGGCATCCGGGCGAGGTCGGAAGGAATGCGCCATGGCCGAACGCACCACCTCCACGAAGATCCGGCGATCACGGCGGGACAACGAGAACCCTGGCCTCCTGGTCCGGCTCCTCCGGTGGATCGAGCGGATCGGCAACCTGCTTCCCCATCCGTTCTGGCTGTTCATCATCCTCGCCGTGGTCGTCGTCCTCCTCTCCGCAGTGCTGGAGGCACTCGGCGTCGGGGCGGACAACCCTGCCGACGGCGAGTACATCGCGGTACAGAGCCTGCTCACCCCGGAGGGCTTCCAGCGCATGGTCACCGATGCGGTGGAGAACTTCGTGACCTTCCCGCCGCTGGGGCTGATCATCACTGTGATGCTCGGGGTGGCCGTGGCCGAAGGCTCCGGGCTCATCAGCGCGGCGATCCGAGTGGTCGTCTCGCGGGTCTCCCGAGGCTGGCTGACCTTCACGGTCGCCCTGGCCGGCGTCACCGGCTCAGTGGCCTCGGACGCCATCTACGTCATCCTCATCCCGCTGGCCGCCGCGGCGTTCAAAGCCAGTGGGCGCTCGGCGGTGCTGGGCGCAGTCGTCGCCTTCGGAGCGGCTTCGGCCGGCTACAACGCCTCCCTGCTCATCACTGCCAGCGATCCCCTGCTGGCAGGCATCTCCACCTCGGCGGCCCAGCTGATCGATGCCGATCACGTGGTCTCCCCGGTGGCCAACTACTTCTTCTCCGCCGCCTCCGCGGTGATCCTGGCGCTGGTGGTCACCCTGGTCACCGAGCTTCTGCTGGTGCGGATGACCGAGCGGATGAAGCACGAGGAGGACGCTTCGGGCGGAGCGGCCACGGCGGTGCTCGCCGCCGGCCGTGACGTCGATGTCGAGCAGCACGACGGGACCGGCACGCACCTCGGCACCGGCCGTCCCGGCGAGCACCCGTCGTCCCCCACCACCGACGACGGCCAGGCCGCCCCGATCTCGGACCACAGCTCACTGCTGACCTACAGTCGCCGAGAGGTGACCGCACTGCAGGCCTCGCTGCTGGCCCTGGCGGGGTTCCTCGCGGTGTACTTCACCTTCCTGCTCGTGCCGGGCTCGCCGTTCCGCGCGGAGACGGGAGAGGTGCTCGATTCACCCCTGCTCACCGACATCGCCGTGCCGATCGCCCTGGCGTTCCTGGCCGTCGGCATCACCTACGGCATCAAGGCCGGCACCATCACCCGGCCCCGCGACATCCCGGAGCTGATGGCCCGATCCGTCAAGGAGCTCTCCGGGGTGGTGGTGCTCTTCTTCGCCGCCGCCCAGTTCATCGCCTATTTCGGGTGGTCGAACATCGGCATGGTGCTGGCCATCGAGGGGGCCCACCTCCTCGAGCGACTGGACCTGCCGGTGCTGGTGATGTTCGCCGGCGTCGTCCTGCTGGTGGCGCTGTTCAATCTGACCATCACCTCCGGCTCCGCGCAGTACACCCTCATGGCCCCGGTGCTGGTGCCGATGCTCATGCTCGTGGGCATCTCTCCGGAGGTCACCCAGATGCTGTTCCGGATGGGCGACTCCCCCACCAACATCATCTCCCCGATGAGCCCCTACTTCGCCCTGGTGCTGGGATACCTGCAGCGCTACTACCCGCGCGCCGGCATCGGCACCCTGGTTTCGCTGACCCTTCCCCTCTCCGTGGCCCTGCTGTGCGCGTGGTTCCTGTTCTTCGTGCTCTGGTGGACGGTGGGCATCCCTCTGGGTCCCGGCGTGCCCGTGAGATGACATGCGCATCCCTCCCTGGCGGGATGAGACGATCAGCCAGGACAGCAGATCCGGACAGAGAGGACCCCGTTGGAGAACCGCCCCATGACATCCACCCCGGCCCCGGACTCCGCCGGCGCACAGCCCACGGTCCCGCTGCAGGCGCTGCGCCAGCATGCAGCCGCCCACCACGACGAGATCCTGGAGGACCTGCGGCGGATCGTGCACTGCGAGACCCCCAGCCACGACAAAGCGCTGCTCGATGCCGGCCTCGAGGAGATCCGCACCCTGGCGGCCGAACGCCTCGGCGAACCGGTCGCAGAGACCCGCATTCCCGGGGGCGTCCACGGCGATGTTTTGGATCTGCGCTGGCCCGGACAGGGCCACGACGGCGGCACAGTCGACGATCCGGCCACAGCGGTGCTCTCGGTCTGTCACTATGACACCGTCTGGCCCGCCGGCACGCTCGCCGGCTGGCCGCTGACCGCCGACGGGGACCGGCTCACCGGCCCGGGCGTGCTGGACATGAAGTTCGGGATCGTGCAGACCCTCTGGGCTCTGCGCGCACTGCGTGAGCTGGGCGTCCCGCACCCTCCGCTGCGGCTGCTGCTCACCGGCGATGAGGAGATCGGCTCTGCGGCGGGGCGACCGGCCATCGAGGCCGCGGCGCGCGAATCGGCCCTGACCCTGGTGCCGGAGCCCAGCGCCGGCGGCCAGCCGAAGGACCGCCGCAAAGGCATGGTCTTCGCCGATCTCACCGTCCACGGGGTTCAAGCCCACGCGGGCCTGGAACCGGAGAAGGGCGCCAGCGCGATCCACGCCCTGGCCGCGGTGGTCCCCGCCATCGTCGGACTGGCCGCACCGGAGGAAGGCACCACGGTCACCGTGGGCACCTTTCACGGCGGGACCAGCCGCAACGTCATCGCCGGGCGGGCGGAGTGCCAGGTGGATGTGCGGGTGACCGACCCTGCCGAACAGGAACGGGTGGCCGGTGCCCTGCGCGGGCTGCGACTGCCGGCTCCCTACGACGCCGACGACCGGCTGGACCTGGTGGTCGAGGTCGATGCCAACCGACCGCCGATGAACCCGACGCCGGCCTCGCAGAACGCCATGGCCCGGCTGGGACGTCTCGCCGCCGCCCTGGGGCGCACGATCGTTCCGGCGGCAGTGGGCGGCGCCTCGGATGCGAACTTCGTCTCCGCCCTCGGCCTGCCGGTGCTCGACGGTCTGGGCGCGGTCGGGGAAGGGCCCCACGCGATCCACGAGCACATCCTGCTCTCGGAGATCGCACCGCAGACCGCGCTGTTGGCCGGGCTGCTGGCCGACGTCGCACAGCGTCCCTGAGGCCGGACCACGCCTCGCCACCGCCCGGTGCCCCGCCGTCCCCATCGGAGACGGGCAGCCGGCTCACCGGCGGCGGGGGTCCCAGAGCACCAGGGCCTGGGTGCTCGACCGGGCGCGCCGCCCGCGTGCCACGGTGACGACGTCTCCGCCGGGTCCCACGGCGAAGACCCGGGGCTTGGTGGAGTGCCGCTCGGCCTCGCGCAGCTCATAGCGCAGCGCGTCGACCGTCTCCTCCAGCTCCAGCACACGGTTCTGCAGCTCGATGATCCGCCGGATCCCCTCCAGCGAGACGCCCTCCTGGGAGAGCTGCTGGATCTGCCGAAGCTGCTCGACGTCGTAGGGCGAGTACCGCCGGTGCCGACCGCCCTGCCGGCGTGGCGTCACGAGCCCGATGCGGTCGTACTGGCGCAGCGTCTGAGGGTGCATGTCCGCCAGCTCTGCGGCCACCGAGATGACGAACAGGGGTGCGTGACGATGCTCGACCTCGATCATCCGAGGGTCTTCGCCCCCGATCTGGGGCCGGCGTCTCCTGACCACTGCTGGTCACCTCCTGGCTCCCGTCCCGGCGGCCCGGGATCAGGCCTGTGTCATGCCTCCATGATCGCGCATCCGCTGCCTCACAATGCGGCGCGGGCCTCCAGATCTTCGCGGGGGTCGACGTCGCGCGTCGCCTCCGCGTAGGCCTTCACGGCCTCCACGGCTTCCTCGGGGAGGTCCTTGGGCACCTGCACGTCGACGACGACGAGCATGTCGCCCTGGCTGGACTTCCGGCGCACCCCATGGCCCTTGAGCCGCAGCGTGCGCCCTGACGTCGTCCCGGCCGGGATCTTGATACGCACCTTCTCTCCGTGGACGGTGGGGACCTGCACCGTGGTGCCGAGCACCGCCTCGTCGAAGGAGGTGGGCAGGTGGATGCGGATGTCGTCACCGTCGCGCTCGAAGAAACGGTGCGGTGAGATGGACACCTCCACCAGCAGGTCGCCGGCACCGCCGGGACTCGGCTGGCCCTTGCCCTTCACCCGGACCTTCTGGCCCTCCTTCACCCCGGCAGGGATGCGCACGTCGATGACGTTGCCGTCGGGTTCGCGCAGTCCCACAGTGGTGCCGCGGACGGCTCCGGCGAAGGAGATGGTGGTCTTCGCGGTGCGGTCGGCGCCCTTGGCGGGCGCGCCGCCGCCGAACCGTCCGCCCATCCCGCCGAAGATGTCCGAGAAGTCGGGCCCGCTGCGGCCCCGGCCGAAGCCTCCGCCGTCTCCGAAGAGCCCGCCGAAGATGTCCTCAAAGCCGGATGCCCCGCCGGCTCCTCCTGGCGCACCGGAGAAGCGGGCGCCCGAACCCATCGCGCGGATGGCGTCGTACTGTTCGCGCTGCTCCTTGTCAGAGAGCACGGTGTTGGCCTCGGAGACGTCCTTGAACTTCTGCTCGGCCGCCTCATCACCGGGGTTCTTGTCCGGGTGGTAGGTGCGGGCTAGCTTGCGGTACGCCTTCTTGATCTCTTCCTCAGAGGCGTCCTTGGAGACGCCGAGGATGGCGTAGAAGTCCTTGTTGATCCAGTCCTGCGAGGCCACGGCGCCTCCCTCCCTGCTTCATCTGTGCGGTCCTGCCGCCCGAAGGGGGCGGGGCCTGCGCATGCTGTCCTGTCTGTGGCGCCGGGTGCCGGCGTCGTCCTGATGCGGACGACGCCGGCGCCCGGCCGGGACGCGGGGCGGCTCTCCGGGAGCCGCCCCGCGTCAGGCCTGGCTCACTCAGCCGGGCCGGTGGAGACCATCACCTGCGCGGCGCGCAGCACACGGTCGCCGTGGCGGTAGCCTGCCCGCAGCACGGCGGCCACGTGGTCCGCCGGGATCTCCGGGTGCGGCTGCTGCATCAGAGCCTCGTGGACCGAGGGGTCGAAGGGCACAGCCTCCTCGTCGATCCGTTCCAGACCCTGCTGCTCCAGCAGCGACTCCAGCTTCGCCGCGATCGCCGCGAACGGACCGTCCACCAGATCACCGGCCTGACGGGCGGCGTGGATGTCATCCAGCACCGGAGTCAGGGACGTGATGACCTGGCCGACGGTGCGGGCGCGCTCCACAGCCCGGTCCCGCTCCACACGGCGCCGGTAGTTCACGTACTCCGCCTGGAGACGCTGCAGGTCGGCCTGCAGCTCGGCCTCGCGGTCGCCGGCAGAAGCCGCTTCCAGCGGGACCTCCTGCAGCTCCGGCTCCTCGAGCACCTCGCCGTCGACTCCCTCAGCACTGTCACCCGGCAGGTCCCGAAGGATCTGCTCAGCCTGGGCGAGGGGGTCCCGCACGGGGTCGGCCGGCGTCGCGGCGGAGGCTGCAGCAGCCCCTTCCTCGACGCCGGTCTCGCCTTCGGCGTGACGGGGCTCGCCCGTCTCCGGGTCGATCCGACGCTTGTCGGTGAAGCGGATCGGCTCCTCGGACTCCGGACGGTCAGCGCCGTCCGGGCCCGGGTTCTGGTCCTGCTCTGCCATCAGGGATGACCTCTCACTTCTTCTCGTCGGCGTCCTCGTCGACCACCTCGGCGTCGACGATGTCCTCGTCCTCAGCCGATGCGTCGCCGGCGGGTGCGCCGTCCGCGCCTGCGGCGTCGGCCTGCGAGTACAGCGCCTCGCCGAGCTTGGTCTGCGAAGCCTGCAGCTTCTCGAACGCGGCCTTGATCTCGTCGTCGTTGTCCTGACCCTCCAGGGCCTTCTTCAGGGCGTCGACGTCGGCCTGGACCTCGTCCTTGACCTCGGCGGGGAGCTTGTCCTCGTTGTCCTTGATCAGCTTGTCCACCGAGTAGGCGGTGGTCTCGGCGGCGTTGCGCTGCTCGGCGGCCTCGCGGCGCTTCTTGTCCTCCTCCGCGTGGGTCTCGGCGTCGGCGACCATGCGGTCGATGTCTTCCTTGTCCAGTGAGGTGCCACCGGTGATGGTCATGGACTGCTCAGTGCCGGTGCCCTTGTCCTTGGCGGAGACATGGACGATGCCGTTGGCGTCGATGTCGAAGGTGACCTCGATCTGCGGGACACCCCGCGGAGCCGGGGCGATCCCGGTCAGCTCGAAGGTGCCCAGCGCCTTGTTGTCCCGGGTGAACTCACGCTCGCCCTGGAAGACCTGCACCGCCACGGAGGGCTGGTTGTCCTCCGCGGTGGAGAAGACCTCGGACCGCTTGGTCGGGATCGCGGTGTTGCGCTCGATCAGCTTGGTCATCACTCCGCCCTTGGTCTCGATGCCCAGGGAGAGCGGGGTGACGTCGATCAGCAGCACGTCCTTGCGCTCACCGGCGAGCACACCGGCCTGCAGAGCGGCGCCCACGGCGACGACCTCGTCCGGGTTCACGCCCTTGTTGGCGTCCTTGCCGGAGAGCTCCTTGACCAGGTCGGCCACGGCCGGCATGCGGGTGGAGCCGCCGACGAGGATCACGTGGTCGATCTCGGAGACCTTGACGCCGGCCTCGGTGATGACGTCCTGGAACGGCTTCTTGGTGCGGTCCAGCAGGTCAGCGGTCAGGTCCTGGAACTTGGCGCGGGACAGCGTCTCGTTGACGTGCACCGGGCCGTTCTCGGTCATGGCGGCGTACTGCAGGTTGATGTCGGTGGAGGTCGCCGAGGACAGCTCCTTCTTCGCCTGCTCGGCGGCGTCCTTCAGACGCGGCACGGCGATCTTGTCCTTGGAGAGGTCCACGCCCTCCTTGTTCTTGACCTGCTGGACCAGCCAGTCGATGATGCGCTGGTCCCAGTCGTCGCCGCCGAGGCGGTTGTCACCGGCGGTGGAGCGCACCTGGATGGTGGAGAAGTCGTCCTCATCCTTGCCCACCTCGAGCAGCGAGACGTCGAACGTGCCGCCTCCGAGGTCGAAGACGAGGATGAGCTCGTCCTCCTTGCCCTTGTCCAGCCCGTACGCCAGGGCGGCGGCTGTCGGCTCGTTGACGATGCGAGAGACCTTCAGACCGGCGATCTCACCGGCCTCCTTGGTGGCCTGACGCTCGGCGTCGTTGAAGTAGGCGGGCACAGTGATGACGGCTTCGGTGACGTCCTCGCCCAAGTAGGACTCGGCGTCGTGCTTGAGCTTCATCAGCGTGCGGGCGGAGATCTCCTGCGGCGTGTAGGTCTTGCCGCCGATCTCCTTCTTCCAGTCAGTGCCCATGTGGCGCTTGACCGAAGCGATGGTGCGGTCCGGGTTGTTGACGGCCTGGCGGCGGGCGATCTCTCCGACCAGGACCTCGTCATCCTTGGAGAAGGCGACGACGGACGGCGTGGTGCGAGCACCCTCGGCGTTGGCGATCACAGTGGGTTCGCCGCCTTCGAGGACGGTGACGACGGAGTTGGTGGTTCCGAGGTCGATGCCGACTGCACGTGACATGTGGGGGACTCCCTTCGGTGGACGTTCTCGCTCCGGGGGTGGAGCGCAGGTCTGCTTGAGTGAACCAGGCTCAAGTCTCCACCTCGGCTGCCGAGGTGTCAAACTGACTTGAGTCAAGTCGACTCAACTTTGCATGCTGTGTCCAACGGAGAGGTCCGTCGATTCATTCCCGACGCCGGCTGACTCTCACCCACACCCGCCCCAGACACACGTCGAGTGGGGGATTCACTGCCGCTATCCGCCACATTCGGCGCGATAGCGGCAGTGAATCCCCCACTCGATGTGCAGACAGTGTGGGCGCTCCGGACGTCAGTCCATCGCGATCCCGATGAGCTTGGTCTCGAGGAACTCGTCGATGCCGGTGGGGCCGCCCTCGCGCCCCAGCCCTGACTCCTTGACTCCACCGAAGGGAGCCGCCGGGTTGGAGACCACGCCCTGGTTGAGGCCGACCATGCCGGACTCCACCGCCTCCGCCACGCGCAGCCCGCGACGCAGAGACTCCGTGTAGACGTAGTTGACCAGCCCGTACTCGGTGGCGTTGACCGCGGCCACCGCCTCCTCCTCCGTGTCGAATGGAGTCAGCGGCGCCACCGGCCCGAAGATCTCCTCGTCGCGCATCCGGGCGGAGGCCGGGACGTCGGCCAGCACGGTGGGCGCGTAGAAGAACCCGCCGCCGTCGAGCACCTTGCCTCCGGTGAGCACACGCGCACCGCCTGAGATCGCATCCTGGACCAGCTCGGCGACCTTGTCCCGCTGGTTCACGTCGATCAGCGGTCCGACCTTCACCCCGTCGTCGACGCCGCGGCCGACCGTCATCTCGGACATCCGCTCGGCGAGCCGGCGGCCGAACTCCTCGATCACGCTGCGGTGCACGAAGATCCGGTTGGCCGCCGTGCAGGCCTCCCCGGAATTGCGCATCTTGGCCAGCATGGCGCCGTCGACGGCCTTCTCCAGGTCGGCGTCATCGAAGACCACGAAGGCCGCGTTGCCGCCGAGCTCCATGGAGGTGCGCAGCACCTTGCCCGCACACTGCTCCAGCAGCCTCCGGCCCACCTCGGTGGAGCCGGTGAAGGAGAGCTTGCGCGCGATCCCGGACCGGATCAGCGGCTCCATGACCTTCCCGGAGGTCGAGGTGGCCAGGATGTTCACGCTGCCGGCAGGGGCGCCGGCCTCGGCGAGGATGTCCCCCAGCGCCAGCATGGACAGCGGGGTCTGGGCGGCCGGCTTGGTGACCGAGGTGCAGCCGGCCGCGAGCGCGGGCCCGATCTTCCGGGCGCCCATGGCCAGCGGGAAGTTCCAGGGGGTGATGAGGATGGAGGGCCCCACCGGCTGACGGGTCACCAGGAAGCGGGAGCCTCCGGTGGGGGCGGTCTGGTAGCCACCGTCGATCCGGGTGGCCTCCTCGGCGAAGTGCCGGAAGAACTCGGCCGCATAGCGGACCTCCCCCTTGGCCTCGGCCAGGGGCTTGCCCATCTCCAGGGTCATCAGCAGGGCGAGGTCGTCGACGCGCTCGTGCATGAGCTCGAAGGCCCGCATCAGGATGTCGGCCCGCTTGCGCGGCGCCAGCGCGGCCAGGTCCGGCTGGGCGCGTTCGGCGGCCTTCAGCGCGTCCCAGCCGTCCTCGACGGAAGCATCGGCGACCGCGCACAGCACCTCCCCCGTGGAGGGATCGACGACGTCGAGGGTGCGACTGCCGCGGGCATCGACCCACTGGCCGTCGATGAAGAGCTGCTTCGGGGCCTGGGCGACGACGTCGGCCTCACGGCTGGGTGTCACGGTCTCAGTGGTGCTGCCTGTCATCTGGACTCCTTCTGACGCTTGTTCTCACGGCGTGGTGCTCACGATACGCCCGCCATGCACGGCCGGTCACGGGTGCGACGACACCGGTCCCGGCGGCGGGCTGACATTCTGCGCTCCCACCAAGTAGCCTAGGCCACGAACGGATTGTCAACAATCAGAATGAGGTGCACCGGTGGCGACTCTCTCCCCCCTCCTGAAGCAGGCGACCCCCGTGGTCGCCACGCACGGCCAAGGCGTGAACCTGTACGACACCGAGGGCCGGCGGCATCTGGACTTCACCGCGGGCATCGGGGTGACCAGCACCGGCCACTGCCATCCGAAGGTGGTCGAGGCCGCGCAGGCCCAGGTCGGGAAGCTCATCCACGGCCAGTACACGACGATCATGCACGAACCGCTGCAGCGTCTCACCGAGCGGCTCGGCGACGTGCTGCCGGCGGGACTCGATTCGCTGTTCTTCTCCAACTCCGGCTCCGAGGCCGCCGAGGCCGCTCTGCGCCTGGCCAGGCAGGCCACGGGACGGCCGAACATCGTGGTGTTCCAGGGCGGATTCCACGGACGCACCGTCGCCGCGGCCTCGCTGACCACCTCTGGCACCAAGTTCAAGACCGGCTTCGCCCCGCTGATGCCCGGCGTGGTCGTCGCGCCCTTCCCGAACCCCCGGCACTACCGCGCCTACGGCTTCGACGCGGAGCAGGCCACCGACTTCGCACTCCGCGAGCTGGACCTGGTCCTGCAGACCCAGTCGGCGCCGGCGGACACCGCGGCGTTCCTGGTGGAGCCGGTGCTGGGCGAAGGCGGATACGTGCCCGGCAACCGCCGCTTCTTCGAAGGGCTGCGCCAGCGGGCTGACGAGCATGGGATCCTGCTGATCCTCGACGAGGTGCAGACCGGCTTCGGAAGGACCGGTGAATTCTGGGGACTCGACCACTTCGGGGTCTCACCGGACATCATGATGTTCGCCAAGGGGATCGCTTCGGGTTTTCCGATCTCGGGCATCGCGGCCTCCGAGGAGGTCATGTCCAAGGCCCGGCCGGGGTCCCAGGGCGGCACCTACGGGGCCAACGCGGTGGCGTGCGCCGCGGCGGCGGCCACGCTGGAGGTCATCCAGGAGGAGGGGCTGGTGGGCAATGCCGCCGCCCGCGGCGCCCAGCTGTGGGCCGGCCTGGAGCGGATCGGTGAGCAGCACCCCCAGGTGGCAGGGGTGACCGGACTCGGCCTGATGCTGGCGGTGGAGTTCGTCGACGCCGACGGCGAACCGGACGGCGCGACGTCGGCGGCTGTCCAGCAGGAGGCGGCCAGGCGGGGCCTGCTGCTGCTGAACAACGGCATGTATGGGCAGAACGTGCGGTTCATCCCAGCGCTGGTGGTCAGCGAGACCGAGGTGGACGAGGCGTTGGAGCTCTGGGAGGAGACCCTGGCCGCCGTGCTCGGCTGAGGCACCGCACCCTGAACCCACGCACGTCGCTCGTGGCCGACCTCGTCCGACGGGGCCGGCCACGAGCGACGTGCACCTCACCTCCCCCACGGCGGGCGTGGCCCTGGGAGCGGCTGTGGCCGCCGCCTCCCACCGGCTGTGCGGCTCATGCGCGGAGCCCGCCGACCTCACCGATCACGAGACCCGGCGGCGATAGATGCTCGCTGCGACGACGCAGCCGACAGCCGCCACCCCGACGCACCAGGCCAGCGCGACCCAGACCTCAAGACCCACAGGCGTCCCACCCAGCAGGTGCCGAAGCGTGTCCACGATCGGGGTGACAGGCTGGTTCTCGGCGAAGAGCCTCACCGGAGCGGGCATGGAGTCGGTCGGCACGAAGGCTGAGCTGAGGAAGGGCAGAAAGATCAGCGGGTAGGAGAACGCGCTGGCGCCGTCCACGGTCTTGGCCGACAGCCCGGCGATGACCGCCAGCCAGGTCAGCGCGAGGGTGAACACCACCAGGATCCCGGCGACCGCCAGCCATGCCAGTACGCCGGCGCCGGAGCGGAAGCCCATCAGCAGCGCCACACCGATCACGATGACCAGCGAGACTGTGTTGGACACCAGAGACGTGAGCACGTGTGCCCACAGAACGCTGGAACGAGCGATCGGCAACGAGCTGAATCTCTCGAAGATGCCACCCTGCAGATCCAGAAACAGCCGGTATGCGGTGTAGGCGATGCCTGAGGCCACGGTGATCAGCAGGATCCCTGGGAGCAGGTAGTTCACGTAGTCGTCAGTGCCAGCGTCGATCGCGCCGCCGAAGACGTAGACGAAGAGCAGCAGGAAGGCGATGGGCATGATCGCCGTGGTGATGATCGTGTCAGGACTGCGCCCTATGTGGCGCAGGGAGCGTCCCAAGAGGGTACGGGTCTCGCTGAGGGCCTGGGTGCTCATGAGCTGTCCTCTGCCGTCGCCCGTGTCCGCGGCTCTTCTCTGGTGATGGACAGGAAGATCTCCTCCAGGCTCGGCTGCTTCTCCACGTACTCCACCTCAGCGGGAGGCAGCAGCTCCTTGAGCTCGGCGAGGGTGCCGTTGGCGATGATCCGGCCCTCATGCAGGATGGCGATCCGGTCGGCGAGCTGCTCGACTTCGTCGAGGTACTGCGTCGTGAGCAGAATGGTGGTGCCGCCGCGGGCCAGCTCTGTGATGGAATCCCACACATCAAGCCGAGACTGCGGGTCCAGGCCCGTGGTGGGTTCATCGAGGAAGATGACTTCGGGGTCGCCGATCAGGCTCATGGCGATGTCCAACCGCCGGCGCATGCCGCCGGAATAGGTGGAGGCTCTGCGCCCGCCCGCATCAGTGAGGGAGAATCTCTCCAGCAGCTCATCGGCGATGGCGCCGGAGTTCTTCAGGTGCCGCAGGCGGGCCACCAGGATGAGATTCTCCCGACCGGTGAGCACCTCATCCACGGCCGCGAATTGACCGGTGAGACTGATGGATGCCCGCACTCTTCCAGGGTCCTGCGCGACGTCGAAGCCGTTGACCCGGGCAGCGCCGGAATCTGCCGCCAACAACGTGGACAGGATGCGCACCGTGGTGGTCTTGCCTGCACCGTTGGAGCCCAGGAGGCCGAAGATGCTTCCGGGCGCCACGGCGAATTCCACCCCTTGGAGCACCTCATGATCTTTGTAGGCCTTTCTCAGGTCACGGACGTCGATAGCGGGCTCGGGGAGCGTCGTCGTGGTCATGACGTGTTCCCTTGGTTCTGGATGCGAACCGCCTCGTCGATGGACTTCTTGAGGCGGTCCTTCTCCTTGTTGATCCACTGGCTGTCGGTGTAGTTGGCCAGGAACTCTTCGGCGAAGTCCACCGGGTCCTCGCCGAAGACCTCAGCGACGGACGTGCCGTCGGCCGCGGCGCGTTCCATGAGCTCGGTGAGATCTTCGAGCATCTGCAGCAGCTCCTCACCGTTGCTGATCCCGCCCCGGTGCAGGAGGTAGCGCTGGATCGCTTCCTGGGCCTGGCGGTAGCTCGCCGGCAGCTGCTTCACGCGGGCCTGCTGCTGCTTGTACTGCCTCTTCTGCTCGAGCGAGCCGATCAGCCACTCGAACCACTTCTTTCTCTCGACCATGTCTATTTCCCTTCCTCACGGAGCTGCTCGATGCGTTCGGCCAGGAACGTCCAGTTCCTCCAGAACTCATCGAGGTGCTGCCGACCCTGATCGTTGAGCGTGTACACCTTGCGCGGCGGGCCCTTCTCCGAGGGGGTCCTCTCCACATCCACCAGCTGCCGCTTCTCCAGCCGGACCAGCAGGGCGTAGATGGTGCCTTCGGCGATGTCGGCGAACCCCTGGTCGCGCAGCCACGCGGTGATCTCGTAGCCGTAGGCGGGGCGGCCGGCCAGGATGGCCAGCACGATGCCCTCCAACGTGCCCTTGAGCATCTCGGTCACCTGTCTGCCCACCATGTCTCCCCACTACTCAGTGACACTGATTACTGGTACATAGTAACACTGAGTACCAGCGATGCAAGAGGTAAGACGATCCGTTCTCGAGGGGCCCCTCCGGCTTCTCGAGGCGGGGTCGGACGGAGTCAATGGCCGTGGGGGCCAGGCTCCCGCGGGGCGGAGCCATCGTCACCCAGGCGAGGTGCGACGTCGACGTCGTCCTCCTCCCCGGGGGCCACGACCACGAACTGGCCCATCATGCCCTGATCCTCATGCCAGAGCAGGTGACAGTGGTACATGTAGGGGATCTCGGTGCTGGTGTAGTCGCTGAACCGCATGATCAGCCGGACGCGCTCGTGGGGCGGGAGGTAGACGGTGTCCTTCCATCCGGCCAGCTCCGGAGGCGGGGGCTCGGCTCCCACACTGAGGATCTGGAACTGGACATCGTGGATGTGGACATTGTGCGGCTGGCCGTGGTCGTTCCACACCTCCCAGATCTCGGTGGTGCCGGCCGTGACGACCTCGTCGATCCGGCCCTTGTCCATGGACCGACCGTTGATCCGGTTGGTGCGCAGCTCGAAGCCGCGGACCGTGGAGGCTGCGGTCTCCTCGAGCGCCTCCAGCCTCGCCAAGATGCTCGGCAGGGCTGAGGCAGGGCGAAGCGTCTGAGCAGCGCGGAGGAGCATGATGTCCAGCTCGTCCCCCGACCCGGTGCTGTCCGCCATGCCGCGCGTGAGGCCCAGGTCCTGCGGGAAGGAGCGCAGGACCACCTCCTCGGCGGGTTCCATGTCCACGAGGATCTCGGCGCGTTCCCCGGGCGTGAGCATGATCCTCTCCATCCGGACCGGGGCGGGCAGCAGTCCCCCGTCTGAGGCGATCATCGCGAACTTCCTCCCGTCTTCGAAGCCGAAGGCGTAGCTGCGTGCACCGGAGCCGTTGAGGATCCGCAGCCGCGTGCGTTCGGCGGAGACCTCGAGGATCGGGTCGGCGGTGCCGTTGACCAGGACCGTCTCCCCGAGCATCCCGTTGTTGCGGTGCGAGGTCTCCACCAGCTGGCCCTGTGCATCGAAGGTGCGGTCCTGGACGATGACCGGGATGTCATCGACGCCGTACTCCCGAGGCAGATCAAGCGCCTCCTCCTCGTCGTCGTCGAGGAGGAACAGGCCCGCGATCCCCCGATGGACATGCGCCTCCGTCTCCCCATGCGGGTGCGGGTGGTACCAGAGAGTGGCCGCAGGCTGGGCGATGCGCCAGGACGGCTCCCAGCTCTCCCCCGGCTCGACCATCTGATGGGGGCCGCCGTCGGCCTCTGCGGGCAGATGCATCCCGTGCCAGTGCAGGGTGGTGGTCTCGGAGAGCCCATTGGTGAACCGGACGATCACCGTGTCCCCGCGTCGCGCCCGCAGGGTGGGGCCCAGGTGGTCTCCGTTGATGCCCCAGGTCAGGGTCTCGCCCTGGTCGACGATGTGCGCGCGCCCTTCCTGGGCGGCGAGGTCGAAGGTGAGACGCGCGCCGTCGTCGCCCTGTACCCGCGTCGGTTCGGCCAGAGGCGGGATGTGGAGGGCGTGCCGGAAGTCCACATGCCCCACGGTGCTGCGAGCGGTGCGCACCGGCGCGGACCCGCAACCCGCAGCCCCCAGGGCGGCCAGGCCGAGCCCGCTGACCCCGAGCCGGAGGACGTGGCGACGCCCGAGCAGTCGGTCGGCAGGGCTCATCGGACGCCCTCGGCCTGGACCCCGGACCGGGTCCGCGCGGCACGGCGCCCGGAGACGCCCCGGAGAGCGATCACGCACAGCAGGCACGTCACCAGCAGGATGACCGCGCCGAGGGGCACATGGACGCTGAGCAGGTGGAGGTGCCCGAGCGCGACCTGGGCGATCACCATCACGACCAGCAGCAGGGCCAGGGACGGCCCCCAGACGGTGCCGCGGCCGGGTCTCCACCACAGCACGCCGAGGATCACCAGGGCCATGGAGGCCGGTACGAGGAGACCGCCGATGATGGCGTGCGCCCTCAGCGCCGCAGCATGCCCGTCCAAGCTTCCGCCCGCGAGGAACGGCTGGACGACGACCATCAGCGTCTGCAGCACCACCGCACCGGTGAACAGCCACCGGCAGGTCAGGGCGACGCCGACGGCGAGGCCCTGCGGCGAGCGGCGGGGGCGGCCAGACGGCTGAACCGTCGTCTGGGTGGCTGATCGATCCATGCCTCCGACGCTACGGAGCCCTGGATCACCGCACATCCGCCCCCAGGCGACAGCCGGTGTCGACGGACGTCGACATCCGACCCTGAGCCGACCCTGAGCCGACCCTGAGCCGACCCTGAGCGGAAGCCCTGCCGCAGCCCGGATCAGGGCCGGCGGCTCGAGACTCCGGACCTCACCAGATGCGGGAGGTCAGTTCCGGGTACTTCGGAGACATGTCATCGCCGGAGGAACGCCCGGTCAGGCGCCGCTTCACCCAGGGGTAGACGTGTTCACGGCCCCAGCTGACGTTGTCCACGGTCTTCTCCAGCAGGGAGAGCGGCGGAAGCTCCTCGATCTCCGGGTCGTCGATCTCGTCGGTCTCCCCGAGCACCTTCAGGACCGCCTTCGCCATGCGGGTGTGGCCGGCGATGCCCAGGTGCATGCGGTCCACATCCCAGTATCGCCAGTCCTGGAACTCCTTCATGTGCCAGAAGTCGACGAGATCGATGTCGAGGTCGTCGGCGATCTTGCGCACGTGCTCGTTGTAGATGGCGGTGCGACCGCGGGTGGCCTTGAACAGCGGCGCCTTGGCCGAGTCGAATCCGGTGAACACCACGACCCTGGCGCCGGAGTCCACCAGCTTCTTCACCGCATGCCGGTAGCGGGCCATGAGACCGTCGATGTTGACCAGCGGGCGGAGGATGTCGTTGCCGCCGGCGTAGATGGTCACCAGCGTGGGTTCCATGGCCAGCGCGGTCTCGAGCTGCTCGTCGAGGACCTGGCCGATCTTCTTCCCTCGGATCGCCAGGTTCGCGTATCCCCAGGAGGAGTCGTTGGCGATCAGCTGCGCGGCGACCCGGTCGGCCCAGCCGCGGCAGTCGTTGGGGCTCGAAGGGTCGATGTCCCCGACACCCTCGGTGAACGAATCGCCCAGGGCCACGAACCGCTTCTCGAACGGGCCGTCGAGTTCATCTGCTGCTGACATGCACGAGCTCCTCGGAAGACGAAGGTTCACCAACCTTCACACTATCGCGGGCGAGGCGGACCGGACCACCGAACGGCCTCAGGGACGGTCCCTCCTCCCCACTCGACGTGAAGGCGGGGCGAAGCGGGCGAGCTCAGTCCAGCAGCTCCTGGATCTGAGCCTCGGTCAACGGCCGCACCGAGCGATCCCTGACCAGGAACGCCAGCTGTGCGGACACCTCGAGCTCCTCGGCGGCGTTCGACGCCGCCTCCAGCGACTCTCCGGCCACGATCGATCCGTGGTTCGCCAGGACCACCGCCGGCCCCTGCCGCGCGGCGGCGCGCAGCTCGACGTCCACCTCCGCCGACCCAGGACGGAAGTAGGGAACCATCGGCACCTCACGGCCCACCCGCATCACGAAGTACGGTGTCAGGGCCGGGATCACCGGGCCCTCCTCGGCCAGGCAGCTCACCGCCGTCACGTAGGTGGAGTGCAGGTGCACCACGGCCTGGGCCTCGGGACGCACCTCGTAGAGCGCTCGATGCATCACCACCTCTTTGGACGGCCGGGGCCCGCCCACGTGGTTCCACCCATGGTCCAGCTCCGCGAGCGAGTCCGCCGTGAGCCGTCCCAGCGACGAGTTCGTGGGCGTCATGAGGAAGCCGTCACGGGTGCGCACGCTCAGGTTCCCGGCGCTGCCCACCGAGAACCCCCGGTCGAACAGGCTGGCTCCGATCTCCACGAGCTGCTCACGCAGCTGCTGCTCCGTCAATGCGGTGTCCTCTCGTCTGCGGGTGCTGGGGTCCGATCGCGTCTGCGATCATACGACGGCGCTGATGATCAGCAGGGTCACCAGGCTCACCGCCCAGGCGATGGTGGTGGGCACCGACCAGGTGAGCATCTGATGCTTGGCGTTCTTGACTCCCAGCATCCGGTTCACCACCCAGAACAGGCTGTCGTTGAAATAGCCGAAGAACATGGATCCCAGGCAGGCCGCCTGGGCGGCCAGGACCATGTTCACATCTGGCATCTGCGCCATGATCGGGGCAGAGATGGAGGCCGCGGTGATGATCGCGACCGTCCCCGAACCCTGGATCGCCCGCACGATCGTGGCGATGACGAAGGGGATCAGCACCGCCGGCAGCGCCAGCCCGGCGGCCCACTCCCCGATCGCGTCGCCGGTGCCGCTCTCACGCAGCACCGCGCCCAGCGCACCACCGGCACCGGTGACCAGCAGGATGATGCCCGCGCTCTCCACGCCCTTCTCCAGGTCCGCGATCGTGCCCTGGCGGTCCTGCCCGCGGGTCAGTCCGTAGACGGCGATCAGCACACCGATCAGCAGGGCGATCACCGGGTTCCCCAGGAACGCCGCACCCTGCACGAACCACTCCGGCAGGGCGAGCACACCGGCCTCGGTCAGGTTGGTGGAGAAGGTGTTCAGGAAGATCAGCACGATCGGCGCGAAGATCGGCATCACGGAGATCGTCAGCGAGGGCAGCTCGCGCTCCCGCTCGACGGCGCGAT
Source organism: Nesterenkonia sp. HG001 (assembly GCF_034438835.1). Lineage (NCBI taxonomy): Bacteria > Bacillati > Actinomycetota > Actinomycetes > Micrococcales > Micrococcaceae > Nesterenkonia > Nesterenkonia sp. HG001. Next base: position 147,292 of record NZ_JAOSZD010000004.1, on the reverse strand, counting down.
CCTCGAACTCGGCGAAGGCCTCCTGGGGAGACAGCTTCTCCCCGGTGTCCGCCTCGATCATCGCCTCGATGCGCGGCCCCATGATCTTCGCGTAGAGCACCACGCACAGCAGGGACGGAATGGTCAGGATCACGCCCCAGAGGATCATCTCCCCGACGCCGACGCCGAAGATCCCGGCCGCGCCCAGCGGGCCCGGGGTGGGCGGCACCGCATGGTGGGTGACGGTCAGGCCGCCGGCGAGCGCGATGCCCAGGGTCAGCAGGGACCGGCCGGAGGTGCGGCTCAGTGACTTCACCAGCGGGGAGAGGATCACGAAGGCGCTGTCCACGAAGATCGGGATGGAGATGATGAATCCGGCTCCGGCGAGCGCCCATTCCTCCTTCTTCCTCCCCAGCCAGCGGATCAGCGTGACGGCGAGCTTCTCTGCCGCGCCGGAGGCCTCCAGCACGCGGCCCATCATCACGCCCAGCCCGATCACCAGGCCGATGGTGGACAGGGTCGCACCGAAGCCGGTGGTGATGGCCTCGACGACGCTCGCTGGCGCCATGCCGGCGGCGAGGCCGGCGATCGAGGCGGCGATGATCAGGGCGAGCACGGCGTGGACCTTCGTCCGCAGCACGAGGAAGATCAGCAGCGCGACCGCGGCCGCGAGGCCGATCACGGCGGTGATCTCGGTGAGCCCTGCAGTGTCTGTCTCTGTCATGGTGTCCTCCTTGACACGCTCCCGACCCCAGGGTGGGACGGGTGTTCCTTCATCAGGCGACGAATTCGTCTCGGTACTGCTTCACCGCGTCCTCGAAGCTGGAGTCCGGGCGGAAGCCCAGCGCAAGGAGGCGGTCGACGTCGAAGGCTCCCGGCCAGGAGCGGACGATCCGGCTGATCTCTTCGTCCTGCTCGTGGGAGACCAGCGCCAGTGCCTCAGCTCCGCCCACGCGTTCGAGGCTCTCCAGCATCTCGGCCACCGTGACGGTGACTCCGGGCAGGTTGAGCACCCTCCAGCCGGGCAGCTGAGCGGGGTCGAGCCGGACGGCGTGCACCAGGTTGGCGACCACGGTGTCCGGGGAGGAGAGCCACAGGCGGGTGTCCCGGGGCACGGGGCACACGGAAGGCTCGCCCTGCAGCGGCTCACGGATGATCCCGCTGGCGAACGAGGAGACGGCAGTGTTGGGGCGACCGGGCCGCACGGAGATGGTGGGCAGCCGGCAGATCCGGGCGTCCACGAATCCGCGCCGGGAGTACTCGTTGACCAGCAGCTCACCGATGGCCTTGGTGGCCCCGTAGGTGGATTCGGGCTGCACGGCCTGGTTCTCCGGGACGACGTCGGGCATCGGCCCGCCGAAGACGGCGATGGAGCTGGTGAACACGAATCGTGGGGCGGTGCCCAGCGCACGGGCGGCCTCGAGCAGGTGCCGGGTCGCGTCCACGTTGACCCGGTGGGCGAGGTCGAAGTCGTCCTCCGAGCCTCCGCTGAGCACTGCGGCAAGGTGGTAGATCGCCGCAGTGTCGGCCTCGACGACGTCGGAGAGCGTCTGCGGGTCAGCGACGTCACCCACCACGGAGACGACGCGCGAGTCCTGCACCGGGCTCTCGGCCAGGTCCAGGGAGGTGATCCTCTCCATCGGGAAGCCGAGGCTTCCGGCGTCGTGGGACTTCAGCAGGGCGGTGATGACGCGGCTTCCGAGGAAGCCGGCACCCCCGGTGACGATGACGTGCATGGATGGGTCCTTTCGCAGGAGGTGGGGGGGGCGGGTCAGTCGGTGATGAGCAGCTCGACGCCGAGATCCCGGGCACGCTCACGAGCGGCCTCGGGCAGGTCGGAGTCGGTGATGAGACCGTCGAACGCGCCGAAGGGGACGGCGCGGAACGCGGCGACCTTCCCGTACTTGCTGCTGTCGGTGGCCAGGTACGCATGGGTGGCGTTGTCCACCAGCGCACGCTTGACCACGGTCTTGGCGTCCGATGGCACGGACAGTCCGCGCAGGTCGAAGGAGGAGGCTGAGACGAAGGCGAGGTCGATGTTGTACTCGTCCAGCTCCGCGGCGGCGAGCGGCCCCTGCGTGGAGAGGTTCGCGCTGTCGAGCTGGCCGCCCAGCACATGGACCCGGGCGGTCGGGTGCTCTCCCGCGGCGGCGGCCACGGCGAGGTCATTGGTGATGATGTCCCCGGGGCCTGTCGGCCCGGCATCCTGCCGGGCATGCTCGACGGCCCGATCCACCAGCTGCCGGGCCAGGGCGAGCATCGTGGTGCCGGCGTCGAGGTAGATGACGTCGCCGTCGCCGACCAGCTGCGCGGCCCGGGCGGCGATGTGCTCCTTCTCCGAGGGCCGCAGCCCCAGCTTGGTCTGGTGGGTGGCGTCCAGAGCGATGCGGGAGGGCAGCGTCACCCCTCCGGCGACCGAGACGAGCCGGCCGGCCTCCTCCAGGCGGCTGACGTCGCGGCGGACCGTCATATGGGAGACGCCCAAGGCCTCGGTGAGCGCGGCGATGCTGGCCGAGCCCTGCTCCTCGACCAGGTGCAACAGCCGGCGGCGTCGCTCGTCGGGGATCATCGGTGCGCCTCCCTGACCTGCTGCAGCCAGCCGAGGCCGGCCTGGGTCTCCCCCGCTGGGCGGTACTCGCAGCCGATCCATCCGGTGTAGCCGGTCTCCTCCAGCACGCTGAGCAGGTGGGTGAGGTCCAGCTCGCCGCCGTCGGGCTCGTGACGGTCCGGCACGGAGGCGATCTGCACGTGGGCGGTGATCCCCGCGGTGGCTCGGATGAGTTCGGTGAGGTCACCCTGGATGACCTGGGCGTGATAGAGATCCAGCTGCAGGGCGACGGAGGGGTGGTCGATCTCCTGGATCAGGTCCCGGGCGAGGTCCACGGAGTCCAGGAAGTAGCCGGGCATGTCGCGGGTGTTGATCGGTTCGATCAGCACCCGCATCCCGTGGGCGGCGGCCTGCTCGGCGGCGTGCCGGACCCGTGCGACGTAGCGCTCCCGCAGCTCCTGCGGCGTGCCGGCGTCAGCGCCGGGGACCCCGGCCATCGCGTGCAGCTGCCGGCAGCCCAGCGCCTCGGCATACCACAGCGCCGTCTCGACGCCGGCGCGGAACTCGCCCTCGCGGCCGGGCAGGGTAGCCAGGCCGCGCTCACCGGCGGCCCAGTCTCCCGGGGGCATGTTGAAGAGCACCTGCTCGACGCCGGCACGGCGGCGCGCCTCGGCGACGACCGAGGCCTCGTGGTCATAGGGGAACAGGTACTCGACGCCGGTGAACCCGGCGTCGGCTACGGCCTGGAACCGGTCCAGGAAAGGCAGCTCGGTGAACAGCATGCTCAGGTTCGCGGCGAAGCGGGGCATCGGGTCTCCGGTTCTGGTGGGCTGCGGGGCGGTCACGTGTGCCTGCCTGTGACGAGGCGCTGGGCTGCGGAGAAGAAGTCCTCCGTGCCGAAGTTGCCCGACTTCAGGGCGAGGTCCACCCGATCGGCACCGGTGTCGAGGGTGCGGGTCCAGGGGACTCCGGGCGCGATCTGCGGCCCCACCTCGAAGCCTGTGACTTCCAGCGCTTGGGTGACCGCGCCGGAGGTCTCCCCACCGGCGGTGATGAACCGTGTGGTGCCGCGTGCGTGCAGCGCGGAGGCGAGGCGGCCGAAGAACTCCTCGACGGCGGCGGAGACGCGCGCCGCGCCGTACCGGTCCTGCCAGCCCCGGACCTCCTCCGGCGGAGCGGTCGCGGAGACCAGCGGCGCAGCCTCGGTGCCTCGCTGGGCGTCCTCCGCCCAGGCGGCCACCTCGGCGACGTAGTCTGCTCCCCGGCCGAGGACCTCGGCGACGTCGACGGCCAGACTGGGTGCCAGCGGACGGTACGCGGCGACCTGCCGCCGGGTCATCTCGGAGCAGGACCCGGAGAGCACCACCGTGTGTCCGGCGGTGAAGCTCCAGCTCTTCTCAGGAGCATGCTGCGCCGCGTCCTGGCTCGCATCGGATGCTCCGGTCAGCGCGCGGGCGATGCCGGATCCGAGCCCTGAACCGCCGGTGACCAGGCGCATGTCCGCGGTGGCTGCACCGATGGTGTCCAGGTGGCTCATGTCCAGAGCGTCGACGACGGCGTAGCGTACGCCGTCGCGCCGGGCCTGGGCCAGGGCCTCCCGGACGGCCTCCGGACCGGCGCTGACCACCGTGTAGGGGATGTTCCTCGCCCGTCCGGTGCTCTGCGCCTCCAGGAGCCGCAGGAGGTTCGAGTCCCGCATCGGGGTCACCGGATGGTCACGCATGCCGGATTCGTGCAGCAGCTGGTCATAGACGAAGAGGTGCCCCTGGTAGACGGTGCGACCGTTGACCGGCAGCGCGGGGACGACGACCGTGAGGTCCTCGCCGAGCCGGTCCAGCAGCGCGTCGGTGACCGGGCCGATGTTCCCCTCCGCTGTGGAGTCGAAGGTGGAGCAGTATTTGAAGACGATGCGCTCGGCACCGAGCTCCACGAGCAGGCGGCAGGCGGCGAGGCTCTGCGCCACCGCGTCCGCTGCGGGAATGGAGCGCGTCTTGAGGCTGATCACGACGGCGTCGGGATCGGCGGGCAGGTACGTTCCCGGTCTCGGATCGTTGAGCTGCACCGTGCGCAGGCCGGCGGCCACGAGGAAGCCGGCGATGTCTGTCGCGCCGGTGAAGTCATCGGCGATGACGCCGAGTCGAAGCGGCATCCTGCCCACCTCTCCTGGAGTGCCCAGGACGGCATCACCACCCTGGATGTTCTGAAATGTGAATCTCGCGCTGCGAGTTCACATACGCTAACATCATCGCATCAAGATTGTGAAGCACCTCACGATTCTCGCCGCCCCGACCGCGACCTCAGCCGCCCGATGAACCCTCAGGAGACATCATGAGCATCCGCCCGCCCCAGCCCCTGCGCGTCACCTTCGTCGGTGTCGGCGCGATCGGCCTGCCCATGGCCCAGCAGGTCGCTCAGGCCGGACACGCCGTGACCGGCGTAGACCCCTCCCCGGAGCGGCGGGCACTGGCCGCCGAGCACGGCCTCACCGTCGAGGAGACCCCGGCCTCGGCGGCGGAGGCTGACGCCGTCGTCGTCATGGTGGCCACCCCGGACCAGCTGCACGCCGCCGCACTCGGCGAGCATGGGCTGCTGGCACGGATGCGCCAAGGCACGACCCTGATCGTGATGAGCACCGTGGGGCCGGATCCGGTCCGTGCCCTGGAGGCGCCGGCCGCCGAGCACGGGGTGCGGCTGCTCGACGTCCCGGTGACCGGCGGGGTCGGCGGCGCGCAGAAGGGCGCGCTGCGCCTCTTCGCCTCCGGTGCGGCCGACGTCCTCGAGGACAGCGCGGAGCTCCTGGGAGCGATGGGGACCGTGGTGGAGTGCGGTGAGCAGGTCGGCCGCGGCCAGGCGTTCAAAGCGGTGAACCAGCTGCTGTGCTCGGTGCACATCGTGGCCGCGGCGGAGGCGCTCGCGCTGGCCGAGCGGCTCGGGCTGGAGCAGGGCGCCGTGCTCGAGGCGGTCTCTTCAGGAGCCGCGGGCTCCTGGATGCTGGTCGACCGCGGCCCGCGGATGCTGGAGGGCCTCGACGCCGAGGTGCGCAGCGCCGTCGGGATCTTCGTGAAGGACTCCGGGATGGTGGCGGAGATCGCCGGGTCCCTGGGCCTGGACGCTCCGCTGCTGCGCGCAGCCCAGGCCAAGTACGTCGAGGCCGCCGAGGTCGGCCTGATCGCCCGCGACGACTCCCAGGTCATCCAGACCTACCGCTGAGTCTCGCCACGCCCCCTCCTCGTTCATCGAACGGGGCCTCCACGCTCCGTACCGCCGTCGTCAACCGTGCAGCGGGTTCGCCCCGGGCGGGCGCTCCTCCTCCGCCACCGGCCCGGGGGCGGTGCCCGCGCCGAAGGGTGAGCCGCCGAGCTTCTCCCGGCCGTGGTCGGAGAGCCAGTTCTCCAGGTCCGGTCCCTGCGGCACGATCTGGGTGGGGTTCACGTCCTCGTGGACCACGTAGTAGTGCTCCTTGATCTGGTCGAAGTCGACCGTGTCCCCGAAGCCGGGGGTCTGGAACAGGTCCCGGGCATAGGCCCACAGATTCGGCATCTCGGTGAGCTTGTTGCGGTTGCATTTGAAGTGCCCGTGGTAGACGGGGTCGAAGCGCACCAGCGTGGTGAAGAGACGGACGTCGGCCTCGGTGATGTGCTCGCCCATCAGGTAGCGGCGGTCGTCGAGCCGCTCCTCCAGCCAGTCCAGTGCGGTGAAGAGCCGCTCATAGGCCTCGGAGTACGCACGCTGGGAGCCGGCGAACCCGCACCGGTAGACCCCGTTGTTGACCTCGGTGAAGATCCGCTTGATCACCGGAAGCATGTCCTCGATCAGGTCCTCAGGGATCAGATCCGGCGCACCCGCGCGATGGTGCGCCTGCCACTGGGTGGAGAGGTCGAACGTCAGCTGCGGGTAGTTGTTGGTCACCACCCCGCCCGAGGGCACGTCGACCAAGGCGGGCACGGTGATCCCCCGGGGGTAGTCGGGGAACCGGGCGAAGTAGTTCTGCTGCAGCCGCTCAGTGCCCAATACGGGGTCGCGACCGCCCTCGGAGAGGTCGAAGGTCCACGAGCGGACGTCGTGCACCGGCCCCGGGGTGGCCAGGGAGATGACGTCCTCCAGGCCCAACAGTCGGCGGATGATGATCGACCGGTGCGCCCAGGGGCAGGCGCGGGCGGCCACCAGCCGGTAGCGCCCCGGCTCCACGGGCCAGGCCTGCGCGTCCTCGGTGAGTCCGGCGGTCCGCGGGTCGCCGATGCTCGAGCTCTCCTCGCGCGGGGCTGCTGTCACGGCGTCGACGTCGGCGACCACGCGGTCTTCGATGTAGTTCGTGTCCCGGGTGAACTCTCCCCCGGTGACGTACGCGCCGGAGGTGGAATGCTCGGTGCCGGCGGTGGGCTGCGGGTCGGTGGTCTCAGCGGTGCTGTCCTGTGCAGGTGCCATTCCGCCAGCCTACGACGATGCCCCCTCCGGTGGAACAGCGGCAGGTTCACCTCGTCCTAGAGTGGTGGCATGACCATGACGACGACGTCGGTGACACGCCTGCTCTGCGAGAACCCCTCCCCCATGACTCTGGAGGGCACCACCACCTACCTCCTGGCCGGCGAGGACACCGTCGCCGTGGTCGACCCCGGACCCGCCGACCACCCCGAGCATCTCGAGGCGATCCTCTCCGCCCTGGGGAAGCGCCGGGTGACCCAGATCCTGGTGACGCACCGACACCGCGACCACACCGGTGCCGCCTCCGTGCTCGCGCAGCGCACCGGGGCGCCGGTGCGGGGCGCTGACCCGGAGCAGTGCCTGCCGGGGGCCGACGGCCGCTCCCCGGCGCCGCTGACCCACGGCGAGCGCCTCGACCTTGGCGATGCTGTGGCTGAGGTGGTGCACACTCCCGGCCACACCTCCGACTCGATATGCCTGTTCCTGCCTCGGGCCCAGGTGGTCGACGAAACCGGCGACGACCGCTTGGGACATGTCGCCCCGGAACCGGCGGCGATGATGCTGACCGGGGACACGATCCTGGGCCGGGGCACCACGATGCTCGACCATCCTGACGGTACCCTCACCGACTATCTGAGCAGCCTCGACCGCCTCGCCCAGTTCGGGGACAGGCAGAAGGACCAGGACCGGCCAGGTCACGGGGACGTGCTCATGCTCCCCGCCCACGGTCCGGCCCAGCCCTCGCTGGCCGAGTCCGCGCGGGCCTACCTGGCGCACCGGCAGGAACGCCTCGACCAGGTCCGGGCTCTGCTGGCCGAGGCTCGACCGTTCTCCCCTGACGGCGAGGCCGACCCCGAGGCGCTGGGCCGGATCCTCTATGGGACCACGAGCCCCCTGCCGGCGCGGGTGACCACCAAGATCGCTGCGGCGCAGCTGGATCACCTGCGCCGCCTCGGCGAACTCTGAGCATCGGCGTAGGCTCGCCCCATGGGTGAACACATGCTCGTGGAGAACCTTCTCTCCACCTGGTGGATCGTCGCTGCCGCCTTCCTCGCCCCCATGCTGGCCCTGGCCACCCGGCGCAGGATCCCCGACGTCGTCTGGCTGCTCCTCCTGGGAATGCTGATCGGCCCTTTCGGCCTGCAGCTCGCCGAGCAGACCGAGGCGGTGGAGTTCCTGCGCGAGCTGGGCATGGGATTCCTGTTCCTGCTGGCGGGGCTCGAGATCAACACCGGTCAGATGCGCGGACGGCAGGGGCGCTCCGCAGCACTGACCTGGGTGATCTGCCTGGTGCTCGGGATCGGCGCCGGGCTGCTCGTCGCCCAGGGAGAGCTGCATGTGGCGATCGTCTTCGCGATCGCCTCCACCTCGACGGCGCTGGGCACCCTGCTGCCGATCCTCAAGGACTCCGGCAAGGCCGCCACCCCGCTCGGCTCAGCCACCATGCTGCACGGCGCCCTGGGTGAGCTGGGCCCAATCGTGGCCATGTCCCTGCTGCTCTCCACTCGGGGCACGCTCGCCGCCGCCCTGGTCCTGGTGGCATTCGCCCTGGCGGCCGTCCTGGTGGTGCTGGTGCCGCACCGGCTGTTCACCCGGATTCCCCTGCTGGGCCGTGCCATGGCCTCCGGCGCGAACACCACCATGCAGACCACGCTGCGCTTCACGGTGCTCATCCTGATCACCCTGATGCTGCTGACCGCGGTCCTGCAGCTCGATGTGGCACTGGGCGCGTTCGCCGCCGGGATGCTCCTGAATGCCGTGTTGGCAGGGGCCGCCGCAGAGCATGGTCGCACCCTGGTCCACAAGGTGGAGACCATCGGCTTCAGCTTCCTGATCCCGATCTTCTTCGTGACCAGCGGAATGTCCATCGACATCGGCTCGGTGGTCTCGCAGTGGCCGGTGCTGCTGGGCTTCGTGCTCTCGATCGCCGTGGTCCGCGGGTTGCCGGTGTTCCTGCGCGAGCAGCTCACGGAGACCCACTCCGAGCTGCGCACCGTCCGCGATCGCCTGGCGCTGGCCCTCTATGCCTCCACCGGTCTGCCGATCATCGTGGCGGTGACCCAGATCGCCGTGTCCTCGGAGCTGATCGAGGAGTCCATGGCCTCGGTGATGGTCACCGGCGGGGCGATCACGGTGCTGCTGTTCCCGCTGCTCGCCCAGATCGTGGAGAAGGGCCGCGCCTCCGCGCCGACCTTCGACGCGGCCTGAGCACCCTGCTCAGGGCTGTCCCGACTGAACCTGTCCCGGCAGGGAGCTCCGCAGGTCAGAACGGGCGCTTCTGATACGGGTGCTCGGTCCAGCGGATCTCGGAGAGCGCGATGCCGTCGGCCTGGAGGTGGTCCACCAGCGAGGTCGCAGCGGACCCGAGCCGGTCGAAGGCGTGGGGCTGACCCACCCCCACCGGACCCGTCGCATAGAAGATCACCTGGAGCACGCGGCGCCCGCGCCGATTCTCGGTGTAGTGCTGGGTCACGGAGAGCTGCCCGTCGGTCACGCCCACCAGCGGGCGCCCGTCCACGTCCTCCCGGAACGAGTCCATGAATCCGGTGAGCTCCTCGACCGCGTTCTCGACAGCGTCGAGGTCGTCGGCGTCGATCTGTGCCTCGAGCACCGCCCATTCATCCCCGGCGAGGGCCCGCGGCCCCCAGTCGTTCCTCTGGCGCCAACGCATGGGCCCCTCCTCCTGAGCTCTGATTCGCAGTAACAATGCATCTTCGTCGCGTCATCTTGACGCGGCTCCCGGGATTCGTCGGCCCGTGAGCCGTCGTCACAGGCGCGCTGGCCGAACCCGCTGAACATCAGCTGAACGGAATCGGCGGCGCGCCACAGCCTCTCGCCCTAGGATACTGACATGAGTACCCATACCGCTCTGATCACCGGCTCGACGTCCGGCCTGGGCGCCTCGTTCGCTCGCCAGCTCGCCGCCCAGGGCTATGACCTGGTGCTCGTGGCCCGCGACGGCGACCGCCTGCAGGCGCAGGCAGAATCCCTCACCTCGCAGTACGGTGTGCGCACCACCGTCCTCGTCGCCGACCTGGTGACCGAGGACGGCGTCGGCGCCGTCCAGGAACGGCTGACCGATGCGCGCCACCCCGTCCACCTACTGGTGAACAACGCCGGCCACGGGCTTCCCACAGACTTCGTGGAGTCTGAGCTCGACGCCGAGCGGGATCTTCTGCGGCTGCACGTGCAGACCACCATGGAGCTCACCCACACCGCCGCCCGGGCGATGCGCCGTCGTCGTGCCGGACGGATCATCAATGTGGCCTCGGTGGCCGGGTTCACACCCACCGGCACCTATTCGGCCGCCAAGGCCTGGGTCATCAACTTCACGAAGTCCGTCCACCAACAGCTGCGCGGCGACGGCATCACCGTCACCGCTCTCTGCCCCGGTCTGGTCCGCACGGAGTTCCACGAGCGCTCGGGGATCAAGGTCAAGGGCGCCAAGCGCTGGATGTGGCTCGATGCCGAGGACGTCGTCCGTGAGGGCCTGACCGCCAGTGCCCAAGGTGCCTCGATGTGCGTGCCCTCGCGCAGTTATCAGATGCTCACCGCCTCGCTGAAGTTCGTCCCCGACACCATGGTCCGTTGGGCCATGGAGCGCCGGGTGGGGGTCCCTCCAGAGGGCGAGGCCATGGCGCAGCTGGAGTCCGGAGGAGGACGGCGGCACGGCGGCGACGGCACCGCCGAGCCGACCAGCGAGGCGACCCGCACCGTCGACGCTTATAAGGCCGCCAAGGCCCAGGACAGCCGTGGCCGGGACGCGGCGGCACCCCGCTCCTCCGAGACAGAGGCAGCAGGACCTGAAGCAGAGGGCCCTGAGACTGCGAGCTCTGAAACTGCCACCTCTGAGGTGCCGACGACGCCGACCTCGACCGTCCGCGCCGAGACGTCCACCACCCACGGGGAGCCTGAGCCTTCCGGCAGCATGAGGCTCAATGGGCGGAACCCGCTGAAGAAGTGAGCTGACGGCTCGCCACGCGGGGAAGAGCCCAGCAGGAAGCTGCCGGTGCGGAGCGTCACCGATGCAGGATGTCGACCACCAGCCGTGAGCCGTCCTCGGTGGTGAACACGTCGAAGTCGTGGACGTCCTCCAGCGCGATGTAGTAGCTGGCGGCCGCCTCATAGGCGAAGGTGGTAGCAGTGCCCTCCACGATCGTGTCCTCCTGCGGCCAGTCGGTCTGCATGACCAGATGGCCCTGGTCCTCCCCGGCGTTGCCCGGGCTCAGGCCCGTGACGCTGATGGCCAGCCAGGCGTCGCCCTCCATGTCGATGGCGTGCCCGCTGCCGGGCTCGGTCGGTTCATCGACGTACTCCGCGTGCCAGCCGGGCAGACCTGCGTCGTCATGGTCGAAGACGACCCGGTCATAGCCGTCATGGGCGCCCAGCCGCACCTCGCTCAGCAGCAGGGTGTCTCCGTCGGACGGCGGGAGGAGCGTGTCCGGGAAGCCCTCGCTCTGCCGGGTCTGGGTGCCGAACCGGTCCATGCTCAGACCCTCGCGATGCTCCAGATAGGGCCCGTCCTCAGGGCCCTGCTCCGCGCCTTCCTCGTCGTCGCTCTGCGGGTCGTCGGCTGGTTCCCCGTCGGTCTGGTCCTCCGTGCTCGGCTCCTCCTCGGTGGATCCGCCGCAGGCGGTCAGCGTCACGGCCAGCAGGCCGGCTCCAAGGGCGCCCGTCCCCCGCTGACGCAGCGTCCGGCGTGCTTCCGGGGCGAGCACGGGGCTCCCGACCCGTCTCGGGGGCGGGCTGTCCTGGCCGGGGACCGTCTCAGGCGAGGATTCCCGTCGCGGCCACCAGACTCGGCGGCCGCCGTCGCGCCGTGTGCTCATCTCGGGGTCTCGGGGGGGGGTCACGATGATCACCCACCTGCCTATCGGAAACAGGAGTCCGTCCAGCGTACGTGTCAGCCCTCGTCACATGAACCCCCGCAAGCTGACGTCGACCCTGGTCAGACTGACCTGGAGTGGTCCGAGGCAGAGCGCGGCACCCGCGATCCCGATTCGTGCTCCACCGTTGTCTCCGACGGGGGATCGCACGAACCGAGGCGCGGGCGCCGCTTCGCTGTCGAGAGCGGAAAGCCCCGACTCCTACAAGGACGTTCCTGGATCAGCCGGTGAGGGCGTCCACGATCTCCTGGTTGTTCTCGAGCCACTCGGCAGCGCCGGCGGAGGGGTCGTCGTCATGCACGTTGACGACCAGGTCCTCCAGCTCCCCGTACTGCTCATCGTCGAGGCTGAAGCCGCCCATCCACTCGGCGACCTCCGGGAACTCCTCAGAGAACCCTTCGTTCGCGATGAAGTTCAGGGTCTCCGGGTCACCGAGGGCCCCTTCCGGGTCCTCGAGATCCTTGACCGGGAACTCGGCGTTCGCCCAGTAGGGACGCCACAGCGCCACGACGATGTCCTCCTCGGAGTCGATGGCGCTCTCCAGCTCAGCCAGCATCGCCACAGTGGAGGACTCGACCAGCTCGAACTCCTGGTCCAGCTCATACTCCGGGAACACCTCGTTGTTGGTGATGGTCATGTGTCCCGAACCCGGCTCGATGCCGACGATACGACCGTCGAAGAGATCGGCGTTGTCATTCAGATCGGCCAGCGAGTCCACATCGGTGTACTCAGGGACCGCAAGGGTCAGCACAGCACCGTCGTACCAGGCCCCCAGATCCTCCAGGTCCTCGCCGTACTGATCCATGTAATCAGCATGGGTGACCTCCGGCCAGGCGGACGGGTAGACGTCGATATCACCCTGCGCGACGCCGGTGTACAGCGGGCCCGCCTCGTTGATCTCGGTGATCTCGACGTCGTAGCCTTCGCCCTCCAGGATGTGGGACCACAGATGAGCCATGCTCAGACCGTCGGTCCAGGATGGGATGATTCCCAGCTCGATGGTGCCGCCGGCCTCTGTCTCGGTGTCCGTCTCGTCGTCGCCGTTGCCGTTGCCGTTGCCGCAGGCGCTCAGTGCCAGAGCCGCAGCCGCCGTCACGGACACGAACGTCGCGACACGTCCAGTTGTCGTCGTCATGATGTACCCCTCTCAAGGTCGATCTCTTTCAGTGTGCATGATCCCCACGAGCAGACGGCACCGCCGCCGGCCCGCCGAAGTGGTCACTCACTCATCGTCCGAGCCTTCCGCGGCCTCCCGACGGCGCCTCAGTGCGCGGGCGAGCCGCCCCGTCCCAGGCGAGGTCCCACCGATGGCCGCGGTAACCCGGTCCAGATAGATCGCCAGCACCACCACGGAGAGACCCGCTTCGAATCCCAACCCAATGTCGAGACTCGAGATCGCGCGAGCGACCTCCCCGCCGAGGCCTCCGGCCCCGACGAAGCCGGCGATGACGGCCATGGACAGCGCCAGCATGATCACCTGGTTGATGCCTGCCATGATCGTCGGCATCGCCAGCGGCAGCTGAATGCGCCACAGGATCTGTCCCGGCGGGGTGCCGAAGGCCTGCCCCGCTTCGACGACTTCGCTGTCGACCTGGCGGATGCCCAGCTCGGTGAAGCGCACCCCTGGAGGCAGGCAGAAGATGAAGGTCGCGACCACACCTGCAGTCATGCCGATGCTGAAGAGCATGACCACCGGTACCAACCAAACGAAGGCCGGCATGGTCTGCATTAGATCCATGATGGGTCGGACGACGTTGCTCACGCGGTCGTTCTTCGCTGCGAGAATTCCCAGGGGTATCGCGATGATCAGGGCCAGGGCGGCGGCGACGGCGATCATCGCCAGGGTCTGCATGGCTGGCTCCCACATGTCCATGCTGATCACGAAGATCATCATCACTGCAGACAGCAGCGCCAGCTTCCAATTGCGCAGATACCAGGCCAGCGCTGTGAACAGGAGCACCATGATGAGCGCATCCGGGGCGTTCAGCAGACTCCCCAAACCATCGGTCAGCGCGTTGACGGTGTCGCGGATCAGCCCGAACAAGCCGCTCAGGTTCGCGTTGAGCCAGCCGAAAGCCTCCTCGATCCACTCGCCCACGGGCACACGCGGCACCCCGAGCCCTTCGGTCTCCTCTGTGGCCCGGATCATGAGGGCACCTCCTCACCGACGACTGTCGGTTGCGTCCCGGTCGCCTGGCTGACCGGGTCGACGAGCGCATTGAGCAGGGTGACCCGTGGGATCACCCCGAGCAGCCGTCCGCCGTCGTCGACCACAGCCAGGGCGACGGCGCTCGCGGCGGAAGCCGGCATCAGTTCGACCAGGGGCGCGTCCGGGCGGACGGCGACCGCGGGGTGGATCATGCCGTTCAGATCATCACGGCCGACCGCGACAGCGTCGGCGACGTCGGACTCATGGACCACACCGCGCAACAGCTTGCCGCGTTCCACGACCATCAGTGTCGTCGTCTGGTGCTCCCGCATAAGCCGGTGCGCGCCCCGGGGCCCCTGTGCGGCGCCCAGGACCGCGACGGGTGGCTCCATGATGGCTCCGGCCGTGAGCACGCGCGTGCGGTCCACGTCCTGGATGAACTGGGCGACATAGTCGGTCGCCGGGTCGTTGAGGATCTGTTCGGAGGTGCCGATCTGGACGATCCGCCCGTCACGCATCATGGCGATCCGGTCGCCCAGACGCATGGCTTCGTTCAGATCGTGGGTGATGAACAGGACCGTCTTGCCCAACTCATGCTGGAGCTCGATGAGCTGATCCTGCATCTCTCGGCGGATCAGCGGGTCAAGCGCACTGAACGCCTCGTCCATGAGCATCACGTCGGTCTCGGCCGCCAGGGCACGGGCGAGGCCGACTCGCTGACGCATACCACCGGACAGCTCGTCAGGGCGGTGCCCGCCCCAGCCGTCCAGACCGACCATCGACAGGGCGTGTGCGGCCCGACGTTCACGATCCGCACGGTTCACGCCTTGGACCTCCAGCGCATATGCGGCGTTCTGCCCCACAGTCCGGTGCGGCAGCAGGGCGAAATTCTGGAAGACCATGGAGATCCGGTCGCGACGCACACGGCGGAGCTCGCGACCGGTGAGCTTGGCGATGTCCTCTCCGCCGACCCTGACGACCCCGGCCGTGGGCTCCCAGAGGCCGTTGACCATACGGATGAGCGTCGACTTCCCTGAGCCGGAGAGTCCCATGACCACGAATATCTCGGACTCTGCGACGTCGAAGGATGCGTCGATGACCGCCGGTGTGAGCCCGCCCTGGAGGAGCTCCTCACGAGTGGCTCCCGCGCGGAGCTGATCGACCCCTCGCTCGGGGCGTCGCCCGAACACTTTGTAGGCGTTGCGGACACTGACGGCAGGATCGGTGCTGTCCTGGCTCACGTGGATCCTTCGTTCGGGGACAGGCCATGCGACCCTGAACCCCAGGCGGAACGGCGTAGCCCAATGGGAGACCATCGCCGGCGACGCGCATCCCCTCTGTCGGACGACCGCCGGGCGGCGAGCTCAAGGTGCGTGTTCCCGCACCATATCAAGCAACCGTTCAGGCTGGCGCCAGACGGCGCTCAGGCACCGTCGTCGGGACGCGCCCGCGGGTGCTCCTGCTCCTCCTCATCGATCTCCTCGCCGCCGTCGTGCTCCTCCTGGCGCTCCCTGCGCTCCCGGTAGGCGCCTTCGCCGGGACCGGAGAACTCACGGTTTCGCTCCACGGCGGTGATGGAGCCGGTGAACACCGAGGCGCCCTCCCCTGCCTGGGTCAGCGGAGTCTCGCTCGAGGCCGGTGCCGCAGCAGAGTCCTCCCTCGGGGCATCCGATTCCTCTGCTGCAGACGGATGTCCCGCAGACTCGGCCGATGAGCCGTAGCGGCGGATGAACTCCTGCTCCTCGAGGCTGGGGCGTCGGCCACCGGCGGCTCCGGGCCGCGCACCGTCACGGGAATCTGCGGCGGGCACCTGCGGCTGTTCCCGGGTGTCCCCGATGCGTGACTCGGCGGGCTCCTCGACAGTGCCGAACTGGCCGGTCCGGACCTGATACGGCCCTCCGGTGAGCGCTTCCTCGTGCGAGACCAGCATGCGCTGGGTCAGCACCGCGTAGGGATGCTCCGCGCGCAGGTAGTTGACCAGGTCCTCCCTCACCAGGCAGCGCAGATCCCAGAGCTCTCCGGAGTTACGGGCCGAGACCACCACTCGGGCCTTCACCATGCCGCCGGTGGCTTCGGTGACCTGCATCGAATAGTCCTTGTGGTCCCACAGCTCCGTGGAGTCCAGCAGGCGCTTCAGGCGGCCCCGCAGCTCATCCATCGGCACCCGCCAGTCGACGTCGAGCTCCACGGTCCCCATCAGTTCAGTGCCCACCCGGGTCCAGTTCTCGAATGGTGTGGCCACGAAGTAGCTGGAGGGGTAGATGACCCGCCGCTCGTCCCAGACCTTGAGCACCACGGCGGAGAGCGTGATGTCCTCTACGGTCGCGAAGGTATCCTCGACCACCACGACGTCGCCCACCCGGATCGAGTCGGTGAACGCCAACTGGATGCCGGCGAACACATTGGTCAGCGTGGACTGCATGGCCAGACCCGCGACGACGGAGACCACACCCGCCGAGGCGAGAAGACCGGCTCCCAGCGCCCGCACCGATTCGAAGTTCAGCAGCACGGCGGCGAAAGCCACGGTGATGATGATCGCTGCGAGGATCCGGCGGATCAGTGAGACCTGGGTCTGCAGCCGGCGGCCCCGCCGGTCGTCGATGTCGTTCTCCCCGGTGTAACGGGCCAGCACAGCGGCCTCGACCACACCCACCACACGCATCGCCCACCAGGCGATGCCGATCACGATGACGATGAACAGGATGAACGCCAGCCAGGAGTACCACGCAGCATCGCCGGCGGCGAGGCGCAGGGTGACCCGCGTGCCGATCAACGTGAGCGCGAAGAACAACGGGAGCCTGGTCCGGTTGATCGCCCGCTTGACCTCGGAGCTGCGACGGAATATCTGCTTCATCGCCAGGGAGGAGACCACTGTGATGGCCAGCGCCACGAGCAGTGCGATCCCCACGCCGAGGAAGATTCCCAGCACGGGCCCGGCGCCGGATACGAGGGATTGCACCCCTTCAGGGACCGTGTCGTCGACGATGGTGTTGAGATCCTCGTCGGGGACCGGCTCTTCAGTGGTCATGGCGATCACGGAATCTCCTCACACATGTCGATCACTGCCGGGCGGCAGACAGTTCGAGCGGGACCGCGCCTACGGCGTCTGCCGGTACGCGATCACCCAGCATGGTGTCATGCCAGCCTGGAGCGCAACCGGAGCCGGACCACGTTCCCTCCGGGGCCGGGCGCGCACACCCTCGTCACAGCACGTGGCGACCTGCTGTCATGTGATTCTGCGTCCTGCGTCTCCACGGGAGAGAATGGGCGATGAATCCATCCGCCCCGAGGAGGAACATGCTCACCCTCAAGGATCTCCGCGGCAGCACCGCGGACGTCAGCACCGTGCTCCCCCGCGCCGAACAGGACATCTCGGCCACCGTCGAGACGGTGGCGCCGATCCTTGAAAAGGTCCGGCACGGCGGCGTCGAGGCCCTCACCGAGCTCTCCGAGACCTTCGACGGCGTCCGCCCGCCGGCGCTGCGGGTGCCGCAGTGGAAGCTGGAGGAGTCCCTCGCCCACCTGGACGCCCGGGTGCGGGAGGCGCTGGAGACCCTGATCGAGCGGGCTCGGGAGGTCCATTCGGCCCAGCTGCCTGCCGCGTCGGTGGTGTCTCCAGCCCCGGATGCCCGGATCACCAACCGGTGGGTGCCGATCGAACGGGTAGGGCTCTACGTGCCGGGCGGCCAAGCGGTGTACCCCTCCTCAGTGGTGATGAACGTGGTGCCGGCCCAGGTCGCCGGCGTCAGCTCACTGGCCGTGGCTTCCCCGCCGCAGAAGGACTTCGGCGGGTACCCGCACCCCACCGTTCTGGCGGCGGCGCACCTGCTCGGCATCGAGGAGGTCTACGCCGTCGGCGGCGCACAGGCGGTGGCGATGTTCGCCTACGGCGCCCGTGACGCCGCCGGGCACCTGGTGTGCCCGCCGGTGAAGCTCATCACCGGCCCGGGGAACATCTTCGTGGCCACCGCCAAGCGTGCGGTGCAGGGTGTGGTGGGCATCGACGCCGAGGCCGGACCCACGGAGATCATGGTGTTGGCCGACGACTCCGCAGACCCCTCCCTGGTGGCGGCGGATCTGATCTCCCAGGCCGAGCATGACGAGCTGGCCGCGGCAGTGCTGGTGACCGACTCGATGACGCTGGCCGAGCGGGTGCTCACCGCAGTGGACGAGCAGGCCGCGCAGACCCCGCATGTCGACCGGGTGAAGCAGTCGCTGACAGGTTCGCAGTCGGCGGTGCTGGTCGTGGACTCCTTGGACGTGGCGGTCGAGGTCGCCAACGCCTACGGGGCCGAGCACCTGGAGATCATGACCGGCGACGACGTCGCTCTCTCCCAGCGCATCCACAATGCCGGAGCACTGTTCCTGGGTTCCTACACCCCGGTCTCGCTGGGCGACTACTGCGCAGGCTCCAACCACGTGTTGCCCACCGGCGGCGCCTCGGCCTACAGCTCCGGGCTGAACGTGACCAGCTTCCTGCGTTCCCAGCAGGTCATCCGCTACGGGCGCGAGGGACTGGGCCAGGTGGCCCGCCACGTCAGCGCCCTGGCTGCGGCTGAGGGCCTTCCGGCGCACGGGGAAGCAGTGGAGGTCCGCTTCCGCTGACGCCTCCGCATCGAGTGGCCACGAATCCCGGCATCTCGGGCCCCTGACCGGCGTGTCATCGGGCAGATCCCGTGATTCGTGGCCACTCGATGCGCGGGGCGACGCACTAGCCTGGAGCTGTGGATCACGAGCAGCCGCTGACCGGCGGCAATGTCAGCGACGACGTCGTCCGGGTCGGAGGCACGGTCCGCAAGCCGTGGAGCTCTGCGACGGCGAGCGTCCACGCCTTCCTGACCCATCTGGGGAACCATGGCATCGACGTGCCCCGGGTGCTGGGCAGGGACAGCCGAGGCCGCCAGATCCTGGAGTTCGTCCCTGGTCCCACGGTCGAGGCTCGTCGACTCACCTCTGACGAGCTGCACAGAGTGGGCGCGCTGGTGCGGCGCATCCACGACGTCGCCGCGCTGCACCGTCCCGACGAGGACGCTCCCTGGGAGAACGTCATCCCCGCCCCGGAGCACGAGCTGATCTGCCACAACGACCTCGCCCCCTGGAACCTGGTGGTTGGCGAGCGCTTCGTGTTCATCGACTGGGACGGTGCAGGACCGAGCAGTCGGCTCTGGGACCTGGCCTACTCCGCACAAGCCTTCACCGCGAACGACCCTGCGGAGGATCCGGAGGCGGCGGCTGCCCGACTCGCCACGTTCGTCGACGGGTACGGCGCGGACTACGCGCTGCGTTCTGCCCTCCCCCAGTCCATGGTCGACCGCACCGCTGCCATGCACCGGCTGCTGCGCGAGTCCCACGCAAGGGGCCGCGAGCCGTGGGGAAGCATGTACCTCACGGGCCACGGCGCGCATTGGGCCGCGGTGACCTCCTATGTGCGCGCGCATGAGCAGCACTGGCGTGAGGCGCTGCTGCCCCGCCGGTGAGGACAGGTCCTCACTGCATCGAGTGGTCACGAATCCCGGCATCTCGGGCCCCTGACCGGCGTGTCATCGGGCAGATCCCGTGATTCGTGACCACTGGATGCGGGTGGAGGACAGGTCAGGCCTTGGACTCCTGCTCGTCAGTCCCCTGCACCTCGGCGAGGATCTTCTCGCGCCGGGTGCCCCTGACCTTGCCCCAGATGCCCAGGCCCACGAGACCCACGATGATCAGGACCAGGACGAGAGAGAAGGGCCTGGTCACGAAGATCGTGAGGTCCCCGCCCGAAACCAGCAGGGCACGGCGGAAGTTCTCCTCGATGATCCCGCTGAGCACGAACGCCAGCACGAAGGCAGGGAGCGAGAAACCAAGGTTCCTCATGAAGTAGGCGATCACACCGACGGTGAGTGCGACCCACAGCTCGAAGCTCGAGGTGTTCGCCGCATAGACGCCGACGATCGAGATGAGCAGGACGGCGGGGATGAGCATCTCACTGGGAATCTTCAGCACCCGCGAGAAGATGGGCGTCACCAGCTTCCCGGAGAAGAACATCGCCACTGAAGTGAGCAGGAAACCGAAGAGGATTCCGTAGGTGAGAGTGGGTTCCTCGGCAAAGATGTTGGGGCCGGGCACGATGCCATGCATGAGGAAGGCTCCCATCACGATCGCGATGGCCGGCGACCCGGGGACCCCGAGGGTCAGCAGCGGCAGGAGGGACCCGCCCACTGAGGAGTTGTTGGCGGATTCAGCGCCGGCGATGCCCTCAGGACTCCCCTTGCCGAATCTGTCCGGGTTCCTGGAGAGCTTCTTCGCCAGGCTGTAGCCGAACCACGAAGCGGTCCCAGAGCCCGTGCCGGGGAAGATCCCGATCAGCGAGCCGATGATGCTGCCCCCGGTGGTTGCCTTGGCCGTCGTCCTCAGCTCCGCGAACGGGACCTTCGTCTTCACCGACAGAGTATCGGGTGCCGGCTGGCTCCCGTTGTCACGGATCATCGTGATGACCTCGGAGAAAGCGAACATTCCGAGGATGATCGCCACGAGTGTGAACCCGCTGTAGAGCTCCATCTGGCCCCCGGTGAACCGCGGGGCGCCGGTGATGAGGTCCATGCCCACGGTGCCGACCATGAGTCCCAGGATCGCCGAGATGATGCTGCGGACCAGATCGTGGGAGCTGATCACCGCCACGGCGAGGATGCCGAGCATCCCCAGGAGGAAGTACTCCGGATAGCTGAGCGTCATCGCGAAGGCCGCGATTGGGACCGCCAGGAAGAGCAGCGCGAGCCCTCCGACGAGACCGCCGATCGCGCTCGCCCACAGCGAGTACCCCAGCGCCTTCCCCGGCATGCCGCTTTGGGCCATCGGATGCCCGTCGAGGATCGTCGCAACATTCGACGGCGACCCAGGGATGCCCAGGATGATGCTGGAGATCGACCCGCCGTACTCGCTCGACTGGTACACGGCCAGCAGCAGGAGCACTGCGGGCAACGGCGGCAGCAGGAACGAGATGGGCAGGAAGAGGACAAGCACCACCATCGCCCCGACGCCCGGAATGGCGCCGAAGAACATGCCAGCGAGGGAGCCGACCAGGATGGCGACGATGTTGAGCGGGTCGAAGAGGACCGAGACGTCGAATTCCGTCAAGCCCATGTGAATACGTCCTTTCGAGGCGGCAAGGCGGGCGTCATGTCAGGGAGATCCCGAATGTGGCATCGAAGATGAGATACACCAGGCCGGTGAGCAGCACAGCGACCAGACCGAGCTTGAGGACCGCCGGCAGCAGCGGGGTGCCTCTCTTCAGGGTCAGCACCAAGGACACCGCGAGGAAGAACAGCACAGTGAACAGATAGAACAGCGACTCGGCAGTGCTCCAGAGCAGCAGGTACCCAGCGGTCAGTCCGATCACCAGCAGCACACGGCGGGTGTTCCTCTCCGGAAATGCCTCCCTGTTGGTCTTGCTGAGCAGCGTCTGCAGGAGGCTGACCGCGATGAACAGCAGCAGCGCACAGCCCAGAATGGTGGGGAAGAACCCAGGGTTCAGGAAATAGTCCTGCTCTTCGGCCTCCAGGAAATCCACTGCGCTGACCAGATACCAGACCCCGGCCGCCGCGAGGCCGAGCAGCACGATCAGCTCAACCGATCTGACCTTCATGGTTCACCGTCCTTGGTCGAGAACACGCACGATGAGGATCAGTCCTCATAGTCCGAGTAGGTCTCGTAGGTGGCATCGATCAGCGACTGGAAGTCCTCCGGGCCGGCGTAGTCGATGGAGAGATTCAGGTTCTCGGAGGCCTCCTCGTAGCCCGGGGTCTCCAGCGCCTCCTGGAAGACGTCGTGCAGGGCCTGGATGATCTCCGGGTCCGTGCCCTCGGGCACGGCAACGCCACGCCAGGAGCTGTGCATGGTGTCCAGGTCCTGCTCGCTCGCCGTGGGGACGTCCGGCATATCCTCGAGCCGCTCGTCGTCGAACACCAGAATGGGCTTCAGACTGCCCTCGTCGATCGCGGACTGTGCCTCGGTGAGTCCCCCGGCGACCGCGCCGTCGATGTGTCCACCCTGAGCCTGCAGCAGGGCGTCGGCCGTCCCGTCGTGAGGCACCGTGGTGGTCTCGATCCCAGCCGCGCTGGCCAGGTCACGGCTTGTGAAAGCTGTGGTGGTCTCAGCCCCGGAGACACCGATGCTGACCTGTCCAGGGTTCTCCTCGGCGTGCTCGACGAAGGAGGCGAAGTCGTCATAGGGAGCGTCAGCATTGACGAGCAGCACGTGGGGCTCGCTGTTGATGAGAATGACGGGTTCGAAGGAATCGTGGGTGTACGGCACGTCGTTGAACATCGGATTGGTGATGATCGAGGGCGTGACCAGCAGCAGGGTGTGCCCGTCCGGGTCCGCCTGGGCCCCTTCGGCCTGACCCACGGAACCGGACCCGCCGTCGATGTTCTCGATGACGAAGTCGTAGTCCTCGTCAACGGTCTCGGTGTGCTCGGCCAGCATGCGGGCCAGCGAGTCATTCGCCCCGCCTGCGGCGAAGGCGGTGATGAAGGTGATGGTCTCGTCGGGGAAACTCTCCGCGTCGTCTCCGTCAGCCTGACCGCCGCAGGCGGTCAGGGCCAGCGCCGGCACGGCCAGTATCCCGGTGATGAGTGTGGTGCGGGTGTGGGTGTCCTTCATGGTTCCTCCCAAGTTGTGGAATGGCGTCGTGGTCGTGGTCTAGGTGGTGCTGCGAATGGACTCGCGCCGCGCGGATTCGTCTGCCAGAACCGCTTCGGCGGCCTCCGCCGCGGCGGTGGCTTCCTCCGGGGCCAGGAAGAGGATGCCCTCGGCATCGGCGACCACGATGTCACCGGGGTTGCACACAGCATGCCCGACGGCGACGGGCCGCCCCAGCCTGGCGGGGCCTGACTTATAAGGTCCGGCGGCCGAGATGCCGGCCGCCCAGACGGGCAGGCCGACCTCGGCGATGCCGGCGGCATCACGGACCGGGGCGTCGAGGATCATCCCGGCGACGCCCGCCTTCTTCGCCCGCTCAGCGATCAGGTCCCCGATGAGTGCCCGTTCGCGTCCCCGCTCTCCGGAGACGACGAGGATCTGCCCGGGCTTCACACAGGCCAGGGCTTGGTGGATGGCGAAGTTGTCGCCGGCCTGGGTCTGGACCGTCAGCGCCGGTCCTGCGATCTGCGGGCAGTCCCACACCGGGTGCAGGTCCGCGCCGACGAATCCCAGCCGGTCGCTGCCGTCGCCGAGAGCGGCGGTGGGCGTGCGCCGCAGCACCTCGAGAGCGGGCGAGACGTCCTCAGCCCGTCGGGCCAGCAGCAGGTGCCGCTCCCGTGCCCCCAAGGTCATGGGCCAGGTGCCCTCCAGGTCCTGGATGAGGTCGAGGCTGTCGGCCAGCTCCTGACTGCGCCGACGGGCGTGGATCCGGATGCCGCTGTCCAGACGGTCCACTGTGGACTCACCTCCGACGAGCGCCTCCGCCATCTGCTGACGCACCCACTGTTCGTCACCGGCGCCGGCCGCGGCCTCCAGGGACTCCTGGACCAGCGCGCTGAGCCCTTTCATGAAGATGCTGCGCAGCAGCTTGCGCCGCGAGGCGTCGCCGACCTCCGCACCGAGGATCTCGGTGCGGGTGCCGACTCGCCTGAGCTGTTGCTCGGCTTCCCCGCTCGCCTTCCCTGAGAGGAGGACCTGAACGGTGGCTCCGAAGGCCCGCACGGAGCCGATGACCGCGCCGTCGACAACCTGCGCGGCGCCGTCGAGGACTCCAGCCACAGATTTCTTCACTGCAGGAGAGGAAGCGTTGAGGTCCAGGTACAGGGCGCCGGGGCGCAGGGCCGCTCGGCACTCCTCTGCCGCCGCGACGGCGAAGCGCGCGGTGGTCAGCGACAGCACCATCTCCGCCTCCGCGACGGCCTCGGCCGCTGTGTCAGCGCGGACGACGCCGTCGGGAGTCGTGGCCGGACCAGGGTCGAATCCCACGACGTGGTCTCCCGCCTGAGCGAAGGCCCGGGCGAAGACCTGGCCCGCCTCACCGAGCCCGAGAACTGCTACAGTCATCAATGCCTCTCACTGAGTGATAGTTACTCTCATCTTATGAGTGTGCTTACCATCACATGACATCGAGTGTGTTGTCAACCACCCCTCCATGAGGAGGCACACTCGTGGAGAATGAAGGGGCGCATCGGTCAAGACGACAGGAGAGACATGGACGCGTCGGGCAACAAGGGACGCACGCTCGAGCGTGCTTTCGACGTGCTGCGGGCTCTGGAGAATGCGCGGTCACCGATCCGGCTCAGCGAGGTCTCCCGCGAGACGGGCCTGCACATCGCGACCGCTCAGCGGATCATGGCCACATTGGTGGGGAGCGGCTACGCCCAGACCTCGGAGAACGGCTACACACTCGGACCCGTGGCGCTGGCCCAGGCCCACGCCTTCGTGCTGCAGGACCCCCTGGTCAAGGCCGCGCGGCCGGTCCTGACGGAGCTCTCCGACTCGACCGGCCTGACGGCGTCGATCTTCGTGCGCTCCGGCTTCGACCGGATCCTGACGGCACGCGTGGAGGCGCCAGAGCCCATGCGATACCAGTTCCCGATCGGCCGACGCCTCCCCCTGGACGTCGGGGCCGGCAAGCCGCTGCTTGCGCACGTCACAGATGAGGAGCTCCAGGAGTACTTCGAGGACTACCCCGGAGTGCGGCTCGCCTCGGGGGAGCACCAGACGTCCGAGAGTCTGCGCGCGGAGCTGAGCGAGATCCGGGAGTCCGGATACCACCTGGGCGTCTCCGAACGCGTGCTCGGCACGGTGAGCGTCGCGGCCGTGGTGCGCAGTGCACGCGGCGAGGTCCCAGGCGTCTTGAACATCGTCGCCCACGACGACACCGTCAGCGTCGAGACGCTGAGACGGCGGGTCCCCGAGGTGCTGCGAGCGGCCGAGCTCATCGGGCAGCAGGTGTAGGACCAGGCAAACGGCGCTGGACGCGTCGCTGTCCTCAGCTGCCCCGCAGGATCAGGGACCGACAACGACGACGTCGGTGCCTCCGACGGCGACGGATCCCGTGGCCGCGAATGCCGGCATCTCGGGTCTCTGACCGGCGTGCCATCGGGCAGATGCCGGGATTCGTGGCCGCTGGAGGCAGAATGCGGCCTGACACGACGACGGCGCCGGTGCGGCTCTTCCCGCGAACGGAAGAACTGCACCGGCGCCGTCCGCCGCACGGCGAGCCACCCGACATGGATGGGCAGCGATCCGCAACCGGCCAGCGGCATGAGAGAAGCCGCCGACGGAGTGTGTGGAGCCCGAAAGGGCTGACGATGACGCCGAGAGATCAGCGCCCCTCAGCGTACATCGTCAGCCATCTCAGGCGTGGGAGAGGTATCCGGTGTTCACCCAGCCGATGTGGGTCTCACCGTCCTCGACGTAGCGCACCTGGATCCAGCTGCCCTCGGTGTCGAGCTGTTCGACATCGGCGCCACGCGGGATCTGTGCGAGCTTCGAGCTGCCGGAGTCGGCATCCTCCCGCAGCGGGACGCTGAAGCTCGCGTTCCAGATGTTCGCCGAGCTGGAGACGGTGCTCGCGTTGCTGCCCATCTCATAGTTGTCGACGCCGCCCGGGTCCCCGGAGAGCCCCAACTTGGCCTTGCAGCCGGGCCACGCGTCCCAGCCCTGGATCTTCCAGAGTTCATAGGCGCGGGAGATCTGCTCGTATTTGGAAGCCTGGTGAGGCATTCCGGTGCCACCGACCCATTCCCAGGACTGCTGAGAGAACTGGACACCGCCGTAGTATCCGTTGCCGGTGTTGATGCTCCAGTCGCCGGTCGCTTCGCACATGGCCAGTCGGTCCCAGACCGAGTTGTACGACGGCGGCGGGGTGGAGTCCTCCGGCTCAGGCTCAGGCTCTGGCTCCGGCTCCGGCTCAGGCTCCGGCTCCGGCTCCGGTTCCGGCTCGGGCTCCGGCTCCGGCTCCGGCTCAGGTTCCGGCTCCGACTCCGGCTCAGGTTCCGGCTCGGGCTCGGGCTCCGGCTCCGGCTCCGGCTCCGGCTCAGGCTCCGGCTCCGGCTCAGGCTCCAGCTCAGGCTCCGGGCTGAGTTCGTCGACACGTCCCTGCAGAGAGGCGTGGTCGAGAGCACCGGCATCATCCGTCAAGGAGTCGTCCCCGAGAAGGTCGTTGAAGAGCGAGTCGATGCTCTGTCCCTCAAGTTCAGCGAGCTGCTCGACAAGGGCACGGGTAGCCGGCAGGTAGTCGTCGAGGGTGTGCCCAGCGACAATCGACCCAGGCTCCTCCTCGACAGGCTCCTCTTCGACAGGCTCCTCCTCGACAGGCTCCTCCTCGACAGGCTCCTCCTCGACAGGCTCCTCCTCGACAGGCTCCTCCTCGACAGGCTTCAGCTCGTCCAGGCGATCCCGGAGCGCATCGTGGTCGAGGAGGCCGTCGTCGTCGGTGAAGGCCTCCTCCCCGATGAGCTCGTCGAAGAGCGTCTCGGCATCGGAGCCCTCGAGCTCGGCAAGCTGTGCGACCAGGGCACGAGTGTCGGGCAAGTAGTCGGCCAGCGAATGCGACGCGACGACGTCGTCCTCGTCCCCTGCCGGAGCGTCGTTGTCTTCGTCGCCGGGAGCTTCAAGCTCCTCTTCAGCAGGCTCCTCGTCCGGCTTCTCCGCAGGCTTCTCGGCCGGTTTCTCCGCCGGTGCATCGTCCTCAGCCTGAGACTCCGCCTGGTCCTCCGCCGGTTCTTCGGCAGGCTTCTCGGCGGGCTTCTGCGACACGTCCGAATCAGACGCCGCCTCGGTGTCCACGATCTCGGCGTGGGCGGCATCGATCCAGCCGCCCTGGCCCTCGTGGTGCACGAAGTACCAGCCCTCCACCAAAGAGGTTGCGGTCAGCTTCGCCCCCTCAGGCACCGTGGCGAGCGAGGCGCCGTCGTCGTCGTGCTGCGCCCGCAAGACGGTCTCCTGCGTGGTGACGACATCGGTGGGCTCGATGTTCTCCATGTCCGCGTGATGGACCTCGCCGCCGGACTCGAAGTTGAGGAACGTGCCGAAGACCCATCCGGTGCGACCGCCCACCGACACCTGATACCAGCCCCCATTGCGCGGTCCGGAGATCACGCGGACCGACTGCTGCGGGCTCAGCACGCGGACGACGCCGTAGCTGTTCCCCGCGCCGGATCGCATGTTCACCCAGGTGGTCGCCGCGGCAGTGCGGCTGTTCGAGGTCGAGCTGGATCCGGAGTTCGAGGAGCCCGAGTTCGACCCAGAGTTCGAGGAGCCGGAGTTCGACCCCGAAGCTCGCTCCAGGTAGCTCGGACCCACATACAGCGTCCGCCCATTGTGACGGATCGCGTACCAACCATTCTTCGTGCCGGTCACCTCGACCTGAGCACCACGATTAAGCACCGTCACCACAGAGGCACGCATCGAAGCATCCGACCGAGCATTCAACCCCGTCGTGGTCCGATACGTCCCCGCCACAGACGAGTTCGACGAACCCGAATTCGACCCAGAGTTCGAAGAACCCGAGTTCGACCCAGAGTTCGAGGAGCCGGAGTTCGACCCCGAAGCTCGCTCCAGGTAGCTCGGACCCACATACAGCGTCCGCCCATTGTGACGGATCGCGTACCAACCATTCTTCGTGCCGGTCACCTCGACCTGAGCACCACGATTAAGCACCGTCACCACAGAGGCACGCATCGAAGCATCCGACCGAGCATTCAACCCCGTCGTGGTCCGATACGTCCCCGCCACAGACGAATTCGACGAACCCGAACTCGACCCAGAGTTCGAAGAACCCGAGTTCGACCCAGAGTTCGATCCGGTGTCGCCCGCCGGCACCGAGGGCTGGGTGGGAGTGATGTGCGGATGAGGGACCCAGCCGCTGCGTCCGTTGGCCTGCACCCGGACCATGCCGTTGCTCATGTCCCCGGGCACAGAAGTCATCTCCGTGCCCCGTGGCAGCTGAGCCAGCACCTGCGCACCGGAGCTCGCGGCCGCTCGCAGCTGGGTGTCCTGGGCCGTGAAGTAGGAGCAGGAGCTCGGAGTGGTCAGGTCAAGCACCCGCTGGGCGCTCCCGCGCAGGTCGACCCCGCGCTGCGCCAGCCAGGAGGTCGGGTTGTGGGAGGTGCCGTTGAGCCACGCCCCCTCCCAGACCTCGAGGTGCAGATGTGGGGCGGTGGAGGGACCCGAGTTGCCCACCAGCGCGATGGTCTGTCCGGCTGAGACAGTCTGTCCGACTCGCACATGCGTGTTGGCATTCCACATGTGGTAGTAGGCGCTGTGGAAGGTCTTCCCATCGATCTGATGCTGAAGCACGACGTAGCCGGAGTTGTAGCGGTTTCCGCTGAAGGTGCGGACCACTGTGCCCTCGGCGACGGCGTAGATCGGGCTTCCCTCAGACGCTCCGAGGTCCTGCCCCAGGTGATTCGTGGAACCACCCTGGATCGGGATGCACCGCGGGCCGTACTCGGAGGAGTATCGGTAGGAACCGGCAGACAGCGGCATG
Source organism: Nesterenkonia sp. HG001 (assembly GCF_034438835.1). NCBI lineage: Bacteria > Bacillati > Actinomycetota > Actinomycetes > Micrococcales > Micrococcaceae > Nesterenkonia > Nesterenkonia sp. HG001. The sequence goes on along the minus strand of NZ_JAOSZD010000004.1, from coordinate 118,853 downwards.
CGGAAGTCAGTGGCGCTGCGATTCGTCGTGATGTCCACGCCGTCGAGCGCACCGGCTAGACCGGTGGCAGGGAGGGTCGAACCGCTTCCAGGCAGCGTCGGGCTGAGTGGGGACACTGGTGCGGCGGTGGCCACACCAGTGTGGAGGGGCAGCGTCAGGCCGACGGCGAGAGTGCCGACAATGGCCGTCGAGATCTTATTCGGCACAGCTTTACCTCACTAGACGTTCGCGCAGAACCGTCCCCTTGAAGCTGTGAAGGCACCACGGTCGCGCTGCCGCTTCGGTCACGGATCTCCGCCCGGTGATGGGAGCACCGGACGCCGTGGCACGACGCATCAGCACGCCGTCCTTCGAAGTGAAGAGCCCTCGCTTCGCAGGCTGACATGCGACCTGGGGAACCAACATGCCCGCACCTGATCACGATGGGAAGCGTCTCAGCGGACATATCAGAAGTCGGCACCACTGTAACCCGGCATGCACAGCGGAAAGCAAGGAAAGATTCAGAAAGCTTCGACCTCAGCTTCAACCATTCTGTGATGGTCCTGTCGCCCGACGGTGACCTGCCGGGCCGGGAACGTCTCCGCGCAGACCGGGAGCATCCGAGGCCCGCACTGCGGGCATCACTGGCGCTCACAAGGAATGACGGGGTCCGATCGCCTCGCTGCGGAACCTCCGGCGATAAGAGAGAGGAGGGCAGCGCGGCATGTCGAATGCCACTACCGCAGGACACTCGTCAGGGTCGCCGCACTGCCCTCTTCCTGCTCCACTATTCCATCCTCCCTGGCGAGCGGGGGAGCCAGACTGGAACCTCAGGTGACATCGTAATAAGAACGTGACCCAGAAGTCCTCAGGCATGCAAGACTGACCTCCATGGACTTCGAGATCCTCGCTGAGAAGAGCGCCCGGACCCCTTACACCGCCGTCCTGCTCCACCAGGCCGAGGGCACCCGCCCCTCGCGTCGACACTGGCGTTCAGCAGCCGCCATCGCCCTGATCGCGCCGCTGCTGCTCATGGGCTGTGCCGCTGACACCGGGGACGACGACCGTCCCGCGGAGGCGGATGGGGATGAGACGACCTCGGAGCCCGCTGAGGACCCCAGCCCCGACGACGACAACCCTCACGACGACGGTGACGCCCCCGAGGACGGCGCTCAGGACGTCGAGGGCCAGGATGGGGCCGACGACTCCCAGGAGGCGATCACCCGTGACGGACTCCCCGACCCCGAGACCACCCTCGACGTCGAGCGCACCGAGGAGCTGGGAGCCTTCTTCTCAGAGGAGGAGGCCTGTATGACGGTCGGCTCCACCGTGGACGGGCTGCGCGATGACATGGAGAACGGGCTGGAGACCGAGCAGGACGCCGACGGCGCCTACGAGGCCGTGGAGCAGACATACCTGCTCGTGCCCGAAGACCTTCGCGCCCCGTTCGAGAGCATCGCGAGCCTGCTCGAAGCAGACCACGACGCCGTCGACACCGAGTCCGTCCTGACCGAGCTCGAACCGCTGGACACCTGGATGCTGGAGACCTGCGACGGCCAGTATCACCAGCAGGACTCCCCTGAGCACGAGGAGGACGCCGATGCCTCTGCCGCTGACGACGGCGAGGGCTGAGCTCCTGCCGCACCCATGGAATGCGCCGTGCTCAGAGAATCCCAGGAGACTCCCAGGGAGCACCCATTGAGTGTTCACGATGGGTCCGTATTGTAGGCAGTGCCTCTTCAAGGTGCGAGTGATACAGCAGGCCCCGTGCTGGGAAGCAGCGTCCCCCCTCTACGCTCCCAGCACGGGGCCTGTTTCTCTGTCCGGACCACCCTCTGCACCCGTCCAGCCCGGCACCGTAGACTGGAGGCATGCCTGCGAACGCCCCGACAGTTCCGGTCCGCGTCGACGCGTGGCTCTGGTCGGTGCGCATCTTCAAAACACGCTCGGCCGCCACCACGGCCTGCCGTGCGGGCCACGTCAAGATCGACGGTGAGCCGATGAAAGCCTCCGCGAAGATCTCCCCGGGCACCGTGGTTCGTGTGCGCCGCCCAGGTCATGAGCTGGTCCTCGAGGTCGTCCACACTCTGTCGAAGCGTGTCGGCGCCCCCGTGGCGCAGAAGGCCTACCGGGACCACTCGGAGGAGCGCGTCCGGCCGCGCGATGTGGGCCTGCCGGTGCGGGCGCGTGGCGCCGGACGGCCCACCAAGCGCGAACGCCGCCAGCTCGAGCAGCTGCGCGGCCATTGAGCCGACACTGAGTCGACACTGAGTCGCACAGATCCGACGCCCCCTCGATCCTGCAAGAATGACCCTGCACGAAAGAGGCGCTGCGACCCGCCGGCCGCAGCGCTGCATCCACTTGAAAGGCAGTCCTGATGACCCAGTCCCCCGACGCCGACCTCACACGCACCGCGCTCGACCTCGGCCCCGTCGACACCCTCGAAGAAGGTGAGGTGATGCGCGTGGCCGCCGAGGACTCCGGCTATGAGGCTGACATCGCCGTGGTGCACGCCGAGGACGGCGGGTTCTACGCACTGGATGACGAGTGCAGCCACGAGTCGGTTTCGCTCGCCGACGGATTCGTGGAGGAGAACACTCTGGAGTGCCCCATGCACGCCTCGGCCTTCTGCCTGCGCACCGGAGTCCCAGAGACGCCTCCGGCGCTCACCCCGGTGAAGACCCACCTGGTCACAGTGGAGCATGACCACATCATGCTCCACCCGGGCACTCCGCGCCCCGAAGCTCAGGGGTCCTGAACCGCGCGCCACAGTCCTTCCAGCACGCACGCAGGGGCACCTGTGCGTGAGGTCACCGAGCCGCCCCCGAGCTTCTGGGCGCGGCGCTGACCTGGAGGGATCCGCGTTCACATGGATAGCTCGCCTGAAGCCCGCTCGAAGGTCACCAAATTTCAGGAAACTCCCAGGGATTATCAGGCGAACCATCAAGATAGGTCCCTAGAGTAACTATCACCTCATCAAGGTGCGAGTGATACGAGAACCCCGAGCTGACCGCTCATATGCGTCCCCCTCACGCAGGTCAGCTCGGGGTTCTCCCCTTTCCAAGACGACCTGGGCCCTGAATCCCAGCCCTCGCGATCCGAAGAGGGCGCCCTCCCGAAGGAAGGACGCCCTCAAGAGTGGTTGCGACGAATCACCTCACGCAGTCGCGCGGCGAATCATCCAGTAGCTGCCACCCGTGAGCGCGGCGATCGGCAAGACCAGCCAGGCTGTCCAGCTCAGCGCTGTCTGCTCGGTCATCCACTGCCACACCGTCGTCCAGCCTTGGGACTGGGTGATCAGCATCGCCGCCACGGCGAGCACCGCCACCAGTCCCAGGATGAGCGCCCACAGCACCGCGACGCTGAACCGCTTGTACAGCATCACCGAGGCGAAGCCGACCAGCATCAGCAGCAGGCTGACCGTCGCCGCCAACAGGCCACCAGCCCACAGACCGTCGCCGATCAGGTAGGGCAGGGCGAAGTTATACAGATGGATGCCGTACCCGTCGGTCCACTGCTCGATGGCGGCGACCAAGCCGAAGGCGACCCCGAACGCCACTGAGACGGCGAGGAAGGCGAGAAACGTGCCGATCACGTAGACGCGCCGGCTGTAGCTCAGCGCCAGCGAGAACGGGAAGTTGTGCGTCCCCGCGTACGCCGCCATGAACAGCAGGCACCAGAGCGCCGCCTGGGAAGCGCCCGTGTAGATGGGGTCCTGGGCCGCGATCCGGTCATCCGATATCGCGTCACCCCAGAATCCGATCACCAGAGCGATCGCCCACGAGGCCATGAACACCAGCAGTGGCACCCAGATGAGGGTCGGGACGATGAACTGCAGGCGGAAGGCGGCCGGGATGCGCGCGTAGCTCGAGCGCGACCCCGGCATGACCTCACGCGCATCAGCGGTCGGTGCTCGATCGTCGATCCTCGATGTTCCGGCCTGCATCCTCTGCTCCTTGATCTCGAGACTCATCGTGCGACCTCCTTCTGCTCCCGTTCGGTGAGCCGGACGACCAGCTGCTGCAGGGAGACCGGCACGACGTCGAGGTCCAGCACCTCGATCCGGCGGCGATCGCCGTCGTCGAGGGCTCCCAGCACCGTGGTGCGTGCCATGCGGCCCATGGTCTCCTCGTGCAGAACCTCCCGGCCGGCCGCGATCTCCGCGACGGCCTCAGCTCGACCGACCAGCGTCACCGCCCGGTCGCGCAGGTCCTCGACCGGTTCGTCGAGGATGATCCGCCCCTGATCGATGAGCACCACGTTCTCGATGAGATGAGCGACCTCGTCGATCAGGTGCGAGGAGAGCACGATGGTGCGGGGGTGCTGAGCGTAGTCCTCCAGCAGCCGGTCGTAGAAGAGCTGCCGCGCCACGGCGTCGAGGCCCATGTAGGGCTCGTCGAAGAACGTGACCTCTGCTCGGCTGGCCAGACCGATGATGACGCCGACCGCGGAACGCTGGCCGCGGGACATCTTCTTGATCCGCGTCTTGGGCGGAACCTTGAAGTCCCGGATCAGGCGGTCGCAGAGCTCCTGATCCCAATTCGGGAACGAGAGCGCGGCCGCCCGGAAGGCGTGGTGCGCCTTGGCGTCGTCCATGTACTGCTGCTCTTCACGCACGAAGCAGATGTGCGGCAGGATCTGTTCGTTCTCGTGCGGGCTCTTGCCGAAGACGCGGATGTCTCCGGCAGTGGGCCAGTCCTGCGCGGTGATCAGGGACATCAGCGTGGTCTTGCCGGCTCCGTTGCGGCCCAGCAGCCCATGGATCATGTTCTTCTCGAAAGCGACGGACACCTGGTCCAGCGCCATCGTGTTCCTATAGCGTCGCGTGACTCCGCTGACTTCGATCGCGGTGCTCATGGACGCCTCCTCTCCTGGTGACGGGATGCCGCTCAGCGATCTGCGCGGCTGCGGATCATCTCGATGACGGCCTCAGTGGTGAGCCCGACTGCGCGGGCCTCGGTGAGCATCGGGTCGAGGTAGTGATCGGCGAACTGCTGACGCCGTTCGGCACGAAGGACCTCGCGGGCACCCTCGGCGACAAACATGCCCAGACCGCGCCGCTTGATGAGGATCCCGCGGTCTACCAGCAGGTTGACCCCCTTGGCCGCGGTAGCCGGGTTGATGCGATGGAACGCCGCGAGCTCATTGGTTGACGGCGCGCGCTCACCTTCGGCGAGCGCGCCGTCGAGCACAGATGCCTCGACGTGCTCGGCGATCTGCACGAAGAGTGCACGGCCTTCTTCCACTGCCTCACCTTCCTTCAGGAGTTCACCCAGCATATTCCAGTTCACCACCTCTGTGGTTCATTACTCCACTAATGAACCACAGAGGTGAGTGTCCCGTCAAGGTCCCCCGCGGGGTTGAGCTGGTGAGTTTCCGCCGGAATCGACCTGGGGATCGCCGCATTTGGGCGGAAACACACCAGCTCAACGAGGACGGGGCATGGGCAGCGCGCCAGGGACTGCATAGGATGAGGTCATGAACGGTGACTCTGTGGAATGCTGGCTGACCGATATGGACGGCGTGCTCGTCCGTGAGCACGAGGCCCTCCCGGGGGCCGCGGAGCTGCTGGAGCAGTGGCGCCGCAAGGACCTCCCCTACCTGGTCCTGACCAACAACTCGATCTTCACCGCCCGAGATCTCAGCGCCCGACTGCGCCATTCCGGCCTGGTGGTCCCGGAGAACCGCATCTGGACCTCCGCACTGGCCACGTCGACCTTCCTGGCCAACCAGATCTCGCCGGAGTCGAACGCACAGGGCAGCTGCTATGTGGTGGGCGAAGCGGGCCTGACCACCGCGCTGCATGAGGCCGGATTCATCATGACCGAGACCAATCCTGACTACGTGGTCGTCGGCGAGACGCGCAACTACTCCTTCGAGGCGATCACCAAGGCCGTGCGGCTGATCAACGACGGTGCCCGGTTCATCGTCACCAACCCGGACGCCACGGGCCCCAGCTCAGAGGGCGTGCTCCCAGCCACCGGTGCGATCGCCTCACTGATCACCAAGGCCACCGGGCGCGACCCCTACGTGGTGGGCAAGCCGAATCCGATGATGTTCCGCTCCGCCCTGAACCACCTGGGGGCCCACTCGATGCAGACGGCCATGATCGGTGACCGCATGGACACCGACATCGTGGCCGGGATGGAGGCCGGCATGCACACCATCCTGGTGCTCTCCGGACTCTCCAGCCGGGCGGACATCGCGGACTTCCCGTTCCGCCCCAACCGCATCATCGACGGGGTCTTCGAGCTGCTCGACGAGCCGCTCATCGGCGACGCCGACGTCGACGTGCGCGGCTCCGCCTGAGGCGGACCCAGAACGGCATCGAGTGGCCGAGAATCCCGACACCTGACCCCGCGACACGGCGTGTCGTCGGGGAGGTGGGGTGATTCTCGGCCACTCGATGCGTTGGGTCGGCAGTCCGGCCTCAGCGCCTGCGGGGGCCGGCGTCGACCGGTTCCGCGACTCGGGCAGAGTCCTGCTCCGCCGAGTCGGCGCCGTCCCAGTCCTCGACCTCCATGACCTGACGCTCCAGCGCCGAGCCCTCGACGTCGACATCGGGCAGGAGGCGGTCCAGCCACTTCGGCAGCCACCATGCGGCGGGGCCGGCCAGGTGCAGCAGAGCCGGCACCAGCACCAGGCGCACCACGAAGGCATCGAGCAGCACGCCCAGAGCCAGCGCCAGACCGATGGAGGTCACCATCGGATCGTCGGTGAAGATGAATCCGGCGAACACCGAGCCCATGATCAGCGCCGCTGCGGTGACCACGGAGCGCCCAGCATGCAGGCCCTTGCGGACCGCCAGCCGTGCCGAGTCCCCGTGCGCGTACGCCTCCCGCATGCCGGAGCCGGTGAAGAGCTGATAGTCCATCGCCAGCCCGAAGAGGATGCCCACCATGATGATCGGCAGGAAGGTCAGGATCGGCCCCGGCTCGGTGATGCCGAACAGCTCCCCCAGCCATCCCCACTGGAACACGGCGACCACGCCGCCCAACCCCGCGGCGAAGGAACCGACGAAGCCCAGGGTGGCGACCACCGGCAGCAGAATGGACCGGAAGACCATGATCATCAGCAGCAGGGACAGCCCGACCACGACCACCAGGTAGAGCGGCAGCGCATCGGCGATGACCTCGGAGATGTCGATGTTGGCCGCCGTCATGCCGGCCACGGAGACCTCCACGTCGGCGAACTCCTCGCCGGTGAGCACCTCATCACCACGCAGGTCATGGACCAGCTGCTCCACTGACTCCGAGGCGGGCCCATCCTCCGGGATGACCTGGAAGACGGCGACGTCGTCACTCTCGTTGATCGCGGCGGGGACGACTGCAGCGACGTCGTCGCGCTGATCCAGCTCCTGGGCTAGGGCGATCTGAAGATCGGTCGCCTGCCCCGCGCTGAGCCCCTCAGGCAGATCCGCGACCATCAGCAGCGGTCCGTTCTGACCGGCGCCGAATGCCTCCTCCGTGGCCACATAGGCCTGGTAAGAGGAGGAGTCTGCGGACTCTGAGCTGGCGTCAGGCAGACCCAGGCGCATGGAGAAGGTCGGGATCGCCAGCACGGCCAGTCCCACGAGGGCCAGCGCGGCGATGCCGAGCGCACGCGGGGTCTTCATCGGCTCGGTGATGCGACGGGCCTTCCGCAGGCCGATGTATCGGCGCTCCCTGCGGGCGAGGATGCGTCGGCCGGTCAGTGAGAGCGTCGCCGGAGTCATAGTGACCGCCATCAGCACGGCGATGAACACGCAGACCGCGGCGATGGACCCCATCAGCCCGAGGAACCCGATGCCCGTGACGTTGAGTGCCAGCAGCGCGATGATCACCGTCGCGCCGGCGAAGACGACGGCATTGCCGGCGGTGCCGTTGGCGAGGGCGATGGAGGCGCGCAGCTCCATGCCGTCCTTCATCTGGTTCCGGTGCCGGTGCAGGATGAACAGGGCGTAGTCGATCCCGACGGCGAGGCCGAGCATCAGCCCCAAGATCGGCGTCACGCTCATCATGTCCACGAACCCGGACAGCGACATCGCGCCGGCGACACCGATGCCCACGCCGATCAACGCATTGAGCAGCGGCAGACCCGCACCGATGAAGGTGCCGAGCATGACCAGCAGCACGACCGCGGCGATCATCAGCCCGATGGCCTCAGCAGTGCTGAACAGGTGCGGCATCTCGAAGGCGAGGTCGCTGGAGGGCAGGATCTCCACGCCGTCGATCTGTGTCTCGGCGAGCTCGTCGGAGACGAGGGTGAGGTCCCCGGTGCCCACGGACTGCAGCTCCTCGTGGAAGTTCACTGTGAGGATGGCGACGTCCTCGTCGGCGGAGACGGTCTGCACGGCGTCGGTGAGCTCCATCATCTGCTCGCCGCGCTCAAGCTCCCGCTCGCCGGACGCCATCTCCTCCTCCCCGGACTCCAGCTCGTCTTGAGCAGCGTCGAGCTCCTCACGGCCGGCGTCGAGCTCGGCCTGCTGGGCGTCGAGCTCGGCCTGTGTCGCATCAAGCTGGGCCTGCGTGGCCTCGTCGTGGCCGCCGGGCGGAGCCTGGGCGAAGGCGTCGTCGAGCTCCTCCTGGGCCTCATCGAGCTGCTGCTGGCCGGAGTCGAGCTCGGCGTAGCCGTTCTCGACCTCTTCACGACCGGCCTCCAACTCCTCCTGTCCGGTGACGAGCTCCTGGCGGGCCTCGGTGAGCTCCTCCTCGCCCTCGGCGCGCTCCTGGGCGCTGACGAACGGGTCGGTCACGCTGTTGACCGGGTCCAGGGCCTCGAGGTCCTCACTCAGGCCGGCGACCGCGTCGCGCTGCTCCTCAGTGAAGGACCCGCCGTCCTCAGTCTGCAGCACGGCGATCGCGCTGCCGCCGCCGGCGTCGGGGAGCTCCTCGGCGAGCCTGTCCGCCACGCGGGTGGTCTCCAGGTCAGGCAGCGTGATCTGGTCGGTGAGCTGACCGCCGAAGGACAGGAAGGAGGTGACGGCGATGGCCAGCACGGCGAACCAGGCGGCGATGACCGTCTTGGCCCGGCGGGCGGCGAAGAGTCCGAGTCGGTGGAGGAGTCTGGCCATGGGGTGGTGTCCGTCTCCGTCGAGAATGGCAGGAAATGATGAGGAAGGTGACGCGCTTCAGCGACACCGAGCGCGCAGGGTGCACGAGACCCCGGGAGGCTCACGGCACCTCCCTAGGATAAACGGAACGAGCCGTCTCACAAATACGCCGAGATGATCCGGGACTGAAATGCGAGAAAGATCACATCAGCGCTTCAGTGCGGCAGGCGCCACCCTCGATCACCGCGCGCGGGCACCGTCCAAGGCGGTGTCGACCAACGCATGAGCCCAGGCGGCCTCTGGTCGGCCGCTGGTGAGGAGGCGCAGCACCAGCGGAGAGGCGATCGCCGCGGCGGCGGAGCTGGCGTCGAGGTCGGCACGCAGGTGCCCGGCCTCCCTCTCCTGGCGGAGCCGGTCCGCCACCGGCGAGTCCTCCCAGATGCGGGTGACGGCCTGGAACCCCTCAGTGTGCGCGGCTCCGGCCAGCAGCGCGGAGATCAGGCTGCGAGCCATGGACCGATACCCTTCGGTGAAGGCCTCGTCGAGGGTCTGGTCCACCCAGGTGTGCAGGTCGGCGCGCAGGTCGCCGGTGTCAGGGACCTGCGCGAAGTCAAGCTGCAGATGCCCGGTGAGCAGGGCCTCCAGCACCACGGCGGCCTTCTGCGGCCACCAGCGGTAGATCGTCTGCTTGCCCACCCCCGCCTCGGCGGCGATGCCCTCCACCGTGAGATCGTCATACTCCAGATCGCCGCAGGTCAGCAGTCGGGCAGTGGCGGCCAGCACCGCCTGGTGCGCGGCAGCGCTGCGCGGCCGGCCGCGGCGGGTCTCTGCGATGGGCACGTCCTCAGTCACGCCCGTCATCGTATCGGGTGCCCAGTAGACTGGTGCCCATGCCCGCCGACCCCTCGCGCCGCCCCGACTCGGAGCCAGACCCAGGGCCCGCCCGGTCTGTCCAGACCAGCCGCATGTCCTGGTTCACGCTGATCGCGGGCTTCTGCATCGCCGCCACCGGCGCCTACTTCCTTTGGATCGGGCATGACTGGACGTGGTTCTCGGTGCTGCAGGTCGCGGTGGGGATCTGGATGATCGGCGACGGTGGCCGCCATCTGCTGCGACGCCGACGCCTCCTGGGCAGGGACGGCTGACGTACGTCCATGGACGAGTCTCAGCGCACCGGCGTCGGAGATCTGCCGACGGTGCACCGCCACCGATTGGCCGCCGCTCTGCCGGAGGACGCCGCGATCCTACTCTTCGAACGTCTGTCCGCCACCATGCCCACGGCACCTGCTGCTCTGCTGGACTCCAGCGACCATGCCCGCACTGCGGCCCCCGAGCGCAGTCGACGCAGCATCCTGGCCTTCTCCGCCGGACCGTGCGCCCTGGAGGTGCGCCACCACGACGGGGTCACGGTGGAGCACCATCCGGACCACTCCCAGCAGCCTCGGCGCCGCACCGAGGGCCCGTTCTTCTCCTGGCTGCGCCAGGCCTGGCCACACAAGGGATCGCCCGCAGGCCCGGCCGAAACCCAGGGCTCCGGAGAAGGCCCTGCTGAGCCCTTCCAACTGGGCTGGCTGGGCTGGCTGGGCTATGAGCTCCGTCGCGAGGTCGGCTCCCCTGATCTACCCTCCCCTGATCTGCCCTCCCCGGAACGGGCCTCCCCTGAACCGGGCCCCCGCGGCCACAACGTTCAGGACGCCGGTGCCCCCTCGGAGGCCCCCGACGACGCCCACCTCTTCCGCGCCACCCATGCGGTGGTGATCGACCACGCGGCCGACCAGGTGGAGATCCAGTCCCTGGGTGCAGACCCCGACTGGCGGAATCACGTGACGCAGCTGGTCGCGGCCATCGCCACCGAGGACGCCGTTGTCCCCGCATCCCCGGCTCCCCACCTGCGAGAGATGCGCGTGAGGGACACCCGCCGGGAGCACCTGGCGGCAATCGCGGAGGCGCAGCGAGAGATCTATGACGGCAACACCTACGAAGCCTGTCTGACCACGGCGGTCACTGGGCTCGCCGCGGCGGCCGAGGCCGATCCAATGGCGCTGTTCCGGCGGCTCCGGGCCACCAACCGCGCCCCGTTCACCCAGCTGCTCCGCCTGGGCCCCGGCCGCCGAGATCCGGCCCCTGAGGGCGAGGGCCGGCCGCAGGCGGAACGGCAGGGGGTCGACGTCGTCTCCACCTCGCCGGAGCGCTACCTGAGCATCGACGTCGCCGGCACCGTGCGCTCTGAACCCATCAAGGGCACCCGGCCGCGCGGTGAGGACCCGGAGGCCGACGTCGCCCTGCGCGAGGATCTGGCCGCGCACCCGAAGGACCGGGCGGAGAACGTGATGATCACCGACCTGGTGCGCAACGACCTCTCGATCCATGCGATCCCCGGCACACTGCGGACCGAACGGCTCTGCGCCGTGGAGTCCTACCCGACGGTCCATCAGATGGTCTCGACAGTCTCCGCGAGGATCAGCCCGGAGGCGGCCCGCGCCGACGTCGTCGCCGCCGCGTTCCCACCCGGTTCGATGACGGGGGCGCCGAAGATCTCCACCATGGACATCCTGCAGCGACTGGAGACCGGACGACGCGGCCCCTACTCCGGGGTCGCCGGCTATTTCAGCACCACCGGAGCGGCGGACCTGTCAGTGCTGATCCGCACACTGGTGATCTCGGCCCAGGCGCAGGACGACGTCGTCGGCCTCCATCTGGGCCTGGGCGGGGCGATCGTCGCGGACTCAGACCCGGAGGCCGAATGGGACGAGGTGGTCACCAAGTCCGCCGGAGTGCTCGGCGCCCTGGGCGCGGAATTCCCGCACCGCTGAGCCGGAGTCGGCAGCTCACTGAATCCTCGAGACTCCCGGCCAGAGCTCGTCGAGGATGTCCTTCCACGTGACGATCCCCACGATCCGTCCAGGGGCTTTGATGACGGCCAGCTGCTCACCAGCGGCCCGCATTTCCTGCAGCGCGTCGTAGACGGTCGTCCCCGAAGCGATGACCAGGACTGCGCGTGCCACGCCCTGCACGAGGTCGTCAGGGTCAGCCCGGAGAGTGTCTCGGACGTGGACCACCTGAAGGCGGGATGGGGAAGGCACCTCGATCAACACTCGCAGGCGGCGAGACTCTCGGCAGGCCTCCTGCACGTCTCCGGCCGTCGAACCGGCCGGCAGGAGCGGCACCTCCCGGGCGTGCGCCTCGACGATCTCGTCCACAGACCTGACACCCAGGCCCAGAAGATCGGATATCTGCCGCCCGGACTCAGCATCGAGAGTACCGGCTTCGGTGGAGTGTTCCACGAGAGTGCGGATCGTCTCCGAGTCGTACCCGGCCGCCGCGGCTCGGTCCACCGGCTCTACTCCCGCAGCTTTCACGAGCCGGTTGGCCAGGGCGTTGATCAGCCGGAGAGCCGGCCCCAACAGCCTGACCAACAGCTGAGCAGGCAACGCGATGACAGTGGCTGATCGTTCCGGATCGGCGATCGCCCAGGACTTGGGCGCCATCTCCCCGACCACTAGGTGGAGGAACGTGACCATCAGCAGCGCCAGGGTGAAGGCCACGACGTCGGCGACCCACACAGGCAGGAACGCAAGGAGAGGCATGAGCAGGTGGTGCACGGCCGGCTTGGTGATCGCACCGAGCGCGAATGTGCATGCCGTGATGCCAAGCTGCGCGGCAGCGAGCATGACCGTCAGCTGGTCGAGCCCGCGGACCGCAGCTCGAGCGGAGGCGCTACGCTGCGCCTTGTCCTCGAGACGATGCCGACGGGCGGCCAGCAAGGAGAATTCGACGACCACGAAGAACGCGGAGAGGGCGATGATCACCGCCGTGCCCAGCAACGGGAGCAGCCATTCGCTCACAGCTCGGCCTCCTTCAGCTCCACCGTCACAGTGTGCGGCACATGGCGTTGCACCGTACATACCTCGACATCGAGCCAGCGGTGCAGGGGAGGCTCATCGGCCATCGGCACTCCGGCCCAGGGAAGGTCGATGCAGATCCGGTCTCCGGGGCTGGGAAGCCCCCCGGCCTCATGGATGATGAGCCCTGACAGGGTCTCGAAGTCCCCGCGCGGCAGATCGTGACCGACGGCGCGTTCAACCTCGTCGACGTGGACCGCGCCCTCCATCTGCCAGGCACAGCCACCGATCGGGACGATGGCGAGCGGTATCTCCTCGTCGTGCTCGTCCGTGAGCTCCCCCAGGATCTCCTCGGCGAGGTCCTCCAGGGAGATCACCCCGGCGAATCCTCCGTACTCGTCGATCACACAGGCGAACTGGGACCGGTGGCAGCGGAGCTCCTCCACGGCTTCGGGCATCGGCATCAGGGTCGGCAGAATCACGGGCGGTCGCATCAGCTCAGTGACTGGGGCGCTGCGCGGGTGAGACGTGGCCAGGACATCGAGGAGGTGCACGACGCCGACGGGGGCGTCCGCCGCGTCAATGATCGGGTACCGGGTGTGCTCGTCGGCCATGAGCTCCCGCACCTCGCCGATGGTGGTATCCGGAGCCACGATGCCGGCCTGGGTGCGTGGAATCATGGCGTGCTCCACATCGTGGTCAGGGAAGTCGAGCACCCGGTCGAGCACCAGGAAGAGATCCTCGGGCAATTCTCCGCTCTGCCGGGATTCGTCCACGATATGCTCCAGGTCATGCGCGTCGGCCGTGGAGTTGACGTCGTGGACCGGCTCGATGCGGAGCAGTCTGAGCAGGGCGTTGGCGGATCGGTCGAAGAACGAGATGAGCCACCCGAACACCGCAAGATACATTCGCGTCGATCCCGCCAACCGCAGGGCGAGCACCGTGGGGTTCGCGATCGCGTAGTTCTTGGGGAAGAGCTCGCCGAAGATCATCTGCACCACGGTAGAGACGGCAAGCGCGACGACCGTACCGACACCGACGGCCGCGGCACGAGGGACGTCAGCCATGCCGAGCAGGTCACCCAGCGCCTCCCCGACCAACGGCTCCGCCACGTAGCCCACGAGCAGCCCGGTGACCGTGATACCCAGCTGGGCTCCGGAGAGCATGAAGGACGTGCGATCTGTGACTTCAAGAGCCCGAGACGCGGCAACGTCCCCGGAAGCCGCACGGGTACGCAGCTGAGTCCGGTCCACGGACATGTAGGCGAACTCCTGGGCCACGAAGTACGCGTTTGCCGCGATGATCAGCAGGATCACGAAACAGCCCAGCGCGAGGAGCAGGATGGCCGTCATATGCGGGCACTCTCCTGGGCCGCGTCGAAGAATCCGACCTGCGGGAGACCGGCACCGGGGATGAGGCTGCCGGGACGATCAGCGAAGATTTCGGCCGTCCGTCCTCGGGGACGAACGACCAGGAGTTGATCGTGATCCACGGGGGACTCGGACCCTTTCATCGGTGGTCGGGAGAGACAGTCTCAGCATAGCGGGTCAGCGCCATAGAGGTCTTCAGCCGCACACCGTCGACGTCCCGAGCGTCCCGGAGCTGCACCCGGCGGCTGCTCAGCCGGTGCCGAGGCGTGCGTCGATCTTGGCGGACTGCGCCTCGACGACCTCGTCGAAGGTGGCGGCGTCGACGTTGACCGCACTGATCATCAGCAGATTGCTGCCGAGGTCACGGGTAGCGGAAAATCCTTCCATCTCGACAGTCGAGCCGTCGGACTCCACTCCCATCTCCATGGTGAGCCCGCGGAATCCCCCCGCGGAGAAGGCGTCGAAGTCGATGGTGTCCGCACCGTCCTCGAGGCGTCGTCCTTCACAGGCGTCGAGCACCTCGTCCCAGATCTGAGCACTGTCCACGGGGTTCGTGAAGCTGAGCATCCACAGGTAGACCCGCGCCTCGCCGGCGGGCCGGTCGCGAAGCGCCTGTCGGATCACGCCGTCCTGGGGATCGTCGCCGACCAGGTACTCGTTGATCTCGTCCATCTGGCGAGCGCACTCGTCTTCCCCGAAGCCACTCACGTAGGTGTCTCCGACGACGCCGATGTGCTCGTGGAAGTAGTCGACCCCGCTCTCCTCGAGGAAGGAGTCGGGATCGAAGGGGAACTCGTCCTCCTCCAGCAGCAGCGTGGAGATCTCCTCCTCCAGCAGCGGACCCAGACCGGCAGCAGCCTCGACAGGGGTGTCGTCAGCCTCGAGGGTGGCGTCCTGGATCTCGTCACCCTGATCCGCATCCTTCTGCGGCCCGGACTCGGCGGACGAGACGGCGGCCAACGTGTCCCGCGGCCCGGAGGCCTCTTCCCCCGCGGCGCACCCGGTGAGCGCGAGCAGGCCGGACAGCAGTGCTGCAGGCACGGCGGATCTCCGTCCGCCGGACATCATTGCCGGCGACACCATGCGATCTCGGCTCATCGCCCCTCCACTGGTGGCCTCACGTGGGTGTCTGCCCTGCGTGCGAGCGCGCCTCAACGTCGAGCATCAGCTCAGCATGGCGCAGACAACCTCTGACAGTACCTCATCCGTGGAGGGCCCGCGATGGTGTCACTGCAGGGCGGCGGTGAGCCGGAAGACGTTGTCCAGGTATCGCACGTGCCAGGGACGCTGCCTCCACTCCTCCAGATGCAGCTCCGTCGAGATCGCCATGTAGCCGGCGAACACCTCCTCCACCTCCAGGACCTTCTGGTCGTCGGCCACCATCAGCGTGACCTCCAGGTTCAGCGAGAAGGAGCGCATGTCCATGTTGGAGGACCCGATGACCATGACGTCGTCGTCGATGATCATGAACTTCGCGTGGAGCACGTCCGGGTCCGGGTAGCGGAAGATCCGGACCCCAGCGGCCAGCAGCGCCTCATAGTAGGACTGCTGGGCATGCTGGACGGTGAACTGATCGGCCTTCTTCGAGACGAGCAGGATGACCTCCACGTTCCGGTGCGCAGCATTGGTGACCGCGTAGAGCAGCGAGTCGTCGGGCACCAGATAGGGGGTGCAGATGACCAGTCGATCAGTGGCCTGATAGATGAGGTCGTTGAACAGGCGCAGATTGTTCTCATCGGTGAAACCGGGGCCCGAGGGGACCACCTGGGCCAAAGCCCCGCCTGCGGCCGCCTCGTCGGCCTCAGTGTCCACCAACAGCTCCTCACCCAGGTTCTCCCCGGTCTCGGCGTACCAGTCCGAGGCGAAGACGATGTCCAGGCCCGTGACGGCAGGTCCGGCGAGGACCACATTCAGCTCCACCCAGCGGCGCCCCATCCGGAAGGCCGAGGGGCGCTGATAGTGCGGCTCGATGAGGTTGGTGGACCCCGTCAACGCCTTCTCCCCGTCCACCACGACGATCTTGCGGTGGTTGCGCAGGTCCAGCCGGGAGAACCGGCGGCGCAGCGGCCGGACAGGCAGCACCCGGTGCCATTCGATGCTGGACCGCTTAAGCCTGCGTTTGAGGCGGTGGTACCCCTTGATTCGCATCGTGCCCAGATGGTCATAGAGGAACCGCACCTGGACGCCGCGCTCGGCGGCGCGCTCCATGGCGTCCAACACCGGACCGGCATACTCGGAGTCGTCACCGACGATGTAGAAGAGCACATGGACGTAGTCCTCGGCCCCGTCGATGGCTTCGACCATCCACTCGAAGGACTTCTTGTAGTCCGAGATCAGCTCGATGCGGTTGCCCTCCTGGATGGGGAAGGCACCGAGCTTGCGGTTCAGCGCGGCAGTGGCGCCCAACTGCTCGTCTTTGTCCCGCAGCTGGTCAGACAGGTCCATGTGGCTGGTCGCCTCCAGCAGGGACTCGTTGATGCTGCGCTGACGCTCCTGACGCCGTGCGGAGAGCTTGTTGCGGCCGATCAGCAGGAACAGCGGCAAGGCGACGATCGGGATGAAGAAGATCGCCAGCAGCCAGGCCATGGCGGTGTTGGGCCGGCGGTTGTCAGGGATGATGCCGAGCACGGCGAGTCGCACACCGACCTCGAGCACGAGGATGATCAGCAGGATCCACTCAGGGAGTCCCTCGATCCCCAGCCCGCTCAGTGGCCACAGCATCGTCAGCTCCGTCCGTCTCTCATCGTCGCTCCGCCCTGATCAGCGCCGCATACGGCTCACCATCCTACGGTGTCAGGTGTTCTCCCCTGCCCTCTGAGCGGCCTATGCTGAGGGACATGGCTGAGCACTTCCACGAGGACTCCGTCGCCGCCGTCGCCGTGCGGATCGACGTCGAGCACCCTGACGGACTGATCTTTGACCCGCACCAGCCGCAGCTGCGGGTCACGGATCTCGGTGCCGTGCGCGGCGACGGGGTCTTCGAGACCATGTACGCGGTGGAGGGCCAGGTCCGCAAGATCGAGGCCCACCTGGAGCGGTTGGCCCGCTCTGCGGACATCCTGGACATCAGCATCCCTCCGGCGCAAAGCTGGCGGGCGGCCGTCGAACTGGGCTTCGAGGAGTACCGCACCCGCGGCGCCCTGCCGGAGGAGCTGACCATCAAGCTCGTCGCCACCCGCGGGGTGGAGGGCGAGCCAGCCTCCGACGATCCTGCCTTTGCCGGGACGTACTGGGCGCTGCTGAGCCCGGTGACCGAGGCGATGCGCGCCATCCGGGGCCAGCCGGTGGGCGTGACCCTCCTGGACCGCGGCTATGACTCCACCGCCGCCGAACGCGCACCCTGGCTGCTGCTGGGGGCGAAGTCGCTGAGCTACGCGGTCAACATGGCCTCGCTGCGCTGGGCGAGGCAGCATGGCTTCGACGACGTCATCTACACCACCTCCGACGGGCAGGTCCTGGAAGGACCCACCTCCACGGTGCTGATCGTCACCCGCGGGGCGAACGGCGCCCGCCGACTCACCACCCCGGTGCTGGAGACCGGCATCCTGCCCGGCACCACCCAGGGCGCGATCTTCACCGCCGCCGAGAAGGCCGGGTGGGAGCTGGGCTACGGGCCGCTGACTCCGCAGGACCTGCTCGACGCCGACCATCTCTTCCTGGCCTCCTCCGTGCGGCTGGTCTCCCCGGTGGCCCGCCTCGACGACGCCGACCTGGCCGTGGACGACGAGCTCACCGCTGAGCTGATCGATCTGCTCGCCGAGGACCTGCCCGTCAACCACCCGCTGGACTGAGCGCGGACTCCTGCACCTCGGAGCCGCGCCGCTCCGGGATCTGCAGGCCGAGGTGGTCGCGCAGCGTGGTGCCGGTGTATTCGCTCCGGAATCGGCCACGGCGCTGCAGCTCCGGGACCACGTGCTCCACGAAGTCCTCGATCCCGCCCGGCAGGGTGGGCGGCATGAGGTTGAAGCCGTCGGCGGCGCCGGCGTCGACCCAGCGTTCAATCTCGTCTGCGATGGACTCCGGGGTGCCAACCATGGTGCAGTGCCCTCCCCCGGCGGCGAGCCGTCCCAGCAGCTGCCGGACCGTGGGCTGTTCGGTGGCGATGATCCGCAGGATCGTCGCGTAGCGGCCCTTGGGCCCGGTGAACTCCTCCAACGGGGGCAGATCCGGGACCGGCGCGTCCAGCTCCCAGCCCGAGGCGTCCTGACCGATGAACACGCTCAGCTGGCGCAGCGAGGCTTCGGTGGGCAGCAGCTCGTCCAGGGCGGCCTGCTTGGCCCGCGCCTCAGCTATGGTCGAGCCCACGTAGGTGACCAGCCCGGGCATGATCGCGGTGCCGCGGGGGTCACGGCCGACGGTGGCGAGCCGGCGTCGCACGTCGGTGCTGTAGGCCAGTGCGGCCTCGGCGTCGTAGGCGACGGCGTAGATCGCCTCCGCGTGACGTGAGGCGAGGTCCCGGCCCTGCTCCGAGGCCCCGGCCTGGAAGAGCACCGGCCGGCCCTGCGGCGGGCGGGGCACGTTGAGCGGCCCCGCGACCTGGAAGTGCTCGCCTTGGTGGTCGATGGGCGCGATCATGCCACCGTCGGCGTAGCGGCCGTCCCGCTCGTGCAGCAGGGACTCCTGCGGCCAGGAGTCCCAGAGCCGGATGACGGCGTCGATGAACTCCTCGGCCCGGGCGTAGCGTTCTGCATGGGCAGGCATAGACGGATAGGAGTGGTTCTGCGCCTCGGCGTCGAACATGGAGGTCACCACGTTCCAGCCGATGCGACCGCCGCTGATGTGGTCCAGGCCGGCGAGCAGCCGGGCCGCGTGGAACGGTGTCCAGAACGTGGAGGAGACCGTGCTGACCAGCCCGATCCGTTCGGTGTGCTGACTCATGGCGGAGAGCAGCGTCAGCGGCTCCAGGAACCAGGTGGGGCCGTCCTCGACAGCGCCGATGCCCAGCGAGTGGCCGTCGGCGAAGAACACCGCGTCCAGCTTCCCGCGCTCGGCGGTGCGGGCCAGGTCGATGTAGTAGTCGACGTCGCCGAGGCGCTCGACAGCGGAGTCCGGGGCGCGCCAGGCGGCCTTGTGGTGCCCGACGCCGAAGAGGAACAGGTTGAGCTTGACCTCCGGTGCGACCGTTCCCATGCTCAGCCCTTCACCAGCCCGCCGTCGACGATGAGATTCTGCCCGGTGACCCCGCGGGACCACGGGGAGGCGAAGAACAGCGCGGCGTCGGCCAGCTGCTCCGGGGTGGTGACCTTGCGCAGCGGAGTGCCGGCGGCGATGGCGTCGAAGACCACCTCAGGGGTGGCGGCGGAGGCGTCGGTGGTGCGCAGCAGCCCACCGGAGACCATGTTGACGGTGATGCCGTCGGGGCCGAGGTCGTCGGCGAAGGTACGGGTCAGCGAGAGCAGGGCCGCCTTGGCGGCGGTGTAGTCGTGGTAGGGCACCACCGGGTGCTGGAAGAGGTTGGTGCCGATGGTGATGACTCGGCCCTGGCCGGCTTCGCGCATCCCGGGCAGGGCCGCCTGGATGAGGTTCAGCGGACCGGTCACGGAGCCGGCGAACTGGGCCTCGAACTCCTCGGCGGTGATCGCGTCGGCCTTGGAGCGGGCGTCGCCGGTGAAAGCGAAGTCCACCAGGGCGTTGTTCACCACCGTGGTCACCGGACGCTCGAAGTGCTCCCTCGCGGTGCTGATCAGGCTGCGGACCTGCCCCGCGTCGCGGACGTCGGCCTGCACCGCGAGCGCCCGCTCCGCGTGGGCGGCAGCGATCTCCTCGGCGGCGGCCTGCGAGGAGTGGTAGTTGACCACCACCCGGGCGCCCTCGCGCAGGAAGGCGGCGGTCAGGGCTGCGCCCAGGCCGCGGGCGCCGCCGGTGACGACGACGACCTGTTCGCTCAGCGGCAGCGCGCCGTCGTTGTGCTGGGCGGTGGCTTCTGTGGTGATGGTGGCGGTGCTCATGCGTGCCTCTCGTCTCGAGGCGAAGGCAGCCCGCAGGCGATGTGCGACGTGAGCCTGCGGCCATCTGCGGACCGATGCTCACCGCCGCGATGCGGCCGAACGCCGCACCAGCCGGACGATCCCTTCGCCAGTGCTAACTGGATCAGGTTCGACGGGTGTCATCTCAGCCGCAGAGTGCGGCACCCCGTGTCACAGCCTTCATCTCATCACATGGCGGGCGTCACAGCCAGTCGATGACAGGACGGGCCGTCAGCCGTCGTCCCGCAGACTCCTGAGCCCTCTGGGCTCTGTGAGCCTCAGACCTGCGGGATCTCCCGGGCATTGGCCAGCACCGGGAGCTTCTGCCGGGCAGCGGTGACGACGTCGGCGTCGAGGTCCGCCACCAGAAGCTCCGGGGCCTCCCCGGCCTCGGCGAGCACCTCTCCGGTGGGCGAGACGATCATCGAGTGCCCCACCCCGGTGGGCGCCCCTTCCACTGGCTCGACGCCGGCGGCCGAGGGCAGGCCCTGACCGCAGGCGATCACGTACTGCGTGGAGTCCAGCGCCCGGGCACGAGCCAGCAGCCGCCACTGGTCCACCTTGCCCGGCCCGGCACCCCACGACGCCGGCAGGATGGTGGCGAGCGCCCCGGCCCGGGCGTGGGCGGTGAACAGGTTCGGGAAGCGGATGTCATAGCAGGTCGCCAGCCCCAGCGTCTGCCCGTCCAGAGCGAACCGGGCCGGGGCCTCACCGGGTGCCACGGTCTTGGACTCCTGGAAGCCGAAGGCGTCGTAGAGGTGGATCTTGTCGTAGGCGGCCAGCACGCCGTTTCCGGTGCCGTCCACTGCGCCGTCCACTGCGAGGAGGGTGTTCGTGACCCGCTCGCGGCCCTGCTCCCCCGGCTGTGCGGGGGTGAACATGCCCGCGACGATCGCGACCCCGTGGCGCTCCGCGATCCGGCGCAGCTCGGTGCCCCAGGCGCCGTCGACAGGCTCGGCGATGGGTGTCAGCGAGTGCCCGAAAGCCCGCTGAACGGCCTCGGGGAACACCACCAGACGGGCGCCGGCCTCCACGGCCTGCGCCGTCCACTTCTCGACGAGCGCCAGGTTCTGCTGCGGGTCCTCACCGGTGACGATCTGTGCTGCTGCGATACGCATGGGCCCAGCCTACGTCGCAGCGCCGCGTCCCGGGAGCGCCGGCCAAATCCCTCCCCTGGTTCCGCAGACGCCTCACGCTCAGAGGAATTCGTCGGCGATGCGCTGCAGCTCCACCACATGGTCCTGCCACTCGGCATCCCCGGCCGGGGGCATGTTGTCATTGCCGTCCTGCATGCCCACGGCGCCGTCGAGCTGCTCACGCAGGATGTCGGCATGACCCGCGTGCCGTGCGGTCTCAGCGATCAGGTGGACCACCAGCCGCCCCAGAGTGGTGCGCCCGTTCTTTCCCCACCAGGGCACCTGGGCAGGCGCACCCAGGCCCAGCTCGGCGACGGCGTCGTCGGTGGTCCGCCAGGAGGTGCGGTAGAAGTCCCGCACCCACTCGCTGCTCTCCTCTTCGGTCGCGTAGAGGTCAGCGTTGAGGGCGGCGCCGGCCTCCAGCCACGGCATCGGCACCGGACTGGGACGGCCCAGCGGTGCGGTGAAGTAGCCCATCTCCATGCTGGCCACATGCTTGACCAGGCCCAGCAGGTTCGTCCCGGTCGCCGTCAGCGGCCGGCGGACGTCATGCTCCGGGACGCCGTCGAGCTTCCACAGCAGGGCCTCACGGAGCCCCTGCAGGTAGCGCAGCAGCATCTCTGACTCAGCATCATCATCGCTCATGGAGCGAACTGTAGGAGCTGCCTCATTCCCACGGCACCGTTCCCCGGCCGCACCCTGACACCACCAGCACTTGGTGGGCTCTCTCTGCTCTGCGTCTTGTCCCCGTGATGTTCGTTCGTCCCCGTGGAATTGCACGGGGACGAACGAACAGGACGGGGACACATGACGCGTCGCGGGGGCCGGGAAGCCTCAGTCCTCCTCGTCCGCGTCCTCCTCGTCGGCATCCTCGTCGGCTTCCTCAGCCTCCGTGTCCTCAGCCTCGTCAGCATCCTCGTCCGCGTCCTCGGGATCCGTGTCCTCGAGCTCCTCGACGTCGACGCCGGTGTCGGTGCCGTCGTGGCCGGCGTCGTCCTCCCAGCCGACCTGAGTCCAGTCCGTGGTCTCGAAGAGGCTCGGACCGTAGTTCGCGAGCCCCTCACGGAAGGCGGTGATCACCGGACCGTTGGCGTAGGCGAGGTAGTGGAAGTACTCGCTGAGCGCCTCCTGCTCCAGGGCCTGCGCCTCGGCGAAGCGCTCATCGTCGTCCTCGATGCCGAACAGCTCGCTGATCCGGTCGTCGAGCTCCTCGTTCCCCAGCCCGGTCAGGTTTCCGTCACCAGTGGAGTAGAACTGGTTGGGGGCACTGGTCGGGTCCGCCCCGGCCTTGCCGTAGCACATGTTGACCAGGCCGAAGTCACGCCCGCCGACGACCTCGCCGAACTGCCCCGCCCCCTGGTTGTTGACGTCCAGGTTCATCCCGGCACCGGCCGCCATGCTCTGCGCGGCCTGGACCATGGCCTGGTTGATCGGGTCATCCCCGAAGGTGTTGAAGACGACGCGGAGCTCCTCGCCGTCGCGGCTGCGGAACTCGTCGTCCTCACTCTCGAAGGTCCAGCCGGCCTCCTCGAGCACCTCCTCGGCACCCTCCGGGTCGTCGTCCTCGACCGGGTAGGCGTCCTCATAGCGCTCATCGAAGGGCATCATCAGCCAGGACCCGGGAGTCTCCTCGTCCCAGTTGATGCCTTCGAACTGGATGGCGGCGAGCTGCCCGCGGTCCAGGACGCGGAAGATCGCCTCACGCACCGCCACGTCGTCGAGGTTGGTGGCGTCCCCGTTAAGCACGAAGCCACAGGTGGCCATGCGCTGGCCCCGACGGATGTCGTAGCCGTCCTCGGACCACTCGGTGAGCTCCTCGTAGCGGGGCCGGGTCGCGACGCTGGTGGCATCGATCTCGCCGTTCTGGAACGCCGGGATGGTCGCACTGGCCTCATAGGTGGCGAAGTTCAGCCGATCGAGCACCGGCGCCTCGCCCCACCAGTTCTCGTTGGGCACCAACGAGATGACATTGGCGGCCAGGTCCATGGTGTCCACGGTGAAGGGGCCCGCGAGGAACTCGGGACGGACGTCGTTCACGAATCCGTCGTTGAACTCCTCCGGAGTGTCCACGTCCGGGTGGATGATGGGGCTGTCTCCCTGACTGCCCCCGTTGAAGATGCTCTGCCAGGGCTGATACATCTCCTCCATGGTGATGGTGAAGTGCCACTCATCCTCACCCTGCTCGACACTCTCGACCTGGTCATAGGCCGTGGTGCTCACCAGGTCGTAGCCCTCCTCGTCCCCGGAACGGATGGCGAGGGTGTGCTCATAGGTCTCGAAGTCGATCGGCGTGCCGTCGTTCCAGACGGCCTCCGGATTGAGCTCATAGTGGAGCAGCTGGACGCCGTCGTCGGTGATCTCCTGCTCCGCGGAGAGGAAGTAGTCCTCGTTCAGGACGTAGTCGCCCTCCGGGTCCAACCTCCAGGCGCTGGCGGTGTGCACGGCGCTGAGGATCTGCCGGGTGTCCTGCGCGTTGCCCGCATTGGTCAGACCGTTGAAGTTCGGACCCAGGTGACCGATCGGCAGGGTGAGCTGGCCGCCCTCCTGGAGGGCGTCGGCAGGCTGGGCGTTGATGTCATAGACCTCGGCGAGATCGCCGCTCAGTGAGGCCTCATCGGGAGCAGATCCGCCACCTCCGCCCTCACCGTCGCCGCAGCCCGACAGGGTCAGCGCGCCGATCGCCAGCACGGCACCGGGCAGCGCTGCCCTGCGTCGCAGGGTCCTTCTCTTCGGAAATGTCATCTGTCCTCTCCTCCAGTACGAATGCACGGACGCCCAAGCTCCGCTCTTCCCTCCCTGACCGACGAGGCTTCGCCGTCTCAGGGCCACTGACCGGTCGAGGCGGGCGGGCTCCTCGGCCGGAGACTCTTCAGCACATCGCCGCTCAGCTCAGCGAGGTCTGCTTGACACCGAGCAGATCGGTCGGATGGTGGCAGGCCACCCGTTGGTCGACATCGGCTCTGCCATCCAGATGCTCCAGCTCGGGCTCGACCTCCTCGCACACGGTCTGCCTGTCCTTCGGCAGCATCACGTAGAGAGGACACCGGGGACGGAAGCTGCAGCCGACCGGCACGTCCGTGGGCGAAGGCAGATCGCCCTCCAGCACGAGATGCTTCCGGCGCGTCTCGACCTCAGGGTCGGGCACCGGGATCGCCGCGAGCAGAGCCTGCGTGTAGGGGTGCCGCGGGTTCTCATAGATCTGCTCGACGTCACCGATCTCCACCAGTCGTCCCAGGTACATGACCGCCACTCGGTCCGAGATGTGGCGCACCACCGAGAGATCATGGGCGACCATCACGTAGGAGAGCCCCAGCTCTGACTTCAGCCGCTGCAGCAGATTGATGACCCCGGCCTGGATGGACACGTCCAGGGCGGAGACCGGCTCGTCGAGGACGATGATCTCCGGGTCCAGGGCCAGCGCCCGGGCGATACCGATGCGCTGCCGCTGCCCTCCGGAGAAGGCGTTGGGGAACCGGTCCAGGTGATCCGGCTGCAAGCCCACGATCTCGACCAGCTCGAAGACCCGGGCGGTGATGCGCTCCGGCTTCCACCCCTGGGCCTGCATCGGCTCGGCGAGCAGCTCGTAGACGGTCTGCCGTGGGGAGAGAGCTCCGGTGGGGTCCTGGAAGACCATCTGGATCCCGGCACGCTGCTCCTTGGACGCCCGGTGCTTCTTCTTCGAGCCGTGGATCTCCGTTCCTGCGAGATGGATCGTAGAGCCCTCGGGCGGGTCCAGCTCCATGATCTCCAGCAGCGTGGTGCTCTTCCCCGAGCCGGACTCCCCCACGATGGAGAAGCATTCGGCCTCCCGCACCTCGAAGCTGACGTCATCCACTGCCTGGATAGTGCCCAGCCGGCGCTTCAGCAGCCGGGAACGCAGCTCGAAGCGCCGACTCAGATGCCCGACCTCCAGCACCGTCCGGCGCGACTCCCGTGGAGTCAGCTCGATGGCCGACGGGGCGACCTTCTCCACCCCGTAGACCACCCGGGGGTCGGACAGATGCGTCTCCTCGAGCCGCACACAGGCCGCGCTGTGCACCGGCCCGACGCCGTCCGCGCCCGGCATGGGCACCGGCCGCAGCACCGGTTCGCCCTCCTCACAGAGACCGGTGGCCATCGGACAGCGCGGCGCGAAGGGGCAGCCGCTGGGCGGATCGGTGAGGTTCGGCGGCCGACCCGGGATCGTGGCCAGCGCATGCTCCGCGTGGACGTCCAGGCGCGGGACGGCGGCCAGCAGCCCCATGGTGTAGGGCATCGACGGGCGTGCGAAGACCTCTCGGGTCGTCCCCTTCTCCACCGGACGCCCGGCGTACATGACGATGAGATCGTCGGCCAGACCGGCGACGACGCCCAGATCGTGGGTGATCATGATGATCGCCGCACCGGTCTCCCGCTGGGCCACTTTCAGCAGCTCCAACACCTGGGCCTGCACGGTGACGTCCAGAGCCGTCGTCGGTTCGTCGCAGATGATCACCGCGGGGTCATTGGCCATCGCGATCGCGATCATCACCCGCTGCCGCATGCCTCCGGAGAACTCGTGAGGAAAGTTCTTCAGCCGCTCCGCCGGGGAGGGGATGCCGACCTTGTCGAGCAGCTCGGCCGCGCGCGCCTCCTTCTGCTCCCGGGTCATCTGCGGGTTGTGGTTGCCGATGGCGTCGGTGATCTGCTGCCCGACGGACAGCACCGGGGTCAGCGAGCTCAGCGGATCTTGGAAGACCATGGAGATCGTGTTGCCCCGGTGCCGGCTCATCTCCTTGTCGCTGAGTCCCAGCAGGGACTCCCCGCCCAGGCGGATCTCCCCGTCGATGCGGGCATTCTGCGGAAGCAGCCCCATGATGGCCATCGAGGTCACGGACTTCCCGGAGCCGGACTCGCCGACGATCCCGAGGACCTGCCCGGCCCGCAGGTCGAAGTCCATCCCGCGCACCGCATGCACGGTGCCCGCCTCCGACGGGAAACGGACGTTGAGGTCCCGCACGGAGAGCACGACCTCGGACTGCTCGCCCGGGGGACGCGGTGCGGCGTCGACTGATGAGGTGCTCATGCCGTGGCCCTCCCTCCTGCACGCGACTCGGGGTCGAGGGCGTCGCGCAGCCCGTCGTTGATGAGCATCAGGGCCGCGACGATGAGCCCAAAGGCGATCACCGGCGCCCAGAACATCCACGGCTGCTGGCCGAACACGTAGCTGCGCGCCTGGAAGATCAGCAGACCCAGCGAGGTCTCCGGCACGGAGACGCCGATGCCCAGGAAGGACAGCGAGATCTCCGCGAGGATCGCGCCCCACACGCTGGTGGTGGCGTTGATGATCGCCAGCGAGGCCAGGTTGGGCGCCAGGTGCCGCCAGACGATCCGCAGCGGGTGGACTCCCATGAACCGAGCGGCCTTGACGAAGTCCCGATCCACGAAGGACAGCGACATGCCTCGGATGAGTCGGGCGGAGGCCATCCAGCCGAAGAAGACCATGATGAACGCCAGGGTGACCGGTCCGCCGTCGCGCCCGGTCATGATGATCCCGATCAGGATGATCTGCGGGAACATGATCAGCGCCTCGATGAGCCACATCAGGGTGCGGTCCACCCACTTGCCGAAATACGCCATCGCACAGCCGGCGAGCAGAGACATCAGCGGGGTTAGGACGCCGACGATCAGCCCGATCATCAACGAGGTCCGGGTGCCCTGGGCGAGCAGGGCGACCATGTCCACCCCGGCCGAGTTGGTGCCCAGCCAGTGCTCCGCGCTGGGCCCGGTGCCGAGGTTGAGGAAGTCCTGCTCCGTGTACTGCCAGGGGGTCAGGTGGTGCCCGAAGAGCGCGAAGGCACTGAGCAGGGCCAGCAGGAAGACGCCGAACACGGCCAGGCGGTTGCGCAGGAAGCGGGTGAGGATCAGCCGCTTCTTGCCCATCGGTCGGAATCTCACCGACTGGCCGGGCATCTCCTCAGCGGAGGCACGGGTGTTCTGCACAGTGCTGAGCGGAGTGATGGACATGGGATCACAGCCTCACTCTCGGGTCGACCAGGGAGGTGAAGAAGTCCGCGAGGATCGCACCGATGGCGAAGATGATGCAGCCATAGAAGACGATGATCACGGTGGAGTTGACGTCGTGGGCGTGCAGCGCGCGCAGTGCCCAGGAACCGAGGCCGTCCCAGTTGAAGACCATCTCAGCCATGACCGTGCCGGTGAACAGCGCCGGAATCGTGAAGGCGATCGACTGGGCGGTGGGCACGAAGGAGACCCGCAGGGCGTGCTTCCGGATCGCCTGGTTCCGGGTCAGACCTGTGGCTCGTGCCGTCCGGACGAAGTCCGCGTTGACGAAGTCCAGCAGATACTGCCGCTGCGAGATCTGCATCGCGGCCCAACCGAACAGCGTCATCGCGACAGTGGGCACCGTGTAGTGGGCGGCCATGTCCACGAACTGGTTCCAGGTGCCCTCCACGCCGATGCTCCGGAACCCCGTGACGTAGAAGATCTGTCGGCCGGTCAGCTCGTTGACCCAGATGGCGCCCCGCTGAACCAGCAGGTAGGCCACCGGGACGGGCACGATCATCGTGAAGTAGGAGTACCAGGTGGTCACCCGGTCCCCCATCCGATACTGGCGGGCCGCGGCGTAGACGCCCAGGATGATGCCGATGACCATCGTCAGCACGGTCGCCAGCAGAGTCAGCTGGGTGGAGATCCAGACGCGGATGGCGAACTCGTCGTTGACGAAGCCGCCGTTGGGCATCCGACCCCAGTCCCAGGCGGTGATGATGCCGGTGATCCACACCCAGTACCTCTGGAGCATGTTCTGCTCGGGATCAAGGTCGAGACGGCGCAGCGACTCCTGGGCATTCGCCCGGCTGGCCTCCGGGTCCAGGCCTCCGCCCATGATGTCCATGAGCTGCGCCTCGGGATTGAAGAAGCTGACGGCCATCAGATAGGACAGCGAGGTCACCGCGAAAGTCATCACGGCGTAGCGCACCAGGCGCAGGGAGAGAAACTTCAGCACGGTGGCCCCTCCTGCAGTGGGCCCCCGTGGCGGCGGCAGGGACGACGGGCGAGTCCTGGCGCGGCTGGGGCGGCGGGCTGGGCAGTTCGCTCAGCCGGGGCGCCCCGGGGGCTGATGGTCGACGTACTCACGGACGGGCGTTCCTCACATGACGCAGTCCGCCATCCGGCGGCAGCGATTCGTCGTCGCTCGAGCAGAAGGCTCCGGCGCCCGACCCGGACATCCCAGGGGACGGGCCAGGCCATCGGACGGTGAATCTCGTGATGTCGTCTCGGCGCCGGTGCGATCAGCTCAAGTGACGTATCTAACATCTGAACAAGGTGATGCCCACCCTACGCGTGGACGGGCCCGTCTGAGCAGGGATGACGGAGGTCAGCCGCATGAGTTTCGGTGATGGAGGAAGCAGGAGTGTCATCCATACCGATTTTCCATCTACTGTCACGGCTCAGGAGTCACCCTGTGCGAAACATGCCAGCATCGTCGGAGACCTGCAACACATCTTTCAAAGTTCCGCGTGATTCTGGGGTCGAGAAGCACCGACCAGAGGTGGCCCGGCGATGGTGGGCTCCCCGGGCACGGGGCGAGCCGTCACACGCTGGTGACCCGGGCGTCACATGGTCAGACGTCGCTTCTCCGGTCCGGCACGCAGGGCGCACCCAAGAAAAAAGACACAATGTGACGATCGCGCCCCGGCGGTGGCCTGTCGATCGGCGATCACCAGGCCGGGTTCCAGTGACCGCTGAGCACCGCAACCGCCAACGCCCCGACGGCCAGCAGCGCACCGCCCAGCACCACAGGGATGTCGACGACGCTGAAGCTCGCCGGGCGGGCCCAGGTCCGGGCCGGCGCAGGCCCGGAGGCACCTGAGGACGCACCGAAGCCGCGGGACTCCATGGTCACCGCCAGCCGGGTGGCCACCCGGATCGCCTGCACCAGCAGCCCGAAGGCCTGTGAGCAGGTCGCCCGGACCTTGCCCAGGAGCCCGCCCTGTGTGCCCACGCCGCGCGCCCGCCGCGCCAGCCCGATGGTGGTCCAGTGCTCGGCGAGCAGCCCCAGCAGCCGCATCGCCGCCAGCGCCCCGAGCACGAACCGCGCGGGCAGGCGCATCTGCTGGGCCAGCGAGTCGGCCAGATCGGTGGGATCCGTGGTGGAGAAGATGATCACTGAGGGCAGCACCACGGCGAGCGCACGGGCCCCCATCGCGATGCCCAGCTCCACCGAGCCCTCGCTGACCGTGGTGAATCCGAGGTCCAGCAGCACCGCCCCGGACTCCTCAGCAGCGATCGCCGTGCCCCAGACGGCCACCACGGATCCGATCGCGAAGGGCCAGATCCGCAGCAGGAACTGGCCCAGCCGCAGTCCGGCCCACGGCAGGAGCAGGAAGCTCGCCACGATCACCACCGAGGAGCTGACCCAGTCCATGGTGGAGACCAGCGCGGCCGTCACCAGCAGCACCGCGAACAGCTTCGCCAGCGCGTTGGCGCCCCCGAGTCGAGACTCGGAGCGCACCCCGGTCAGCATCGGGGCGGCGGTGCCGCGCGGTCGGGAGGCCCGGTGGTCGACGACGCCGTCACGCGGCGTCCGCCCGTCAGCGCAGTCGTCCTCCTCGAGCGCCTCCTCCTCGAGCGCGTCCTCCGCGGCGGCCTGCCCGGTCGCCTCAGGACGCAGCGGCATCTCCTCGGCCTGTAGAGCACGCAGGAACGCCTCGTCATGGGTCACCGCCACCACGGTGCCCCCGTCGTCGAGGTGCTCGCGCAGCAGTCGGATCAGTGCGGCGAAGGTGTGGGCGTCCTGCCCGAACGTCGGCTCGTCCAGCATGAGGACCTCCGGCCCGGCGGCGAGCACCGTGCCCACGGAGAGCCGACGCTTCTCCCCACCGGAGAGGGTGAACGGGTTGACCTCCGCCAGATGCGCCAGTCCCAGCCGGGTGAGCAGCCGAGCCACGCGGTGCTCGACGTCCTCTGAGGTGAACAGCGGAGCGTCCTCGCCGGGCTGCCGTGCCTGCCGGGCGCCGAGCGCAAGCTCCTCGCGGACCGTGGGC
Organism: Nesterenkonia sp. HG001; assembly: GCF_034438835.1. Taxonomy (NCBI): domain Bacteria; kingdom Bacillati; phylum Actinomycetota; class Actinomycetes; order Micrococcales; family Micrococcaceae; genus Nesterenkonia; species Nesterenkonia sp. HG001. The sequence continues at coordinate 88,503 of NZ_JAOSZD010000004.1, read as the reverse complement.
CGGACGAGCTGATGCTCCGGCTCCTGGAACACCATCCCGAGCCGAGCCACCAGATCCGCCGAGCGCCAGCGGTGCGGGTCATCCGTCAGGGCCTCGCCACGCGGCCCTTTGAGCTCTCCGGTGGCGACGAGCTCGCCCTCGTGGACGGGGATCAGCCCGGCCAGACTCAGCAGCAGGGTCGACTTCCCCGCCCCGTTGCGACCGGTGATACCCAGCGCCCGGCCGGCAGGGAGGTCGACGTCGATCCCCTGAAGCACCGGTGCCGGACGGCGGGACTGACGGCGCCGCGGCCTCTCCCGGGAGACGGCGAGCTCCCGTCCGGTCAGCAGGACCCGGGGCCTCAGGGCCTCGGGCCCCGCCGTGGCGCCCTCAGGCTGGGCACCGGCATCGGTGTCCAGAAGCAGGTCCGGGACCGGATCATGGCCCGGCACCCAGAGCCCGAGCTCCACCAGATCCGCCCGCAGATCGGCGTCGTCATGGATCCGCCCGGCGGGTACCCGGTGGCGCACGCCTCCGGCGGTGTCGAGCACGATCAGAGTGTCCACATGGTCCGCCCAGGTGGACAGCCGGTGCTCCACCACCAGCAGGGTGGATCCCTGGCGCGCGGAGGCTTCGATGACCGCGTCCCGCACTCTTCGGGTGCCGTCGGGGTCCAGGTTGGCGGTGGGCTCGTCGAGGAGCAGCAGGGCCGGGCGCATGGCCAGGATCCCGGCCAGCGCCAGCCGCTGCTTCTGCCCGCCGGAGAGCCGCGCGGTGGGATGGTCCAGCAGTGCTTGGGCCTGCTCCCCCGAGCCGGCCAGGCCGGTCTCCACCAGCACCTGTCGCACCCGGTCCCAGATCTGGTCCGCAGGCACGGCGAGGTTCTCCGGGGCGAAGGCGACGTCGTCACCCATCCGAGAGAGCACCACCTGGGACTCCGGGTCCTGCTGCATCAGACCCATCCGGCCGCGGGCCTGCTCCGGGGCGAGCCCGTCGATCAGCAACTCACCGGAGGAGACGGCCTCCTCATCATGGAGCACTCCGGCCAGCCCGTGGAGCAGGGTGGACTTCCCGGCCCCGGAGGCCCCCACCAGGAGCACCTTCTCCCCCCGGTCCAGGTGAAGGTCGAGCCCGTCCACGGCAGGGGCGGGCCGGTCGGCATGCTGATAGCGCCAGCCGCGGACCTCGACGGCGGCACCGCCGGCGAGTCTCCCGGGAGGGCGCGCCGACGTCGTCATGCGGTCCTGCGCCATCGGCTCAGCCCTCACGACGACGGCGCAGCACCGGCTCCTGATGCGCCCGGCGGGAGGCCAGCGGGCCCAACACCGAGGTGGCCGCCAGCCCGCGGGTAGCCAGCCAGGAGAGCAGCCCGGCGATGATCGCCCCGGAGAGCGTGAAGCAGCCGATGTGGATGAAGGTCTCCAACGGCGCGTAGGCGTACATGGGGATGATCCAGTGATAGGTCGCTCCGCCGAAGAACCCGGAGAGCGCGCCGGCGAGCATCGCGACCTCCAGCGTGTACCGGCGGTACAGGAACGCCAGGAAGATCAGCTCCGCGCCGAGCCCCTGCACGAAGCCGGAGGACAGCACGGTCAGCCCCCACTGGGAGCCCAGCAGGGCGGAGACCACGGCGGCGACCATCTCGCAGTAGATCGCGGCACCGGGCTTGCGGATGATCAGCATCCCCAGCACCGCGGGGAAGAGCCACATGCCGTGGACCAGGGTCGCGGCCGGCGGGTAGGCGGCGAAGAGCCCGCCGACGACGTGGTAGCTGAGGTTCCATCCCCAGAAGATGACCCCGGAGGCCACCGCCAGGGTGGAGGCGACGACGATGTCGGAGACCGACCAGCGGAAGGTCCGCGGCCGGGTCCCCGCGCGTGCCGGTGCAGTGGTGCGGTGCGTGCTGCTCATGATGCTCCCTCGTGTGACGAGCGTGGACCACGAGCACGCAGGGAGGGAGCCGTACCTGCCGCCGCGGACAGCCGATGACGGCGTGCAGGTCCGGCATCCGAGGACAGCTCGACTTCCTTCGCAGGCGTTGATCGGGCGGCATCGCGCCCGGGTTGTCCTGATCAGGTTCGAGGGTCTGGGCCGTCAGCCCACTCTCAGCGCATTCCGTCTCCCGCAGGGGGCGACGGGGAGCGCTCCCCTGTCGTGTCTCGAATGACGTGCCCCACAGTAGCGCATCCCCCTCCCTCCTGGCGGCCCGGCCCGCTAGGCTGGAGGCTGAGCAGGTCACCGATGAGCCCCGCCCTCGAGCGGGACGCCGACGTCGCCCTGTGCCAGACTCGCGTGAGAACCCCTACATCCGAATCCCACATCCGAATCCTCAGGAGTGCCGATGGACAAGATCATGGACAAGCTGCTGACCACCGGAATCTCCCTGGCCGGCGGCTACGCCGCCACCAAGGCCTTCGAGTTCGCCTGGCGGCAGGCCACCGGCGAGGACACTCCCCGGGCCAGCGAGGAAGAGGACATCTCGTTGCAGAAGGCCCTGGTCTTCGCCATCTCCTCCGCCGCCATCTCCGCAGGCGTTCAAGTGCTGTCCCAGCGCGGAGCCAAGGCCTCGGTGAAGAAGATCAAGGCCGCCTACGCGAATAAGGCTGAGGTCTGAGCGGCGCGCAGCAGGACGGCACGACACCACGGATCCCCGTCGGAGGTCTCAGCCCCCGTCGATCTCCCGGCGGGCTCCATGGCCCCGCGAGATCCGGTCCACTGCCCGGGCCAGCTCGTCCTGCGCCAGCTGCTCGGACTTAAAGTGCTTCGTCCGGTACCCGGCGCGCCCCACCACATGGGCGCTCGCCGGGGCGGTGAGGATCTGCAGACCCCAGGCGAGCAGGACGAGCACGACGCCGCTCCAGCTGCGCCAGGTGATCGCCGCGGCCAGCAGCAGACTCAGCAGGCCGAGGACCTGAGGCTTCGTGGCCGCATGCATCCGTGAGTGCAGATCCGGCAGCCGCACGAGTCCGATCCCGGCCGCCAGCGACATCAGCCCACCGATCACCAGGAAGACGGCGGCCACGGCATCAAGGATCTGATCCATCAGCTCCGCGTCCAGAAGGTCCATCATCGTGCTCCCTCCCCCGGCGCCTGGTCGGGAGTCTCTCCAGAGGGCTCCTCAGCCTCGTCCTGACCCTCTTCCTCCGCCGCACGGCGACGACGCGTGGTGAAGCCGGAACGGGTCAGCTCGTGGAACCACGAGGTCGCCGGGTCCTCATCCTCCCCGTAGCCGCGGGGAGCAAGAGTGCCGCCGTGGGGATCCACCGGGTCCATGCCGGCGAGCCGCGAGGGGCTGGCCGCATACGGCGCCCGCCCACCGTCCATGGCGCCACCATCACCCGAGGGTGCGGCGCCCGGCACGCCGGAGCCGGCGGGGCTCCCACCGCTCCCAGGCCCGGCATCCGCGCCGTCCGGTGCGCCCGAAGGCCCGCCGGAGCTCGTGGCCGCCTGCGGCAGCGCCCCGGTGAGCACGCTCGCCCCGGGATCCTCCGGCCGACGCACCGCCACATACCGGGCGATCGCCACGGCCCCGAGGAAACCGATCACGGCGGTGGCCACGACGAAGAGGATGAAGTCCTGGTGCCCTCGGGCGACCATGTCCGTGATCAGCATCGAGGAGACGATGATCAGGATGACGTCCACACTGATCACCCGATCCAGCACCGATGGCCCCCGGAACACGCGGAAGACAGAGCAGAGCACAGCCACCGTCAGCAGCGCCTGGGAGATCCAGTAGGCGTAGGTCAGCATCAGCGCCCTCCCTCCTCTGAGGCGCCGGCGGGGCCGCGACCGAGCATCGCGGACGACGGAGCCGCAGAACGCGTCGGGATCGCCTGATCGCGCTCCGTCTTGGAGAAGCCACTGACGCGGCCCAGCCGCTTCTCGGCCTTCACCACCGCCAGCTCCGATCGGTTCCCGCAGCTGCGGAGCACCAGTGCCTCAGTGCGCAGGGCATCCTGCCGGATGCGCTCGGCGTCGTGGTCGTCGGTGACGTTGAGGCAGTGCAGGTACAGGGTCGCCGTGGTGCGATCCACATCGATCACCAGCGAGCCGGGCACCAGTGCCAGCGCGTGGCCTGTCACCGTGACGATGAAGTCGTCATGGCTGCGCAGCTGCACCGAGATGATCGAGTTGCGCACCTTCGGTCCGCGCACGACGGCGATCCAGGCCACCTGGAAGGAGGCGGCCACCATCTTCGCCAGGAAACGGACCGTGAAGACCAGCACCCACCAGATGTTGATCCGCCCCGAGCCGCGCAGCGGCGGCAGGTAGAACAGCCGCACCACGGCGGTGCCCAGCACGGCCCCGACGATCAGAGTGCCCAGGGTGAAGTCCTGCCACATCGCCATCCAGAGAAAGCTGAGGAAGGCGATCAGCGGCAGCTCGAGCGGCAGCGGGGTCCGGGGTCGCTTCATCGGTCATCAGCCTCCTGCGCCGACTCGTCTTCAGGCTCCAAAGAGGTCCGCACCGGGGCGAACTCGTCGGAGCCGCCGTCGCCGGTGTCTAAGTCAGGTATCTGCGAGGCCAGGTCCTCCAGCTCCTCGCGGACCCCGTCCACGCGCTCCTCCCCCAGCACCGCCTCAAGGTAGGGGGTGCGCTCGTACATGTCCTGGGCGGCCGCACGGGAGAAGGACATCAGCGGCCCGGCGAACACGGTGAACGCCAAGGACATCGTCACCAGCAGGGCGGTCGGCGCCACCACCGACATCGGCAGCAGCCGCTTGTTCGCCGCCCGCGCGTGCGCCAACGTCTTCGACATCAGCAGCCGGTCCGGGGAGTCTGCGTCCTCGGCCTTGCGCCAGAACGCACGCGCCCAGATCCGTGCCACGGCCAGCAGAGTCAGCAGCGAGGTCACCACAGAGCCGACCACCAGGGTCCAGGTGATCCAGGTGCCCTCCGCGATCCCGCCCTGGATCATCCCCAGCTTGCCGATAAATCCGGAGAACGGAGGGATCCCCGCGAGGTTCATCGCCGGGATGAAGAAGAGTACGGCCAGAGCGGGAGAGATCTTCGCCAGACTCCCCAGCCGATCCACGTTGGAGGACCCGCCTCTGCGCTCGATCAGTCCGGTCACCAGGAACAGCGTGGTCTGGATGGTGATGTGGTGGGCCACGTAATAGATGGTGGCCGACATGCCCACAATCGAGACCAGCGAGAGTCCGAACACCAGATAGCCGATGTGGCTTATCAGGGTGAAGGAGAGCATCCGTTTGATGTCGCCCTGGGCCAGCGCACCCAGGATGCCCACGATCATCGTCAGCAGCGCGACGATCATCAACGCGGTGTTGATCCGCTCCCCCGGGAACAGCAGCGTCTCAGTGCGGATCATCGCATAGATGCCGACCTTGGTCAGCAGGCCCGCGAAGACCGCCGTCACCGGGGCGGGGGCAGTCGGATAGGAGTCCGGCAGCCAGAACGCCAGCGGGAAGACCGCCGCCTTGATGCCGAAGGCCACCAGCAGCATCACATGCAGCAGCAGCTGCATGTCACCGTCCAGGTCGCCCAGCTTCAGCGCCAGGTCCGCCATGTTCACGGTGCCGGTGGCCGCATAGACCACACCGATGGTGATCAGGAACAGCATCGAGGAGATGACGGAGACGACCACATAGGTCACCCCCGCCCGGATGCGGGACTCCCCTCCCCCGAGGGTCAGCAGCACATAGGAGGCCGTCAGGAAGATCTCGAAGCCGACGTACAGGTTGAACAGGTCCCCGGCGAGGAACGCGTTGGACACCCCGGCCACCAGGATCAGGTAGGTGGGGTAGAAGATCGAGACCGGGCCGGCGTCGTCCCCCTCCTCCGCGGCGCCCTGGCCGACCGCGTAGAGCAGGACCGCCAGGGTGATGATCGAGGAGACGACCAGCATCAGCGCGGAGAACCGGTCGATCACCATCGAGATGCCGAAGGGCGCGGGCCAGCCGGCCAGATGCACCGCATGGGCCCCGCCGTCCCAGGTCTCCGCCAACAGGGTGATCTCAAGGATCACGGTGAGCACCAGCGTGCCGATGGTGATCGCTCGCTGGGTGGTCCGCTGCCGGAAGAAGGCGAAGGCGAGGCCGGCGCCGAAGAACGGCAGGAGCACCGCCAGGGGCAGCAGCTCCACGAAGTTGGTCTGCATGGGTCAGCGCCCCGTCCCGTGATCGGGGCGGCCGTCGCCGTCGTCCTCAGGTGTGTGCGCGGAGGCCACCGGAAGGTCCTCGTCCCGACCCGTGCGGGGGTTGAGCAGCCGGGACGTCCCGAGGTCCTCGACGGCGAACTCGGTGGTCTCGGTGGGCACTTCGGAGTCCTCCTCCGGGTCATAGATGGGCTGGGAGGCCACCCGGCGGTCCTCCTCGTCATCGGAGAGCTCATCCTGACGGGCCAGCACCCAGGATCGATAGATCAGCGCGAGCATGAGGCTGACCAGGGCGAAGGCGATCACGATCGCCGTGAGCAGCAGCGCCTGCGGCAACGGGTCGAAGAAGGGTGCGTCGACGTCACCGTCGACCACCAACGGAGAGTCCCCCGCCCGGCCGCCGGTCTGCAGCAGCAGCAGGTTCACGCCGTTGGAGATCAGGATGATGCCCAGCAGCACGCGGGTCAGCGAGCGTTCCAGCAGCAGGTAGATCCCGACGGCGAACATCACGCCCATCAGGATCAGCAGGGTCAGATTCAGCGTCACCGGGCCACCCCCAGGGTCGTCTCGGAGTGGAGTCCGTGCCCGTGGTAGGGGTCGCCCCGCTCGGCGGCGCGGTTCTCCATCTCGGAGCGCACGTCGATCTCGGAGCCCAGGCTGCGCAGGATGTCCAGGATCAGTCCGACCACCACCAGATAGACGCCCACGTCGAACATGATCGCCGAGCCGACGTGATGCTCGCCGAACACCGGCAGGTCCACGTCCAACATGGCGGACTGGAAGATGTGCCCGCCCGCCAGCAGGGACACCAGTCCGGTGGAGCAGGCCAGCGCGAGACCCCAGCCCATCAGGGAGGAGGCGCTGAACGGCACTGCGGCCTCCAGCTCGTAGCGTCCCCCGGCCAGGTAGCGCAGAGTCAGGGCCAGGCCCGCCAGCAGACCACCGGCGAAGCCTCCGCCGGGCAGGTTGTGCCCCGCCAGGAGCAGATACAGCGAGAGCAGGATGATCGCGTGGAACATCAGCCGGGTCACCACTTCGAAGATGATCGAGCGGTGCTCAGGGGCCACCGTGCGTCCTGCCACGAGCCAGGCCTCACGGGCCACTGTGGAGAAGCTCCGGGCCACCCGGATCTCCTTGGCCTGCCGCGGGGTCAGGTTGTCCTCGTTGAGCACCCGGCCCACCGAGCCGGTGGGCACCTCGTGGAGGCTGCGGCGTCGTGCATCCCGGCGCTTGACGAAGATCAGCGAGGCCACCCCGGTGGCCGCGACCGCCAGCACGGTGATCTCTCCGAAGGTGTCCCAGACGCGGATGTCCACCAGTGTGACGTTGACGATGTTGGCGCCCTGACCGACCTCGTAGGCCATCCAGGGGAACTCCTCGGAGATCGGCACCGCCACCCGCGAATCCATGCCGACCGCGAGCGCGCCCATCATGGCCAGCCCGAAGCCGATGCCGAGCACCACACGGCCGATCTTGAACCGTGCCGGATTCTGGGTCCAGATCCCCGCCGGCAGGTTGCGCAGCGCGAGGACGAAGACCACCAGCACGATGGACTCCACCAGCAGCACGGTCAGCGCGAGGTCCGGAGCGCCCTGCAAAGCGAACAGCCCGGCGATGCCGTAGCCGCACAGCGAGACCATCAGCACCGCCATGAAACGCTTGGGCGCCCAGACCGCACCGATCGCGCCGGCGACGATGACCACGGCGAGCACCAGCTGCAGCGGCTGCTCGGCAATGATCCAGCTCTGCGGCACCTGGTGGGCGGTGAACAGCAGCACTCCGGAGACCACCCCGGTGGCGACCGCGATGATGATGAACAGATACCAGGCGAGCGATCCCCGCTGGGTCACCGAGGTCAGCCAGACGGCGACGACGTCGAGCACCTTCACCGAGGAGCGGTAACCGCGTTCAGCGTCGAAGACGGCGGGAGTGCGCTGCTGCAGGCGGCCGAAGCGCTCCCGCACCGCGAACAGCCCCAGGCCGAGCCCCCAGGCCAGCACCGAGAGGCCCAGCACGGGAGTCAGGCCGTGCCACAGCGCCAGGTAGGTGCCGGGGGCACCCTCCGAGACCGGGTGGAAGAGCGAGACGAACGGGTCGATGAGCCGCTGCACCGGAGCCGGCCACAGCGCCAGCAGCACCGTGGCGACGGCCAGCAGCGCCGGGGCGGCGAGGAACACGGCCCCGGCCGGCGCGTGGAAGTGCGTGGTCTCCAGCGGTTCGCCGGTGGCTCCGCGTTTCGTGCCGAAGGCGCCCCACAGGAAGCGTGCCGAATAGGCCACGGTGAGCGCGGAGGCGACGACGACGCCGACCATGACCACCCAGCCCCAGCCCGGGTGGACCTCTGCGTAGCCGTAGAAGGATTCGAAGACGACCTCCTTGGCCACGAAGCCGAACAGCGGGGGCAGGCCCGCCATGGAGGCGACCGAGACCGCGGAGATCCAGAACAGCGCGCGCTGGGTGCGTCCCAGCCCGGAGAGGCGGGTGAGGTCACGGGTGCCGGTCTCATGGTCGATGATGCCGACCACCATGAACAGGGCCGCCTTGAACAGCCCGTGGGCCAGCAGCATGGCCAGCCCGGCCAGGGCGGCGTCCTCGGTGCCCAGGCCGTTGATCATCACCAGGAAGCCCAGCTGGGAGACGGTGCCGTAGGCCAGCACGAGTTTGATGTCGGTCTGCCGCAGCGCCCGCCAGGCTCCCACCAGCATGGTGGCCAGCCCGACGCCGAGCACTGTGGGCATCCACAGGGCGGTCTCGTGGAAACCTGGGGCCATGCGGGCCACCAGGTAGACCCCGGCCTTCACCATGGCGGCGGCGTGCAGGTAGGCCGAGACCGGGGTGGGAGCGGCCATCGCGGCCGGCAGCCAGAAGTGGAAGGGCACCAGCGCAGACTTCGAGAGCGCGCCGACGAGGATCAGGAACAGGGCGACGTCGGCCGCCGTGCCGTGCAGCTGGTCGGCCGAGGCGAGGATCTCGGAGAGCCGGTAGCTGCCGGCGAGCTCGCCCAGCCACAGCAGCCCGACCAGCATGGCCAGGCCGCCGAAGGTGGTCACGACGAGCGCTTGGATCGCTGAGCGGCGCGCCAGGAGGCGATGCGCCGAATAGCCGATCAGCAGGAAGGACAGGACGGTCGTGAGCTCCCAGAAGATGAAGAGCATCACCAGGTCGTCGCTGAGCACCAGGCCGAGCATCGCTGCGGCGAAGGCGAAGAGCTGGCCCGCGAAGGGTCCGGCAGAGGCCTCCGAGGATCGGAAGTAGCGGGCGCAGTAGAGCAGCACCAGCGCACCGACACCGAGGATCAGCAGGGACATGACCAACGCGAGCGCGTCGACCCGGAAGGCGATCTCCACCCCCAGCTCCGGGATCCACTCGGTGATCTCCGACGGCGGGGCGTTCGGCGCCCCGGAGGGAGCCCCCTGATCGGCGCGCAGCACCTGCGGGAGATAGGTCAGCACCCACACCATGGCCAGTGCGCTGATGGCGGCGAGGATGTGGAAGGAGGACCGTCCGAAGCGACGGAACAGCCAGGGCGCCGCGAGGCTCACTGCGAAGAGCACAGCGAGCACCAGCAGCATAAGTGTCCTTCCGCGTCGAGGACCAGGCTGTGCGGCGCGGGATGCTCCACGTCAGCCGCACTGAGGAGGAGTCGTCCCATGTTAACACGGTTGTCCTTTGCTCCCTAAACAGCGTGATTCATTTAAAGAATATTTAATCATTTCGGGAATATTGAACTATTCATCGCGCAGTCATCCGCCATTCGTCCACCGGCGGCCTCCCCGGACGCCGGCCCGACCAGCGATACGATGCGGCTATGACCTCTGCCGTGCACGCTGATGACACCGCCTCCGGCCAGCCGCTGCACAAGCGGGTGATCGCGGCCTGGAGCCTGTGGAGTTGGGGCAATGCCACCGTGAGCGCAGTGATGGTGACCTTCGTCTTCGGCACCTACATCGCTGACGCCGTCGGCCCCGGCGGGCAGGGCACCCAGTACCTGACCACCGCCAACGCGATCGCCGGCGGAATCATCGCGGTGACCGCCCCGGTGATCGGTCAGCGCGCGGACCGGGCCGGGCGCCGTCGGCTGTGGCTGACGATCAACACGTTCATCGTCGTGGGGCTTGTGGCGGCCTGCTTCTTCATCAAGCCGGAGCAGGGGTACCTGGTCCTCGGGGTCACGCTGATGGCCACCATGACGCTGTTCGACGAGCTCGCCAACCTGAACTACAACGCGATGATCACCGACATCGCCGATCACGAGCGCATGGGCCGGGTCTCCGGGATCGGCTGGGGCGCAGGCTACCTGGGCGGAATCGTCATCCTCGCCATCGTCTACTTCGGGCTGGTCGCCGGGGATCCGCCCTACTGGTTCGGGCTGGGTGACGAGGAGGCCATCAACATCCGCATGGTCGCCGTCGTCGCCGCCGCATGGTTCCTGCTATGGGCCCTGCCGCTGCTGTTCACCAACGTCAAGACCGCCGACACCGAGGTGGTCCAGGACAAAGTCTCCATCGCCGAGTCCTACCGTCGGCTGATCCACGTGATCGTCGGCCTCTGGAAGGAGGACCGCAACACCCTGTGGTTCCTGCTCGCCTCAGCGATCTACCGCGACGGCCTCTCCGCGGTGTTCACCTACGGAGCGATCCTGGGCGTGACGGTCTTCGGCTTCACCACCGGGGACATCCTGCTGTTCGGCATCGCCGGCAACATCGCCGCAGCGCTGGGCGCCTTCGCCGGCGGGTGGTTCGACGATCGCATCGGCCCCCGGCAGGTGATCATGACCTGTGTGACCGCCCTGGTGCTCATCGCGGGCGTCATGTACTTCCTCGACGTCGAACGCGACTTCGGACTCTTCGTGCTCGAGCCGACCACCGCGTTCTGGATCCTCGGGCTGGGATTGTGCCTGTTCGTGGGACCGGCCCAGGCGTCGTCACGCGCGTTCCTGGGGCGCCTGGCGCCGCCGTCGCGGGCCGCCGAGCTCTTCGGCCTCTACGCCACCGCGGGGCGCAGCGTCAGCTTCCTCACTCCGGCGCTGATCTCGCTGATCCTGCTCATCTCCAGCGCCGAGGACACCGACGTGCAGCGCGGAGACAAGGCGATCATCCTCGGCGTCGTGACGATCCTGCTGATGGGGCTGGCCGCGATGCTGCTGGTGAAGAACCCCACGGGCCCGGCGAAGATGCGCGAGCATCGCATCCGGAGCTGACTCGAAGCGGCCCCGTCCCGTCGAGTGGGGGATCTGTGTACAGCTAACTCGCCCGAACCGGCCGGCAGGTGTACACAGATCCCCCACTCGGCGGAAATCTCGGCAACTGCCGATGCCCAAGAGGTTCATTGCCATCCCGACTACCTCGTGGTGTCATGGTCGCGCCTGCCCAGACAGTTGCCGGAAGCAAGAGAAAGCGGAGCGCATGCAGGAGTTCCTCTACCACGGACTGCCCAACTGGATCATGGCGATGGCCTCCGTGATCGCCGCCCTCACTGTCGTCATCGCCTATCGGTCATATAAGGACCAACGTCATCAGGTCCACGACACGCTCAGCAAGCAGGTGCGGGCCACATGGGTCACCCAGGACGGAACGTGGGGCGTCATGGTGGAGAACCACACCGGCGATGACATCAGAGAGCTCGAGCTCGCTGTCCAGGGGAAAGGTCCCGAGACCGCCGACGGCGAGCCCCGCACCTGCGTCCTGCGCCGAAGCGGGCTGGGGCCCGGCTCCTACGTGTGGATCTCTGAGAGCAGGTTCAACGAGACATGGTCCCATCCCCGCCTGATCCGCGACGACGAGGTCTGGGAGACGGTCAACAGCAGCAAGATGCGGATCTGCACGATCGAGTACCGGCAGAACGGGCATCGGTTCCACAAGGACGTGGACAACGACCACTTCGACGTGGCCGTGCACTGAAAATCCTGGCCGGGACGCTCGCGCCAGAACTGACCCCCGCCCGTCGAGTGGGGGATCTGTGTACAGCTAACTCGCCCGAACCGGCCGGTAGGTGTACACAATCTCCCCACTCGACGAACAGGTAGGTGCGGAGGGGGTGCGGGACACTCGCCTCAGCGGATGATCGTGCGGTGGAAGTTCTCATGCGACCGCGACGCCGTCGGGCCCCGCTGCCCCTGATAGCGGGACTGGTGTGCGCCGCTGCCGTAGCCGTGGGTTGCCGCCGAGGTCAGGCGGAAGAAGCACAGCTGTCCGATCTTCGAGCCAGGCCACAGCTTGATGGGCAGGGTCGCCATGTTGGACAGCTCGAGCGTCACCTGGCCGGAGAAGCCCGGGTCGATGAATCCGGCGGTGGAGTGGGTCAGCAGACCCAGCCGCCCCAGTGAGGACTTCCCCTCCAGGCGGGCCGCGACGTCGTCGGGCAGGGAGACGGCCTCATAGGTGGCTCCCAGGACGAACTCCCCCGGGTGCAGCACGAACGGCTCGTCCGGGTCGACCTCCACCAGCCGGGTGAGATCGGGCTGCTCCACCGACGGGTCGATATGCGCGTACTTGTGGTTGTCGAACAGCCGGAACATGCGCTCCAGGCGCACGTCGACGCTCGAGGGCTGGATCATGCTCTCGTCGAGCGGATCCAGCTGGATGCGTCCGGCGTCGAGCTCGGCATGGATGTCACGGTCTGAAAGCAGCACGGTGCCAAGGTACCGCACCGGCCCCCGCGCACCCGCGCGGGAGCCGGCACATGTCACACCAGCTGGTCGGCGCCGATCATCCGCCGACGCACCGCCGAGCTGAGACGCTCCGCCACCAGGACCACCACCAGAATCAGGATGATGATGGTGAAGGCGGTGTCGAACTGCCGCATCTGAAACGCCACGTTGAGTTCGACGCCGATACCGCCCGCGCCGACCAGGCCCAACACCACCGCCCCGCGGACAGATTTCTCCAGGCAGTACAGGCTGGTGCCGGTGAAAGAGGCCAGGGAGGCCGGCAGCACCGCCCCGACGACCACGGCAGAGGTCTTCGCCCCCGTGGAGCGCAGGGCGTCCAACGGACCACGATCCACCTCCTCGACGCGTTCGGCGAAGAACCGCCCGGCGAATCCGAGCACATCCACCGCGATCGCCAGGATCCCTGCCAGCGGCCCCAGCCCCACCGAGATCACGAAGATCATCGCCCACACCAGATCAGGCACCGCACGCAGAGTGCTCAGCACCACTCGCACGAGGGCCGCCACCGGCTTCGGCGCGATGTTGCGCGCCGCCAGCAGAGACACCGGGACGCTGAGCAGCACCCCGATCACGGTGCCGATGACGGCGATCTCCAGGGTCTCCCACATCGCTTCACCAAGCTGCGGGGCCCGGTCGAGGTTCGGAGGGAAACCCCGCGAGATGAAGTCCCAGGTGCGAGCCGGAGACCCCCACAGCCTGGACGACTCCACGTCCAGACGCAGCAGGCCATTGACCACCAGGACCAACAGCACGACGAGGACCGCCACGGTCATCCAGCGAGGCCGCCTCCAGCGCGGCGGTGCCTGGACGCCCTCGGGCCGGGTCAGCAGCGGGGCGCTCACGCGTCGACCGCCTCACGGTGAGCCCCCGTCGCCCGGTGCGGGGCTGTGCGTGTGCCGAGGTCCCCGGCCAGTCCCTCATCCTCTCGTTCGGCGGCATAGAGACCGTCCAGCTCGGCGTCGGCGAGGACGGCGATGTCGGCGTCGAGCTCCACCCGACCAGCACGCAGTGCGACCACCCGGCGAGCGTAGTCGCGAGCCAGCGGCAGCTGGTGAAGGGTGCAGACCAGGGTGAGCCGGCGCTCCTCGGCGATCTCCCACAGCAGATCCATCACCGCGCGGCCCGCACGCGGATCCAGGGCCGCGACCGGTTCGTCGGCGAGCACCATCCGGGGCCGCTGCATGAGCATGCGCGCCACAGCGACGCGCTGTCGCTGGCCCCCGGAGAGCTGCTCGGCGCGGCGGCCCGCCACATGGGCCAGCCCGACACGACCCAGGGCCTCCATGGCCTCCTCCCGGAGCTCGGCCCGAGCGGTCATCGCGAACCAGGTCCGGGCAGAGGGCTCGCGGCCCAGCGCCCCATGGACGACGTTCGTGAGCACGCTGAGCTGGTCCACCAGGTTGATGTGCTGGAACACGACGCCGACCTCACGCCGGAGCCCCGACAGCTCGGCGCGACCTGCTCCCCTGACGTCACGTCCCAGGAGGTGCAGGGTTCCCTCGGTGGGCTCGACCAACCGGGTGAGGCACTTCAGCAGGGTGGACTTGCCCGAGCCGTTCGCGCCGAGCAGCACCACCGTCTCACCGGCAGAGATCTCCAGGTCCACACCGTCCAGGGCACGCGTGCCGGTGGCGAACTCCTTGACCAGGCCGCTCACCCGGACAGCCTGACCGGGGCGTGCGGGGGCGGAACGCGGCGCGGGGAGCTGATGCGAGCTCACTGCTCGTCCTCATCCGGCAGGTCGGAGTACTGCTCGAAGCCCGCGGCCTCGAAGGCGGTCCGGGTGGGGTCATAGTCGGCGTCCTCGGCCCTCACGAGCTCGGACTCGAGATACTTGTCGTTCTCCCCGGTCTGCACGATCGCCTCCAGCAGGACTTCCTGATTCTCCTCCAGCTCATCCTGGAGCCAGGCGGTGCAGTCCTGCCCCAGCCCTTCCCGGGCGACGAAAAGGTCATTGGGGAGGTCCGGCCCCTCCTCGAGGAGCACCACGGTGCCCTCCCCCATCTCCTCCTCGATCTCCTCGAAGTCCTTCAGCCCGGTGCCGAGGGCGTCGCCCTCCCCACTGGCGAAGGCCTCGATGCGTGTGGAGTCCAACGGGACCACCTCGACGTCGACACCGGGTTCCAGCCCGGCGGAGACCAGCATCTCCAGTGGCCCCAGGTGCCCAGAGGTGGAGCCCACCTCCTTGGTGATCACCGTGCCGCCCTCGAGGTCGGCGACGGATTCGATCCCCTGATCCGCCCCCGCGACGAGGATGGCCCGATAGTCCGGACGCGTCACCCCGACCACCGGAAGCGCACCTGCCTCCTGCCGCAGGACCACGTACTCGGCGGGCCCGGTCAGCAGCAGGTCGATCTCGTCGAACTCCAGGGCGGTGGCGGCGGCGGTGCGGGAGGAGATCGGGTAGAAGTCCACCTGTTTGCCGGTCGCCTCCTCCAGAGCCACCCGGAAGTCCTCGAACTCCAGGACCAGAGTCTCCAGCCCTTCCACCCCGGTGTCGGAGAAGCGCAACGTGTCGGGGCAAGGGTCCGAGGCGTCGGCGGAACCGGCTTCAGCCTCGGCTTCCGAATCGCAGGCTGTGAGTCCCAAAGATGTCAGGCCCAGTGCGAGGAAAGCAGTCAAGGTGGCTGTGGAGCGTCGTCGTGCCATGGCGTGTAGTGTCACGGTCCTCTCATGTGTGCGGGTGTGATGCGTGCCGCCAGGCGTCCGTCCGGCGACCCCGGTGAATTCTTGTCACCCGACATGACGGGCCTGGTGAGTCGAGGTGAACACCGGCCCAAGGGAAGATGACGATGCTCACACCGGCGCAGACCGGAAGCGCCGTCGGCCTCGGACCGAGGCCGACGGCGCCTGAGGCCGAGCCCGCGGCCCTGCCTTGCATTCCGCCGCTGGACGTGATCGCGTGGACGGATGAGCGAGACTCCTCAGAACCCCGATGCCCAGACTCCCGACGAGACCCCCGAGGGCGAGCAGCTGCCCGACCTGCGCGACACCCTGGTGGCCGGCAGGGACGGCAACGCCCAGCCCAGCGAGATCATCCGCGCCTTCCTCACCTCCACCGTGTACTTCCTGAGTGCGGAGGAGGTCACCCCGGAGACGGGTTCGGTGAACCCTCTGACCCTGCAGGACAGCGAGGGCAACCCGCTGATCGCCCTGTTCTCCGGAACCGATCTGGTCCCCGCTGAGTATGCCGAGCACGCCCCTCACGCCGTGGACGCCCCCGGCGTGGCCGTGGTGCAGTCGCTCGCCGGCGCAGGCATCATCATCGATGCCGGCCAGGAGCACGGCTTCCAGATCTCTGCCGAAGGTGTGGACCGCATCCGCGAGGACTTCCTGGGCCCCGTCGACGGGCAGTGACCCCCGGGCGGAGGTCACGTCCCCGCCGCTGAGCTGATCCGTGCCCCGGGCCTGATCTCACGGTCAGGCCGGTTTCGTCATGCCTGCGTCACTCCACGTCCCTGTCTGCCAGGATCGGCCCGCCAGGAGTAGAGTCGTCTCCGAGTTCGGTCCGGTGCGGTCGTCGACGTCGGCTGCGACGCCTGTCATGGCGTGGGACCGGACGGCGCCGGCACGCAGACGACCAGGGGGCGAGACATGGAGGCGGTCTTCTCAGGCTTCTCCGTCATCTGGATCATCATCGGCGTGGGCTTCATCATCGGGAAGCTGGGGCTGCTCGGCCCCGAATCCCGGGTGATCCTCAGCCGGGTGGCCTTTTTCGTCGCCTCCCCCTGCCTCCTCTTCCTCACCGTCTCCGATGCCTCGCTGGCCGAGGTGCTGGGCCCCCAGTTCGCGATCGCCGCCCTGGGGGCCTTCTCGACTCTGCTGATCTACCTGGTCCTGGCCAGGCTGGTGATGAAGCGTCGACCCGGATCGGAACGGATGATCGGCGGTATGAGCGCCTCGCTGGTGAACTCGGCGAACCTCGGATTCCCGATCGCGGCCTATGTGCTGGGCGACGTCGCCTTCGCCGCCCCGATCATCATGTTCCAGCTGGCGTTCTACACCCCGGTCTATGTGACCGCGATGGACTGGCTGACTCGGGGCCAGGGCACCACCACGAAGGTGCGCCCGGCGAAGTACACCTCCACGCTGCGCAGCCTGGGCCAGTCGGCCGTGAACCCGATGATCATCGGCGCCGCGCTCGGGCTGCTGTTCTCCTGGCAGGGCTGGGTGCTGCCCGGACCGATGCTCGAGTCCGTGGAGCTGATCGCCGGGGCCTCCATCCCGCTGATGCTGCTCTCCTTCGGTCTCTCCCTGGTGGGCAGCCGGCCGTTGGACAAGAAGGCCGGAAGGCGCGGCGACGTGCTGCTGGCCTCCTCCCTGAAACTTGTGCTGCATCCGGTGCTCGCGTGGCTCTTCGCCGCCGTCCTGTTCGGCATGTCCGGCCACCAGCTGCTGGCGGCCGTGGTCATGGCCTCCCTCCCGACCGCGCAGAACGTCCTGGTCAGCGCCATCCGCTATGAGTCCGGTGAAGTGATCGCCCGTGACACCGTCCTGGTGACCACGATCCTGGCGATCCCCGCGATGATCGCCGTCTCGCTGATCCTGATGTGACCGTCCTCGTGCTCCGCCGATCTGCACCGGGTTTGTGAGATCGCACCCTGAACGTACGCGGTGCGATCTCACAAACCCGGTGCAGATCACCTGGGGACAGACGGCGATCACGGCGATCACCGCGAGGTCCGGTTGCTAGGCTGAGGCAGACGCCGGGAGCGGGCCGTGCCAGCAGCCCGAACGACGAGTCGAACGACGAGGGACAGCATTCCATGAGCCAGCAGGGACACGACGACGGCGCCCACACCGGCGGACGGCGCGAGCATCCGAGAAGCCCCGACCAGGACAGCAGCGGGGCCTCGGCGAGCTCGCCGGCGACGCCCGCCGGGCCCGAGAGCTTCGGCGCCGTGCAGCGTGGCGGGGGCAGACCGGCTCCCGGCACCCCCGGCCCAGGACCTGCTGGCCCGACCCCGGGCGCCGGCACCCCCCGAGCGGGCGGACCCGCGCAGGGAGGCGCCGGGCAGGGCGCTCCCGGACACGGTGCACCGGGACACAGTGAACCTGGACACAGTGCACCGGGCCTAGGCGTACCCGGGCCGGTCGGGCCGCATCAGGGCGGACCCCCGCAAAGCCGTCCCGGGCAGCCGTATCCGCCGGCTCCCTTCCACCCTGGCCCGCAGGGACCCGGCCCTCGCTGGACCGGTGAGCCCGGCCAGCCCCCGCACGGCCAGGCTCCGCACGGCCAGCCCCCGCACGGTCAGGCCCATCAGGGGGGCCCGTACCCCGGCTTCATCCCCGGCCAGCCCGGCGCCCACCCGGCGCACCACGGCCCCGGCCAGCCGGGCGCCCACGCGCAGGCGAAGCGGAAGGGCGGTGTCGCCTGGGCCGGCTGGAGCACGGGACTGGTGCTCGCGGTGGTCGCCAGCGGCATCGGCATCTGGCAGGTGGATGAGCACGTCTACTCCACTGAGGCGATCGCCGAGAACTATTGGGAGGCCCTGCGCGCCGGCGACGGCTCGACCGCCGTTGGCATGTTCTCCTCGCTGCCGGAGCTCAACGCCGCCGCGCCCCAGGCCCAGAGCGTCGTGCTCTCTGCTGCTGACGAGGACGAGGGCCCCGCAGACGAGGACTCCACCGACGAAGATCCTGGCGAAAGCCCCGACGAGGACACAGGCGACGACTCAGACGAGCCCGCCACCGAGGATGAGGCCGGCGACACCGACGAAGACACCGACGACGGCACCGAAGAAGACGCCGACACCGACGAGGTCCCTGACGAGGACCGGCTCGCGCTGGGCTCCGTGGACTCGGTGCTGCTCGACGGCGAGGCTCTCCGCCACTCCGCGGGGCAGCTCGAGGGCCTGTCGATCACCGAGCGCAGCGACGGCGCGGACCTCGCCTTCACGGTGGACGGCGAGCCCCACGAGACCCACGTCCCGATGAGTCGGGAGGGCAGCAGCTGGCTCTTCTTCGACGACTGGAAGCTCGAACCCGAGGCGCTGACCGAAGTGCAGCTCTCCGTGCCGGCCGCCGAGCTCGGGGGCATCGGGCAGATCGAGGTCAACGAGCAGCCGGTCAACCTACATGAGGACGGCGCCACCCTGGCCGCCTTCGTGCCGAGCGTCATCGACGTCGACATCGACAGCGACTGGCTCAGCGGTTCCGCCCGCGAGGTCGTCGTCGCCGACGGCGAGCACAGCGTGGAGATCGATCTGGAGGCCTCCGAGACCGCCGCCCAGCTGCTGCACGACGAGGTCGAGGAGTACCTCACCAGCTGCGCGGACCAGCAGGTGCTCATGCCCAGCGGCTGCCCCATGGGCGTGCAGACGCCCAACTCCGTGGACGCGAGCACCATCTCCTGGGAGATGCCCGACACCGCGGACATCGCGCTGACCTTCGACGACGACGGCTGGTCGGTCACCGGAGCCTCGAGCCTCAGCGCCACGGTGACCTTCGAATCACTGGACCACTTCGACGGTGACGAGCTCGATGAGAGCCACGACATCAGCTTCGGCCTGGACATACAGGTCAGCGCCAGCGGCGAGGACCTGGTGGTCTCCGTCATCGGCGACTGACGACAGCCCCTCCCCCAGACGACAGTGGGTCCGCCTCAGGCGGTGTTCTCCGAGTGCACCGGATCCAGCGGGTCCAGATCCACCTTCTTCTCATGCCACCGGTGCCCCAGCTCGATCAGCCCGGAACCGACCACCGCGGCCACGAACGCCACCGCCAGCAGCTCCGCGCTGGGCATGGCGAACAGGTGGTACTGCTGGGAGATGGGCACCAGCAGGGCCGCGGCCAGCAACGCATACATCGAGGCGATGAGGATGGTCCGCGCGGCGGTCAGCGGACGCAGCGCCACGGTGAGCACCCAGAGCCCCACCGCCGTCAGGCACAGAGTCGAAGCCGTCTGCACCCCCGCGGCCGGCTCGTGCAGGTGCCGGCCCGCGGCGCTGACCGCGACCACCGCCAGGCATATCCCCACCGAAGCGGGGATGGAGAACAGCACGGATCGCCGCAGGAACCCGGGGCGGTAGCGGCGCGCATTGGGCAGCAGCGCCAGGAAGAACGCCGGGCAACCGATCATCAGGAAGTCCACGGTGGAGAACTGGCGCGGCAGGAACGGGAACTGCCAGAACATCAGCCCGAAGAAGAGCCCCAGGATGATCGCATAGGCGGTCTTGGTGAGGAACAGGTGCGCCACCCGTTCGGTGTTGGCGATGACCTTGCGCCCCTCGGCCAGCACCTTCGGCAGACGGTCGAACCGGCCGTCGAGCAGCACCATCCGAGAGACCGCCTTGGTGGCCGGGGCGCCGTTGCCCATGGCGATGCCGAGATCGGCCTTCTTCATCGCCAGGGCGTCGTTGATCCCGTCGCCGGTCATCGCCACCACGTGGCCGTTGGCCTGGAGCGCCTCCACCATCGTGCGCTTCTGTTCCGGGGAGACCCTCCCGAACACAGAGTGGGTGGCCAACGCCGAACGCATGGCCTCCGGATCCTCGGGCAGCCGGGAGGCGTCGACACCGTCGCCGTCCACCCGCATGCCCACCTCACGAGCCACGGCCGAGACGGTGCGCGGGCTGTCCCCAGAGATGACCTTCAGCGCCACGTTCTGCTCACCGAAGAACTCCAAGGTGGCGCGGGCGTCCGCCCGGACGCTCTCCTTGAACGTCAGCAGAGCGACCGGAACGAGCCCGTCCGGCAGCCTCTCCCCACGGCCCAGCGGCCCGGTGGCACCGTCGAGGATCGGTCCGTCCAGCGGTGCGCGGGCCAGGATCATGGTGCGCAGCCCGCCGGCGGCGACAGCCTCAGTGTGGCTGAGCAGCTGCTCCGCCCGCACCGACGCGGCCACATGCGGGGAGAGCAGGATGTCCGGGGCGCCGAGCACCCAGTGCCCGGCGAGCTCGCCGGCGTCGTCGGCGAACGTCACCGCGGACCAGCGACGGGCCGACGAGAACTGGACCTGGAAGGCGGCGTGATGGCGCGGAAGGGCGGAGAACGGCATCTTCAGCGCCGCCGCCGTCGGGTTGGCGTACTGGTCCGCCCCGTACCAGGCGAGCACCTGCTGCCACGGGGCGGTGCCCTCCAGAGCGGTCGAGGACGGGTCCTGCTGAGCGACGGTGGGCAGGCCACGGGCGTCCAGCGGTGCGGCGCCGTGGAAGACGATGCTGCCGTCGGTGAGCGTGCCGGTCTTGTCCAGGCAGACGACGTCCACCCGTGCGAGGATCTCCACGGCCGGCTGCTCCTGGATGAGGACCTTGTCCTGAGCGAGCCTCAGCGCCGCGACGGCGAAGGCGATCGTGGTCATCAGCGCCAGGCCCTGCGGGATCATCGCGGTCACCGAAGACACGGCGGTGACCATGGCCTCGCGCCACTCCCCGGTGCGCCAGGCCTCGCTCCATCCGCCGAAGGCCTGCATCTGGCCGTTGAAGACGATGGCGGTGATCGGCAGCAGCACCATGGAGAGCCAGAACGCGACCTGCTCCAGGGCCCGGCGCAGCTCCGAGTTGATCTTCTGGTACCGCTTCGCCTCGGTGGCCAGCTTCACCGCGTGGGCGTCGTCGCCCACCGCGGTGACCACGAAGCGGCACGTACCGGCCAGCACCGCGGTGCCGGAGAGCACGATGTCGTCCCGGCGTTTGGGGACCGCGTCCGACTCCCCGGTGAGCATGGACTCGTCCACATCCAGCCCGGAGGAGGAGATCACCACCCCGTCGGCGGGAACCTGATCGCCGCGGCGAAGCTCGACGACGTCGTCGAGGACGATCTGCTCGCGGTGGATCTCCACCAGGAGCCTGTCACGCAGCACCCGGACGCTGTCCTGGTGCAGCAGGGCGATGGCGTCCAGCTTCCGCTTGGCCGAGTACTCCTGGACCAGGCCGATGATGACGTTGGCGACCGCGGCGATGGCGAACAGCAGGTCCAGCCAGCGTCCCAGGATGATGATCACCAGGGCGCAGACCCCGATGATCAGGTTGAACAGGGTCATCAGGTGGGTGCGGAGGATCTCCGCGATGGAGCGTGAGGTGGTGTGCGGCTGGACGTTGGACAGCTGGAGGCGCTGTCGTTCGGCCACCTGCATCGAGCTCAGACCCTGTTCCTCCAGGACAGCAGGGTCGACGGCGGACCGGAGTTCCGCGGGGTCGCGGACGTCGGTCTTCTCAGCGGCCACGTGCTCCGTCCTTGTCGAGGTGGTGCGGGAGGCCCCCGCAGCCGGGATGCCTCGGCCCATTCTAGAGGCGGCACCCGCACCTGCCCTCAGCCCAGAGGAGGAGATGCTCCGCACATGCCGCGGCCGCCGCAGCACCCCCAGCGCGCCGACGGCTCAGCGCACTCCCCAGGTGTAGGTCTGCTTGCGCAGACTCAGATACATGAACGTCTCCGTGCCCACCACACCGTCGATGGCGCGGATCCGCTGGGAGACGATCTCCAGCAGATGGTCATCGTCCTCGCAGACGACCTCCACCAGCAGGTCGAAGCCGCCGGCGGTGATCACCACGTAGTCGACCTCGTCATAGGAGCCGAGCTCCTCCGCCACGGGTTCGAGCTCGCCCACCACTTTGATGCCGATCATCGCCTGCCGGGGGAAGCCCAGCTCCAGGGGGTTCGTCACCGCCACGATCTGGATGACGCCCAGATCCTGCAGACGGTGCACCCGGTGGCGCACGGCGGCCTCTGAGAGGCCCACCGCTTTCCCGATGGAGGCGAAGGAACGTCGGCCGTCCTGCTGCAGCAGCTCGATGATGGACTTGTTCACGTCGTCGATCTCAGCTGCGCGAGTCTTGTTCCTGGACATGTGTCAAGCCTTTCACAGCGCCGCCCAGCGCCTGTTCCGCCAGTAGCGCCACAGTTGGACGCCGAGGACCAGGGCGATGGCTCCGAAGAACATCGCCGAGCCGAGCACGTTCACCTCCGCCGGGATGCCGCGCCGGGCGGCGACGTAGGCATACTGCGGGAACGTGGTGAAAGCCCCGGAGTTGAAGTTCGCCACGATGAAGTCATCGAAGCTGATCGCGAAGCTCAGCAGCGCCGCTGCCGCGATCCCGGGGATCAGCAGCGGGAACGTGACCCGCCAGAATGCGGTGCGTCCGGAGGCGTAGAGGTCCGCGGCCGCTTCCTCCAGGGCCGGGTCCAAGGTCGCGATCCGCGCCCGGATGGCCACCACCACGAAGGAGATGCAGAACATGATGTGCGACAGCACCGTGGTGCCCATGCCCAGCTGGACCCCAAGGTTGAGGAACTGCGAGAGCAGCGAGGCTCCCAGCACGACCTCCGGAGTGGCCAGCGGCAGGAAGATCAGCAGGTTCGCCGACCCGGCGAAGCGGAACCGGTAGCGCTCCAGCCCGAAGGCGATCATGGTCCCCAGCACAGTGGCCACCACTGTGGCGATGACCGCCACGTTGAGCGAGTTCACGAACGCCTCGCACAGCTGGGAGGGCCGGCACGGGTCCTGCCAGTTGGCGAGGGTGAAGCCTCGCCAGGTCAGGTTGGTCCGGCCGGCGTCGTTGAAGGAGAACACGAAGATGTAGGCGATCGGGACCAGCAGGTAGAGGAAGGCCAGCCCGCCGATGACCGGCACGAACCACCGGCCGACGTCGAACCCGCGCCTGCTGCGCGGGGTGGGCCCGCTCTGATCGATGCTCACCGGCGCCGCGGTGCTCACGGGCTGCTGGGTGCTCATACGATCTCCTTCGTCCCGAACCGGCGCACGTACAGCGTGACCAGGATCAGGATGATCCCCATCAGCACTGCCGAGAGCGCGGCGGCCGAGGGATAGTCCGCCGCGTGGAAGAACCGCGAATCGACGATCTGACCCACGGTGGTGGTGTCCACGTTGTTGCCCAGCATCACTGCGTTCACATAATCGCCGGAGGCAGGGATGAAGGTCAGGATGGTCCCGGCCATCACCCCGGGCATGGACAGCGGCAGGGTCACGCGCAGAAAGGTCTGGAGCCCGCCGGCGTAGAGGTCCCCGCCCGCCTCGATGAGCCGGGTGTCCAGCCGTTCCAGGTTGGCGTAGATCGGCAGCGTCATCAGCGGCAGGTACAGATAGGTCATGCCGGCGACGACGGAGAGCGCCGTGGCGGTGAGCCGCCCGTCCTCAGGGAGCACGGAGATCGCCTTGAGGAACCCGACCACCCAGCTCTCGTCAGAGAGGATGAATCGCCAGGACTGCACCCGCAGGATGAAGCTGGAGAAGAAGGGCGCGATGATGACCACCAGCAGCAGGCCCTGGAGCAGGGGACGGCCGCGCAGCCGAACCGCCACCAAGTAGGCCATGGGGTAGCCGATGCACAGAGCGGCGACGGTGGCGATCAGCGCGAAGGCGAAGGAGCGCACGAAGGTGTCCCCATAGGTGCTCATCACCTGGGCATAGGTGGCCACATTGAATCCGGGCACGAACTCCCCGGCGACTGCGCCCTCGGGCTGGGTGTAGAGGGACATCGCCAGCATGGAGAAGACCGGCACCACGAAGAAGATCGCGATGAAGGCGAACCCGGGAATGACCAGCAGCATGCCGAGCCGGCCCCGTGTCCGCCAGGTGCGCTGCTCCTCGGCGGACCGTTCAGGAATCGAAGCTGGATCGACATGCTCCCGCGGCGTGGTGAGCTCCTCGGCCGCTTTCAAGCTCATCACAGCTCCTCGACTCCGGCGCCCGTGTCGGAGCCCCCGGCCAGGCCGAAGAGGTTGGCGTCGTCCCACCACAGGTCGACCGAGGTCCCTGCCGCGAGCACTTCCGTCCGCAGGTTCTGCGAGAAGACGGTCAGGGGCCCGGCTCCGGGCAGCTCCACCTCGTACTCCGTGGAGACCCCGGTGTAGGAGGTGGCGCTCACGCGTCCCCCGGTGACACAGGTCCAGCCGGCCCGGTCTCCGGAGGGCTGCTCCCCTGCCCGGGAGAGGACGATCTTCTCCGGACGGATCCCCACGATGATGCTTCCCTCGTGCTGCACGGCGCGCTCGGCGGCCAGGCTGCAGGAGGTGTCTCCGAACCGGATGGTCAGGTCACGGGAGGAGGCGGAGCCACCCAGCACCTCGGCCTCGAAAAGATTGGACTTGCCCAGGAAGTTCGCCACGAACGCGGTCCGCGGCAGGTCATAGAGCTCGCCCGGAGGTCCGATCTGCTCGATGCGCCCCGCGTTCATCACGGCCACGGTGTCGGCCATGGTCAGGGCCTCCTCCTGGTCGTGCGTGACGTGGATGAAAGTGATCCCGACCTCCTCCTGGATGTGCTTCAGCTCGATCTGCATCTGCCGGCGCAGCTTCATGTCCAGGGCACCCAGCGGTTCGTCCAGGAGCAGGACGTGGGGCCGATTGACGACAGCCCGGGCCAGGGCGACGCGCTGCTGCTGGCCTCCGGAGAGCTGCGCCGGACGCCGCTGGGCCAGGTGCCCCAGCTCGACCAGGTCGAGGACCTTCCGGGCGCGGTCGAGCGCGTCAGGGACCTTCTTGCGCTTGGGCCCGAAAGCGACGTTCTCCAGGACGCTCAGGTGGGGGAACAGCGCGTAGCTCTGGAAGACGGTGTTGACCTCCCGCTGATGGGCCTTCGTGCCGGTGACATCCTCCTCCCCGATGAAGACCTTCCCGCGGGTGGGGTGCTCCAGGCCGGCGATCATCCGCAGTGTGGTGGACTTGCCGCAGCCGCTGGGGCCCAGCAGGGCGAAGAAGCTTCCCGCCGGGACGTGCAGCGCGAGATCCTCGACAGCGGTGTATCCGCCGAACAGCTTGGTGATCCCTCGGAGATCGAGGTCTTTGCCGGTAGGAGTCATCAGTTTCCGATCACCGCCTGGAACATGTCGGTGAACTCGGCTTCCTCATCCGTGTCCATGCCGCGGATGATGTGGAGGTTCTCCTGCATCTCCTCGGTGGGGAAGATCAGCGGGTCCTCGGCCAGCTCCGGGTCGATGGCCTCCATCGCCTCCTGGGCCCCCTGGACCGGGCAGACGAAGTTGACATAGGCCGCCACCTCGGCGGCGATCTCGGGATCGAGGTAGAAGTTCATCAGCCGCTCGGCGTTGGACTTGTGCTCGGCCCCGTTGGGGATGAGCAGGTTGTCCGACCACAGCGTGCCGCCGGCCTCGGGGAGGGCGAAGTCCCAGCGGTCGCCCTCCTCCAGGTTCAGCTGAGTGATGTCCCCGGACCAGCCCATCACGGCCAGCGCGTCCCCGGAGACCAGGTCCTCCATGTAGGCGTTGCCCCGCACCTGCCTGATCTGCCCGCTGCTGATGCCCTCCTCCAGGACCTCCAGCGCGGACTCGAAGTCGGCGGCGTCGAAGCTGGTGATGTCGGCGCCTTGGTCGAGCATGATCAGCGACATGGTGTCGCGCCATTCGTCGAGGACCACCACACGTCCGCGCAGGTCCGGATTCGTGAGCAGGTCCGTGACCGTGTGCACTCCGTCCGGGACGGCCTCCCTGTTCCAGGCGAGGCCGGTCATCCCGGACTGCCAGGTGATCGAATGCCGACGCTCCGGGTCGAAGCCGACGTCCTGCAGACCCGGGAGGAGGTTCTCCAGATGAGGGATGTTGCCGTGGTCCAGCTCTCGGACCTGTCCGGCGGCGATGATCCTGCCGGCCATCCAGTCGGTGAAGGTGATGAGGTCCTGACCGAAGTTCTGGCCCTGACGGAGCTGGTTCTGGATGGTCCCGTAGTAGCTCTCGTTGCCGTCGATGTCCTCCGCGTAGGTGACGCCGATCCCGGTCTCCTCCTGGAACCTGTCCAGGGTGGGGTAGCTGCCGGAGTCGCCGTCGTAGTCCAGGTAGAGGCTCCAGTTCGCCCAGAAGAGCTCCATGGTCTCCTCGGAGAGGTCCTCTGCGGGCCCGTCGTCCGTCGTCGTGGTGCCGCCGGTGCCGCAGGCGGTCAGCGCCCCCAGCAGTCCGGCGGCGCCGGCGCCGACCATCAGATGGCGACGGGACATCCGGCGGCTGGCCTGCTGGGAGCGGACCAGTGACCGGATCATCGGATCCGGGGGAAGGGGCGTCTGACGACGGGTCATGGGGTCCTCCTCAGGGTGGTGGTGCAGCGGTGCGGTGCAATGCGGTGATGTGATGGTCCGGTGATGGTGCGGGGTCGAGCTGCTGTGGTGGTGACGATGTCGCGGCGGCTCACGAGTCGAAGCCCAGCCCTAGGCGGTCCAGGGCGCGGAGCCAGAGGTTCTTCCGACCTGTCCGGTCCTCGCGGACCCGTGCCCAGGTGGTGATCCTGATGCCGATCCAGGCCAGCGGCTCCGGCGGGAACGGGAGCGGCCGCCTCCGGACCATCTCCAGCTGGGTGCGCTCCGTCCGACGCCTCTCCAGGAGGTCCAGCATCACCTCTGCGGCGAATCGAGAGGCGCCGACGCCGAGACCGGTGAACCCGGTGGCGTAGACGGTCCGGTCCCCGTGCGCACGCCCGAACAGCGCGCAGAACTGGGTGGAGGTGTCGATCACCCCGGCCCACCGGTGGGTGAAGCGGATCCCCTCGAGCTGCGGGAACGTCTGGGCGAAGTGGTCGGCGAGCTTCTGGTAGGTCCTGGGCCTGTCGAGGTGCTCCTGCTGGATCGAGCGCCCGAAGTGATAGATCACGTCATAGCCGCCCCAGAGGATCCTGCGGTCCGGCGTGATGCGGTAGTAGTGGAACTGGTTGCCCGCATCGGCCACACCGACCGCAGGATCCCAGCGGATCGCGGCCAGCTGCTCATCGGTGAGCGGCTCCGTGGCCAGCACATAGTCATAGACGGGCACCGTCTCCCAGCGGGCCCGCAGATGTCTCCACGAACGGCCCAGGGGATTCGGGAAGGCGTTGGTCGCCAGCACCACGCGTCCCGCGGTGACCGAGGCCTTCCCCTGCGGCGTGCTCAGGCGCGCCTCCACCCCGCCTGGAGCACCGGCGGAGGAGCGGCGGATCGACTCCAGACGGCTGTGCTCACTGATCGTCACGCCGTGCGACTCCGCCGCCTCGGCCAGTCCCCAGGCCAGCCGGGCGGGGTCCACGACCGCGCAGCTGTCGGGATCGAGGCGGCCGGCCAGATAGGTGGGAGAGTCCACGTGCTGACGGACGGCGTCGACGTCGAGGAATCCCGGTGTGCCGGGCTCGAAGGCCTCGACCTCATGGGGGCGGGTGGCCACGCTGAGCGCTCCTCCACGCAGGAAGCCGCAGTCGATCCCGTAGCGCTCCACCGTCTCCTGGATCTCGTCGAGGTTCTCCAGGCCCAGCCGCTCCAGGGTCTCGTACTCCTGGGGCCAGCGGCTGCGCCCATTCTCCTCGCCGTGGGTCAGGCTCGCCTCGCAGAACCCGCCGTTGCGGCCGGTGGCGTGCTCGGCGAGGCGATCCGCCTCGACCAGCAGAACCCGAGTGCCCGGCGAACGCTCCACCGCCCGGAGTGCGGTCCACAGCCCGGTGAAGCCCCCGCCGACGACGAGCAGGTCGACCTGCGCACCGTCCTGGGCAGCAGAGCGGGGCGCCGGGCGCTGCTCGGTGTCCAGCCACAGCGGGGCCAGCTTCGCGCCCTCCAGCGCCTGACGTCCCCAGTCCGTCGTCCTGGTCTCCACGGCGTTCCCCGTCCTACTCACCGTCTCCGATGAAGCTCATGACGTGCTTGATCCGGGTGTAGTCCTCCAGGCCGTACATCGAGAGGTCCTTGCCGTAGCCGGAGTGCTTGAAGCCGCCGTGGGGCATCTCGGAGAGGTAGGGGATATGGGTGTTGATCCACACGCAGCCGAAGTCGAGCTCACGGGAGGCGCGCATCGCGCGGCCGTGGTCGCTGGTCCACACGCTGGAGGCGAGGCCGTACTGGACGTCGTTGGCCATGGTCAGCGCCTCCTTCTCCGTCGAGAAGCTCTGGACGGTGATCACCGGCCCGAAGACCTCCTCCTGGATGAGCTCGTCGTCCTGCGCGAGCCCGGCCAGAACGGTGGGTGCGTAGAAGTAGCCGACGTCCCCCACCCGGTGTCCGCCGGTGACCAGCTGCACGTGCTCCGGGCGGGAGGCGACCTTCTCAGTGACCTTGGCCAGCTGGTCCGCGTTGTTCAGCGGGCAGACGTCGGCGCCCTCGTCATCGGGGCCGCCGACGGTGGCGCTCTCCGCCTGCTGCTTCAGCGCGGCGAGGAACTCGTCATGGATGGACTCGTGGACCAGCACCCGGGTGGCGGCGGTGCAGTCCTGCCCGGCGTTGAAGTAGCCGGCGGCGGCGATCCCCTCGGCCGCTGAGGCGATGTCGGCATCGTCGTGGACGATGACCGGCGCCTTGCCGCCGAGCTCGAGGTGGACTTTCTTGAGGTCCTGGGCGGCGGCCTGGGCTACCTGCATCCCGGCGCGGACGGAGCCGGTGATGGCGACCATCGCCGGGGTGTCGTGGGCGACCAGGGCGCGGCCGGTGTCCCGGTCGCCGCAGATCACGTTGAAGACGCCCGGCGGGAGGATCTCAGCACAGATCTCGGCGAACAGGGTGGATGTCGCCGGGGTGATGTCGCTGGGCTTGAGCACGATGGTGTTGCCTGCAGCCAGTGCCGGCGCGACCTTCCAGATGAGCATCGGCAGCGGATAGTTCCACGGGGTCACCTGCCCGACGACGCCCACCGGCTCCCGACGCACGAAGGAGGTGTGGTCCTCCATGTACTCCGCGGCGGCCTTCCCTTCCAAGAGGCGCCCGGCGCCGGCGAAGAACCGGAAGTGGTCGATGTTCATCGGCATCTCTTCGGCGGCCGTCAGATGCTTCGGCTTCCCCGTGTCCTGGCACTCGGCGTCGACGAACTCGTCGAAGCGCGCCTGCAGGGCGTCGGCGATCTTCAGCAGGGCCTCACCGCGCTCCCTGGGTGTCACCCGCTTCCAGGTCTCGAAGGCGCGAGCCGCTGCGGAGTAGGCGCGGTCGACGTCCTCGGCGCCGGAGAGCGGCGCCCGGGCGTAGACCTCCCCCAGGTGCGGAGCGACGACGTCGTAGGTCGCCCCCGACGCGGCGGGGACCTTCTCACCGTCGACCACGTTGAAGAACTCCGTCAGTGCCATCCTTGGCCTCCTTCTCTTGCCCGGCGTCGTCACCCCGGGCGTCTGATGTGATCTTGATCACTGGCGCCTACGCTACATGGGATGTACGGATCAAGCCCAGCATTAGTCTGTGAACAACTGATTTCGTTGTTGAAACAGATCTTTTTCGCTGATTCTCTTGAATGAGGGACGTGGCCGGTGCACCATGGTGAGATGACTCGACCCCCTCTGCCGCAGGATGAGACGACTCGCCTCCAGACCGCCGCGACACGGCATCTCTGGATGCACTTCACCCGGCACGGATCCTCACCCGATGACCACGTGCCGATCATGGTGCGTGGCGAAGGGGTCCACCTCTGGGACGCCCAGGGCAGGCGGTACATCGACGGACTGGCCGGCCTGTTCACCTCTCAGCTGGGACACGGACGCCGGGATCTCGCCGAGGCGGCGGCGGCGCAGACCACCGAGCTGGAGTTCATGCCGCTGTGGTCCTACGCCCACCCGCCGGCCATCGAGCTCGCCGAGCGCCTGGCCCAGCTCGCCCCCGGAGACCTGAACCGCGTGTTCTTCACCAACAGCGGCAGCGAAGCGGTGGAGACGGCCTGGAAGCTGGCCAAGAACTACTTCCGCCTCACCGGCAGGCCGACCAAGCACAAGGTGATCAGCCGTGCGACGGCTTATCACGGCACCACCCATGGCGCGCTGTCCATCACCGGCATCGCCGGACTCAAGCAGGACTTCGAGCCCCTGGTCCCCAGCACGGTGCACGTCAGCAACACCAACGCCTACCGCGCCGCCGAGCTCACCGCGGGAGCCCTGGAGGTCCAGGACCAGCAGAGTCTCGAGCGGTTCGGCCTCTGGGCGGCGGACCAGATCGCCCTGGCGATCGAGGCGCAGGGGCCGGACACCGTGGCCGCGGTCTTCCTGGAGCCTGTCCAGAATGCCGGCGGCTGCTTCCCTCCCCCGCCCGGATACTTCCAGCGCGTCCGCGAGATCTGCGACGAGCACGACGTGCTGCTCGTCTCCGACGAGGTCATCTGCGCCTTCGGACGGCTGGGGCACATGTTCGGCGCCGAGCACTTCGATTATCAGCCGGACATGATCACCACCGCCAAGGGCATCACCTCCGGCTATGCGCCCCTGGGCGCGGTCCTCGCCTCGGACCGGCTGATGGAGCCGTTCCTGGAGCCCGGCGCGATGTTCGGCCACGGCTACACCTTCGGCGGGCACCCGGTCTCCACCGCCGTCGGCCTCAAGAACCTGGAGATCTTCGAGGAGGAGAAGGTCCTCGAGCACGTGCAGCAGAACGCCGGGGCCTTCCGCAGCACCTTGGAGAAGCTGCTCGACCTGCCGATCGTCGGAGACGTCCGCGGGGAGGGGTTCTTCTACGGGATCGAGCTGGTCAAGGACAAGAGCACGCGGGCCAGCTTCAGCGCTGAGGAGTGCGAGCGGATCCTCTACGGATTCATCTCCAAGAAGCTCTTCGCCGAGGGCCTCTACTGCCGGGCCGACGACCGTGGCGACCCCGTCATCCAGCTCAGCCCTCCGCTGATCGCCACCACCGAGGACCTCGAGGAGATCGAGCAGATCCTGCGCAGCGTCCTCAGCGAGGCGTGGAGCCTGATCTGATCCGTGGACCGGCTGGCCAGGGAAGGATCAACTGTCAAGGAGTCCGCCCGGGACGGCGGTGCGCCCAGGGACGGATCCTTTCGAAGCGTGCGGCGATGTCGAAGACTGCGGCCTCGTCGTAGGGGTGCCCCACGATCTGCAGCCCCACCGGCCTGCCCCGGTCGATCCCGGCCGGCACCGACATCACCGGGCACCTGTTCGCCACGTTGAAGGGAACGGTCATGTGCGCCTCCCAGTAGTGCTCCAGGTGCCGGGCCCCGCCCTCGAAGACGTCGTCCACGGTGAGTCCGTCCAGGCACGTGGCTGTCGCGGGGAGGGACGCGATCGCCGAGACCGGGGCGACCAGGGCGTCCGTCCCGGCCATGGCGGAGTGCAGCTGCTCCTGCATGAGGCGCTCCCGGTCCACAGACTCGAACAGGGAGATCCGGCGCGCCTGCCGACACGCGTCCTCCATGAACCGCAGGGTGTAGTCCTCTGCAGTGTCCTCCCGACCCCGGAGCAGCTGCCCCATGCCGTCGGCGAGAAGGTGCCCGAAATGCGCCATCGTCACCTCACGGATCTCCGCCGTCGTCCACGGCAGCTCGACCTCGACGATCTCCGCCCCTGCCGACTCCATGGCGGCCACGGCCTCATCGACCTGCCGCCGCACACCGCGCTGGACGGGATAGTCGCCCAGCGACGGCGAGTAGACGATCCTCCGCCCGCGCAGATCCTCCGGGGCCTGCTCGAGCGTCATGGTGGGGACCGCACGGGTGGGCACCGTCGCGTGGTCGGAGGGATGCGGCCCGCGCATCACCTCGGTGAGGAGCGCGACGTCACTGACCGTCCGGGCCATCGGGCCGTCCCCGCGATACCAGTCTGCAGCGAAGGGACCGGCCCCCGGCACAGCTCCGTACGGTGGCTTGTAGCCGACCACGCCGGCGAAGGCGGCCGGGAGGCGGGTGGAGCCGGCGATGTCAGAGGCGGTCGCCAGCGGTGCCATCCCCGCGGCGAGCGCCGCGGAGGCGCCGCCCGAGGAGCCTCCCGGGCTCAGCTCCCGGTCCCAGGGGTTTCGTGTCACGCCCCAGAGCCGAGTGTGGGTGAAAGTCGCGCAGGAGAACTCCGGCGAGGCTGTCCGGCCGTGGACGATGCCACCATGACGGCGGATCCGTTGCACCACAGGATGGTCCGAGTCGGCGATGACGTCGGCGTAGGCTCGCATGCCCTGGCTGTGGGACCTGCCCGCCAGAGCATGCTTCTCCTTGGTGGCCACGGGCAGTCCGAGGAGACGACGGTCGCCTGATGGGCCGCCGGGGCCCTGCTCCGACGGGGTGCGCAGATAATGGCGGTCCGCCTCCTGCGCCAGCTGGCGAGCCTCCTCGTGGAGCACCTCGGTGAAGGCGTTCACGGGCCGGGGCTCGGCCTCGTCGTCCTGGATCCGCCGGAGCAGATGCTCCAGGTACTCGCTCGGCGCCAGCTCTCGACGAGCGAAGCGTCGCAGCACCTCCACGGCGGAGACGAGGCCCAGCTCCTCGGAGTCGTCCACCGTCGTCGGGCTGGGACTCTCTGCCGTCATCCTCGTCCGTCCTCCCGGTCATCCGCCGCGCCGCCGCTCTCATCGGA
This sequence comes from Nesterenkonia sp. HG001, assembly GCF_034438835.1. Taxonomy (NCBI): domain Bacteria; kingdom Bacillati; phylum Actinomycetota; class Actinomycetes; order Micrococcales; family Micrococcaceae; genus Nesterenkonia; species Nesterenkonia sp. HG001. The sequence goes on along the minus strand of NZ_JAOSZD010000004.1, from coordinate 55,555 downwards.
GCCGCCGGGCGCCGTATCGGCCAGCTCTCCGGCCACGAGGCGTGTCACGACACCGGTCAGCACCCGCAGGCCGGTCACCAAGTCTTCGTCGGAGGTGAACTCCCGCTCGCAGTGGGAGACCCCATCGGCTGAGGGGACGAAGAGCATCACCGAGGGCACGATGCGGTTCATCGGAACGGAGTCGTGACCGGCCAAGGTCGCCAGCACGGTGGAGTCGACGCCCTGGTCGCGGCTAGCCTTCTCGGCCAGCTCCACGCCGTCGGCGGGGAACCTCTGCACTGGGCGGACGTCGAAGTCCTGGGCCTCGATCTCGACGTCCCGGCGGCGAGCGATCCCCTGGAGGCGCTCCAGGAGCAGACCGCGTGCTCGGTCGACGTCGCTCGCCCGGTCCGCCCGCAGATCGACGACGAGGTCGACCTGACGCGGCACGACGATCGGAGAGTTGGGCTGGACGTCGAACTTCCCCACCGAGGTCACAATGGTCTCCGGCTCGAACTCCTCGACCACCTCCTCCACGGCCACCACGACGTGCGAGGCGGCGATCAGGGCATCGCGGCGATCAGCCATCAGCGTCGCGCCGGTGTGTGACTGCTCTCCGATGACGCTGACCAGTAGCTTCTGGGTGTGCCAGCTCCGGTCGACGATCCCGATCGGCACGCCCGAACGCTCGAGGCGTCGCCCCTGCTCGATGTGGATCTCCGCATAGGCGGCGGCCTGCGGGGCGGGGTCGACCCCCCGGCGGCCGGTGGCCTCCAGGGCCTGGGCGACGGTGACCCCCTGAGGATCCGTGGTCTGCAGGGCGACCTCAAGGTCCAGGATCCCCGCGTGGACCGAGCTCCCCATGATGGACGGGGCGAATCGGGCACCCTCCTCGTTGAACCAGTCCACTGCGGCCACGTTGTACCGCGGATCCAGAAGTCCTACGGAGACTGCGGCATCAGCTGCGGCCACCGCATGCAGGGCCGCGACGACGCCGTAGGTCCCGTCGAAGCGCCCGCCCCGAGGCTGACTGTCCAGATGGGACCCCACGAGGACGAACGGAGCGCCGGGCACCCACTCACGGAGTGCATAGATAGTGCCGATCGCGTCGGTGACCACGCTGAGCCCCAGCTGGCCGGCGCGCTCCTCGAACCAGCGACGCACCTGGCCGTGCTCTGCGGTGCCCGCCTGGCGGTCGATCCCACCGGCCGGCGTCGCGCCATAGCGGGACGTGTGGTGGAAATCCCTCAGGAACTCTCGATCCTGTGGTCTCACAGAGGGGTCGCCGGAATCGGCTCCCGCTGCCGGCAGGTGCGCCATGGGTCTCATCGTCCTTTCCCGTGCATGCGCGGTGCATGCGGTGGTTGCGAGCAGTTCTCGTCCTGCGGCCGGTGCGCGGCCCGCGCCTCCCGGCGGTCAGCGGCGCACGAGCTCCTCCTGCGGTGAGTCGGAGTCCCAGCGTCCTCGATCGAAGTCGCGGGTGCGCGCCGCGAGCCTCGCCAGGATGCCGGTCTCGCGGGGTCGGGTCACGAGGCTGACTCCGATGAAGACCACGAGGTTCAGCAGCAGGGAGAGCAGGCCCCCACCTCCGTTGGCGAAGGGGCCCGGAACCGTGGCCGGCAGCGCGGTGAACAGCACCAGGCTGCCGACGCCGACGACGAGCCCCACGGAGGCGCCGGTGACGCTGGCCCGCTTCCAGAACAGCGCACCCAGGGTGGGAATGATGACCTGCGCCAGACCGGCGAAGGCGACCAGCCCGATGGTGACCAGCAGCCCTGGCACGTAGAGGGTCATCACGTAGGCGATCGCGGAGAAGACCAGGATGGCCCAGCGCCCCACCCAGACCCGTTTGTTCTCGGGGAGGTCCTTCTGCACGTACCTCTCGTGGAAGTCGATCGTGTAGCTCGCCGCCATGGCATGGACCTGGGAGTTGGCGGTGGACATCGCCGCCGCCGCACCACAGGCGATCAGCACCAGGGCGAGGACCACCGGAGCGTACTCGAGAAGCATGACGGGCAGCACCTGATCCGCCTGCTCGACGTCGGGATCGAGGACCACGGCGGAGTTGCCGATGAGCATGGAGCCGACATAGCTGATGGCCGCCACCGCCAGAAGGAAGGGCATCAGGTCGAACAACCGTGGTGACCGGGTGGCGTACATGCGGGTCCACATCTGGGGGCCCATGAAGGCGCCGAGCGGTGTCACCACGAACATGGCGATCCAGGCCATCCAGGCTCCGTCGGCGAGGATGAGGTTCTCCGGCTGGATCTGCTCGATCTCATCGAACATGGTCCCCATACCGCCGACCTCGCCGACCAGGAAGATGCCGGCGGTGATCATCCCGAGGAACAAGAGCACCCCGTAGAACACGTCGGTCCAGGCCACTGCGCGGAGCCCGCCGGACCAGACGTAGATGATGATGACCAGGTAGAAGAGGAGGCCGGCGAGCCAGAACGGAAGCGCCCCGTCGGAGGCGACCTCCATCAGGTACGCGCCGCCGGTCAGCTGGATCTGCAGATGCGGAAGCGTGAACACCAGCAGGATGACGGCGATGAAGGTGCCCAGCCTGCGTGAGCCGTAGAGGTCGACGAAGAAGTCCCGCGGAGTGACGTAACCTCCGCGCTTGCCGTGGAACCAGATCCTCTTGCCCACGACGTAGTACATGACCCCGAAGAAGATATTCCAGGCGATGGCGGTCCAGTACAGCGGCCCGTCCAGATAGAAGCTGGCGTTCGACCCGAGGAACGCGAAGGCGCTCCACCATGTGGCGGCCACGGTGAAGAACACCGCCACGGATCCCATGGCCCGCCCCTGGAGGAAGAAGTCCTCCGCCGTGGCCGTCGACTTCCGTGAGGCGAAGGCGCCCATGGCCAGGGGGACGAGGAGGAAGGCGGCGATGACGATCAGTCCGGCGATCTCAGTGGCGGACATCAGCGTGCACCTCCGGTCGGCTCGGCAGCGGGGTCCGGGGCATCCGATTCATCGTCCTCCGACGCGGCACGACGACCCCAGTGGGTTCGGTACCCGATGAACAAGACCACACACATGAACGCCCAGATGACGACGTTGAAGCCGTAGATGAAAGGCATGCCGAAGATGCGGGGCTCCACCATGTCATGGAAGAAGAGCACCCCCGGGAACTCCATGAGGGCGAAACCGGCCAGGATGCAGGTCCACAGGACCACAGCCAGCCGGGTGGGCTTCTTGATCATCTGCTCGGGCCTCCTTCGATAGGTCTGACGCTCATCACCGCTTCAGGTCTACGCGATGCCCATGACTTCCTTGTTGAGGACTCATGACGTGAGGGTTTCCCGGCCTGCGCCCGAGCGCGAGCGGTGCCGACGCCGCACCGGGAGCAGCTCTGTGAGCCATGCCACCATGCTCCCCCCGCCCGGGCGGGACCGAGGGGGAGCAGACTGTCAGGTGAACCGCCTCTGCGCCTTACACGTTGTCATTCCGCGGCGTCAGCGGCTCAGCTCGTCCTCCATGCGCTGACCGCGCTGGCGCAGCGCGGCATAGACAGCCTGCACCGCGGGGTTGCGCAGCGCCTCCTGTCGACCGACCGCCCAGTACGACAGGTCGTGGGCGTACTCCTCAGCGAGCAGCCTCCGCAGCCGAGGCTCATGGTCGGCCACATAGTTGGGCAGCAGCCCGACACCGGCCCCCGCGGTGGTGGCGGTGACGTGGGAGAGCACATTGGTGGAGGCGATGCCTCGGCGCATGGCGGGAAGCGCCTCGGTGGCCCGGTCCAGGTCGTCGATGGTCAGCACGGCTTCGACATAGTAGTTGAGCCGATGTCCGGCCAGCTCAGCGATGCTGCGCGGCCGGCCGTGCCGCTGCAGGTAGTCCTCGGTGGCGTAGAGGCCCAGGGCGTAGTCCATCACCAGCTCCGCCTGGGCCCGGTGGACCTGCGGCCGACCGACCACGATCTCCAGGTCCAGTCCCGAGCGGGTCTGCCGGGCCCGTTGGGTGGCGCTGATGAGCTCGATGGCGAGGTTCGGGCTGGCACGCTGCAGCCCCGCCAGCGCCGGGGTCGCCACGTGGACGGCGAAGGCATCCGGGGAGCCGAGGCGGACCACTCCGGAGATCCGACCGGCCTGCTCCCCGTCGCCGGACAGCGAGGCCAGGGCGTCCTCCACCCGCTCGGCCGCGGCCAGGACCCGCTGCCCCAGGGCCGTGACCTCCCAGCCGGAGGGGGTGCGCGCCAGCACACGGCCGCCGAGCGAGCGCTCCAGCGCGGCGATGCGCCGGGAGACCGTGGAGTGGTTGACCCGCAGCACGTCGGCGGCGGCGGTGTAGCGGCCCAGCCGGGCCACGTGCAGGAAGGTCATCAGGGGCTCGAGGTGCTGGTGCGGCGGCTCCGCGGCCTGCTGGTCACGCATGCCCGAGTGTGCACCAACGCACATCGGTCGTGCAATCTTGCCGCTCCCTCGTGCATTGAAGTCGAGACTTCAGACTCCTAGTGTGATCCACGACACATACCCGCCCTGCGGGGTGCCCGCCACTCGAGGAGGAACACATGGCCGTATACGGATGGATCGGACTGGGAAACATGGGCGGGCCGATGACGAGGAACCTGGTGGCCGCCGGCCACACGGTCCGGGGCTTCGACCTGGACTCCGAGGCGGTCTCCGAGGCCGCCGCGCACGGCGTGGAGACCGTGGGCAGCATCGCCGAGGTCGTTGCCGGCGCCGACGTCGTGTTCACCATGCTCCCCCGCGGCGAGCACGTCCGCGCGGTCTTCGGCGCGGAGGACGGCATCTGGGCCACTGCTGAGACCCGCACGCTGCTGGTGGACTCCTCCACCGTGGACGTCGAGACCTCCCAGCACTGCCATGACCTCTCCGCACAGCACGGATTCCGCTTCGTGGACGCCCCGGTCTCCGGAGGCATCTCCGGAGCGACCGCCGCCACCCTGGCCTTCATGGTCGGCGGCGAGGACGAGGCCGTGCGGGAGGCCACCGCGCACATCCAGCCGATGGCCGGCACGATCATCGCCGCCGGGGCGGCCACCGCCGGCATCGCCGCGAAGATCTGCAACAACATGATGCTGTTCATCGATCTGATGGCCGCCTCGGAAGGGTCCCAGCTGGCCGAGCAGCTCAGCCTGGACCCGAAGGTCTTCTGGGAGATCGCCTCGGTCTCCTCCGGGCGCTCCTGGGCGCAGCAGACCTGGTACCCGATGCCCGGGATCGTGGAGTCCTCGGCCGCCAACCGGAACTATGACGCCACCTTCCGCGCCGATCTGGCGCTCAAGGACGTCAGCCTGGCCCTCGATGCCGGGGAGAGGACCGGAGTGAAGCTGCAGGCCGCCCAGCTGGCCCAGCAGAGGTTCGAGCAGCTCATCGACGAAGGCTTCGCGGACAAGGACTGCTCGCTGATCGTGAAGTACTCCTCCCCCGACGGCGGCGCCCCCGGCTGGGACGGCAGCGGCACCTCCACGACCCCGTCCAGCTCATCATCCAGCACAGCTCAGGCCGCACCCGCGGCCCAGACCGGAAAGGCCTGACCACCATGACACCTTCCTCCCCCGCCGGCTCTCCCACCGGAGCCGCCCGCGGCATCGACGGCGAGCTGCCCGTCATCGGGCACCACATCGGCGGCGAGACCATCTCTGCGGGCCAACGTCACTCCCCGGTCCGCAATCCGGCCACGGGACGGGAGACCGGGCGACTCGCACTGGCCGACGCGGACCAGGTCCGCGCCGCCGTCGTCGTCGCCGCCGAGGCGCAGCAGGCCTGGCGGCGGACCGGGCTGTCCCGACGGACCCAGATCATGTTCCGCGCCCGGCAGATCCTCGAGGAGCGGCGGGCCGAGCTGGCGGCCACGATCACCGCCGAGCACGGCAAGGTGCTCTCCGACGCCGACGGCGAGATCACCCGCGGACTCGAGAACGTGGATTTCTGCACCGGGCTGATGCATCACCTCAAGGGCGAGTACGCGGAGCAGGTCTCCACCGGCGTGGACGTCCACCAGGTGCGCCAGCCGCTGGGGGTCGTCGCCTGCATCACCCCCTTCAACTTCCCGGTGATGGTCCCGCTCTGGATGGTCACCACCGCCATCGCCGCTGGCAACGCGGTGATCCTCAAGCCCTCCGAGCGCGACCCCTCGGCCTCGCTGCTGATCGCGCAGGCCTTCCGCGACGCCGGGCTGCCCGACGGCATCCTCAACGTGGTCCACGGGGACAAGGAGGCCGTGGACGAGCTCCTGGTCCACCCGGAGATCTCGGCGGTGTCCTTCGTGGGCTCCACGCCGATCGCCAAGCACATCTACGCCACCAGTGCGGTCCATGGGAAACGGGTCCAGGCGCTCGGCGGGGCGAAGAACCACATGGTGGTCATGCCCGACGCCGACCTGGACTCCGCCGCCGACGCCGCGGTCTCTGCGGCCTACGGCTCCGCCGGGGAACGCTGCATGGCGATCTCGGTGGTGGTCGCCGTCGGAGACGTCGCCGACGGCCTGGTCGAGCGGATCCGCTCCCGAGCCCAGGGGCTGAGCATCGGCGACGGGGCCGACCCGGCGTCCGAGATGGGCCCGCTGATCACTCCTGAAGCCCTGGAACGGGTCACCGGTTATGTGGCAGGCGCCACCGCAGAGGGGGCCACCGTGGTGCTCGACGGCCGCGAGCAGACGTTCGACGGCGAGGGGTACTTCATCGGTGCCTCACTGATCGACCACGTCACCCCCGGCATGAAGGTCTACGACGACGAAATCTTCGGCCCGGTGCTCTCCGTGGTGCGCGTGGACAGCTACGACGCCGCCGTCGACCTGATCAACGCCAGCCGATACGCCAACGGCACTGCGGTGTTCACCCGCGACGGCAAGACCGCCCGTGAGTTCGAGTTCGACATCGAGGTCGGCATGGTCGGGGTCAATGTGCCGATCCCGGTGCCGGTGGGCGCCTTCAGCTTCGGCGGCTGGAAGGACTCGCTGTTCGGCGACACCCACATGTACGGCCCGGAGGCGTTCAACTTCTACACCCGCCGCAAGGTGGTCAGCAGCCGCTGGCCCGAGCCCAGCGAGTCGCAGATCAGCCTGGGCTTCCCCACCCATTGACCCGTCCGGCGCGCGTTCCCGACCCTGCCTGGCGGGGCGAGAACGTGCCCGGACCCTGACCCTCGGGAGAACCTGTGACCCTCGGACTCGTCGGCATCCTCGTCTCGCTGGTGCTGCTGATCACCCTGGCCTATCGCGGAGTGACGATCGTGGTGGCTGCCCCGATCTCCGCACTGGTGGCGATGGTGTTCTCCGGTGCGCCGATCCTGGCCAACTACACCGAGATCTTCATGCCGGCGCTGGCGAACTTCATCGGTCAGTACTTCCCGATGTTCCTCACCGGAGCGATCTTCGGGAAGCTCATGACGATGGCGGGATATGCCACCGACATCGCTCGGGTCGTCACCCGATGGCTGGGCCCGAACCGGGCGCTGCTGGCCACCGTGCTGACCACCGCCCTGCTGACCTACGGCGGAATCAGCGTCTTCGTGGTGGTCTTCGTGATGTTCCCGCTGGCCAGGGAGCTGTTCCGCGCCGCGGACATTCCGCGGCGGCTGATCCCCGGCGCCATCGCCCATGGCATGCTCACCTTCACCATGACGGCGCTGCCGGGTTCTCCGCAGGTGCAGAACATCATCCCCGGGCAGGCGTTCCAGACGAACACCTTCGCCGCGCCGGGGGTGGGCATTCTGGGAGGGACGGTCATCTTCATCCTGGGCATGCTATGGCTGGAGCATCGGAAACGGCAGCTCGCGGCACGCGGCGAGCACTTCACCGATCCCACCGCCCTGGAGCTGCGCAACGGCGCAGGTGCGGACATGGGTGCGGGCGCCGCGGAGATGTCGGTGGGTGATGGATCGTCCCCGGGCTCCTCCGCCGGGCAGACGAGGACCTCGCACGGGCCGGGTGCCGCAGTTGCCCACACGACCGACAGCACCTCTCCGGCCCCGACGGGCACGCCCGGCATGCTCACCCCGCCGAACCATGTCTTCCCCTTCATCCCGGTGCTGCTGGTCTTCGCCCTCAACTTCGGCTGCACGATGCTGCTGTTCCCTGCGATGGACTGGGGGCACCTGCAGGAGGACAAGTACGGAGGGATCGGGCTGGATGACCGGACCGGGTCCTGGGCGGTGCTGTGTGCGCTGGCCGGTGCGATCGTGGTGATCCTGCTGATGAACGTCCGTCATCTGCGCTGGATCCTACGTGGGATCACCGACGGGGCGCGCAACGCACTGCTGCCGATCTTCAACACCGCCTCCGAGGTCGGGTACGGCGCCGTCGTCGCCTCCCTGGCAGCCTTCATGGTGATCCGCGACGGCATCTTCGGCGTCAGCGAGAATGCCCTGGTGGCCTCGGCGCTGTCGACCTCAACCATCTCCGGGGTGACCGGCTCGGCCTCCGGCGGGATGACGATCGCGCTCAACGCGCTGGGTGAGGAGCTGCGCGACCTCGCGGTGGACCAGGGGATCAGCCTGGAGGCGATGCACCGGATCACCGCCATGGCCTCCGGCGGGCTGGACTCGATGCCGCACAACGGCGCGGTGATCACGCTGATCATCGTCTGCGGGATGACCCACCGAGAGTCCTATAAGGACGTCGGGGTGGTCTCCCTGGTGATCCCCGTGCTGGTGACCGCCGCACTCATCCCGGTGGTGCTCGCCGTCGGCAGCTTCTGAGGCGCACGGGCCCGGACGGCACCGAGGACCCCACCGAGGACCCCACCGAGGACCCCACCGTGGATCCCATCAGGGATCACAGGGCTCTCGGCGCAGGCTGATCAGGGTGGTGTCAGGGTCGAATCCGGGTCGGATCCGGGTCGTGACCTGGTGACACGACCCCGCCCTCGCCAGTAGTTTCGAAGGACCGGCGGGGCCGGAGGGCCGCCGGATCGGCACGCACGACACGCACGACGCCGAGACCGGCATCTCCTCCCCGCACCGACCAAGGTCATGACGGAGCGAAGGAGTTGACGATGGGACTGCTCTCACTGGGTGTCGGCATGGCCGTGGGCTATGTGATCGGCACGAAGACCGGCAGGGAAGGCTTCGAGAAGGCGCGCAGGTCCGCCTCGGAGGCCTGGAACGACCCCGACCTGCAGGAGAAGATCCAGGACGGCGTCGCCTCGGCGACGGACACTGCCAGCAAGGTGGCCCAGGATGTCGCCGAGACGGCCAAGCGCGCCGCCACCGCGGCCGCGGAGGCCGTCAAACAGGGCACCGCCGAGGCGACGGAGATCTTCGACGAGGAGTTCCACGCCCCGGAGACCGTCCCCACCAGCCATGGCGACGTCGACAGCGACCCCGGGCTGAGCACCGAGAAGGACGGCAGCGACTGGGCGCAGGAGGGTGGCAGCCCCGGCACCCGCGAGGGCGGCTGACCGGGACCGGGCCTCTCCGACCCGCCTCCCCCGCCCGACGCGTTGACTCCGGCGTGGGGAGGCGGAGCCTCAGACCTGCGCGGTGTGGCGACGGCGCAGCTGGAACTGTGCGCCGTGGTGGCGCTCCGGCAGGTGATCCCCAGCGCCGAAGAGCTTGTTCCGCAGGGTTCCCGGGGCGTACTCGGTCTTGTACCGGCCCAGCTTCTGCAGCTCCGGGACCACGAACTCCACGATGTCCTCGAAGGTCCCCGGGGTGATGTGGTACGCCAGGTTGAACCCGTCGATGTCGGTCTCGTCCTGCCACTCGGCCAGCTGCCGGGCCGCAGACTCGCCACCGCCGACGATCACCGGGCCGAACCCTCCGACGCCGACCCACTCGGCCAGCTGCCGCACGGTCCACGGCTCCCCCTCCCGACCGGAGGCCTTCTGGAAGGTCTCCACCGTGGACTGGATCGCATTGGACTCCACATCCCCGATCGGCTGGTCGAGGTCGAACTGGCTCAGGTCCAGACCCATCCACCCCGACATCAGCACCAGGCCGCCGATCGGATCGATGTACCGGGTGAGCTCCTCATACTTGGCCTGCGCAGCGGCGTCGTCGGCTCCGGTGACCACTGTCTGCATGGCGAAGATGCGCACGCTGTAGGGGTCCCGGCCGGCGTCGACCACGCTCTGGCGGATCCGCTGCACCGACTGGCGGGTCAGCTCCTTGGTCGGCGAATTGATGAACACGGCCTCGGCGTGCTTGCCGGCGAAGGCGCGTCCACGGGTGGAGGCCCCAGCCTGGTAGACCACCGGCATCCGCTGCGGAGAAGGCTCCACCACGGAGATGCCCGGAGTCTTGAAATGCTGGCCCTCATGCTCGATCCGGTGCACTTTGGAGGCATCGGTGAACACGCCGGTGGACTTGTCCGCGACGACGGCGTCGTCCTCCCAGGAGCCCTCCAGCAGCTTGTAGACCACGTCCATGTACTCGTCGGCGTGGTCGTAGCGGGCGTCGTGCTCCAGCTGATCGTCCTGGCCCATGTTCTGCGCCGCCGAGGGCAGGTAACCGGTGACCACGTTCCACCCGACACGGCCCCCGGTGAGGTGGTCCAGGGTGCCCAGTCGGCGGGCGAACGGGTACGGGTGCTCGTAGGCTGTGCCGGCGGTGAGCCCGAAGCCGAGGTTCTCGGTGACAGCGGCCATCGCGGAGACCAGCAGGAACGGGTCGTTCACCGGAACCTGGGCCCCGGAATGGAGGGCGGCGTCGGGGTCGGCGGCGAAGACGTCATAAGGGCCCAGCACGTCAGCGATGAACAGGCCGTCGAAGAGGCCCTTCTCGAGGATCTGGGCGACGTCGGTCCAATACCTGAGCGTGTTGTACTCCCGAGCGCGGTCCTCCGGGTGGCGCCACAGCCCGGGAGACTGGTGCACCACGCAGTTCATGTCGAAGGCGTTGAACAGGATCTCGCGTCGCCCGGCGGGCGTCGTCGGCGGCTGGATCTGGTGGTCGGTCATGCGTTCCTCCTCGTGGCTCGCCGATGCAGCACTCGAGACAGTGCACCCTGCGCGTCGGATGCGCGCAGGAGAGGAGTCCTCCATCGGTCCTGGCATGAGCACCCCGGCGCTCCGGAGCCCGCCCCGTGGGACGCCCGACGGCGATGCCGCGAGCTGGGGCCGGGCCCGGACCGCCTGTGTCACCGTGACGGTCGGGTTGCTGCGGCGTCGTAGAGCCAGGTCTCTCAGCCGCTCTGGATGGTACGGCTCGCACTCTACCGTCCAGGCCGGGAGCACGGGGAGGACGCTTCACATTTCGACGCCGTGCATGTGCCCGGCCGGGGGATATCCTGGTGCGCATGGCCAGCCACGGGAACGCCTCGCAGTCGACCTCCGACGCCACCACCGACGTCACCTCCGACGCCGATGCCGGGCCGGCCGGCGTCGTGCTCGGTGAGGACCCCACCGCTCTGGAGCGGTTCATCGCCCATCAGGTGGAGCCGCGCGCCGAGGAGCTGCGCGAGGTCTCCCAGGTCCCCGGGCACCTGGCGCTGCTGCGGCATGAGCTGGCCCGGCGCAGCGTCAGCGTCCGCGACGTCGGCGAGAAGAACTCGGTGCTCCTCTTCGGAGGGGTCGTCGTGGGAGGCATGGACCACACGATGACCACGCTGGTCAGCGCGAACGCGCGGCGGATCTCCCGCAACAAGGCGCTGACCCGACGCCACCTCGAGCTCCAGGAGCTTCCTGTGCCCGCCGGGCGCACGTTCAGGGAGGACGAGATCACCGAGGCCGCCAAGTACCTGGGATCGCTGCCCGGGATGGGGGTGCTCAAACCGGTGACCGGACGATCCGGGCACGGGATCAGCACGCACCTGAGCAATGCCGACGATCTGCAGCGCGCCTGGCCGCTGGCCCTGGAGGCCCGGCTGACCCAGGATGCGCCCAGCAGGAAGCTGCTCGTGGAACTGTTCCACGACGGCCTGGACCTGCGGGCGTTCGTCGTCGGGGACAAGCTCATCTCCGCGATCGTGCGAGTTCCGCTGTACGTGGTCGGCGACGGGTCCTCCGAGCTGCGCACCGTGCTGGAACGCACCTTCTCCCGACGCCAGCGCCACCGCAGCCTGGCCGAGAACATCCCGGAAGTCCGGGGGGAGGACCTGCACCCGATGGGACTCTCGCTCTCCACCATCCTGGAGGAGGGCCAGCTGGTGATCCTGAACCAGGCGGCGAACCTCCGCGCTGGGGGTATCCCGGTGGATGTCACCGATCAGCTCAGCGAGGAGATCGCCGACCTCGCCGTCGACGCCCTGTGGTCGATCCCGGGGCTGCACGCGGCGGGCATCGACCTGCTGGTGCCGGACCTGGGCACCACCGAGGGCGCCGTGGTGCTGGAGGCCACCGTCGGCGCAAGCCTCACCCCGCACCATTTCCCCGCCTACGGACGCCCCCGGAACGTGGCCGGGGCGATCGCCGAGCAGATCCTGCTGACCGCCTCACGGTGAGGATATCCTGAGAGCCATGTCCTCTGACTCCTCCTCCCGTGCGGTCAGCCCTGCCTCCGAGCACGCGGTGCCCGAGGCCGCCGCACGCCGCCCGGCGCGGCCCGCACCAGTGCTCTCCGGCTCCGCCGACGTCGTCGAACGCTTCATCGCCGAGCAGGTGGAGCCCCGGGCGGATCAGCTGCGCACCTGGAGCAGCACCTCCCAGCATGACCAGCTGCTGGCCGCGGCCGCCAAGCGCAGGAAGATCACCGTCAAGACGATCAGCGACTCGAACCGCCTGCTGTTCCTCTCCGGCGTGGTCATCGGTGGGATGGACTCCATCATCACTTCCCTGGTCAGCCACCAGGCGCGGCGCGTCTCCCGGTCGAAGCAGATGACCAAAAAGTACCTGATGGCCTCGGAGGTGCCCACCCCGCAGGGTCGGGCGATCAGCCCGACCGAGTTCTCCCGCGCGGTGAAGTACATGAAGGCCCTGGGCGGCCCGGTGGCGGTGAAGCCCTCCGCCGGGCGTGCCGGCAAGGGCATCAGCACCGCCGTGCGCACCGAGCCGGAGCTGCGCCAGGCCTGGCAGCGGGCGATGGCCTCACGCTCGGCCACCGCGGACTCGAAGTATCAGATGATCGTCGAGGAGCATCACCCGGGACTGGACGTCCGTGTCTACGTGGTGGGAGAGAAGGTCGCGGGAGCGATCGTGCGGGTGCCGTTCCATGTGGTCGGCGACGGCGTCTCCACGGTGGGCGAGCTGGCAGAGGCGGAGATCAGCCGACGCGGGGACAACGCCTACCTGCGCCCCCGGCAGCCGAAGGTCACCGACGAGTTCCTCGAACCGATGGGCCTGACCAGGGACGCCGTGCTGGAGTCCGGGCGAATCCAGCGGCTCACCGAGATCGCCGACACCTCTCGTGGAGGCGGCCTGGCAGTGGACGTGACCGATGAGCTGCCCGAGACGCTGCGCGAGCTCGCCGTGGACGGGCTCTGGTCCATCCCCGGGCTGAGCGCCGCCGCCGTCGACCTGCTGGTCCCTGACCTGGAGTCGGGCGAGGGCGCGGTGGTCCTGGACGTCAACCCGTACGCGAACCTCATGCAGTTCCGCTACCCGGCCTACGGACAGCCGCGCATGGTCCACGACGCCATCATCGAGCAGATCCTGCACCGCGCCTCGAAGTGAGGCGCTGAGGGGAAGTCCGGGGATGAACGACGACGGCGCCCAGGTGCGGCGGGCGGGACCGGAGGACGCTGACGTCCTCGCCCGACTGCTCGACGCCTTCAACACCGAGTTCGGCTCCCCCACACCTGGCACGGCGGTGCTGGCCCACCGGCTGCGGCGGCTGCTCGCCACGGAGCAGACCCGCGCCTGGCTGGTGGCGGAGCAGGCCTCCGGGCGCCAGGCGGGCCTCGCCCTGGTCACTCGGCGTCCGAACGTATGGTGCGACGGCCCGGTGGATCTGCTCGATGAGCTCTACGTGGCCCCCGCGCAGCGTTCCTCAGGGCTCGGAAGCCTGCTGATCCAGGCGGTTCTGGACGACGCCCGGGCCGGTGGAGCCGACCTGGTGGAGGTTCCGGTGGACGCGCCCGACGTGGACGCCCGCCGCTTCTACCGCCGGCACGGATTCCAGGAGATCGACCCGGACACCGGCGATCTGGCCCTGTTGATCTGGCAGGAGCTCTGAGCGCTCGGCCCGCATCCAGCCGTGATGAAGGCTCCCGACGCCGGCCACGCGGCCATGCCCAGTGAAACCACGGGGCCGACGTCGGGAGAGTCTCTGTGGTGCTCGGCTCAGCGGGCGAGCGCCTCTCCGGCCGGGGTCGCAGCCGGGATCACAGCCCGGCGCGCCGGGTGGTCCTCGGCCAGGTGAGGCCCGGCCCCGCCGAGCTGCTCGCGCAGCGTCACCGGCTCGTGCGGCCGTTCGGCCAGCAGCCCGCGACGGTGCAGCTCGGGGGTGACCAGATCCCGGAAGCGTTCGAAGTCGGCCGGTCGCACTGCGGCGGAGACGTTGAACCCGTCCACTCCGGTGATCTGCTGCCAGCGTTCGAGCTCGTCGACCACCTGGGTCGGATCCCCGACGATCAGCGGCCCGCGGCCACCGATGGAGATGAACTCCGCGGCGTCCCGGACGGTCCACCGCTGGGTGGGGTCCTTGGTGAACATGGCCAGCGCGGACTGGTTGGCCTCGGTCTGCACGTCGGCGATGACGTCGTCCTCCTGAAGCCCGGAGAGGTCGACGCCGGTCCAGCCGCCGAAGAGCGTGAGCGCGGCCTCGGTGTCCACGTGCTCGCGATACTCCTGGAGCCGGTCCTGAGCCTGGTCCTCGGTCTCGGCGACCACGATGGTCACCATGGCGAAGAACTGCACGGACTCCGGGTCTCGACCGGCCGCCGCGAGGGCCTCACGCGTGGCGGTGACCTGCTGGGCCAGCTTCTCCGGACGGGAGCTGATGACGAAGATCGCCTCGGCGTGGTCCACCGCGAACTGCTGGCCGCGGGACGAGGAGCCGGCCTGGAACAGCAGCGGGGTGCGCTGCGGCCCCGGGTGGGTGAGCATCTCCCCGGGCACCGAGAACCAGCGGCCCTCGTGCGCCACCGGGTGCACCTTCTCCGGGTCCACGAACACTCCCCGCTCGGCGTCGGCGACGACGGCGTCGTCCTCCACCGAGTGCTCGAAGAGCCGGTACATGACCTCCATGTACTCGTCGGCGCGGTCGTAGCGCTCGTCATGCGGGATCTGCCCCTGCATCCCGAGGTTCCGGGCCGCGGAGTCCTGGTAGCTTGTGACGATGTTCCAGGCGATCCGTCCGCCGGTGAGGTGATCGAGGGTGGCGAAGCGCCGGGCCAGCAGGTACGGCGCCTCGTAGGTCACCGAGGCTGTGACCCCGAAGCCCAGGTGGGTGGTGGCCGCTGCGAGTGCGGGGACGATCACCTGCGGGTCCAGCAGCGGGTACTGCACTCCCCCGCGGGCTGCGGCCTCGGCGCTGTCGCCGTAGACGTCATAGATCCCGGGCACGTCGGCCAGGAACAGGCAGGAGAAGCCGGCGTCCTCCACCGTGCGGGAGAGCTCGGTCCAGTACTCGAGGGTGTCGAACTGGGTGATGCGCGAGTCCGGGTGGCGCCACAGCCCCGGCGATTGGTGGACGGGGACGAGCATGTCGAAGGCGTTGAAGATCATAGTGTTCATCGTCGTGCCCCCGTGGCCTCACCGATCGCGTTGAGCCCTTCGGGCAGGGTTCCGTTGATCTCCCAGTCCCCGATGGACCGGGCACGGAAGACGATGGGGTTGTGGGTGGCGATGGTCTGGGCGTTGCGCCAGTGCCGGTCCAGGGCTTTGGTGCGCAGGGTGGCCGAGGCGCCGACGGTCTGGAACAGCTCCTGGGTCACCCCGATGACGATCTCCGGGACGGTGACCTGGGCCTGCTCCACGGCGATCTCAGCCGCATAGACGGCCTGCGGCAGCTCGTCCTCGAAGGCTGCCTCATGGGTACCCACGGCGAAGCCCGCTTCCAGAGAGCGGTCATGGATCCGGGCGACCTCCAGCACGGTGGCCTCCGCGGCGAAGGCCTTGGCGGACATCGTGCCGATGATCTGCTGGATCAGCGGGTCCTCGCGGAACAGCTGCCCGGAGCCGGAGGTGTTGAAGGTCCGGGTCCGCTTGGCCACCAGCGCGACGGCGTCGGCGACGGCGGCACGGGCGATGCCCACCTGCACGGCGAGCAGGTACAGCTGGAAGAAGGCGGCCTCATGGATCGCTTCGTGGGAGCCGGGCACCCGGTCCAACACCGCGACGTCCTCGACCGGAGTCCCGTGGAACCGGGTGGTGCCGGTGCCGGTGAGCTTCTGCCCGAAGCCGTCCCAGTCGTCGATGATCTCCACACCCTCCGCGTCGGTCGCGACGACGGCGAACCGGCGGCCCTCCTGACCGGCCCGGGAGGCGGAGACCCGCGTGTAGTCGGAGAAGATGGTGCCGGTGGAGTAGAACTTCTCCCCGTCGAGGCGCCAGCAGCCGTCGTCGTCCTGGGTGAGCACCGTGTTCAGCGTCCCCAGGGCGTTGCCGCCCTTCTCGGTGGAGGCGTTGCCCACCGTGCCGCCGGCCAAGACGCGTGGATACCAGGCCTGCTGGATCTCGGCGGGCTGGAAGCGCAGAGAGTCCACGAAGCCGAAGTGTCCGCGGTAGAGGTGTGCCACGTTGGAGTCCGCCGCCGCCAGGCGGATCACCTGCCGGACCAGGTCCTCCACGGTGCCACCGGGCCCGCCGAACTCTCGCGGGACCCGCAGCGCCCCGAAGCGGGCCTCATCGAGCTGTCGGACGGGCTCGAAGGGCAGCTCGCGCTCCAGCTCGCGGTGGACCGTGCCGGCGGCGATGGTCTGCAGCAGCTGATCGGTCAGCTCGGCGCCGGGCAGCGCGGCCTCACGGGCCGCGGGTCCGGTGTGGGTGATGGTGTCGGTGGTGGTGTCGTTGGTGGTGCTCATCGGCTGTTCACGTCCTCCCAGGCGGAGTGGATGTCGCGGTCGAAGGCGGGGGTGAGGATCCCGTCCAGGTAGTCGCCGTACCAGGCGGCGATCTCCTCGTCGTGGAAGGCGCTGGTCAGCGCCTCGAGCTTCTCAGGCTCCTCCTCGGCGAAGCCAGGGCGGGCGCAGACCGCCAGGGCGAAGGGCAGCGCCTCCTCGGAGGACTCCATGATGAGGACCTCCTCGGGCATGACGTTCACCTCGGCGAGCAGCCGGGCGAAGCCGAACACGGCGTCCACGTCCGGGTAGATCTGCCCGACCGACTGCTGGTCCACCTCCACGAACTCCAGGTCCAGCGGGTTGGCGGTGATGTCATGCACCGAGAGGGCGGCCACATGCGTGGACTCGTCGATCTCGATGAGTCCCCCGCGGGCCAGCAGCCGGATGCCCCGGCCGTTCGTCGCGGTGTCCACCGGCAGCGCGATGCGCGCTCCGGCAGGGATGTCCTCGAGGGTGTCGTGGAAGGCCGAGTAGATCCCGGAGGGCTGTTCGAACATGAAGAACAGCGGCTGGATGTCGAGGTCGTTGTCCTCGTTGAACTGCCGCAGGTAGCTGATGTTCTGGAAGAAGTTCACGTCGTACTCGCCGTTGCTCACCGCATGGTTGGGCTGGATGATGTCGGTGACGTAGGTGACCGAGACGTCCCAGCCGTCCTGCTCCAGGATCTGCTCAGCGAGCTTCGTCGGCTCCTGGAACGGCGCGGACTCGGTGACGATCAGCCGCAGGGGGCGGTCGTTCCCGAGTGCGCCGGCGATCCCGCAGCCGGAGGTGAGACTCCCGACGCCGGCCAGGGCGGCCATGCCCAGTGAACCGCTCAGCAGCCGGCGCCGGGAGAGTCTGGTGTCCCCGTCCCCCGTCGGGGTCCGGGTGGGGCGGTCACTCATCCGGCCAGCTCCGCCCAGGCCTCATCGACATCGACGTCGAAGGCGGGGTCGAGCACGCCGTCGAGGTAGTCAGCGAACCAGTCGCGGACCTCCTCGAATTGGTAGGCCCGTTCGAGCGCCTCGGCGGCCTCCGTGCCGGCGAAGTCCGGGGCGGCGGCGACCACACAGGTGAAGGGCAGCGCCACGTCCTCGTCTTCTAGCGCGAGGGTGTCCTCGGGCCCGAGGCCGATCTCGGAGGCCAGCCGCAGGAAGGCGAAGGCGGCGTCGACGTCCTCGATGCTCTGCGCCACGGACTGCTGGTCGACCTCCACGAACTCGAAGTCGTGCGGGTTGTCCTGGATGTCCCGCTGGGAGAGTTCGGTGACGGCGACCGACTCGTCGATCTCCAGCAGGCCCGCGTCCGCGAGGAGCTTCAGTCCGCGCCCGTTGTTGGCCGTGTCCACCGGCAGGGCGATCTGGGCTCCGTCGGGCAGGTCGGTCAGCTCCTCATGCTGGGTGGAGAACAGCCCGCCGGGGGCCTCGTAGACGGCGAAGACCGGTTCGATGTCCAGTCCGTGGTCGGCATTGAACTGGTTCAGGTAGGCGAAGTTCTGGAAGAAGTTGGCGTCGTACTCCCCCTGGGCCACCACCTGGTTGGGCTGGATGATGTCGGTGACGTAGGTGGTCTCCAGCTCCCAGCCTTCCTCGGCCAGCAGCTCCTTGGCGATCTCGGTGGGCTCCTGGAAGGGCGCCGACTCGGTGACGATGATGCTGATGGTGCGGTCCTCCTCGCCGCCGTCGGCCAGTCCGCAGGAGGTGAGGCTCCCGACGGCGGCCAGCACGGCGATGCCCAGTGCACCGTGCCGGGCCCGCCGTCGGGAGGGAGCGGGGGTCCGGGAGATCGGGTCGTGGCTCATGCGGAGAAGTCCTCCCAGACGGCGTCGACAGAGTCGACGGTGAAGTCATCGGTGAAGTCCAGGGATCCCTCGAGGTACTCGTCGAACCAATGCTGGACCTCCGCGGACTGGAAGGCCTCCTGCAGGGCGGCGGCCTTCTCCGTGTCCCGGAAGCCGGGCGCCCCGGCGACCACGCAGGTGAAGGGGATGCGGACGTCGTCGTCCTGCTCCAGGATCAGCGCGGTCTCGTCGACGTCGTGACCAGCCTCGGCCACCAGCCGGGCGAAGGCGAAGCCGGCGTCGACGTCGGGCAGGGTCTGGGAGGTGGACTGCTGGTCCACCTCGATGAACTCGAAGTCCTTCGGGTTGGCCGTGATGTCCCGCTGGGAGAGCTCGGTGACGTCCTTGGAGTCGTCGATCTCGATGGCGCCGGCGTCGGCGAGCAGCTTGATCCCGCGGCCGTTGTTGGCGGTGTCCACGGCCAGCGCGATCTGGGCGCCCTCGGGCAGATCCTCGATGCTGTCATGCTGCAGCGAGAAGATGCCGCTGGGCGCGTAGTAGACGGAGAAGGCCGGTTCGACGTCGGTGCCGTTGTCCTCGTTGAACTGGCGCAGATAGGCCAAGTGCTGGAAGAAGTTGGCGTCGAACTCACCCTGGGCCACGACCTGGTTGGGCTGGATGATGTCGGTGACGTAGGTGGTCTCCAGGGTCCAGCCGTCCTCGGCGAGGATGTCCTTCACGATCTCGGTGGGGTCCTGGAAGGGTGCCGACTCGGTGACGATCATGCTGATCGTCCGGTCATCCTCTCCGACGGCCTCGGCGAGTCCGCAGGAGGTCAGGGCGAAGGTCCCGACGGCGGCGAGGCCGCTGAGCAGCAGGCTGCGGCGGGCGAGGCCGGAGGAGGCCAGGGAGCCGGAGCTGGTGATCGATCCGGACACTCCGGGAGATCCGAAGGTCGTCAGTGTGCTGGGCATCGTGGAGTCTTTCATCTCAGAGGTGCAGGTGTTCTGCGGAGGAATGGGACAGGGGCGCCGTCAGGCGCGCTTGTCGGTCAGCCGCGCGACGCGGGTGCCGCTGAACTGGACGAAGGTGACCAGGGCGATCATCAGCACGATGGCGACCATCATCACGGCGGTCTCGTAGCGGTAGTAGCCGTAGCGGATGGCGAAGTCGCCGATGCCTCCGCCGCCGACCAGCCCGACCATGGCCGAGTAGGAGATGAAGCTGACGGTGGTGATGGTGATCGAGCCGATGATCGCCGGCTTGGCGTCGACCAGCAGCACGTTGCGGATGATCTGGCCGCGCGTGGCTCCCATGGCACGGGAGGCCTCCACGGCCCCGGAGCCGAGCTGAGTGATGTTCTGCTCCACCAGCCGGGCGAAGTACGGGATGGCGTTGATGGTCAGCGGGACGATCGCCGCCGCGGTGCCCACGGTGGTGCCCACGATCAGCCGCGTGAAGGGGATGATCGCGATCAGCAGGATCAGGAACGGGAAGGACCGAACCATGTTGACGATTCCGCTGACCACCGCGTGGGTGCGCGGCGTCGGGGCGATACCGCCGGGAGCGTGGAGAAAGAGCCAGATCCCCAGCGGGGTGCCGAAGAGCACCGCCAGCGGGATGGCCACGCCGATCATGACGAAGGTCTCCAGCATGGCCTGGACCAGCTCGGGCTGCAGCTCGATGAGGCGTTCCATCAGCGGGGACCCCCTTCGGACGAGGCTGTCGCGGCGACCAGCCCGGAGGCGGTCCTGGCTTCCTGCCCGGACGCCGGCGGATCAGCGCCAGGTCCCTGGTCGGCACCTTGATCGGCGCCTGGGTCAGCAGCGGGCAGCTCGGAGCCGGCGCGCACGCCGCCGCCCCGACGGTCCACGGAGATCCCGTCGCTGACCAGGTAGCGACCGATGGAGGTCCGCGGGGCGAAGCCCTCACGCCGCAGCTCGGCGGCGTGGAACTGCTCGACCACTCGGCCGGACTCCATGACCGCAACGTGGTCGGCCAGGGCCTTGATGACCTCCATCTCATGGGTCACGATGACCACGGTGATGCCGAGCTCGCGGTTCACATCGGCGAGGTACTGCAGCACGGTGGCCGTGGTGATGGGGTCCAGGGCCGAGGTGGGCTCGTCGCAGAGCAGCACCTCCGGGCGGGTGGCCAGCGCGCGGGCGATGGCCACGCGCTGCTTCTGCCCGCCGGAGAGCTGTGCGGGGTAGACCTTCGCCTTCTCGGTGATGTCGACGATCTCCAGCGCCTCCGCGGCGCGCTCTCGACGCACCCTGCGGTCCCTCTCCCCCGCGAACTTCAGGGAGAGCTCCACGTTCTGCGCGACGGTCAGGTTGTTCACGAGGTTGAAGCCCTGGAAGATCATGCCGATCTGGTGACGAGCGCGGCGCAGCGCCTCGCCTCCGAGCCCGGTGAGCTCCGTGCCGCCCACGCGCACCTCCCCGGAGGTGGGGCGCTCGAGCAGGTTGATGTTGCGCAGCAGGGTGGACTTGCCGGCCCCGGAGAATCCGATGATGCCCTGGATGCTTCCGCGGGGGATCTCCAGGCTGACGTCGTCGACGGCATGGATGGGGTCCTTGCCCCGTGCGGCGGGGAAGGTCGTGGACACATGGCGCAGTGAGATCATCGGGCATTCTCCATCGTCTCTGGCGTTAGCACCGTTCCCCGGTCCGCGCCGTGATGGCGTGGCTGCTCGGGAGGTTGCTGCGACGTCGTCGAGCCAGATCTCTCAGTCGCTCTGGATGGTGTGGCGAGCACCAGACTACGCGCTGTCGATGAACACTCGTCAAATCTCATCGATAAGTTCATGTCACGAGGCGTAAGAATGTACGGACATCTGCGAGGTCACCGGATCTGCGACGGCGCGGGTCGCCGGTCCTGATGTCTCCATGTGTCACTCCCCGAACATCCCTTTGATCGTGCTGTGCTGCGCGCGTACCCTGGAGCGACGAAACCATCCCGAGCGGCCGAGAGATCTGGCTCGACGACGCCGCAGCAACCTTCGGATGTGCTCCGCCTCTCCCGGCGGACGCCTCAGAAAAGGTGCTACCGCCAGGGCCGATGGGAGTTGATCAGCCATGAGCACAGCACTGGCCACCGACGAGAGCCACCCGATCACCGTGGAGGCCGCCGTGCACCACACCACCGCCGACGCCGCAGCCCGCCGCGTGCCCACCAGCCTGGTCGGCATCGATCCGCTGGAGCTCCGTGAGGCCTTCGGCCACTTTCCCCAGGGGGTGGTCGTGGTGGCCGCAGAGGTGGACGGACGCCCTGAGGGCCTCGTCGCCTCCACGTTCACCGTCGGGGTGTCCCTGGAGCCGCCGCTGGTGACCGTGGCGGTGCAGCACAGCTCGACCACCTGGCCGAAGCTGGCCGGTGCCGGCGCCGAGCTGGGGATCTCCCTGGTAGGCCACGGGCAGTCCGCCCTGTGCCGGAAGATCGCCTCGAAGGACCGGGAGAACCGCTTCACCGGCCTCCGCGTGACCACCGGCGAGGGCGGTGCGGTCACCCTCGACGGCGCCCCGGTCACCTTCACCACCCGCATCCACGATCAGGTCCGCGCGGGTGATCACGACATCATCGTGCTCGAGCTGCTGGACCTCGCCGTGGAGGACCGGTCGCAGGCGCTGGTGTTCCATCAGAGCGAGTTCAAGGCCCTCGGTCCGCTCGACGCCGACGCCTGAGCCGCGGGCCGCACCGTGCCGCGCCTCTGCGGCTCCCCTCCTCCGGCGACGTCTCAGTGATGTCTCATACTGTGACATCGCCGTTGCCCAGGCGGCGCGGTTGTGCGTAGGGTTGAAACTGCCACCATCCCGAGCGGCTGAGAGATCTGGCTCGACGACGCCGCAGCAACCTTCGGATGTGCCGATCGGCCGTTTGTGCCCGGCGCATCAGAAAAGGTGCTACCGCCAGGATCGATGGGAGAGATATTCCTATGGGTTCCTCTGCACCCACACTCGCAGCACGCGAGTCTGACCTGCACACCTCGGCACACTCCGGCGGCACCGCCGTGCTGGACCGCCCCGCCGCCGCGCCCACCCACTCGCTGGACGTGCAGCTGCGTGGAGTGGGACGCAGCTTCGACGGCCGCACCGTGCTGCGCGACGTCGACCTGCACATCTCCCCCGGTGAGGTGGTCGCCATCCTGGGCGCCTCCGGCTGCGGGAAGTCCACCCTGCTGCGCGCCGTGGGCGGCCTCGACGCCGGCTTCTCCGGCGAGGTCGTCATCGACGGCGCCGGGGTGCACACCTATGACGAGCGGACCGCCGTCGGCTTCCAGGAGCCGCGCCTGCTGCCGTGGCGCTCGGTGCATCGCAACGTCTCACTGGGTCTGCCCCGCACGGTGTCCAAGGCGGAGGGCCGGGCCCGGGTGGACGAGCTGCTCGAGCTCGTCGGCCTGGCCGACCGTGCCCAGCTGCGCCCCCGGGAGATCTCCGGAGGGATGGCCCAACGCGCCTCGCTGGCCCGGGCCCTGGCCCGCCGCCCCGGAGTGCTGCTGCTCGACGAGCCCTTCGGCGCCCTGGACGCACTGACGCGCCTGAAGATGCAGGACCTGCTGCTCGACGTCCACGCCCAGACCGGCACCACGGTGCTGCTGGTGACCCACGACGTCGACGAGGCTCTGCAGCTCGCCGACCGCATCCTGCTGCTCGGCCCGGATCCCTCCGGCGTTGCCCGCGAGGGGGCCACCGTCTCGCGGCTGCTCACCGTTCCGGGCAGCCGCCCGCGAGATCGCGCCTCCGCCGAGCTGGCCGCCCTGCGCGGCGAGCTGCTCACCGGCCTCGGCGTCGACGCCCACGCCCACTGACCCCTGCCCCGAGCTCCGGGAGCCTCCGGAGATGACCCACGCTCGGCCGCACCAGTCCGGCCCCAGCCGGGTGGACCCTGCCGGGTCCGCCGGTCGGGAAGCGGACGGAGCGGCACCCGACACCGCACGAAAGGCCGCTTCATCACATGCCCAGTCTGACCAGCACCTCCCCCAGCCCTGCCCGCGCCACCATCGGCCGCACCTCCCGCGCTGCGGTCGCCGGCCTCGCCGTCACCCTGATGGCGGCCGGCTGCGTGGAGGGCGAGGGCTCCGGCGACGCCGCTGACGGCGAACTGGCGACCCTCAGCATCGACTTCGCCACCTACAACCCGCTCAGCCTGGTGATGATGGAGCACGGCTGGCTCGAGGAGGAGCTGGCTGATGCCGGCACCGAGGTCGAGTGGATCCAGTCCCACGGCTCCAACGACGCCAACGAGAAGCTGCGCGCCCAGGCCATCGACATCGGATCCACCGCCGGCTCTGCGGCGCTGCTGGCCCGGGCCAACGGCACCGAGATCCACACGATCCTCGTCGAGAACCAGCCCGAGTGGGCCGCGCTGGTCACCTCGCCGGATTCCGGGATCTCCTCGGTCGAGGATCTGGACGGCGCTTCCGTGGCCGCGACGCTGGGCACCGACCCCTACTTCTTCCTCGTCCAATCCCTGCAGGAGGCCGGCCTGGAGATCAGCGACGTCGACGTCCAGAACCTCCAGCACGCCGACGGACGGTCCGCCCTGGGCAACGGGGACGTCGACGCCTGGGCCGGTCTGGACCCGATCATGGCCGGCGCAGAGGCCGACGGCGAGGAGCTCTTCTACCGGAACGTGGACTTCAACACCTACAGCGTCATCAACGCCACCGAGCCCTTCATCGAGGATCACCCTGAGGTCGCCCAGACCGTCGTGGACGTCTACGAGCAGGCTCGGCAGTGGGCGCTGGAGAACCCCGAGGAGACCGCGGAGATCCTCGCCGAGTACGGCAACATCGATCAGGAGGTGGCCGAGACGGTCATCCAGGAGCGCTCCAGCTTCGACGTCGACCCCGTCCCGGGCCAGGCCCAGCACGACGTGCTGGAAGAGGTCGGCCCCATCTTCCTGGACACCGGGGACGTCTCCACCCAGGAGAGCATCGACGAGGCGCTGGAGAGCCTGTTCCACCCGGAGTTCGCAGAGAATCGTGAGGCCACCGAGGCAGAGGGAGCCGAAGGCGAGGCGACCATCATCGAGGATGATGAGTGATGAGCCAGACCCTGCCCGATGATGCCCGGACCCGGACCGAGGCGGGCCGTTTCCAGGAGGAGGCGCCGGCACAGGTCGTCGGTGAGCGCGGCTCCTCGGCGCCCCGGCCGGTGACCGGCCCGGAGAGCCCCCGCGCAGGGGTCCCGGCTCGGGTGCGCCGGATCCCAGGCGGCCGGTTCCTGCTCGGCGCGCTGGTGCCGATCGCTCTGCTGGGTCTCTGGTACGGCGTCGCCGCGGCCGGGGTGTTCTCCGCCGTGCAGCTGCCGGCCCCGCAGACGGTGCTCAGCGCCGGGGCGGAGCTCTTCGAACGCGGCGAGCTCTACCAGCACATCGCGATCTCCGTGCAGCGTGTGCTGATCGGCTTCGGCATCGGCGCCGGCCTGGGCCTGGCGCTCGGCTCGGTGCTGGGGCTCTCCAAGGTCGCCGACACCCTGCTGCACCCCACCATCGGGGCGTTCCGCGCCGTCCCCTCGCTGGCATGGGTGCCGCTGCTGATCCTGTGGATGGGCATCTACGAGGACTCGAAGGTCACGCTGATCGCGATCGGCGCCTTCTTCCCGGTCTTCACCGCCGTGCATTCCGCGCTGCGCCATGTGGACCCGCACCTGGTGGAGGCCGGCCGCGCGTTCGGCTACCACGGACTGCGGCTGCTGGTCACCGTCCAGCTGCCTGCGGTGGTGCCCAGCGTGTTCTCCGGGCTCCGCCTGGCGCTGGCGCAGGCCTGGCTGTTCCTGGTGGCCGCCGAACTCATCGCCTCCTCCATGGGGCTGGGCTTCCTGCTGACCGATTCGCAGAACAACGGACGCACCGACCGGCTCCTGCTGGCGATCATCCTCCTGGCGGTGCTGGGCAAGCTCACCGACGCCCTGCTGGGCGTGGTGGAGAGGAAGGCGCTGAAGACATGGGCCTGAGCACCACTCCCCGCATCGAGCGGTCAATTCGGAGCGATATCGAGGCCTCAGACGCCTCAGAATCCCTCCGAATCGACCACTCGATGCCGCTGCACCCTCTGAACGCCGATGTGCACAGCTGGGCCGACCCGGCCACAGAGGCCGAACGGCTGAGCTTCTGGTCCCGGGCCGCCTCCCTGCTGGACTGGGAGACCCCCTGGCACACCACCCATTCCTGGACGGATCCGGACCCGGTCACCCGCCGCGGCCCGGACATCCGCTGGTTCGACGGCGGCACGCTCAACGCCGCCGTGAACTGTGTGGACCGACACGTCGACGCCGGGCGCGGAGACGTCGTCGCCCTGCATTTCGAAGGCGAGCCGGGGGACCGAGAAGACGTCACCTACGCCCAGCTGCAGCAGAAGGTGAACCAGGCGGCGAACGCGCTGACCACCCTCGGGGTGGGCCGCGGAGACCGAGTGGTGATCTACCTGCCGGTGCTGGTGGAGACTGTGGTCATCACCCTGGCCTGTGCCCGCATCGGGGCCGTCCATTCGCTGGTCTTCGGCGGATTCTCCGCCGAGGCGCTGCGCTTCCGGGTGGAGGACACCGGCGCCAAGCTGCTGGTCACCACCGATGGCCAGTTCCGCCGCGGGAAGGCCGTGCCGGTGAAGCAGCAGGCCGATGCGGCCGTGTCCGGGCTGTCTGCGGCAGAGGGCGGCAGCCTCGCCCATGTGCTGGTCATCCGTCGCACCGGCTCGGAGATCACCTGGACCGACGAAGACCTCGCCGGTGACGGGATCGGCCGGGACGTGTGGTGGCACGAGGTCGTTGAGACAGCCTCCACCGCGCACACCCCCGAGTTCTTCGAGGCCGAGCAGGACCTGTTCATCATGTACACCTCCGGCACCACGGGGAAGCCCAAGGGCCTGGTGCACACCACCGGCGGGTACCTGACCGGGGCGCTGTTCACCTACCTGCGGCTCTTCGCCCACCCTGATCCGGCCCGCCGGGCGCAGGACGTCCACTGGTGCACCGCCGACCTGGCCTGGGTCACCGCGCACACCTATGAGATCTATGGGCCGCTGGCCGCCGGCGCCACCCAGGTGATCTTCGAGGGCACTCCGAACACCCCGCATCCGGGCCGGCACTTCGAGATCATCCAGCGTCACCGGGTCACCACCTACTACACCGCGCCCACCCTGGTGCGCTCCCTGGTGGGATGGTTCCCCGAGGGCGTGCCGGAGGAGTACGACCTCTCCTCTCTGCGCCTGCTGGGCACCGTGGGCGAGGCCGTGAATCCGGAGGCCTGGACCTGGCTGCGCACCCAGCTCGGCCGCGACACCCTCGACGACGACGGCGCCCCAGCCGTCCCGATGGTGGACACCTGGTGGCAGTCGGAGTCCGGCTCCACAGTGCTCAGCCCTCGCCCGGAGGACAGCGGGCTCAAACCGGGCTGCGCGACGCGGGCGATGCCGGGAGTGTCGGTGGAGGTCGTTGACTCCGGGGGCCATCCCGTCGCGCAGGACGTCCAGGGTGAGATCGTGCTGACCAGCACGGGCCCTTCCATGGCACGCACCGTATGGGGCGACCCGGAGCGGTACTACACCTCCTACTGGGAGAAGCACGCCGCTCGAGGCTGGTTCCTCGCCGGCGACGGCGCCAAGCGTGACGCCGACGGCGACATCTGGATCCTGGGCCGCATCGATGACGTCATCAACATCTCCGGACACCGGCTCTCCACCATCGAGATCGAGTCCGCCCTGGTGGCCCACCCGGAGGTGGTGGAGGCGGGAGTGTGCCCCGTGCCCGACGCGACCACCGGACACGCCGCCGTCGCGTTCACGGTGCTCACCGGCCCCGCCCGTGCGCGGCTCACCGGGGAGGACGGCGTGGTGGACGCTGCGGCCGAAAGCGCGCTCCTGACCGCACTGCGCTCCCATGTGGGAGAGGTGATCGGCCCCGTGGCGAAACCGCGCACGGTGATCCCGGTGCCGGAGGTGCCGAAGACCCGCTCCGGGAAGATCATGCGCCGACTGCTGACCCAGCTGCATGAGGGCGATGCCCTCGGCGACACCACCAGCCTGCAGAACGAGCACTGCGTGCCGCAGATCGCACAGATCTGCCAGGAGCGCGACACCGCGGCTCCCCTGAACCATCCATCAACCCACCCCTCGACCCAGGAGCTTCCATGAGCGATCGACAGTTCGGGTTCCGCACCCGGGCCCTGCATGCCGGGGCCGTGCCGGATGCCGTCTACGGCAGCCGGGCGGTGCCGATCCACCAGTCCACCTCCTTCGTCTTCAAGGACACCGACGACGCCGCCAACCTTTTCGCGCTGCAGAAGTTCGGCAACATCTACTCCCGCATCGGCAACCCCACGGTGGCCGCCCTGGAGGAGCGCCTGGCCTCCTTGGAGGGTGGCATCGGGGCAGTGGCGACCGCCTCGGGAATGAGCGCGGAGTTCCTGGTCTTCGCGGCGCTGTGCGGCCAGGGCGACCACATCGTGGCCTCCTCGAAGCTCTACGGCGGCACGGTCACCCAGCTGGACGTCTCGCTGCGCCGTTTCGGCATCGAGACCACCTTCGTGGACTCGGACGAGGCGGAGGACTTCAAAGCCGCCCTGCAGGACAACACCAAGCTGATCTTCACCGAGGTCGTGGCCAACCCCAGCAGCGACGTCGTCGACCTGCCCGGCCTGGCCGGGGTGGCTCACGAGCACGGGGTCCCGCTGGTGGTGGACTCCACGCTGACCACCCCCTACCTGCTGCGCCCGATCGAGCACGGTGCGGACATCGTCACCCACTCGGTGACGAAGTTCCTCGGCGGACACGGCACCACCCTGGGCGGGGTCGTCGTGGAGTCGGGCACCTTCCCCTGGAACAACGGGAAGTTCCCGCAGATGACCGAGCCGGTGGAGTCCTACGGCGGGCTGTCCTGGTGGGGGAACTTTGCCGAGTACGGCTTCCTCACCAAGCTCCGCGCCGAGCAGCTGCGGGACTTCGGGCCCTCCCTGACCCCGCAGGCGGCGTTCCAGCTCATCCAGGGTGTGGAGACACTGCCGCAGCGCATGGAGGAGCACACGGCCAATGCGCAGAAGGTCGCCGAGTGGCTCGAGGCCGATGAGCGCGTGGAGTACGTCAACTACTCCGGGCTGCTCTCCCACCCGCATCACGAGCGGGCCAAGGACCTGCTGCCGCTGGGCACTGCCTCGGTGTTCAGCTTCGGGGTGAAGGGCGGCCGCGAGACAGGTGCCCGTTTCATCGAGGAGCTGCAGCTGGCCAGCCACCTGGCCAATGTGGGGGACGCCCGCACGTTGGTGCTGCACCCGGCCTCCACCACGCACCAGCAGCTCACCGAGGCTCAGCTGACCGCCGCCGGGATCCCGCAGGACCTGATCCGGATCTCGGTGGGCCTGGAGGACGTGGAGGACATCATCTGGGATCTGGACCAGGCGCTGGACCGTGCCCTGGCCGCCCAGCAGGACACCGAGCAGGAGACCCCGGCCCCCGTCCGCGCGGGAGCCGGTGCCAGCGGTGCGGCACACGACGGAGGCGAGGCCTGATGACCACCACCCCTGAGACACGCACGAACACGGAGACCACCGCCGGTGACGAGCACCCGCACGGGCTGTGGGAGGAGCCGGGCGCGGCACGGCGCCTGCAGCTGCTGCGCGCGGCGAAGTCCGTGGCGATCGTGGGCATGAGCGACAAGCCCGCCCGGGCCAGCTACTTCGTGGCCACCTACCTGACCTCGGACTCGTCCTACCAGCTGTACTACGTGAACCCCCGGATCACCGAGGTGCTGGGTGAGCCCGGCTACGCCTCGCTGCAGGATCTGCCGGAGGCTCCGGACATCGTGGTGGCCTTCCGCAAGCCGGCGGACCTGCCCGCCCTGGCCGAGGAGGCCGCCGCCGTGGGCGCCCAGACGCTGTGGGTGCAGCTGGGCATCCACTCCGCGGAGGCCATGCAGCGCGCCACGGACCTGGGGATCAACGCCGTGCAGGACCGGTGCATCAAGATCGAGCACGGCCGTTTCCACGGCAACCTGCACCTGGGCGGCTTCGACACCGGAGTGATCAGCGCCAAGCGTCAGCAGTTGGACGGCTGAGCACCGAGACGCCACACGCTCAGAACAGACGACGGCGGGGACCCGCCTCAGCACCGGAGACGCGGATCTCCGCGCCCGGGAGCCGGGACCGGGTCCTCGCCGTCGTCGTGTCTGCGGGTCTCCTCGCGGTGAGGATCGCCAGAAGGAACGGCAGCGCGACGTAGGGATTGTTGAACCCGCTGACCGAGAGGCTGTTGGTGAGGGCGATCGCCATCAGGGTGAGCGTGAGCAGAGCTGAGACGCCGGCGCGGCGCAGAAAGATCCAAGGCAGGACGAGGACCAGGACGGCTCCGAGGATCCCTGCGTCGAACATCAGCCGCAGGACGAAGGCATGCAGTATCACGGAGTAGCACGTGCCGTCCCCCTGGGCCGAGTACAGCACGTCGTAGTACGCCAGCTCCTCACAGGTCGCCGGATTGAGCGGAGTGAGCGGAGGCGTCCCCACCAGCCAGTTCAACGGCCCCCAGTGCTGCGTCTCCCGGAGGAAGAAGTCGAGGAACCGGACCCTGTCGATCACCTCCGACTCATCCGCGCGTTCCCGGAAGATCACCAGCGGGATCACCGCGACCACCGCCGGCACGGCCACGGACGCCAGGCGCAGGAAGACGTCCCTGGTCTCGGTGCTCAGCATCGCGTACAGCACGCACAGCACGTACGCCACCGCCCCGCTGCGCGATCCGGAGAGCACCGTGAGCAGACCCAGCAGCAGGAGCAGCCACAGACGCGAGCGGGGTGATCCGCGGTGGACGACGGCGGTCAGCCCGCTGAAGAGCGCGAGCTCGAAGTTGTTCTCCAGGAAGAGGCCGGGACGCTCGCCCGAGCCGTACATCACCCACGTCACGGCCGCCTTTGCCGTCGCCAGGGAGATGAGCCACCAGGTCAGCGTCGTCAGTCCGCCGGGACGTGTCCACCTCTGCCCGACCGCGACGGCCAGGGCCACCAGATACAGCAGCCAGCGGTAGGCCTGGAAGAAGTCCTCCCAGGCGGCGCCGGTGGCCCAGACCCCCATGATCCGTGTGTACGTGTAGATCGCCAGGATGCTGAGCGGGAGCAGCGTGGCGAGACGGCCGCGCCGGACCACGGCGACGATGAAGACGATGATCCACAGGTCCAGGAGCATCGTCATCGGAAGCGGGGAGAACTCACCCACGAAGAGGACGCTGATGGCCGCGCAGAGGATCAGCCCCCAGTGCAGGGACCGCTGCAGGCTCACCGGCAGGGCACCTTCCGGCCGGATCGTCATGTGCGCCGCCGGCGCGACCGGGCCCTCCGACCGAGGCGCCTCGCGGCCCGGCTGGACGGCGGACGTGATCCCACCACGATGGTCCCGGCGAGGGAGCGGGTCAGCCCCTCGAGCAAGTCCAGGGCACCGGACAGGTCGTCCATCAGCGTGTGTCCGGCGCGGACCACGAGCCAGGTGGCGTCGGCGTCGCCGGCCAGCCCGAGCCCTCGGGCATCGGCGGTCACCGGTGCCGCACTCAGGATCACCAGGTCGCAGGCCGCGCGGGCCCGGTCCAGCGTCTCCCGGGTGTGCAGGAGGTCATCTTCCAGCGTCCCGATCGGATGATCCAGGCTCATCACGTCGATCCCGGCTGCGGCGTTCCGCCGCCGTCCCCGCGACATCGGCGCCCGGCCGTTCACCGCGACCTCAGCGGCCCGCGAGAAGCCGGACCCTGCCCAGGCGTTGCCCCCGGAGGTCTCGATCAGCAAGACGCGGAAGCCGTCCTCGGCCGCCGAGCGAGCCAGCCGCTCCGCCACCTCGGCCGAGATCACCTCCGGATCCACCGAGGCCACCAACGTCACCGGCGCGGGCCCGTCGGCGCCTCTGCCTCCGGACCGGGCACGAAGCGCCTGCATCGGGGCGAGGATCCGCCTGACGGCGGGCGTCAAGGTGTCGCCGTCGTCGGCCCCCAGGTCCATCTCGAGCACGGGAAGCGACGAGGCGACCTGCACGTCGTGGCGGTCCCGCACTCGTCGATTGAGACTCTCCCGCAGGGCGGCGACACCGAGCCCCAACGCGGCCCCGCCTCCCAGCGCTCCCCCGAACACCATCAGCGGTTGCGGTGAGGTGGGGACCTCCGGGATCACGGCCGGCTGCATGATGCTGACCGAGATCAGGTCCTGGGGTGCGCCTTGCATCTCCTCGAGATCGCCGATGAACTCCACGAGGCTGTCCGTCAGGGCCTCGGTCCGCGCGGCCGAGACCTCCGGTGTGGAGGCCCGCACCGAAACCTCCAGCAGAGTGGTCCCCTCGACCACTGAAGCGTCGACGGAGTCCGCGAAGTCAGCCAGGGGCTCCTCGGCTCCCACCTGCTGCATGACCGGCTCCAGGACGACGGCGGTGCTCACCAGATCCGCGTAGCTGGCCACGATCTGCTCGGAGACCGAGCGTCCCAGCTGCAGCTGAGAGAGGTCGTCTCCGGTGGCGGTGGTCACGTAGATCCGAGCCGTGGAGGTGTACTCACGTGGTGCCAGGACGAAGAACGTGACGCCGACCAGCAGCCCCAGGATGAAGAGCGCGCAGGCGGATCTCCAGTATCGGCGCACCACGCGCAGCATGTCCCACACCGTCATCTGCGATTCCTCCTGCCGGGCGTGCCGGATCGTCGGGTCTGGGGATTCGCCGCTCCCGGGGGCGTGACGGCCGCCGAGTGCGAAGATCTCGTCTCTGGCGTCACGGTGCGGATCCGCATATGCCGGGGATGTGCTGGCGATGCTCATGGTGCTCTCCTCGCTGGCCTCTGGGGCCGGGTTCCGACGTCACGAGGGGTCGGGGTCTTCCCCCCGCGTGCTGGTGGCCGTCCCTGGGCGGGGTCGCCCCGGCCTCGCTCGGGCGTTCCCCGAGGTGTGGGCATGTCGTCCCGCAGGGCCAGGTGGCCGCGCAGTCGCTGCCGCCCCTCCACCGCGGGGATGCCCAGCTCGCGCAGCAGCGCCAGGACCACCACGCCGGCGGTCAGCTCCGCCATATGACGCAGCTCGGTCCGGGACCCGGAGTCAACCCGCCCGCTGTGCGTGAAAGTGCTCCGCAGCCTGGCCGCCTGCTCCGCCCATACGGCGGCGGTCACCTGGTGCGGCATGACCTCGTGGAAGCTGACACGGTCGGCAAGGTGCTCCAGCTTCCGCCGCAGGGTCGAGTCCTTGATCTCCCGGCGCCGCAGGCCGGAGGAGGTGGCGTAGAGCGCCTCCGCAGAGCCGAGCAGGACCAGCAGCGCAGCCTCTTGGAACTCCACGGGGAGCGCCCTGGCGGCCACCAGCATCGTCAACGAGGTGCGGTGCCGGATGCGCAGGACGCGCCAGGCCTCCAGCAGCTTCTCGAAGGGCCGCTGCTCGCTGGTGAACAGCGGTCCGCCGACGCGCGGGCGTGCCCGCTCTCCTGCCCCGAGATGCGTCCCCGGTGCGGAGCAGGTCACCCGGTAGTCGTCGAGGAGGCGACCGTCGTCGCCGTGGACCCTTGCCTCGAAGATGAGCGCGGGGGACGTCTCGAGCCAGGCGAAGGCCAGCAGATCAGTGACGGACCTCAGCTGCTCGAGGATCTCCGGCACAGAGGCCGCTCGGCTCGGCAGGATATGCAGCCGCATCACCGTCTCGGACTCCTCCACCCGCTCCACGAGGATCCGCGAGCGTCCTGCGTCCGAGGCTTGACCGGTGCCCACCGGGGGTGCGGAGTCGGAGACGTCCCCTCCCAGCGGAAGCGAGCCGGTCCAGGGCCCGGCACCCACCAGGACCTGCCCCACCTGGGAGCCGTCGAGACGCATCTCGGCCTCCTGCAGACGCCGATCTTCGGAACCCATGAGATGCGCTCCGATCAGGAGCACCTCGAGCTCGACGTGCAGGGTGCCGGCCTCCGTCTTGGCTTCACGGGTCCAGGCCGTGGCGGCCCGGCCGTCGAGGAGGCCATGGAGCACCGCCGGCGGGCGGCGCAGGGCGGCGATCATCGCCTGCGCGCTCTCCGGTGCGGACGCCTCCAGGGTCAGCCGAAGGCCCGCGGGGGGCGCTGC
Source organism: Nesterenkonia sp. HG001 (assembly GCF_034438835.1). Classification (NCBI taxonomy): domain Bacteria; kingdom Bacillati; phylum Actinomycetota; class Actinomycetes; order Micrococcales; family Micrococcaceae; genus Nesterenkonia; species Nesterenkonia sp. HG001. Next base: position 21,917 of record NZ_JAOSZD010000004.1, on the reverse strand, counting down.
CTCACCGAGCAGCGCACCGGTGACCGCGCCGGACAACGCCGACCCTGGCGCTCCTGCCGGCCACCAGCAGCCGGCGGCCTCGCGGGATGAGTGTGGTGTCATGGGGTTCCCCTGATCGTCGTCACGTGGGTGGCCGGCCTGTCGGTCGGCGACTCTGAGCGTCGGTTCACCGGCGCGGGTCCTACGGTCCCTGCCGAGGCTCAGTAGGCGCCCGCCCCCCGCAGGACCGCACGGAGGGTCCGCAACACGATGCCGACGTCCCCGGCCAGCGACCAGTTCTCCACGTAGTAGAGGTCCAGGCGGACCGAGTCCTCCCAGCTGAGGTCTGAGCGGCCGCCGACCTGCCAGAGCCCGGTGATCCCGGGTTTGACCAGCAGGCGCCGCTGGGAGTTTTCGTCATAGGCCTCGACCTCGCTGACCAACGGCGGCCGCGGTCCGACCACGGACATCTCTCCGCGCAGCACGTTGAGGAACTGTGGCAGCTCGTCGATGCTGTATCTGCGGATGACTGTCCCCACCCGGGTCACCCGAGGATCGCGACGCATCTTGAACATCACCGCGTTGCCCTCAGAGACGCTCAGCAGCTCCTCACGACGCGCCTCCGCGTCGACCACCATCGAACGGAACTTCAGCATCTGAAACGACGAGTGACGCAGGCCCACGCGGGTCTGGGAGAAGAACACCGGCCCCGGTGAGTCGAGCCTGACGGCCACTGCCGCGGCCACCAGCACGGGAGCGATGGCCAGCAGGGCTGTCAGGGCGAAGACGATGTCGAAGGCCCTCTTCAGCGCCGCGGCGCCGCCGCTGAGCCGCGGGTAGTCCACGTGCATCAGCGGCATGCCGTCCACGCTGCGCGTATGCAGCCTGCCCTGGCTGATCTCGCTCAGGGAGGGTGCGACGACGAGGTCGACGTCGAGCGCGGCCAGCGCCCATCCGAGTTCGCGCAGCGCGCGGGGCGTGAGCTGGTCGGCGCTGGTGAGGATCACGGTGTCGACGGCGTCGCGGGTGATCGCGTCCCGTGCGTGCCGGATGATCTGCTCAGGATCCGCGGCCTCGGTCTCCGTGAGTCCTGCCAGGGTGGACGGGGCGAGAGAAGAGAGGGGCTGCCCGGCCTCGCGGACGAGCAGCTCCACCACCTGGTAGCCGCTGACCGGTCCGAGGCGGCGCAGGTGGTCGGCGATGTGCCGGGCCTTGCCGTCCTCCCCGATGACCAGTGCGCGGTGCAGCCCCACACCGGTGTCCCAGTGGCGGCGCAGGCGATGGCGCCAGATGAGCCTGCCGACGAGCAGCAGGAGGGCTCCGGCAGGGACGGCCAGCAGCGCCCCGGCCCGCAGCGAGTCCTCGTCGAGGATCAGACTGCCCACCGCCGTCATCCACATCACCGTGGCCGAGACCGCCGCGAGGCCGAGGAACTCCTGGGCCCCGGATCCGAGGATCCGGGCGTTCCGGGTGCGGCAGAGGGCCAGCAGGAGCATCCACAGAGCCAGCACACCGCCGGAGGCCAGCAGGCCCTGCGCGGTGGAGGTGAGGGCTCCGGCCAGGTGCAGGCCTCCCAGGACCAGGAGGATGATCAGGCCGTCGCTGACCGCGATGCGCCGGGCCAGACCCCGTCTCCAGCGCCGGAGTTCGCTCGTCCCGCCTGGCGTCGTCCCGAGGCCTGCGGGCAGACCCTGGACCTGCAGCGGCGGGACCACCCGCCAGGCGGAGGGCGGGCGGAGGTCGACGCCCGGGTGGCTCAGGCTGCGGTGCTCGGAGGTGGGCAGCATCTCGAGGCTCATGAGATCCCCGCCTTCTGCCGACCCGTCCACCATCGACCCATCTCGAGGTCGACCTGCTCCGGTTCGAAGGGGTCCATGCCGCCCGAGGGATAGGGAGTGAGTTCACCGAACCAGGGGACGCCGTCGATCTCATAGAGGTCCACGCGCATGAACTCGAACCCGCGGGCCAGAGTCTCGGTGAGCGCCACCATCTGCTTTAAAGAAGCCGGGGCCGGGGACTCCGGCTCCTGGGAGACGCCGTTGAAAAGGTCCAGCACCTGCCAGTCCGGGGAGTAGAAGCGTTCCCGATGGCCGGCGGTGAACCGGCCCGAAGAGCGGTGCAGCATCTTCACCTCGCCGTGGAACACGTAGAACTTGTAGTCCACAAGATCCCTACCCCGGTCCTGGCTGATGTCGGGCTCGACGAGCAGGGAGTGGTCGGCCCAGCGATAGGCCCACTCCCCCAGTGCCGCCCGGTCATAGGTGCGCAGCCACCCGCGGGTCATGCGTCGAAGCTGCGCCGGCGTCGTCTCCCGGTCCCCGAAGGCGACCATGCCGCTGGCGTGGTTCGGCTTGATCACCCAGCGGTCCGGCAGACCGGACAGATCGAGGTCGGCGAGGTCGTAGCCCCGCCAGAGCGTCTCGGGCACGCGCAGGTCCGGGCAGATCCGGAGGGCATGGGCCTTCATCCGGACCTTGTCACAGGTCCAGGCGATCTGCTGGCTCCGTTCCTGCAGCATCCTCCGGGTGAGGAGCTCAGTGAACCGGGGCGCGTCACGGAAGTCTCCCCAGCGGCCGAAGCGACGGCGATACATCATGTGCCGCACCAGCGGGTCAGGCACGGGGCCCAGGAGACGTCGCAGAGTGGTCCTCATCGGGGGTTGCTCCTTGTCAGGTCCTGAACGGTCGCGGGGTCGGGAGGGATGTCAGAGATTCTGGGTGCGGACGAGCTGACCCGTCGAGCGGCCACCAACATCCCGGGGATGACCTGCAGCACGACGATCACGGCGATCATCGCCACCGCTGGGGCCGTCGCACCGAGGCCGTGATGGACCCCCAGGAGGGTCAGCGGCACCACGCACACCAGCGCCGAGCAGGACATCGCGGCCTGGCGGCGGTATCCAGGACGGTCGGTGAGCAGGTTGACCTGTGTCAGGTGCGCGGACTGCGCCACCAGCAGGACCGTCATCGCGATGGTCAATGACCAGGAGGGCTGCAGCTCTCCACCGCTGATCAGTCGAGAGACCGGGCGGGCCAGGCACAGGTACCCGACGGCGGCGGCGCTTCCCAGGCCGATCAGTGCAGCGTTGGCGCGCAGCCACAGGCCACGGTCCAGCGAGACGGAGAATCGCGGCCAGAAGACGATGGCGGCCATGTGCATCACCGAGTAGATGGGCATGTACAGCTGCAGGGCCAGCGCGTACTCGCTGAGCTGCTCGGCGGTGGCGGTGGCCGCCAGCACGATGCGGCCGTGCTGCTCCAGCAGGACCAGTCCCACCGAGGCCAGCAGCACCGGCAGTCCACCGCGCAGGATGTGCGTCATCGAGGGGCCCGCCGTCGCGCGGCCGCTCCCGGCGGTCCGGACTGCCGTGGGATAGTCCGCCGCCCGGCGGCAGAGCAGCAAAAAGATGACCATTCCCAATGGCAGTCCGAGGGCCAGCCACATGGGGCTCACCCCGGCCACGCCGGCGGCATAGACATAGGCCAGGGTGATCACACCGGGGACGAGCCCCAGGAGCACGAGAAGATCAGCGCGGTCCTGGCCGACGAGGACTCGTTCGGCCAATCCGAGCGGCAGGGTGAGGAAGAACAGCACCAGCGAGATCGTCATGGCGACGTCGAGCTGACCGTGCAGCGCCTCCGGGGCGCTGAAGAGCCAGGACCAGAATCCGGCATACCCCACCAGGACGGCGGCGAAGGTCCCGATCAGACCCACGATGCCCAGCAGCCGGCTGGTGCGGCGGATCAGCTCCGCCACTGCTCGATCCGCCTCCACTGAGGAGTCGGCCTGAGCCACCGCCCGGGAGACGGCAGCGCCGAGCCCCAGGTCCGCGAAGGGCAGCGCCATGCGCAGCTGGGCGACCAAGGTGATGAGCCCGAAGGCGGCCGCGCCGGCGAAGTGCATGGTGAGCGCGGCGCTGGTCAGCGTCAGCACCGCCGAGAGCGGCAGCACGGCGACGCGCAGCCCGGCGGTGCGGAGGAAGGCGTTCGCCCAGCTGCGCTCAGCCATGACGGGCTCGCCTCGTGACAGCCAGTCCGCTGAGCCCCACCAGCAATGCTGCCGGGTGGGCTCCGGCGCGCAAGCCGCTGAAGAGCTCGCCGAGACCACGGCTCACGTCGCCGGAGGCGAGCGCTCCGCGGGCCACCACGGAGGCGGTGAAGTCGGCGCGGGCGGCCGGTGGGACGTCGCCCGGAGTCAGAGAGTCCAGCCAGGCCCGGCTTCCCAGCCAGTTCGCACTGCGCGAGACGGAACCCGGACTGCCCTGCTGGACGCGCACCAGGATGTCCGGGGCTGTGTCGATGTGGACTCCGGCGCTCTCGAGCCGGATCAGCCAGTCCCAGTCCTGGTGGCGGTTCAGCTCCTCGCGCCACGGCACGTCCAGGGCGGTCTCCCGCGCACAGAGCAGGGTCGAGGTCTGCAGGAAGTGCCGGCGCAGGCGCACGGTGGAGCGGTCCAGCACATAGGCGCCCACTCCGGGCGCGACGCCGCCCAGCTCGTCCTTCCCGGATCGATAGGGTCGCTCCGGCACCGCCCGAGTGCCGGCTCCCATCAGGAGCGCCCGGCAGGAGACGGCCACGTCAGCGGGTACCGAGTCGGTGCCCGGGGCGCCGTCCTCGGACCTGCGAGCCGTCGTGGGCGCGCGACCCAGCAGATGCTCGATCTGCCGTTCGGACTTGTCGGCGACCCAGTCGTCATCATCATCCAGGAACGCCACCCACGGGGTCTCGGCGAACTGCACGCCGAGGTTGCGGGCGGCGCCGCCTCCCTGACGTCCCGCGGTGGAGACCAGCCGATAGTCGAGCCCGCGGAGCCGGGTCTGGACCACGGAGAGTGCATCCAGATCATCGACGACGACCAGCGGCTCGGTCGGGATCGTCTGGTTCAGGGCCGAGCGGACCGCGGCACGCAGACTCGGGCGGCCGACAGTGGGGATCACCGCGGTGACCTGGGGTGTGGTGAGCGGGTGTCCGTTGCTGGGGGCGCTCATGCCGCACCTCGCAGGATCAGCCTAGCCAGCTGGAACGGCTCCACCAGGTAGCGACCGGCGAATCGTCGCGGGTCGGAGGCCAGCCGCCAGGCCCACTCCAGACCGGTTCTGCCGATCCAGCGAGGCGCCAGGGACTGTGTGCCGGAGAGCTGGTCGATCGCCCCGCCCACTGTGGCGATGACGGCCGCACTGGTGCGGGCACGCAGCGCTGCGGCGAGACGCTCCTGCAGCGGCATACCCATGCCGATCAGCAGCAGCTGCGGCCCGAATGCCCGGATCTGCGCCGCGACGGCGTCGAGGTCCTCAGGATTCCAAGGGTCGGCGGGGATGCCGAGCAGCTCGGTCTGCTCGGCCCTCTCTCCGAGCTTCTGCACCGCCTGTCTGTTGGAGGCCTCGGAAGCGCCGAACAGCACGATGCGACGGACGCTCGGCAGGTGCATCACCTGGGGGATCCAGTCAGTAGATCCTAGGCGGTGCCGCGAACCCCACCGGGGGCGCCCGCCGCACAGGGCGGCGAGGTCAAGAGCGGAGAGCAGGGGCATGCCGTCGATGAGCCTGACTTCGGCATCCTCGTAGAACCGGCGGAACTGCGCGTCGGTTCGCGTGAGGTAGACGGAGTGCAGATTGTGGCCCGCAATGGTCAGCCGGCGGCCTCCGGCGATCACCGTGGCGACGCTGCTCAGCAGCTGGTCACGAGCCAACGGAGTGACGTTCACATCCAGCACCGGAACGCGTGCGCTCTGCGTGCAGGCTCCGGAACGAGCCTGATCAGGGGGATTCCCACCCATCTCATCTTCCCTTCGGTCGTCGTCGATCGGCGACCGAAGCGACACTTCTCAACCTAGGGCCGGGCGGGAGAGGGCGGAATCCGCTCTTGCACCAGGGTCGGTAGCCGGGCCCTGCGTCTTGACCCGCGGGGTCGTCGACGCCGTGTGCGCCTTGCCCGAGGGTGAGGTCGGCAGAGGATCCCGAGGAGAACCATGCGGGCAGAGGCCGCCCTGCGCACTCTCCGCATCACGGCAGGTCAGCAGGACGCACCGCAACGGCAGGGGCATCACAGGGGCGGCCGGAGGGGCCCGCCGAGGAGCGGGCCGGCTAGGTCCGCGCTCCGAGGTGGAGGGAGAGAAGCTCCATCCGATTGTCGCAGCCGAAGCGGTGCAGCAGCGCGGAGATCGCGGCTTCGACAGTGCGCGGCGACAGGCTGAGCCCGCGGGCGATCCGGGAGATGGGATGTCCGGCGCGCAGCCCTTCAAGGACGGCTCGCTCCCGGGCGTCGAGCTCGAGGTCGAAGGTCCTGCTGAGGATGCTCGGGTCATCGCCCTCACGGCGCTGGGTGTCCAGCACCAGGTTGATCAGCCGGATCCGCAGTGAACGCTCCAGCTGCGCCCGGCGGTCCCACAGGCGCGCGAGCACCGAGAGCCCGAACAGTCGTGAGTGTGTCACGAGGAGGTGTTCGGCGACGTCGAGCGTCCGTTCTGAGTCCCCCGTGCCCTGGGCCTCGGCGAGCAGAGCGGTCAGCCGGGCTCGGCCCGGATCGTCCTTCCACGGGGACGCCATCACCCAGTGCGCGGCGGCAGGGGACCCGCGCAGCAGCGCCAGCAGCAGGAGCACCTGGGCCTGGATCGTCTCCCCCGCCTCCTCGGCCTCTGCGGCGAGGCCTTCGAGACGGGTTCTGAGCTCCTCGGGAGAATGCCCTGCGGCCAGGTGCCTCAGCCCTTCGCCGACCAGCCGCAGCCAGGGGAAGCCCTCAGCGGGACCCAGCGCATCCACAGGGCTCTCCTCTCGGGCGATTGAGCGCCCCGGCATGCACCCGGCCGCACCCACGGCCAGAGCCTGGCTGAACCAGCGCAGGCCGAAATTGTCTCCGCGCGCATGGATCCGAGCCGCAGAGGATGCGTGCCGATGCGCCAGGTGCAGCCTGTCATCATGCAGAGCCGCGACGGCGGCCAGCTGGTCCGCGACGCCGGCGAGAGCGGGGTTGCGCAGGCGCCGCTCGTTCCAGACGTCCGTCTCGACCCGGAGCATGTCGATCCGCCATCCGGAGGTGGCGGAGATCAGCAGCAGCACCGCCACCGCACACTCCTCCAGGTCCGGATACCCGCCCTCCCGGCGCAGGGCGTCGACCAGCGTGGAGAGGACCTCCCGGCCGATGTCGGGCTGGTGTCTGAAGCCGAGCAGGACCCCGGCCCAGAGCAGGCTGACCAGGGACTCCTCGCAGTTCACGACAGCACGCAGGCCGCGAAGCTCCTCGAGAAGCTCGTCAGTGCCGCCGACGTCGTGGGCGAGGGCACGGATCCTGTCCAGGACAGGTGTAGGAGACTCGTCGCCGGCACGCCGGCGCAGCTCGGCCACGACGGCTCCGGCACGCTCCGGGTGGAAGATCCGGATCCGCTCGGCGACCAGGATCGCCTGGCGGATCTCTGCGGAATCTGCGGCAGAGGGCAGCGTGGCGAGCCGACGCAGGGCGGAGTCGACATCCCCGAGGGCATGGTCGGCGCGAGCTGCCAGCACAAGCAGCGTGCTGGACGGGGTGTCGGTCAGCTCCACGAGCTCCCGCACCATCCGGTACCAGGAGGCGGCGAGGCCCTGGCGCGCCAGCTTCTCAGCGGTGGCGACGTCGATCGGGCCTGTGGCCCGGACCCTCCACCAGGTCAGCGCGGTCCATGAGGCGCTCCCGCCGGAGTCCGCCGGAACGTGACGACCTCTCTCGTACCACCAGCGCAGGTGATCCGTCCACCGCATCCTGGTGAGGATCATGGAGCGCACGGCTTCGGCGCTGATCCTGATGTCGGCGAAGCCACGGGCCGCCTGTGCCTCGCGGGCCAGGATCCCCTGGGCCATGAGGCTCCGGAAGGCCCGGTCGCCCGAGGCGGTCACGGCGTAGCGCTCGGGGATCCGTCCGGCGACGGCGACCAGGGTGAGGAGCTCCAGCTCCTCCTGGTCGAGCCCCATCAGCACGCCGTCCGCCACCTCGGCCAGGGCGTCGTGCAGCGCGTGCTCGCCTCCGTCCCATTCCCAGTACCCGGAGAACGTGCGGATGACGCCGACGTCCTGGGCCAGTTCCAGCAGCCTGTCGGCCAGCACCGGCCGTCCGGCCGAGAGACGGTGAAGACGGCGCAGCACCATCAGGGACATCGGTCCGCCCAGTCTCCGGCGGGTCTGCACTCCCAGGTCGCGGACGCTGAGGGTGCCCGGGATGACGCTGCGCAGCCGGCCGGCGGTCTCGAGGTCGGCCAACCTGGTCGGGAGGTCGTGGAAGGACCGGACCATGACGAGCAGGCGGCGTCGTCCGGTCAGGAACAGCCTGAGAACGTCGTCCAGGACCGCATCATCGAGGAGCCCAGGCCAGAGCAGGACCACTGGGCCTGCCCCCGCCTCCCGCGACAGCCCGGAGGGGGCCATCTCCGGCGGCGCGGGCATGGTGCCGCCGATGCCGTCGATCACCGCCACCGGCCCCGCGCGATGAAGCTCCTCGAGCACGCCGTCCACCCCCCAGTACCCAGGAAGATGGAGGACCCAGGAGTCTCCCGACGGGTCTTCGAGGAATCCGCGGGAGAGCTGGTGCGGCAGCTTCAGCCCAGTGATTTTGATGTGAAGGGGCAGCTGAGTCATCGGAGATCCAGGGACGTGTCGACCAGCCGGGCCCGCAGCTCGGTGCGTGACCTGACGTCCAGCTTGCGATACGTGTTGCGGACGTGGCTCTGCACCGTGCGGATGGAGATCCGCAGGGAGTCTGCGATCTCGGCGAGCGAGAGGCCTTGGAGGACCTGCTCGGCGACCTCCTGCTCTCTCGCTGAGAGCATGGCGAGCTGCTCTCCCGTCGTCGCGGGGATCGCCGCGGCTCTCCGGAGACCGCGGAAGCGCCCTCGGATGCTGCGGCCGAGGCCGCTGCGGGGCCAGTGGGCCTCCACCGCTTCGGCTGCCACGGCGAAGCGCGGCCCGTCTCCTGTGAGCCGCGCCGTCAGCAGGTCGAGGATCTCCTCCTCCACCCCCACTGCGCGCCCCTGGACCTCCAGCACGACCAGAGCCGCGTCATCGAGGTCATGGATTCCACGTAATACCACGCACCGGATGACCAGTCTGCGCATCACCAGGCACGCGGGTGCGAGCTCTCGTGCGACGTCGACCTGACTCACGTCGCCCCGGGCCGCGAGACCCAGTACTCGGCCCACCGCCGTGAGCACGTGTGCCCAGGAAGCTTCGGTGATGGAGCCGGTCTTTCGGGGGATGAACCCGGTCGGGCCGAGAAGGTCCTCCGTCCGGCCTCCCTCGACGGCGAAGTCGAGGGCCTCGAGGAGGGGACGGCGCAGGAATCCCTGGGGCAGCCCACCCTCGTACTGCGCCCAGAGGTCCTCCATGCGGCGCCGAAGATCATCAATGCCCTCCCCGGACATCATCGCGTGCAGCATCTCGAGCGCCTCGGTGGCGTTGACCCGCAGGAGCGACCTGCCCGGAGGCTCGTCGCGGAACCATCTCTCGGGGAGGATGTCCTCCTGCGGCACAGTCAGCAGACGGGCAGCCGCCAGACAGGAGATCGCCCAGGAGACACAGACGATCGGGACCTCGCGGAAGGAGATCTCTGAGATCTTCGCGACTCTCACGGGGGCGGACGGGGCCTGCCCGGAGGCCACCGAGAAGGCCTCCAGGACCTGCAGCAGCACGCGGCCCAAACCCGCCAAATCGATTCCGGACGTGGCCGGGGTCCGGCAGGGGCTGGTGACCTCAGTGCGGGCAGCCGGCTGGACGTGCTCCTCCGGGACCGTATTGTGGTCCATGTCCTCGCGGAGTGAGCGGTGGATCTGCCGGAGCGCCTCGATGAGGTCCTGGACCTCCGGCGCCTCGCCGGCCATGGCGGAGAGGTTCGAGAGACTCTGCGCCCCAGCCACGGTATCCTCGAGCACCGTCCCGTGGATGAAGGCGATCAGTGCGGCAGCGGTCAGGTCACCGGCCGCTGCGATCGGTACGAGCTGACGCAGTGCTCTGCGCGGAGCGCCGGCCACCAGGTCACAGCAGGCCTCGAGGGCCCCCCGTGAGGCGTCCTGGGTCGGCAGCACCTCCACGACGAACCGTGCCTGCTCCAGCAGGCCCCGTTCGAGCAGCGCCCAGCCGGTGCGGCGCGCCGCCTCGCTGGTGATCTCTGCACCGACGGAGCGTGCATGGAGAACACCCTCGGGGGTCGAGGGCGGGTCAGAGACGGGCTCGCGGGCCATGATGAGAGCCTGGCGGTGGCTCTCGCGTCGAATCGAGACGCCCTCCGGCCTGATCGTCAGGAGGCCGGACTCCTCCAGGGCGAAGATGGCATCGCGGGGTTGAAACACCGACATCGCCTCATCCAGCGGCATCTCGCCGCGCAGGGCCAGGGCCCGCAGGACGTCGACCACGACGCCCCCGACTCTGGTGCGCAGGCGATCCAGGCTGGCCTGAGCCTCCAGGTGATCCATCCATGACGGCGACCCCAGCACCACGCTGCGCGCGTCCACCGAGGCGATCCATCCTTCGGCGAGTCCTCTCCGGGCCAGGCGCATGAGACTTTCCGGGGCTCCGTCGGAGCATGTGTGGAGATACCGGGTCAAGGCCGCCGTCGGAGGCTCCTCGAGCTGCTGGGCCAGACGGTGATGCGTCTCCTCCAGGCTCAGCGGGGCCAGCTCCAGGTGGAGGCCGCGTGGGCTGTTCAGCACTCGCGCGAACCGCAGGGCGAGCCGAGACGGTGCCATGCTGGAGAGCAGGACGACGATTTGCTGTGTGCGGACGACCTCGTCGACGACCATCAGCGACTCCTCGTCGAGCAGGTCCGCGTGAGGGAAGACGAAGGTGCGCTCCAGGTCGGGATCGGCAACAGGGTGCGTCAGCAGCGACCTGGCCGCTTCGTGAGCTGTTCCTCCGACGGTGTCCAGGATCTCGAGCCGACGCGCGAGCGGGGCACCGGGGATCTCCCGGGAGGCGACGAGCTCCACAGCGGCCCAGCCCCGGGGAGCGGTGTAGGAGATGAGCCCGGCCCGCTCCGTGCCGTACACGCCCGAGATCAGCACCACCGGGGCGACGACGTCGGCGCAGTGTTGGCTCAGAGCAGTGCGCGCGAACGCGAAGGACGCTCCACGGCGCAGGCAGTGGGACCCCTCGACGCCGACCTGGTGAGTCTCGAGCATCATTCGTCCTTGATCGCTGATTCCCGGCGACCCCTGCAGCCGGGAGGAAACCCGCTCTAGTTCGGATGCCCCGGCCTGGAACGCGAAGAACAGGCCACCCATCTCAGCCGCAGGACAACTCGATCAACCCGAAAAGTTGGTTCCTGAAACGAAATAAATCACCTTTAACTATGCCAAGACTACATCAAACTTTGAACGAATAGATGAAACTCTAGAGCCTTTCTGTTACCTCTGTGCGAGCCCCCTGATCTCCCCTGAAGCGGACCCCGGCGTGGACTCCACACCCCGCCCTCCTGTACCGGCGCAGCTCGACATGGACCTGCACCCCCCCCCCGTGACTCGCGCACGCCTTTTTGAGTCTCCGCGCGCCGCTCGAGCCCCAGGTCAGGAGAACGTGACTGGCGAGTTTCGACCCCGGCCGCCGAGTGGTGCTTCAATGAGCGCATTATGACGGTCGCCCCGTCGTCTGACTACGCGCGTAAGCTGAGGTCTGGCACGCATTCGTGACACGGCTGGGGCGACACTCCCGACCCTGCCCGCAACCCCGCCTGCGAGGTTCACTCTGCGGGACTGCGACATACCCTTCCGCTCTGAGGAATCCCTACTGTGACCCTGCACCATCGACTCTCGGGCACCTGGTGGCCCGCGGCCGCCGCGACTGACCCTCGCGGCGGCATTCTGACCTTCAGCACGTCCACCGGCGGCCGGCTCATGCTGGGGGAACCGTCGGCGAGCTCCACACGCGCACCCGAAGCGTCCGGCGCTCCGACAGCCGATGACGCGGTCTGCCACGGGGAGACGGACTCGTCCGCCGGGCAGCTCGCCGGCGAACCGATCACGCTGCTGGGTGTCACAGGGCTGGAGTTCGCCGATCCCGAGGACAAGGCCTCCGCAGAGGATCTGGTGGCAGATGTGGTGCTGCGCGGCGCACGCGTGGACTCGGCCGACGAGCATTCCTTCCAGGAGGCCGTCGCCGAGATCCCGGAGCTCGCCTCATGGATGACTCCCACCGGCTCGGCGACGACGCACGACCCCGACGCAGGGCCGATCAATCCCGTACGGATCGCTGTGCCCTGCCTGACCACGCAGGCCCGCGATGCCCACTCCCTGCATTTCACCGTGGAGCGCGCCGCCGCAGGCCCTTCAGGAGCTGCGGGCCCCGGCGAGGACCTGCTCGGTCCGGAGGCGCTAGACCGGCCGGCTCCGCTGTCGATGCGGCTCAGCGCAGAGGGCCCAGGGCTGTCCGTCGACGAGGTCCGCCAGCACTTCCACGCCGTGCAGGACCTGATCACCTTGGCCACCCTGGCGCCCCCCGCTCCCCTATGGGCGCAGCTCCGCACGGACCAGAACTCCTTTGACTCCGCCCTGTTCTGGCGACAAGGCCTGGCCCACGCCGGGCCGCCCGCCGGCGGCGGCGCCCTGGTGTTCTCCTCCGCTGACGCCCCCTTCGAGACCCTGCTTCCCCGGTGGTATGCCCTCCGGCTCCAGCATCGGGTCGCCGTGGATCTCTTCATGGGCGCGCTGCGCTCACCGCACCGCTTCACGGAGATGAACCTCCTGGTGCTCATCGCCTCGGCCGAGGCCCTGTTCGCCACCACTGACGGCCGCTCCAAGCGCCAGCGCAAGGACGCCACACTGCGGATCAAGCTCGCCGCCATGGCGGAGCGGGTCTCCTTGGACGAGACCATAACCGTCAACCTGCCGGCACAGGAGTGGGCGGACCGGGCCGCGCGGGTCAGGAACTCCTTCACCCACACCGGGGAGGCCTCCGGGTACTCAGCGGCCCAGCTGCAGGAACTGGTCGGCATCACCGCCGCAGTGGTGGTGCTGAACCTGCTGCGTGACCTGGGCGTGCCCTCCAGTGCGTGGGCACGTGGCCTCGCACGGAACCCCCTGCTGCGGCGGCTCGCACCCGCCCTGGACTAAGCCACCGGCCATAACCCCTTGCCGGGATCGAGTTACGCGCATTACATTCAGGAGACTCTCCCTGGAGCGCTATGGGCTTCCGGGCCGCATAGGCACGCATGTGGGAGAGCTTCACCACGATGAGGGGAACCCCATGACCGAGAACCGTACACCCGAGCAGAAGACCACCCGACGCCGCAAGGTCCAAGCCGTGCTCGCCGGTGGCCTGGTCCTCGGCGTCGGCGCCGCTGTCACGCTGGCGGCCTGGAACGACTCCGAGTTCGCCGAAGGGCTGTTCGGCTCGGCCTCGTTCAATCTGGAGGGGTCCACCGACGGCAGCGACTATGACGATCACGACACGGCCGACGAAGCGGCTCAGCTGACCTTCGACGCGGACAACATGACTCCGGGCCAGACGGTCTACGCCCCGTTCTATGTGCGGCTGGACGCAGACACCACGATCAACGGCACCGTTGAGGCCTCTGACGGCATCGGCGTGGTCTCCTCCTCCGGTGAGAATGCTGACCACATGTCCTACGAGGTCTATGCGGACCCTGACAACTGCAATGCCGCCGACGCCTCCTCCGGCACCTCGGTGGCCTCAGGTGCGGACCTGAGCACCGGAATCGGCAGCACCACCACCTTCGACCTCACCGCCGGTGACGGAGCCGCCGGGACCCCGGTGCTGCTGTGCTTCGAAGTCTCGGCCAGCGACGATGACTTCGTCCAAGCTGACACCACCGAGGTGATCTGGGAGGTCACCGCGACCTCTGTCGACACTCCATGACAGACCAGGCGCTCACCACTCGCAGGGAGCGCCGTCGTCGCCGGAGCCGGCGCCGTCTGTCGAGACAGGTCCGGGCGCTGCTGGCCAGCGGCCTCGTCCTCGGCGTCGGCGCCTCGGTGACCCTGGCGGCGTGGAACGACTCCGAATACGCCGGCGGGACCGTCTCTGCGGGTCACTTCACGCTGGAGGGCTCCCCCGACGGCGCGAACTATTCGACCACGACCGCCGACGCCCCCCACCAGCTGAGTTTCTCGACCACCAGCAACCTCACCCCGGGGTCGCGCACCTACGCCCTGTTCAGCGTGCGCACCGCCTCCGGCTCGGTCGGCGGCACCGTGCAACTGCAGGGCGACGACGGCAACACCGGGACACTGTCCTCCGCGATGACCTACGGAGTGCGCACCGTGGCCGGGACCACCTGCAACGCGTCCACCTTCGAGGGCGGCGCACAGGTGATCCCGCGCGGCACGTCACTGATCGGTGACGCCGGTTCGAGCCAGTCGGTGGCAGGGGACCAGGGTGCGGTGGTCCATTACTGTCTGGAGCTGACGCTGTCCTCCGAGGCTCCGAACTCTGTCCAGGGCGCCACGGCCACGCCGCTGTGGCACGCCGTGGGCACCAGCTCGAGCGAGTGATTCCGATGTCCCGAGTGCGGCACGTGCTGGTGGAGACACTGCTGTGGGTGGCCTCCGTGGCAGGGCTGGCGGCGATCGTGCTGGTCATCTGCGCCCATTTCTTCAGCATCTCGCTGATCCTGTTCCGCACCGGCTCCATGGACCCCACGATCCCCCAGGGCTCCGCGGCCGTGGTGCGGGAGATCCCGGCCGAGGAGATCACGGTGGGCGACGTCGTGACGGTGGACCGGCCCGCGGCGATGCCGGTGACCCACCGAGTGACCTCGGTGACGCCTGGTGAGACTGACGCTGAGCGCGTGATCACCATGCAGGGGGATGCCAACGACTCCGAGGACCCCCACCCCTACACGGTGACGGAGGTCCGCGAGGTGCTGTGGTCGGTGCCGGGTCTGGCCCAGCCCATCAACCGGATGGGGGATCCGTGGATGATGGGCACGATCACCGTGGCAGCGGCACTGCTGGTGGGGTGGGCGTTCTGGCCGCGGGGCGGAGCCTCCTCCCGGAACGGGCCTGATGATGACGCCGACGGCGGCGACCCCCCCCCCGATGCTCCGCATCGACCCCGGCACGCAGGCAGCATGGGCGCCAGCGCTCTCCTGGTCTCCACGGTGGGGCTCGGGATGGCCGGACTGTCCCCAGGGGCGCCTGCCCAGGCTGGCATGGCGAGTCGAGAGCAGCCCGTGGTGGAAGTCGTCCAGGGCGAGCATCTGCGACTGACCTCGGCCTACCGGCCGGAGTCGTCCTTGAATCTGGCGCCGGGCACCTCAGCGCTGTGGGAGGTCGGCGTCTCCGTGGAGGCCCCTGATCCGGGGGTGGTGCGGACCGGGATCAGCAGCTCCGGGGAGTTCCCGCTGCACGTGCAAGTGGAGTCCTGTGCCCAGCCGTGGGAGGACGCCGAGGGCCTTGAGGCCCCGGAGGACACCGACAGTTCGTTCTGCGGGTCCGGGCATCAGGTGCTGCGATCCAGTGGAGCAGTGGGCCGCGGTGACTCCGTGGAATGGATGATGGAGCACAGCACCGAGCAGGACCGGTGGCTGCGGCTGGTCATCTCCTTGCCTCCAGGCGCCGGTCCGGGGATGCAGGGCCTGGTGTCGAGCCTACGGGTGCATGCGGAGGCAGAAGGAGAGGAGCTCTCCACGACGCCGCCAGGTCCGGCCCCGTCCCCCAGCCCCTCCCCTGGCCCCTCCACGCCGCCTGCGGACGACTCTGACGCAGGGTCAGACCCCGAGGCGGCACCAGAGGTCGAGCAGGATGAAGGCTTGGCCAGCACAGGCATCTCGGCGCTGGTGCTGCTGGCGGCGGCGCTGCTCTCTATGCTGTTGGGCAGGATGTTGCTGCGCGCTCGGAAGAATCGTGAACGTCGGCGGCAGCTCCGGATGAATCAGGGGGTGGGCTCATGAGACGCGCCCTGGCCGGCCTGGCGATGCTGGGCCTGGTCGCTCTGGGAGTCTCCGGGACGGCGGCCCCGGTCGAGCAGACCGAGGCCTCCTGGACCCATCAGCAGCCGGCCCGCTCGGCCACGCTCTCCGCGGCGACGGTCCCGCCGGTAGCGAGCCTGACCTGTACTGGCTCTCTGCTCTTGGGACGGCTGACCATCGACTGGACCCACGCCCCAGGCACGCTTCCCCGCCAGGGCTACCAGATCCAGCGGTTCTCCTCCTCCTCGGCGACCACTCCGACCCATACGTTCACTGTGGGGCCGAATGCCACCCAATACGTGAACAGCAATCTGGCCCTGCTGACCTCCTCGCGCTGGGAGGTGCGCACGATCGGCCCCGGGGGCTGGGTCTCAGCACCGTGGGCGATGCAGGTGGTCCAGCTGGCCACCGCTCTGAACTGCACCCCCGAGTCCAGCCCTCGCACCTGAAGAACCGCACGGGCCGGGCGAGATGACGTCAGGGGAAATTCCTTGAGAAACCTGAGCGCGAACTGTTGCCTTGATGAATGAAAACTTGTCAGGATGGCAGTGCTCTCAGCAGATGAGGGCATGATCACTCATCGAGCAGGGGGGAATCCCTGGCTTTGACGAAAGGGGGGTGGTCTATGGATGGATTCGTTGGACCTTGTTCTCGGGCGGGTCGACATGATCCTCGGACTGCGTGACGGTCTGGGGCTCTGAGTCACCGCCGGACTGAACAACTCTCGCTGGCCCGGAACCTAGTCCCCCTGAGGTTCCGGGCCAGCGGTGCGTCTGGGCCATGGTGAGCTGCGCTCAGCGGCGATGGGATCCCGCGTCGACGGCCTCGTCCTTCGGGACTTTGCCCTTCTGGTCCTGGTCCTTCGATTTGTGGCCCTTCGGCTGCTGGACTTTCTTCTGCTTCTTCAGCTCCCCCTGCTGTGCCGCGGCCTCGTAGCCTGGGGACGTCTGGTCACTCTGCCCCTGGGGCGGCGGGAGGAGCCGTTTGAGGGGCCCGGGAAGGCGCGCACGCAGCGGCGCCCCGGCGGCGGCTGCCAGGCGCTCCAGGAACCGGTAGGTGCGGTCTGAGACGAAGATGGCGTCGAAGGCGAGCATGGCCAGGGAGAACCAGGGCAGACCCATCATGACGGCGATGCCTCCGTGGAGGAGGACGATTCCGATCAGGGCGAGCCGCCGGGTGACCGGGTGCAGGAGCCCGACGGCGAAGAACAGCTGCACGTAGACGGAGAAGTAGGTCAGCGTGGTCAGCAGCACGGGGTTGCCCGTGACCAGGCTGTTCAGCCACGGGAAGACGCCGTACTCGTGGAGGCTGAGCGGATAGTAGAGGGCGGTGCCGGCCTGCCAGGTGGAGCCCTGGACCTTGTACAGCGCCGAGGCGGTGTAGAGGATGAAGATCTGGCAGGCGAGGGCGATGAGCGCGCCGTTGTGGAGGAGGTTCGTCCACCACGCGGGCAGCACCGGCATGGAGTGCCAGAGCCGCATGCCCACCGAGAGTTCGCCCCGGGCTGCCCGCTGCTCGCCGAGGCGTCGTCGTCGGGCGTCCAGGGACCAGTGCTCTGCGGTGCTCATCAGCACCATGAGCAGCAGGCCGATGCGGGCGATGTTGTCACCCTGGTCGCCCATCGGTGAGGCGCGCTCCACCAGGGCTGCCATGCCCAGGGCGAGGAGCAGCGTCGTCAAGCGGGTGCGCCAGCCGATGATCACGGCCACGGCGACGCCGATCAGGGCCAGGTACATGAGGGTGAACAGGGCGGGGGACTCGACGCCGAAGAGGTCGACCAGTCCCCCGAACGCGTTGGTCTCGCGGTACGGCTCGGCCCAGAAGGATCCGACGCCCCACAGCACGTGTCGGGAGCCGAAGTTGGTCAGCAGCACTCCCAGCATGGCGACGCCGACGAGGATGCGGGTGGCGGAGAGCCCGTACAGGGCGTTCTTGCGCAGCAGGAGCCAGCCCTGGCTTCGGAGGGTGCCCTCCTGGATCGGGCGGAGGAGCTGATCGCGGATCGTGGTCATCGCCAGTCGCCTCCCTGCTCGAGGTAGGGGCCGAAGTGCTCGATCTGCTGGTCAGTGAGCTCGACGGCGGAACGCCACCCGTAGTCGCGTTCGGTGCGGGTGGTGTCGTCGATGGTGCTGTCGCTGTCCCAGGAGGGGGCGGGGCGGGTGCTGGTGCGGTATTGGATGTAGAGGATCTCCGCCTCGTCGCCCCATTCGTTCTCCGCGAAGCCGGTGGCGATGGCCGTGGCTGCGGCGTCGGCGGTCATGTAGCGGTTGATGTCTGCGGTTCCGGCGCCGCCGTCGGCCTCGGCCAGACGCTCCCTGAGCTGATCCACAGGGGTTTCGACGTAGTTCGCCTCGAGCCATTCCCGCTGCTCGGTGCTCATACCGCTGATGGCACTGTGCAGGCGGTCGGTGGTGCGGCGGGTGATCTTGGCGGTGCGGGCGGGGAACGGGTTGCCGGCGACGATCCCGTCCTCGTTGTCGATGAGATCCACCCAGTCGGTGGTCTGCTCATCTCCGGTCTCTGGGTCCCGGACCGTGGCGCGGACCTCGAAGGTCACGGCGACCCGGCGCGGGTTGGGAGCGAAGATGGACCAGTTCTGGCTGAACCAGGGCTGCACGTACTCGCGCACGCGGTCGGCGCCCAGACTGTCCCGGGCCGGGTTGTTGGGGGCCACCCACAGACCGATCATCAACGTGTGGATGAGCACGATGGCCACCACGGGCCAGGTGAGCGCCCGGGCGCCGAACGGCAGTCTCTTCAGGTCACGGCGAGTCCGCGCCAACTGCGGATCGCTCCGATCTGAGGTGTCGGGTCTGCTCACGGGGCCTCGTCATTCTGGGTGCGATGGGAGAAGTTTCGGAAACAGATCAGCTGGCGACACCTCTGCTTGTCAAGCGGTGACGCCTCCGGCCGTCTGTGATCCGGGGCGGCGCATCACCTCATGTCAGCGGTTCTTCGTCACCGCTCGCCGCTCTGCGATCGTCTTGCCGGCGTGCTGCTCCTCGGTGGACTTGTCGGACCGGCCGGCCTGTCTGGGGGCGTCCTCCGGCGGGTCCGAGTCAGGGCTGAAGCCGAGACGACGTCGGAAGTCGGCGGCTGCTCTGGCAGCCAGCCCTTCGATTCGGCGATAAGTCCGATCGGAGACGAAGATCGCGTCGTAGGCGAGCATGGCCAGGGAGAACCATGGGATCCCCATCAGCACGGCGATGCCGCCGTGCAGTCCGATGACTCCGAGCAGGAACAGACGCCGAGTGATCGGGTGGAGCAGACCGACGGCGAAGAACAGCTGTACGAAGACCGAGAAGTACGTCATGATCGTCAGCAGGATCGGGTTGGCCGAGAGCAGCGCGTTGATCTCTGGGAAGACCCCGAACTCGCCCAGGCTGAGCGGGTAGTGCAGTGCGGTGCCGTTCTGCCAGAGCTCTCCCTGCACCTTGTAGAGCGCCGACGCCGTGTAGAGGATGAAGACTTGGCATGCGAGTGCGATCAGCGCGACGTTGTGGATCAGCGCCGTCCACCACCCGGGCAGCAGTGGCAGCCCGTACCAGACCCGCTGGGCGACGGTGAACTCCTCACCGGCAGCCTCACGTGCACGAGCCCTGGCCCGGCGCCGAGCGTCCAGCGACCAATGTTCGGATGTGCTCATGAAGAACAGCAGGGTCAGACCGATGCGCAGGATGTTGTCACCCTGATTGCCCAGCATGTCAGCTCGCTCCACCAGCCCGGCCATACCGATGACCAGGAGGATGTTCATCAGCCGGGCACGCCAGCCGATGAGGAAGGCGATCGCCACCGTCAGCAGCAGGAGGTACTTCAGCGTGAACACAGCGCTGGAGTCACCGGCGTAGAGGTCCAGCAGGGACCCGAACTCGCTGTTCTCCCGGTACGGTTCGGCCCAGGATGAACCGGGCCCCCAGATCACATGGCGCGAGGTGAAGTTCGTCAGGAGAATCCCGACCGCAGCGATGCCCACCAGAATGCGGGTGGCGGCGAGTCCTCGCAGCGCACGGCGCTCGGAGAGCAGCCAGGAGTAGAGATCCCGGATCCCCACGACGATCGGATCGATGAGGTGACGCGTCAGGAGGCTCATGTCAGTCCACCTCTGTCTCGGCGTAGAGGGTGAACAGATCGAGCTCTTCCTTGGCGATGTCCACGCTCGGACGCCAGCCATAGTCTCGGACGCCGGGCTCCACGTCCGCCAGCGTGCGGTCAGAGTCGGGATCGTAGTCCGGCACGCGCCGGCTGCTGGTGCGGTACTGGACCCGCGTGACATCTCCCTGGTCGCCCCAGGTGATCTGGGCGTAGGCATTGGCGATGAAGGTCGCCGTGGCGTCAGCCCGCATATAGCGGTCCACGGTGCCGACGTTTCCTTCATCTGCCTCGAGCAGCATCGTTCGCAGTTCTTCGACGGGGGTGTCGATGAAGTTGGCTTCCAGGAGTTCCAGCTGCTCGCTGTCCATGTCTCGGCGTGCGGTGTGCAGATCGTCGGCGGTGCGCCGTGTGAGCTTCATGGTCCTCGGCGGGGTCAGATTCCCACGCACGAGGGCATCTTCGATGTCCGTGAGCATGACCCAGTCCGTCTCTTCCTCCTCACCGGTGTCGGCATCGACCACGGAGGCGCGGACTTCGAACATCACTTCACCGCGGCGGGGAGTGGGAGCGAAGAGGGACCAGTTCTGTTCGAACCAGGGATAGATGTATTCGCGGACGCGGTCAGTGCCGACTGCGTCGCGGAAGGCTGTTGAGGGGGCGACCCACAGGCCGATGATCAGCGTATGGACCAGCACGATCGCCAGTAAAGGCCAGACGAGGACGCGGGCGATCTTCGGCGGACGTGGTGTCGCGTCGCCGCTGGTGGCGACGTCACCCGGCGCGGTTTCGCAGGCGTCATCCTGTGCGCGGGGCGTGGGGGTGTTCATGGCGTGTGCTCGTCTCCACGAAAGAGGTCTCGGAGAACAGACGAGCTGGCGGCGTCATCACCCATGGGTGATGACGCCGCCAGCGTCGTATTGATCAGCCGTTCAGCTCATGGCGTCTCAGCTGGTGCGGCGAACCTTGGCAAAGGCGACCACACCGGAACCGACAACGACCAGCAGCAGGGCCATCAGGGCCAGGCCGACCGCACCGGAAACACCGGTGGAGGCCAGACCGTCGCCAGGCTTGCCAGCGCCGGGCTTGCCGTCGTCACCGGGCTTACCAGTGCCCGGATCGGTGGTTCCAGCGCCGTCCTCGCCGGCAGCTGCCGACTCAGCGACGGTCACGGTGGCGGAGGCCGAGATGTCCTCGTCATCGTCATCCGTGGCGGTAACGGTCAGCACGCCGGGCTGGGTGCCCTCAGGCACGGTCCAGTCCACGGAGAAGTTCCCGTCAGAGTCCACCTCGACACCCTCGATGGTGCCGATGACGTTGCCGTCAGCGTCGGTGATGACCACAGTGACCGTGGAGTCCGGCACGAAACCTTCACCCTCAACGGTGATGTCGTCACCAGGCAACACGGTATCCGGCTCGACAGTGATCGACGGGTCCTGCTCAACTCCGTCGTCAGTGCCGTCCTCGACACCGTCCTCAACGCCGTCCTCAGTGCCGTCGACCTCAGTGCCGTTGTCATCCTCGATCACGGTCACGGTGTCAGAGGCCGAGATGTCCTCGTCATCGTCATCCGTGGCGGTAACGGTCAGCACACCAGGCTCGGTGCCCTCAGGCACGGTCCAGTCCACGGAGAAGTTCCCGTCAGAGTCCACCTCGACACCCTCGATGGTGCCGATGACGTTGCCGTCAGCGTCGGTGATGACCACAGTGACCGTGGAGTCCGGCACGAAGCCTTCACCCTCAACGGTGATGTCGTCACCAGGCAACACGGTATCCGGCTCGACAGTGATCGACGGGTCGTACTCAACGCCGTCGTCAGTGCCGTCCTCGACACCGTCTTCAACGCCGTCCTCGACACCGTCTTCAACGCCGTCCTCGACACCGTCTTCAACGCCGTCCTCGACACCGTCTTCAACGCCGTCCTCGACACCGTCTTCAACGCCGTCCTCGACACCGTCTTCAACGCCGTCC